>WRLG01000003.1 GCA_009777725.1 Oscillospiraceae bacterium | reverse complement strand
TTTACTGTAACCGTCGTTTAACTCATGCGAAGTATCAATCAGCATGGTAACGGGAATATTCCGTTGCTTTGCCAGACGGACAATGATTTGTTTGACCGGGCAGGCATCGGCATCGACTAAGATTTGCATCAGCCAAACACCTCCGCCGCCGCGACGACACGCAACATATCCTCGTCAATTCTATTTCGTCCGTAAGCGTCGATGAATCGCTGACGGTATTTATCCGTTTTCAAATTGAACCATAACGTCCAAATCCCCCAAAATATATCTACATGGCGGTCGCCGACACCGCCGCTGTCGAGGTCAATGAAACCGCTGAACCGCCAATCATCAAGGATGACATTCGGCAGGCAGTAATCGCCATGTAAAAGGGTATCGGTTTTGAGCAAGTGACCGTGTTTTTCTATAACTGCCCACGCTTCCTCCGTACTCCGATAACCGAAGCTGTCGGGGAAGTGGCTTTTGTCAAAACTGTCGGCAATTTTATTCTGTTCCATCTTGGCGAGATAGCGTTCGGTATGGTTTTGAATCGGGCAGTCTTTATAATCCTCGGCATGAAGTTGGGCAAGCCGTTCTGCGTATAGTTCACATAGTCGCTCAGGCTGTTCGAGATATTTTGCCGCCGTGCAATCGTCGCCGTGGACTTTTGCTGTCAAAAGCCAATCGCGTTCATGGGTCAGATACGAAATAACCTCGGCGGCAAACCCTTTGCCGTGAAAATATTTCGTCATAACGGCTTCACGTTCCAACGCACCTTTGGCTGCGGACTTCAAGAAATAACCGACGTCTTTATCAACGAAAACAACCCTTGTTTCCGGCGAGCAACTGCTGTCATAGATTTTTGCGCCGGACAGGAGCGGCCGCAGTTCGGCGGGGTATTCGTCTGTGTCAATTTGGATGGGTTGCAGTATCATACCTCAAAATCCTCGCTCTTGAAATTGCTGTAATACCGCCCCTTGACCGCCGTAAACTTCAACACGCAGTAGTCCGGGTCGGTCACGCCTTCTTTGTAATACATCGTATCGCCGCTTTCTCGGTTTGAGCATGGCTTTCGTGTTTGGAAATCCGTCGCCGTCAACAGAGCTAAGATGGCAGATTTTCTACTTGTCTATGATATTGCCGATGGTTTTTTCTGTGTCACGCATGATGTTCCTCCTGTAGAATTTCCGCTAAATTCGCCCATTCTCTCTTATGGTGCGCGTTCATCTCTTTGAAAAACGACTTGTTAAACACCACTCTTATGAATGGGTCAAGAATTTTTCCAAAACCGTTAAACCCAATTCGTATCGTTTCTGTAAGCAGCAGACCTTCTGCCGTATCAGTAAAATTCAATTCCAAATACCCCGGCAAATTCACGCCAAGTTTACGCATTTGAAACACGATGCGGTTAGGCTTGTTCGCAACTCGTGTGATTGCGTGAAATTTAAGCCTGTGTTTCGGGCTTATGTGTTGGTCATAGTAGATTAAGTCGCCCACAGGCGTTTTCTTGCCGTGCTTTACAACGTGAAATTCGTGATGTTCTGCGTATACTTCCGGCGGCGGCGCGACCATGAAATCATAAAACTCTGCGGCTTGTGCGCTCGGCAGTTTGCTTTTCATGGTGTGTGTTATAGCCATCTTCTCACCTTTTTACAATACTCTTCATATTCAACACCGTAGTGCTGACTTAAAAACGGTTCTTCTTTATAAACGACTTGCAAATGATAAAAGACTGCTTCGCCGAGCAGTATCAACAACATACCTAAGTTGGAAAAGGCTAAAAACGCACCAAGCCAATAAATTATGAAACTGATATACATGGGATTTCGGCTGAGTGCGTAGAATCCGGTTGTTGTTAAGCCCTTGCTGTTTTTATCCACGCCGATTGCTAAATTCCTGCCAAACTGAATAACATCAATGTAGTAAAGCACAATACCGATGTACAATATAACTACTCCAATCCACCGTAAAACCGGAATGTTCCAGAACGGCGTATTCAAGAAGCTAATAGTCGGCAGGTTAAAGATATTTGATAGATAAATGTATATTGTAAGCGCAAACAGAAAGTAAGTCCTGATTCGCTCAAAGCCTCGCATTACCATTTTGCCAATGGCTATCGCAAATGCAAACATTCCGTAGAAAAGACATAAAGCGGCAACGGTCAAGATATTAAAGAACATCGGCATTTTTTATTCTCCTCACTTTCGGTTTTATCAAATCATAACTTCGCTCAATCATTCTTTCTAATTCGTCTATAGGTACATCACCGCCGAGCGTGACCGTGTTCCAATGCACCTTGTTCATGTGCCAACCGGGTGTTATGTCCTCGAACGCTTGCCGCAGAAAATCCGCTTCAAACGGGTCGCATTTCAAATTGATGCAGAGTTTTCCGTTGCGTTCGTAAATATGGGCGAACCCTTTTTTGTTGGTGCGGTGGCGCATGACCGCCCCCAACCGTCGTCCAACGCAACGCCCATTTCACGGGATACAAGAATCCATTTCCGAGGATTCTCCGGGTTAATCTGCTCCCCTGCGAGAATTTCGGGGTGCTTTTCAATCAAGGATTGAAATAAATCCTCATTCTCATAAGGGGTCTGTGTCAATTCTATCAAACCCTCTCCGTCGCGAATTGCGAATATTTTTCCGCTCATTAAAGCCCTCCTGATAGATATAGTTTGGAGTCGAGTTTGTTGCTAATTATTTAGGATTTCTTTCACGGTATTACAAATCTTTTTTGCTTCTGCATCAAGAGTTGATTCTAATTCATCTATCAATGTCTGCACAAACGCCTTGTCAACATTTGTATTGTCTTTGCACTCATCTAACACTAAACCCCAAAATTTTTCTGTTTTTACGCAACGAGAAATATCATGTGCAAATTCGCATAAATGCAGGGCATCATCAGGAATATCATCTGGTCTAAAATGTCTCATTTCATCATCATATAAACTTGGGTTCGCCAAAACACCCCAAAATTCTTTCCCCCAAATAACGCGTTTTTCCCATAAACCGACCAACACCGCTTCTTCTTTATCTGTACATTCGTCGTTGTATATCTTATCGGCTATTATAAAGAAAGGCTCAAATTTAGCAATAAACATTCCTGATAAAATATTGCATATACAGAACAAGTCCAACATTAACTCGTATGCGGTCAGTTCCGCATCACAAGTGTTCAAAAGCCCTGAATGCGCTACCTCATTTCTTAAAATCTTGATGTCATATCGAAAATAAGAATAAACATCTCTAAACCTAACGTCATCTTTTATCGACGCATCTACTTTTTCGCCTAAATTGCCCTCTGCTTGTAATTTTTTTATTGCCAAATAATCATTGAACAGTCCTTCTATTTGCAAAACCGCCAACACACAAAATGTTGAGTACAACCTTTCGTTAAGCAAGTGTGCCAAAACGCTAAATATCTCTGTTCTTTCTTTGCAAAAATACTCTATTTTGGGCATATCCCACAACGCCATTATTTGGCTATTTTGAGCGTAGCTAATCAATTCCGATTTATATGTTTCCATATCTGTTTTCTTTAGATGTAAAAACTTTTCTGTAAGATTGCTTTTCTGACGCATATATCTTAATGGGTCATCTGGGTCGTCGTTCGTATAATCAGGCACAACGCTGTCAAATTTTACAAGTGTTGAAAAATCATATTCACAATCGTAATATTTATGTTCGGATTCAAAAAAGTAACTGTGAATACCTCTATCTAACAATATATTAAGCCCCTCATTTACTAAGTCCTTTAGAAAAAAGCACGACAGCAAAAAATCACCAAAACTTGAAGCTACCCAAGTTTCAAGTTCTTTTTGTGCTTTTTTGTTTATTCCTAAAAAATATTCCCGTCTTTCTTTTGCATAATCCTTTTCGCTGTCAATTACTTTTTCACTATCCAATTGCAAAACAGATATTCGATTTTTTATTTCCATCAGATGCTTGCGAGCTTTAGCGGTTATGAATATATAGTTTCGCACAAATAAACCGTCGTCTTGGATATTTGCTCTTGCTACTTTTAGCTTGTCGCATAAAAAATCAATTGGCTCAACATCCAATACAGGCGGTATTCTGATGAAATCACCAATTTTCCAACTGTAGGTATGGCTGTAAAATTCTTTTTGGCGGGTAATTGTGGCATATAAGTAGTTTCTGACAAACAACTCCGAGTCTGTAATATCGGAATTGGCGAACCCAAAATGCTTACATAAAAATTCAATAGTGCTAATATTATTGTCCTCTCTTGAAAAGTTGAATGGTGATTTAAGATTTGATAATATTGGGGTTATTTCTGACATCATTTGTTCTCCATAGCTTCTCATTTGCTCTACCCATACATTATGTCCTAACAATTCAAGTTTCTTAAACAGCTCACCATAACCTGGTATTAAAGACAATACGACTTTAGCTTTATCTTCGGGCGGAACTGTCTCTAAAATATCTTTGCCCGTGCAAAATCCTTTTTTCTTCAACCCTTGAGTTGTTTGTGGAGAAAGTCCTAATTCATCAATACTTGTTTGTGTAGTTAATTCATTTGATTTAAGAGATATGCTCATGCTCTTTTGAGGAGATGACTGTTGTAGTTTATGAAATATTTCTGTTTGGTATTTCTCAATCTGCTCTGCATTTTTGCCTAAAGTCAGTGCTATTTGGTCATTAGATTGTCCATAACGAAATTGACAATTAATGACAATTCGCTCCATCTTATCTAAATTGTTTATTGCGTTAAACATCCCGACAACATCGCAATCATCGTTGTTTTCGCTGTTGAAGACATGGCGGTATATTTTTATAGCATATTCCTTATCTGAACGCATCATAAATTTATTTACCATCCTTTATTTCAAAAATCTCACGACATTTTCTACTCCAACCCCAAAGCCTTAAAAACCGCGTCCTCTGGGCTTGTGTAGAACGAAGTCTGGAACTTCGCGAACAAATCAGCCGGAACGGATGCTATATCCACCGCCGACGACATGGGCAGCAGTATCTTTTTCGCGCCCGCGTCGAAGCAGACCTGCATGGTGTTTGCCAGTTCCTCGACCTTGCTGATTGTGCCGCCTATGCTCATGTTGCCCAACACGCACATCTGCGATTGAATCGGCTTGCGGAGCGACGCGCCACATAAAGCCACGAACGCACACAACGCCAAATCAGCCGTAGAGCCGATGCCTTGACAGTCGGCGATGTGCATAAGGTAATTGCTGTCGTCTATGTTGATTGAGCCGCTTATCAGCTTTTTGTTAGCCTTAAAATAGTTCTGCGCCGTTTTGAGACTCTCTTTGGCTTCGCGGTCGTAGCCGACACCCGTAACCTCAAACTTTCCGTTGCCACCGACAAGCTCGGTTTCCAGTTTATATACGCCAAGCATACCCGTATCGCCGCGAGCGACGGTGTACACATGACCGGGCTTACCTTGCCCCTCCGGTATCAGCTTGCCCGAACCTTGCTCCGGCACGGAAACAAAGTGTTCCTCAAAGCTGTCGTTATCCAAGTATGAGAAGTGGACATCGTAAAACTCCATGCCGCCGATTTTTTTAAGCTGCTCCTTGACGCGCCTGCGGCCTTCGAGGGCGTATTCAAGAACCTCGGCTACATCGTCACGTTCGTATTCGCCGTGCGGGTAGAGCAGTTTAAGCATACCCGAAACGCTTTTGCGGATGGCAATCACATCACGCTGATTCAAGTCTTTGCCAAAACGGAAATACCGCTCAATGGCATCACCGAATGAACGCTTACGCATTTCACGCAGAAATTCGGCGAGATAGTCGGTGATGAAGCCGTAATCGTTTGTAAAAAACTCCGGTCGCATTTTGGGGATTTCCCAACCGGGCAGGTAGTAGTGCATACGGTCGAAAAACGCGCTGTCACACGCTATCGCTTCGGGGAACGGCTCGAATAAGTGGGAAGTTTTCATTAGTACATCGACGCTCTGGTTGATGTTTCCGACGAACACCATAGAAGCGTTGGCGTTCTTTTCTTCCTTACCGCGAGCGAATGAACCCGAAGCCATAAAGTCTTTCATTATCTGTATGCCGTCTTTATCCTTGAAGGTAATCCCGGCAACCTCGTCAAAGGCGACACAATCCCACATACCCACAAGCCCAATCGTCCTGTTAGCCATGTTGTAAAACAGGTTGGCAACGGTGGTCTGACCGCCCGAAATGAGAATCGAGTTCGGGGATATTTCCTTGTAGATATGGGATTTGCCCGTGCCGCGCGGCCCCAACTCGCAGAGGTTGTAGTTGTTCTCAATGAGCGGCACGATACGTTCGAGCAAGTGCCATTTAGCGCGGGTTTCAAATTGCGTGGGTTCCATGCCGACACTTCGGAGCAACACGTCAATCCATTCGTCCTTTGAAAATTGCCGCCTGCCGTCAAAGAACTCCTGCATATCCATGTTCGGCATTTGTATCGGTGTTAGTTCTTCTATCTCAAACGGGCTGACTTTATTCTTTTTGCCGCCCTTTGGCGCATCGTTATCAAACTCGTCAAATCTATCTTCCAGTCGGTTATAGTTCATGCGAAGAACGCACCAAATCCCGCCCGACAACAACTTTTCAAACTGCTTGATATAGCTGTCGGCGACGACTACATTTCTAAGGTTGAGGTTGGAAAATACAGCCCTGTATGTATCGCTGTCGGGGTCGAGCTTCGCTTCCACCTTGTCAATGACGGTGTAGCTTCCCATTTCACGAATTTTGGATTTAATCTTTTCTGCTTCATCAGGACGCACGAAATTATTTGCCAAGATATTCTTGACACGCTGAACACCCTCGGCAATGCTCGCCTCATCATCCGTGGCGCAATACATACCAAGCAGATATTCGAGGACGTAAACAGGCACGTTTGCACCCTCTTTTATCTTCTTAGTCAAGTCCTTACGGACGATTTTACCCGCGAAATGCTCGCTGAGTAAGGCGTTAATTTCGTTGCTCATACTGACACCCCCATTAAAACTGTATACCGACGCCGAAAACCAAATCAATGGTGTACGGGACACGCACGATTTCATGCTTCACCATATCGTCATCATCTTGCAGGACGAGGTAATATGTCTGTTTTTTATCGTACTGCGCGTTACGCAGGGTAAACTTTTCGCGGTAGGCACGTCCGGCAGGTTCGCGGCTCGTGCTGTCGGCGATGATGATAGTCTCGTTCGAGATACGGTTGCCCGCTTCGTCCGCAAAGAACGCTTTGACGCGCAGCGGCGTTAGTTTATCCCCGACAGGCTCGTTTTGGAAAAACTCAAGGTTCGTGATGATGCTCGTTATTTTTCGTGACAAGCTCGACAAACTAAGCGTTATCTTTTGCCTCGCTGTTGCTTTTGCGTAGTTTTTACCGCTCTTGAATTTAATGAGCGGGAGCATAACCTCTTGCAAGGACGAACCGCCGTGAACATAATTTGCGCCGCCGCCTTGGAGCGGAAAGACGTTTGCTCCGCGCGGAACAACTGCTGTTATGTCGTTCTGCCCTAAGTACCGCATAGAGAATTTCTGTGTGCCGTGCAAATCGGCAGGTGTTTTCGTCATGATATACCGCCGTGTCGAAGCAATGTTGTCGTCCGTGTTCTTAGGCGTTTTATCGCTGACCGAAAGCGGTGTTCGACGGTAAATATATCCGTGGTCTGCCGTCAGAAACATGTTGATTGCGCTAATACCGCTCGTAAGCCGCCGAACGAGAGAAACCAATTCGCCAAACGCTTTTTTTGTTGCGTCAAAGACCTCACGCTCGGTTAATGCGTTATCGCCGCGAGCGTCGATTGTGTTGTGATAAACGTAAATCAGCTTAATGCCGTTGAATGTTTCGGTTAGCTGTTGTTTGCTCAACTCCATCAGCTTATCGGCGAATATCGCCACGGCTTCCGCTTTTACGGTTTTCAAGATTCTTTCTTTGTTTGCCGTGCCTTTTGAGTTGATGCCGTCAATAAATATCTCATCTTTACTAACGATTTCAATCGCTTTATGCGGAAGCAACGCCGCCATGCCAAGCGCGGTATAGGACGGTATCACACCGAGCATTTCGCTCAAACGAGATTCGCCCTTGAACTCACGGTTCAATATTTGCGTAAACTCCACGGCGGATTCATAACGCAAACCATCGGAAATAATGACGACGACACGCTCATCTTTCCGCACGAAGCTACTGATACGATCGCTGTAAAACCGCGCCTGCTCCCTGCAATCGGGAATCGCCCACGGAATTACTCCATTTTCGTCTTTGTTGTCGTCAAGCAATTCGCACCATTTCACAGACAGCTCGGACAAGAACCCGTTTGTATACGCGGCTTCCACTTGCGCCGCAAGCTCGCGCCAGTCATCCGGCTGTAGCAGAGCATCATAAGCGGTCGTAAATTTGCGGTAGAAATAATCAAATCGATAGTATTCATCCCGATACTTTTTCCAGAGCACCTTAGTGTTTGCGGCGGCGAAATCCGGCGTTTTTTGAGCCAGCGAAAACAATTCACAAGCGTAATACAGCGATTCGTACTCTTTTTCATAGTCGCCGAACCAACGGCGGTTGCGCCGTCCGTTGAGCATTTTTTTGTATTCGTCGTATTCACCCGCGCCGGAGGTGAAATTGCCGCGAATACGGGCGATAATGGCTTCGTCAAGCTGTGGGAATGTGTCGCACTCTATAATATCGGCGATGCTCCGGTTTGCGATATACGCCGCCAAATCAAGTTTGTCCGCAACGAAATCGCAAACCTCTTTGTAGTTGTTCTCGTCCGATGCGTCTTTCATAAAGCCGTCAACAAGCACAAAACAGCTTGTATTCCGTGCGTTGTACTCGTCCCAAGCCTTTGGAAGCGATGGAGCGAGGCGGTGTGCGAAGTGCGTAACGAGAAGTAGAACGGCGAGCCGCTCAAAACTTTCTTCTTCAAAAGAGTAGCCGTAATTACGCTTAATCAGCATCCACAAACGGCTCATACTGCCGAACTTGGAAATAGCGTCAAGCGTACCGCTCTCACCGCCTATCACTTCGTTTAAGATAGTGCGTATGCAAGCATCGAAATTCGGCACGTTTACCTTGCACAGCGCGGAAAGGACTGCTATGTCAAACTTATCCTCCGTCCAGTCGGTGAACCCGTAGTTGTCAAAACGGCGTACACGGTCGTTATTATGGAAGAACGCCTTATACTCCCGTGCAACCGTGCGGAGCTGTACATCCATCTTGTAATTTATGAGAATCAAGGAAGCCTCGTCTGTCGAGAAAAGTTTGCTGTACCGAATCGTATCCGCAAGCCAGTTATCCCTGTCGGCAGGGCGCGGCATGGGGGAATAGACAAGTAGATTATTCTGCGTGTCCTCCCGCTCAATAAGCAACTTAACCGCCAACTGGTTATCATCGCGCAGCGTGACGGTTTTCGCGTTATCCAGTCCGAGCGTATCAATTTTACTTTCAAACGCGCCGTCATCGTCATACCAAAAGACGATATTGCGAACAGCACCCTGCCGAGGTGTCGCCGCAAACAGCTTGTCTAAACTTTTTTTGACTTCAACCATGTTCATGTGGCTTCCCCCATTCTAATCTTCCTCTATTTTGAATTTATCCTTAATCCGTTTCTCTATATCCTCCGCCGATGGCAGGGTATCGACAAACTCCTGCGGCACGAAGTCCGATAACTTGTATTCGCTCACGCCGATGGGCTTATTGATGTCGCGCAAGGCATATTCGGCGGTCATTTTGTCTTTTTCCTTGCAAAGCAGGATTCCGATTGTCGGGTTATCGTTTTCATGCCGCAGCATATCGTCCACCGCAGATAAGTAGAAATTTAGCTTACCCGCGTATTCGGGCTGAAATTTGCCGCGCTTTAATTCGATGACAACCCAACAGCGAAGCCGTGTGTTGTAAAACAAAAGGTCGAGATAGTAGTCAACATTTCCAACGGTTATTTGGTATTGGTTGCCGTAGAACGCAAACCCCGTGCCAAGCTCCATGATGGTCTTTGCGATGTTCGCCACGAGTTCATCTTCAATTTCACGCTCTATGATTCCTTCGCGCTGTTCAACGAAATCGAACACATACGGGTCTTTCAGCGTATCGGTGGCAAGCCCGCTTTGCGGCATGGGAAGCAGAGCCTTATAATTCGCCGTTTTATCAGCCAACGCCTGCCGCGCATAGGCTTTGGTTTCGGTATGATATTCAAGCGAACTCAACGCCCAACCGTTTTCAATGGTCTGCATGGCATACCAGAGATATTCGTCAAGCGTTTTCGTTTTATCCAAAAGATGCGTGTTATGCGACCAACTCAAAAGTGCAGACACTGTCTGCACTTTTTCCTCGTCAGGCACAAACGCTGCGAATTTACGCATATATTTCAAATTTCGGACAGAATAACCCTTTGCTTTCGGGAAATCCAGTTTGATGTCCCGCGCAAGATTTTCAACGAATTTGTTCCCATATTTTGTGTTTTCGATGATTACATTGCCTATATTCCAAAACAGAATAATCTGCTCGCGGTTCATGCCCAAGACGGCTTTATGCTGCGCGTCATGGATGCGTGTTTTTATGTCCTCCAACGCTTGGAAGTAGCTGTTGTCGTTGATTAACACCGCGATTCCTCCTTTTTTATTTTGCAGATGGTGTCTGCACTTTGATTTGGTTGTTGGTGTTGGTGCTTCTTTCGGGTTACGTTTTACATTCCTTGTAGCATATTTGACAGATAATTTCGACAAAAACATTAAAAAATCCTAAGTTAATATGGTTTGATTTTTCATGAAAATACCGCCAATCTACAAAAGCGTTGCCGATTTTTACTAACTCAGCATCACATTCGGCATCAGAATAGTTAAATACCATTTTTAAGCCGCTTATTATTTGCGTTTGCCAATGTGCAGACAAACACTTAAACAACTCATCTATTTTGTGTATTTTTTTGAAAGTCGCTCCTTCTTTTGTTAATATAGCTTTAATAGCCATTTCGGTAGCAAAGGACTTATTCACTATATATGGCACAGAATAATAAGCCATTAATTCTTTATTATTTGCCTTTTCAGCAGCGTCAAAGACCTTCTTCAATAATTTAGAAGATTCAAAAAACATTATTGAATTTGCTGCCATTACTTTGTAGTCACTCATCTCTAAAACCTCCCCAATAAATCCATCTTCACAGGCAACCGTCCATCGCCCTGCGCGATTTCCACGCCTTGAAACTTTGCGTAATTCGCTGTTACGCCGTCGTCCAAGTCAAGCTCTATGTTTTGGACGGCGAGGTGGGCGATAATCTGGTCGTAACTGCGGCACTCGGCGATTTTCTTCCGCAGGAGTTCTACGCGCTTTTGTCCTGCGCTTTTTCACGCGCCGATGTTTCGGGCAATTTTTCAAGAGCCTCCAACCGCTCAATCTCCGCTTCGTATCTTCGTTGGAGCGGATGCAGATACTCCATGCGAACGCGCCCGACGGTGTACTTGTCATAGCGGTGCAGATAAACAAGTGCCTTGAACCCGCCCAGCTTGCCCGAATCAAACTGCCAGTAAATCGGCTTCTTCTGATAAATTTTAACGTGGTCTTTATAGAAATCATTCATAAAATAGCGGCGGATTTTTTCCCGTGCTGTGCCGTTTGTGTTGGGGTAGAGAGCTTCGGCGATAAAATACAGGTTGTCGTCAAGCGTAGCCGCGCCGTAGACGGTACGAACAAACTCAATAAACCTTAGAACGATGTCGTTGTTGAAATAATCCGTGTCGGTAACGGGGAGGACGTTTTCCTCCTCCGGCATGAAGGTCTTGTATTTCGCCGCATCCCATTCGCCGCCTGCGTAAGCAAGCCCGTCCACATCAAGCGAATACCGCCCGAACATACAGCCCACGGCATAGCTGATAAACGAACGCACCTCACGTCCCAAATCGGCACGGCGGACGGTTACATCCTTGTCCTCGACTTTGGGGGTGAGTTCGTCCTGTAAGCCGTAGATGTCGATGAAGATACGGTTGAGTTCTTCTTCGTTGGCTTTGAGGGCGTTGAAACTATCGTTGGTAAAACGCTTCCAATTATTAAACGCATCTTCCATTGTGTTTTCGACTAACGAACCCGCCGCTTGTTCTATCATTATTTGTGCAGGCTTAAAAATTGCGGATTTTATCAATGGGTGAGTCGTGAAATCCCATGAGGTTTCAAAGGAATCCCAATCGGCGCGGGAGAGGGCGATGTTGGTGCTTATGAAATGCGATATTAACTGCTCATTACCCTTGCTATCTAATATCGGGATTTTTGCCAAATCCCCGATGTTAAAATGCAATGAGGGACAAAGAATAGAGAGCAACGCTGTGCTTGCAACGCTATTCAATAAAGCGACAACAAGTTCGACATTACGTTCTCCAAACAAACACAGCCCTGCGGTAGAAAAAATATATCCGCAATCAAATTTCCTTAGCCCTATTCGTCCAGTTGAAATGTCTGACCATGTATACCCCGGACGCATATAATAATCTTTATTTCTTATTGAAGCGAATCCCGTATCCTTTATTTCCCGCCCGTTATCTTTCCAGTTGATTATTAGGCTGTTATTTCCATACCAACGCCTTGTTTCGCCTCCATTATTAAACGGAAACCATTTCTTATCATGTTTAATTTCATTGTCACTACTGGCAGGGAAAGCAAAATCCATAGAGGATACCTCAAACCAATTACGGACAAAACGGTTATTATCTGCCGTCGAAATTCCAACGCAAAACTTAACAGCACTCCCAAAATTCTCGTTCGACATAAAAGCATCAATAATATTTTCGCTCACCCAATACGCCACAGGGCTACCCGGTATCTTCGCAAAGTCATCACCGTCAGCAACATGACGATGTTCGCCGCTCAAAAACTCGCGTTCCTTACCCTCCGCGTCACCAATATCAACAAGGCGTACATACACGCCCTTATAACCGCCGATATGACCGCTACGCATAACAAACGCCGTGGACTGCACCACTTCGCCGCCGATTTCGGCAAATGCCCGCGCTCCGAGGTGGGCCATGTTTACGATGTTCCGCTGCCCAAGTTTTACGCGCAGTTTTTCATAGCTCGACAAGAACATCCAAGCGTGTTGCGTAATCATCGCCTGATAGCCGTTTTTCTTTGTAAGTGTACCGCAATGCTCAATAAACGCCGCGAACATATCACTCTTGCTGTCGGGGTAATTCTTCTTCACAAACTCCGCCAATTTCCCGCCCATGCCGCTTGCACCCATATACGGCGGGTTCGTCACCACCACATCATATTTCCGCGCAAGCAAATCATGGCAATGCCAAGCGTTCAGCCGTTCTTCGTAGCCGGACATTTCCATGAGGTTCGTCGGGTCGGTAGGCATTTCGCCCGCGCTTTCCACTTTCAGCAGACTGCCGTATTCCTCCAAATCCGCGTTGCCGAACGTGGCGTACACCTGTGGTTGCGGAATATCGGCAGGGTCGCGACGGAAAAAGCGGCGGTTGTACGAGCGGGCTTTCATCAGCAGCGCGAAGTTGGTCAACTGGCAGGCGCGTTCGTCTATATCTAAACCAAAGAGGTTATTTTTCAAAATCAAATCGGGTATGTCGCGTTCGGCATAACCTTGACTAAAATAAATCTGATACAGCACATCAAAGGCGTACACCAAAATATGCCCGCTGCCCATGCAGGGGTCGATTAGCTTAATTTCTTCCGGTTTTATGTTGCGGGTAATGCGGCGGATTTGAGCAATCTCCGCTTCAACATCGGGCGTTTGTTCCGCATCGGGCAGATAATATTTCCAACCTACGCGCAGTTCCTCTTTCGGATGCCCTTCCAACCACAACCGCCCTAAGCTGTTTTCCACCATGTACCGCACAATCCAATCGGGCGTGAAAAGCTGTGTCGCGGCGGGGACGTTTTCTTTGGTGATTTTTACGTTCTTTTTCAGCGCGGCGAAAACTTCGTCTTTTTTCTCGCTGATGTAATACTGGTACAGCCAACCGATAATTTCTACCTGCTCGCCAAAGTCGGCTTCCGTGATTTCGGAATGGGTGAGGTCGTAGACAATGCCGTCTTTGACGTAAAGACGGTCGGGAAGAAGCAGTTCGGCGTAGTCGGTAATCGCGGAAAACATACCCGGAATGAGCTTGCCGAGTTCGTTGCATTGCTTCACGAGGATATAACGGTAAAGGGCTTCGTCGCTCTGCGTTTTGGCTTTTTCAGCGGCTGTCCTGTCAATGAAATCAAGGCGTTCCCATTCGCGGACACACTCCGGCTCCAAGCGGTTGTCGTCGCCGCTTGACAGCATGCGTATGCCGGAGGGGAGATAGCCGTTTACCTCCATAAAACGGAGCGCAGCAAGGCGGTTAAACCAAGTGTAAGCGACTTCCTCCGCGACGGTTTGGAAGCCGTGCGACCTCACACGGTTGGCGAGCGCGGTACGGGCTTTCTTTTGGTCGCCATCTAAATAAACGCCGTTGTTTGCGAACTTTTGCGTTAGTTCGTTATCGCTCTGCACGGTTTTTTCGTCGCAGCCGTAATACCGCATCTTCTGCGATACGGCTTCAATCAGCTTGCGCCTCGCGGCGACGGCGTATTTTTTAATCGCGGCTTTGTTCATTAGCTTCCCAACCTCTCATGCTCCCCATTTACAGGCAGACCGCCCATTTCAATCAATTTCCTGTTGCCGTCCGGCGCTTCGGTATCGTCTTTGACGTACAGCTTTGTGAGCTTATGTTTCAGGCAGTATTCCGCGCCTTTGAAACTCCCGCCCGTGCCACTGCCGCTTGATACCACCACGGCGTAATTGCTGCTTGCGTAGATATATTTGTTACGCTCCAATGCGTTATACCCACGGAACGATATATCCGGGTTAAACGCCGAGATAACGAGCAATTTGTCCCATAAAATATAGCTTGCGTTTTCCTCAATGTACTTTGTCATGCTGTCCGAAACAAAGGTCACAACACTACCGCCCGCTTTCAGCGCGGCTTCTTTTGCCACGGTATCAATGCCCCTCGCGCCGCCTAAAATAATGGTTACACCGTTCTGCGCGGAAATACGGGCGTGTTTGGCGGCGTAGTCGGTTTCGTTTTCCGTTGCGGTACGCGAGCCGTTCAATTTTCGCACCGAGCCTGTCGGCACGAAGCAACAGCTTTTGGATATGCGATTCTTCCTCCGTTGTTAATCCGATTTCCCGCGCTATGTCTGTGGGCGTGTCGCTCAAAAACACAGACGACGTATATTTCAAGGCGTTAAGTTTTGTTTCAAGTTTGTTCCATGCGGCGACGGTGAACGGTCTGACGAAAGTCTTTTCGTCGTTTGGGTCGTAACCCAAGTCAGAGCATAGAACGATTTGCGCTAAGTTATCTTTCGTTGTGACCGTCAAATCATCACCCCTTAAACAATCTGTATTGTCAACGGCGGCACGTTTCGCGGCTTCGTTTGCGATTTCGCCCATCAGTCGGGTTTTAAGCCTGTCGCTTTCGGTTTTCATGGCGATGGCTTCAAAGATATTTTTCGCGTGAGAGAGGCGGTCTACCAATCCGCTGAACGCGCTTCTGACCTTTTCGCCAAATTCATTTACCAATCCTTGCGCGGTATACTCCTGCTTAACCGCTTCCCAATCCTCGCGTACAGCCGCTTCAATCGGAACACATTCTTCATCAAGAATGGCGGTGAAATGCTTCGCGAACAAGTCTGTTAACTCCGGCAGACGGTGAATTTCCGAATATGGCGAAGCCAGTTTGGTAATTCGCTCGATTTCGCCGATGATTTTTATGGTGTTTTCGTCAAGCACATAGGCACGGTTTTTGTCGTATCTATCGAGCATCATCAAGGCTTTGTCATAAATCGCCCGCTAACCGATGAAAAACTTTCTGACATCGGCAACATCTTCCTCGAAGTCGAGCAAGTCCTCTTTGCTTGTCCGCAGGGTTTCAAAAAACGTCCGCACGTCATTGATTGCCGTAATGCTTTCCAGCAACTTCTTCCCGGCTTCCAATACTTGCTTACCCGGATAACGAGCGGTTTCGTAATGCCCCAACATACCCTTAACGCTGACATCCCGCCCCGAATCGGAGCGTTCGTATAGTTCGTTTTTGGCTAAGTCCTTAAACTTCGCCATGATACCGTCCTCATCGTTCGGCAGAGCCGAATGTGAAAACAGGTCACGCGCTAAGTCTTTGGCGATATTCAATAAATCCGTCGTGACTTTTACGCGAACCTTAATGACAACACGGTCGTTCGTGTCGCGTTTGGTGAGATAATCCACCACCCGAACATCACCCGAATTAAACGCTTGCGAGCTTAACTCAAGCCGAACCTCCTGCCGCTTAAACAACATGAGCAGTACGCCGATGGTATCGTTTTCTTTCCACCTGTAAGGGCTTTTTCCGAAATAGTCAATCAACGTCCGCACCGTTATATTGCTGTACGAGTTGCGTGTGATGTAATCGGTTACATCCTCAACGGCGGATTTGTTCGGCGTGTTCTCCATACCGTCCACCTTCACCTGCATCCCTTTTTCGAGAAGGAGCGTCCGCAGTTCCTCTACTGTATAAAACGGCGTGTCAATGAAGTGCAGTTTTGTATATTTGCTCTCTACCAACGCACGGAACGCTTCGCTTATGCGCGTTGCGGGGTCTTTGGCTTTGATGTCGAGCTTCGCGCCGTTTGCGTAGATTTCCGCGAGTTTAAGGGCTTCTTTGAGAAGCTCACCGTAGCGTTTCTTGCGTTCCTGTGACTCGTCGTTTTTGGCGGCGATGATTTTACCCAACGCATCAGTCCCTTTGTCGCCCGCGTGACGGCGAAGGTATACGTCAATCTGTAACGCCTGCTCCATTTCCTCCATAAACGAAATGTTCTGCGGCAACGCGACAACGATGTTATCCTCACGCATGGAAATAATGCCGAGTTCTGATGGCGTAAGGTCGCCGCCCTGTGAATAATACGGCGTTAGGATACGGATGCCCATTTCTTCTTTTTGCTGACCTCTTGCGCGGTCATCAATGAAAACATTAAACCCGAAGTCATGCCGTTCATTATAACGGTATTTCCGATTGTCCTTGAACAGCAGATACAGCGCGGAATCACCGACTTTTTCAACTATTTCGCTTCGGTCGATGGCTATTTCGCGGATTTCTCGGTTTACATCCTGTTCTTCGTCGGTCAAAAAGATAAACCGGTCGCCGTTGCAAACATGGTCTTTTTCTCGGCGTAGAGCAGGCGCAGTAAATCCGTGCTTGCATCGGTTTTGGCGAGCAAACGCTTCTTGATGACTTCATCTGCGTTGGCAGACGACAAGGGCAGGCGGGTATCGAACCTGCCGATAATTTTTGAGAACGCATCGCGCCCGCCTTTTGTTTCCTTTACGATACTGCTTATATCTTCCTGCCCCGTGGCAATCACCCAAGCGCGGCCTCCGCACTCGGTTCCCAAACTCTCAACGACCGTTTGGAGGTTCAAAAGCAGGTTGCCGTCCGTTCCCATATACTGTCCAAGCTCATCGCAAAGGAAAATAACAAAGTGCTTTTTACCAAGCGACTTTGATTTGAACTCAACGTATTCGCGTACCTTATGAGCAAACTGCGTAATGTCTAAGCTGTAACTCTTTTCGCTGCTCTCGCACCAATGCCGCGCCGCTTCCGCGCTCATTTTTTGCGTCGCCGCCAACGCCTCGACAATCGAATCGGACTCAAAGTAAAAATCCTCACGTCCGGCTTCCCATGTTGTCCCGGAGATTTCATTGAATTTTTGCTTGAACGCTTCATAAGTCTCTTCGAGGGTCATTTTACGTTCCAAGTCCGCAATCCACGGCATACTGCCGCAAAAGCCCTGCATTTCGTTGAAAACTTTCATAAAGACCTTAACGATTGCGTCCTTGTTTGCTTTGGAGTCGGCATCAGACTTTGCGTCGATATTAAACAGAATCACGTCTGTGCTGATGTCGCCCGCCGCTTTCATGTCCGCCAGAATCGTTTGGTCAGCGATTTTGCCGTCAAAATATCGTGTGGCGGTTTTGCCCGTGTATTCCAAGCCTGACAGTATGTATGACAGGATTTTCAAAAAGTGGGATTTACCGCTCCCGAAGAAGCCGGAAATCCAAACACCCATCTTATCGGTACGGGTCGTTGTGCCTTTCCGGTAGCTCTCGAAGAAGCGATAAAAGTTGCCCGCCAATTCACGGGTGACAACGTATTCTTCCAGTTCATTTTGAATAACGGCAGGTTCGTTTTGACCGATTTTAACAACGCCCTGAATGGGTCGGTTGATTTTCTTCTCGAACATTTCATGCAGTTTCATTTACGCCCCTACCTTTCAATTAACCGGAAAGCCCGGTAATAGTTATCGTCCGTTATTTCGCCGAACAGCTTCAATTCAGAATCGCTGTACAGACCGGGGAAAAACATTACAAGCGGCGTTTTCTCTACGCGGCTGTGCAGGTTATTCAAAATCGTGTGGGAGCGTATGGCAGGCCATGCTTTTCCCACGCCGCAGACTAATATAATGTCTGTTTCAGGGTTGTTGTCAGCCGCAATGCGGCTCACAAGCACATCGTCCTGTAACGTTGAGTGCAGCGTTTTCTTGATGGGGTTGACGATTGCGCCGGACTTCTTTTCGAGCTCCATACCCAACACACGGTCAAGGTAGCCCCGTTCGGTGAGGTAATCGACAGTCATATCAAACAAGTCAAAGACCATCAGCCGCGTGTCGTCGCGTTCGGCGGCAATGCTCTCTTTCAGAAAGCGGATGTGGGAACGCATCGCCATTTCGTCCTCCGCGTCATAGTCGAATATCCAAAAATTGATTTCATTGCCTAACCCGCGCCCTTTGCGGAACGAGTCGGACAATATTTTCGGTTTGATTAAATCCAACCGCTCATTTAGTGTTTTCATCTATAACCTCCAAGCAGAACGCCGCTGTGTATGGGTCTGGCTTGTCCCACGCCGCCATTCGCTCGTTTTCGTTGGTCTTACAGACGAGAAAATTTGTAATCTCGTTGTCTGATATAGTCGTCTGTCCGATTTGAACTTTGTCGCAGTAGATGTCGCGCATAAATTCAAAGAACAGCAGGTCGGTCTTGATTATCGAATAAAACACGCCGAGCCGCGCGTTTTCATCCAGTCCGTTGGCTATGAGCCGGGTCACAGGAAGAGATACCGCGTTTAGACGTAACGCTACTCTTTGCGCCAACTTCAAACGGCGAAGCTCCTTATCGAGTTGGAAGATGTTTTCGTCAACCGACATGCGGATGATTGATTCGGGCGTTTCGCCGCCGACAATCAGCCTTGCCGCCTTTCGCGTTTCAAGATAAAGGTACGGCATATCCTTTATATAAGAGGAATAACGCGGAACGTCTTTCACGGTGTTCACCACTTTCGTTCTTTGACATATCACGGTCTATCAATAACTTCCATAGCTTTTTGTAGCTGATTTTCATAGGCAAACCCTCCATACAAACCTCAAAGCTAATTATACCACGTCTGTTTCAATATTGCAAGCATTATTTTATGAACGCTAAATTAGTTGCATGATGGTGTTAAATATTGCAGGATTGTGAGTATTATGTTTCCTGCTTGCTCGTTGTAGGCTTTGTGGATGATGTTTTCTGCTCGAAATCGTGTTCAGGGGGTTCATCCGGCACAATATCCATAATGTCGGATATGTTGCAATTAAGAGCCTTGCATATTTTTTTGAGAGTATCGGTCGTTACGGTAGCTCCCCTTGATAACTTCGCTAATGAAGCGGGAGCGATGCCCGCCGACCTTCGTAAGTCTTGTTTCTTAGTGACGTTATCCTATTCATTGTGGTAGTCAACACTTTATGGTCTGATTCATAATGAGGCGTTTCTATTTCGCAGCACCTTGTAAATGCGCTTAGTGCCTCATGGTATCGCTCTTGCCGTTCAAGCAAGTCTGCGTAAAGATAATATGTCACGGCTAACTGGATATTGGAATCTTGATAAAACTTTTTATACAACCGTATTGAGTTTTTGAACCACTTTTCTGCGTTTTCAAAATCTCCGAGTTTGTCATAGGTATGGGCAATTCCATCTCCCATTATTGCAATTTCGGGGTTGTCATCGCCATAAGTTTCTACAACGATGCTGTGTGCTTCAAGGAACAACTCTAACGCCTTTCCAAGCTCTCCTGTATCTTCGAGACCCCGTCCCATGTTATATAACGTGCTTGAGGTGTGGATGTGCCTTCTTCCGTAGGTTTCTTCTTGGATTTCAAGTGCCTTTTCATAATACTCCATCGCTTGTTCATATTTGTGTTGGTCGGCATATTGAATAGCGATATTGTTATACGAAATAGCAATATAAGGGTGTTTTTCACCATAAGCTTCAAGTTCGATGTCTAATACGTTTTTATATAACTCAAACGCTTCTTCCTCCATACCTTCAAATTTATAATAAATGTCAGCTATGCTTTTTTGAACTGTCGCTACATTCGGGTGGCGGTCGCCTAACAAACGAATATCAATTTCCAATGCCTTGTTGAGTAATTCGAGTGCTTTTTCATTTTGTGACAAATAACCGTATACGATTCCTAAATTATGATAATTAGTAGCGGTGTCATGGTGATTTTCGCCGAGAACCGCAAGCCGAACAGCAAGAATCTCTGCGAACTGCTTTTCTGCTATTTCATATTCTCCGTTTTCAACATATGAGCTTGCGATACTATCTCTTGTAAGAAGAACATCAGGATGTTCAACGCCAAAAACCGCTTCACCTGCTACAAGAGCTTTCTTGAAGTGTTCCATAGCAAGTTTCGGGTTGCCCAAATTATCATAAGCTCTGCCGAGATTGTTATGTGTTGTTGCCAAATCGGGGTGATTGGTGTCTAACGCTGGTTCTTGGACTGAAAAAGCCTTTCGATATTGTTCCAATGCTTTTTTATAATCACCCAAGCTACTGTAAGTGTAACCTATATTATTGTAAGAGATAGCCGTTGCAGGGTGTTTTTCTCCGAGAGTGGATATACGAAGTTCCAAACCTTTATTCAACAAAGCCAACGCTTTGTCGTATTCACCAAGCGACTCATAAACATTGCCGAGAGAATCGTATGAAGTCGCCAAACGATAATCTTCAATGTCCGGCAACTGTTCTCGAATATTTATAGATTTCTGATACCACTCTTTTGCTCTTGGTAAATCGCCTTGCCTGATATAACAGCTTGCCATGTTGTGATAAACGGTTGAGGTTATCAGCGGTTCTGTATCATCAATAGATTCACAGATTATCTTTGCTTTTTCAAGCAACGCTAACGCTTTGCCATAATCCCCCATTTGGTTCAATATAATCGCAATGCAGTTAATTAAATCGGTGTACTCGTCATAATCGCCGCTTATAGTTTCAACAAGCGATATGGCATGACCTAAGTGCGGCAATCTGTTTGTAAACATATCATCGTCGTTGTATTCAAGTGAAACAGCCAACCCAATGGCAAGCGGAGCCGCTGTTTCAAAACTCGGCATTGCTTTGTGACGCACAACAGAAGTAACGAGCGGGTGCATAGAAAACGCAGTATCAAGTTGTTCGCCAATTCTTCCGCGAAACACCCAACCTTGTGAAACAAGAGCGTTGACCGTATCAAGGTCGTCTATCTCAAACCATTCCTTTACATTATGTGCGGTGATAGTATCAGTCGATAAAAGGGAGAATAGCTGCAAAACGCGCAGCTTCTCGTTTTTAATGCCGGATATATCAAGCACTTTTGAAAACTGTTCAATGAAAATCTGTTCAGCTTTATCCCATTCACCTATTTCCGGTGTATGAACGTAGGTTATGCTTTCGGAAATATCAGAAAGTGAAAACCCTGTTTCTTTCAGTATTTTTTGCATTTCACGAGTCGAATATGCTGCCGTCTTCTGTGTCTTTGCCAAAAGTTCAATGGCAAGCGTATGGCGGTCAGCCATTTCGATAATCGCGTCCAAATCTTCGTCGGATGAATCATCTTCTGCGTAGGTAATGCCGTAGTTGTAATCGGCACTGTAAGGATATTCTTCGCTGTGCTGACGGTAAAGGATTCGGCAATCTTCAATGTTGAGTTTTCCAATTTCGACAGCCTGTAACCGTTCAATACTTCTACGGCGCGATGTCAAGACTACCTTGCAACGCAACTGAGATAGCAAGGAAGCCTCCCTCTCGGAAAGTTCATTGGCGTTATCAATGAATAACAGCAATTCACCTGCTTGTTCATTCAGATATTTAATTGCCTGCACAAGATAATCGGCAGGGCTATCTGTTTGGTACACAATTTCTGTGAACTGTTGAAAAAAAGATTGCTCGATACTATCGTGATAAACAAGCCATCCTACTTTTTTTATCTCGGGCAACTTTTCGTTTATACAGTCATGGAATAGCTTTCGGCAAAATTCCGTTTTGCCGATTCCACCCATGCCGTTTAGAAGCATCAGTTTTGCGTTGCCAACCAATAAGCGTCTTACTTCTTCCATCTTGGCATCACGCCCACGGAAAAAGTCTGAGGGTTGTAATGGATGAGTTTGAGTGATGACAGAAACGATGTTTTTATCGGGTTTTGATTCCGTTGCTATGTGGAAATTCAAGTTAACCATCCCGCCATCGGCGACCATTCCGATTTGTACGTTTCCGTCGCCCTCTTGTTTCATGGTTAAAGGTTTATTTGCAATATCTGTATGGGTTTGGGGTAAAGTCGTTCCCAAATCGGCATTGACATTATAAATGACTATTTGTGCAGCAGGCACATTCAAACCTTCATTAGCCAACTCCAAATTACCACATTTGAATAACCGTAATTGAGAACAGTCTTTACAAACCAACTGCCCCTGCATATTTATAACATCGTCTTGACCGATTACGACTTCACCCAGTTTATATTTCATATCCCCACCACAATCAGGACATGGGGTGTTTGAAATTAACAATTTCGGAGCTTGAGTTTTATACCGGAGGTTACGCAAACCATCACAACATGGACAATCTACCGTTACCACAGCGTACACATCAAAAACGCCGTCGTTTTCAGTAGCTGTATATTGCAATTCCTTGACATCGACTGGAACAGATAATGTTTCGCTTCGGCTTGACACAACGACATCGTAAATAATATTTGCCGAACCGCTTACTTGTGAATGTTCAAGCTGCTTCTCGGTTTTACAATTTTCGCAGAAGAACATTTCAATGGGTATGTTTGAACTCAACAAACTTCGCATTGTTTGTCCTCCAGAGCGAACGCACTTTGGTAAACTGCGTTTTCGCCATTACTCGTTTTCAATAGCTTTGATTCACTTAACAACGCAGAAAATACGCTGTCGTAATTTTTGAATTTTTCATCAATTAACATTTTAATTTTGTTGTCACTGTATATTTTTCCCATTGCTTCTAAGAAATTATCTAATGCTTGCATAATAGCATCTTTTCCTTCGTTAATCGTATGAGGGGTCTCGAAATAACGAATTATATCTCGTTGTAAATATATATCCCAAAATAAACTCGCAAAAGGCAATCCTAACTTAAACCCATACGATACGCCATGAAGGATTTCGTGCGTCCATGTGTGCAGATAAGTTGAAGCAATATCTTCAAAATTATTTCCATTTACTCCTTTAATTTTATATAAAATGTTTTGTCTTATTATCGTAGTTCCCTCAATAGTGAAACCCGGTACATTATCATCAAAATAAGGAGATACAGCATCTTCTTTTACAAAATCATAAAGTTGCCCAAAATATGTAGCACTTAAATTTGTAATTTGTCCATACAAAAAACGACCGTCAACATTCCGACTGCTATCAGCACCAATAATACCTTCGATTTTGCTCATGGCGAGGTCTTCTATGGCTGCGACAAACACACGATAGGACGAGTTCAATCTTGCAAGTTGCTCATTTATATCGAAACTATTAAACAGGTAAACAGATTTATTGAAAATCCTAATCTGCACTTCATTCAAAGTTTTTATAGAAATGATAGGCCATTCTTTACGAACAACACCTACAGAAAACTTTTCTTTGAATATTTCATAATCATCATTAGCATCAAAATAATCACCTTGTGAATCGAATAATGCTTGCAAAGAAAAATGTTGCGGTTTTTTCAAATATGTGTATGAATACATACCCATAACTAATTTTCTGAACTGTTGCTTCAGCGCCGATTCCAACAATGAACGAGCGCACAAGGTAGTGATACCACAACTTTCTGCTTCCTTGAATTTCGATTCCCAACATTCGTTAATTAGTGTCATATGCTTTCACCTCCGTAAATCCCCATAATGCGTTCCATTTTATCATTCATAATGCCGGGATTTGAAGCCAGGCATCTCGCGATGTTGCGATACGAATATTCAGCACTTCTTTCGTTTCCCAATTTCGTTTTTATTGCCAATGCTTTTGTATAGTGCCCAAGCGCAATTTGTGAATCGCCAAGCAGATTGTAGGTGTTTCCCAATTCATCATAAATTACTCCAAGATATTGCGGTTCACAGTTGTGAACACAATATGCTTTTAGAGCATTGAGAAGCGCAATAGCTCTTTCTTCATTGTTTGAACTCTGATACAAAACAGCCAATTGAATAAAGCAACGAAAGTATGGCTCAATAGATTCTTTGTGATATGTCATTAAACCTACAGTTTTTTCAATGCTGATTTTCCCCAAACACAGTTTTATGGCGTTTTTACAAGAATCAATGGATTCGGTCAGAAAAACCGTATCTTTTGTTGTTTCATACATTCGGAAATATGTGAGTGAAAGTTCATACAACACCTCGCTCTTTCCGAGTAATTGCTCAACAGATTCTTCTTCATTATAAAGCGACAACAAGCTCTTATATGCGTCAAGAGCCTCATCAAAATTATCCAATTCAAACGATGAAACACCCAATAACATATAATAAGTGTTCATTTCATTTTCAGAAGGGTGAAAAGATTTCAAGACAACGTAAGCCTTGTCGTACTTATGCTCTGATATAAGTTTTTTTGCTTTGTTCATTTTATCAAACATTTTTTCACCTCACGAAATGTTTTAGCTTGCTACTTTTGTTTCCACGCGTATTTATAAGAAGTTGCTTGCGTCTGGTAGCATCACATTTATCGTCCCACCGCTGACTTGACCGATTTGAAGGCCGTTCGCACCATCGTGTCCCATACGAATCGACGAATTGTATGTTAGGGACTCTATTGATTCGCCGCTTAAATAGCCATTTAATAAATCAAGCCCTTTTTGCGTTACACGATAATAACTTGAACGCTGTTCACTTTCGTTTACAGAGTAGATGTATTCAATATATTTTCTGTCAACAAGCCGCTTCAACGCATATTGAACATCGGCTTTACTTGCCGTTATTTTTTCTTTAGGAACAGCTTCGTGCGGCGTATCTTGGAGATTGTTAATAAAATTTAATACCTCTACATCAAGTTCACTAAGCGGCGATACTTTATCAGCTACATCAGAATCAATAAGTCTCCGTTGTAGATTCTGTTTCAACAGACCAACGTCCGTTAATGTATTTGTGCTGTACGCAACGATGTATCTGTGATTGATAGAAAACGGATAAGGTGTATCTCGTTCATCCGAACACAACAATATGACTCTTTTACCTGCTGAATATGCAAAGCCGATTTCGTACCAAACATTTGGGCTATCCGTTGAAATATCTGCTACGCAAACATCGCAAGCGGCAATAAACTTTTCTGCGGTATCAACAGCAAATCCCACAGCAGATTGTCTTTCAAAGCTATATAATTCATATCCACACGCTTTAACCATTGGCTCGATAACCTCTGAAAAAACTTCGGCTATTTTGCCTGAATTTGATGGATATATGTTATAGCAATATCGCATAATAATACCCCCTAACGTACAAGCTTTGAGGCTAATGAAGCTAAATCAGATTCCGCGCAAGTATACGCATCGGCAACCTCGGTTACATATTTTGCTAAATAGTTGAGAAGTTCAACTTTTTTTCTTTCATCATTCATCAGCGATTGTAATTGCTTCACTAAATCACTTTTTGGGTTTCCGTGCCAAGCTGTCTCAAGATGACTGGTTATAGAACGAGTTTTTTGCGTCAAGACTTCCTGTTCTGCCGCTACTTGGTGAAGTTGTACGGCAAGATTTCTTAACTCATTGGGGTTTATGTTTACCTGAGCCATAATTTTTCCTCCCTATAATGAGTTCATTAAAAATGAACCTTAACCTTTATTGTCGTAGTTTTGAAACGAAAAATCCAAAACATTAAAGCTAATGTGCATCCTTATTAAGCGTAATATAAGGCTTATCCATTGGTTCTTCCTCCTTGATTTCCGCCTAAATTGAATGTCACATTGCCACCGCTAATTTCTTTTATCTGAATACCATTGTCGCCTTGAATCATCGTGATGCGCTCAGTAGATTTGCCACTATTCTCTGAACTTTGTGCAACGGGTGACCACAATCCATTCTCCGCAACAAACAAATTTATAGTAGGAAAAAGACGTTTTTCAAATATATATTTTATTTCTGGCGTGGTTTTCATCACTCCGGATTTACCGCTAAATGCTCTAAGTAAATCACAATAAATCGAAGTTATCTCATCTCGAAATACGGCAATATCTTCATCAGCGGCAAGACCTCTCCCTGTCGTGACAAGTGCCTTGATAGACTCAAGTATGTTCGATATATTGTGCGGTTCTTTTGAAAATTCAATTTCTAATGACCTCGCACATTGTGTCGTTTCGGCAAGAAAGCGCGACAGTTTATTATTGTCAGTTGCCGTGATGAAATCCGTATTATCGTTAGTGTCATTTTTATGAGTTTCCTTATTCAACGCCACTTCAAGAGTCAGTTGAATACTAAAATCTTCACCGAGCGACTCGCCGCTCGGACAATAAGGAGCATTGGGATAAGATGTTTTCCATTCTTCGATAGTTGCTTGTGCATCATACGAACCGTTAGGAATGTTTTCTTTGATTATATAATATATAACTCCCGCAAGAAGGCACGGCAGATTGTAGTCGCGCTTTTTTTCATCAATGGCTTTTTTCGTGAAACCGATGGTGGGGCTATCGCCTATAAAGAACTGAGAATCATCATTGATTCCGCAGTTGATGATTAACTCCAACACAGACAGTGCCAGCCTATTAAGTTGCTGGTCATCAAGATAGGTGTCTATATACGCCTTGAACTCGGACAAAACGGCAGGGTGTTCATTAGTAAATCTATCAGCATATTTGACCATGCTTCCATGACGCTGAATAGGATGGTCATCGCGTTTACAGGTCTTTGCGTCACTCACCACATCATCTTTATAGCCTTTATTTTCGCCTGATTTTGCCTTGTTGACATTAAAATCCGGGGCAGATGAATGTTTATCAACTATATCAAGAAGCGCGAAGTAGAGAACCCGATTCGGCACTTCGAGCTTTCTTAATTTGTCCCAGTCTTTTTTGTTGCCGCAGAGCAACGTGAAAAATGTTCCGAAACACAAGTGAAACATCGTTTTCGAACCTCCTTTTTGTAAAAAATCAATTCGTCCGAGCTATCCGACGTATCTCGCCAACTTATCCGAGTTATCCGAGAAGAACCACGGCTTGGCCTACTACCTATCCAAGAGTGTGATGTCCATAGGAGAAATCCTGTGGGCATTTTTGCTTTCTGAACCCACATAACGCCAACCCCATTGCTCGATAGACACAGCTTCGCCACGGGGACACATCGCTATTTCGATGCGCCGAGTCAGGCAGTTGCTCCCGTGCCATCAGCAACGTGAAGCAAAGCGGCTCCCGACCTCATGGGTATTGCGACAAGCCTACCGTGGGCACAAGGGCGAACCCCAAGTACATGAAGCTACACCTTACTACATTATACATCACTGAATGTTCATTGTCAATAGATATATTTCGCCATCGTGAAATATATCGCTTCACAAAGACAACGAAGATGCCGAAAGGAGGTAGCCAATGAAACCCTCAACCCACTACATAGTTTTTCGCTCCCGCGCCCCGCCCGTTCCGTTTGATTCGGACAAGCCCCACTAAATCAAACAAAACGGGAGGTACAGATTATGTACGCAAATTTCATGAAGCATAACTTCAGCAACTATTACGCCCCCGATGGTAAAGGCGGCTACAAAGAGGTAACGCGCGGCGTTTGTTTTGCCTATGACAAGGAGTCGTCGTTCAGCGGCAAGTATCCGCAGCGGTGGTATTGGGATGTTCAAAATAGCTTCGCCATACGCCTTGAGCGCAACGAAAAAGGTAAGCGGATTTACAACGAAGCCAGAGCCGAACGCCGCCGCGCCGCCAAGGATTACTTGGAAATGTACGGCTGTGTACGCAAGGAGTGCATGACCTGCAAGGGGTACGACGAGGTCGTTCGCGGTGAAAGTAAATGCGACAGTTGCGCGAACCACGTCACGTTCATCGTACTTGATGAGGAACTGGACAATTCAGACGGAGCAAAAGGCGTTCCGTTTGAAATTCGCGCAAACGTGGATGTTGAGCAACAAGTCGAAACCAGTTTTCTTCTCGAAACGCTACACGAGGTCTTGCAGACGCTTGACCGCGATGAACAGGAGCTTTGGCGGTTTTTGGTCGCCGACACGAAAAAGAAAGTCATCGCCGCACACTTCGGATGGACGCTCGACAAACTCTCGTGCCAACAATTAAGGCTCTACACGAAACTCCGTACAAACAGAGCCTTGAGAAACTTTTTTTGAAAAAGGCTAAAAATCTTCACGGATTTTTGGCAGAGGGTGTCCAGTTAATAAGTAAGGGAGGAATTATCCCCTCTTGAAATCCGGGATTCCGTCAACTGAGCGCGATAATGACGAAAGAGTCGGAGCGCACCCAACGCCGAAGGGCGGGTGGTCAGAAGCAAGGTATGACGGAATCCTACTTCTCTGAAATGCGAGTGCGGAATTTTCCGCGCCAAAACCGGAAGCGGACAGCCCAAAGGGGCAGACCGCCGGGTATCGCCCGTCTGAAAATGGCGAGGGGAACCCGTGAAGTGATTTAACACAAAAACTAACAAAAACAACCTTAGCACCGGACGTTCGGTGCGAGTTTCGACTACGGGCAGGGCGTAATCCCTGCCCGCCCCGAAGCCCGTACTGCTTGCTTCCTTTGCTAAGACGAAGGGAGCAACCCCCAATGATGAATATAATGAACGAATTTTCACGCGAGTTGCCCGAATGGGCGGCAGGACGCACCTTTAATGAGGGTGAACCTATATTTTCGGCGTTTGAGTGCGCCTTGCTTGAACGGGAAACGGTGAACGGCTTTGTGTATACGCTTGTGAACCTGCGGAATGGGAAAATGGCGATTTTATCACGGCGGTCAACACCGCTGTCGCCGTCTGAAGTTCCTGCAATGGTCAAAAGAATCAAATCGTCTATGCTCGCAGGCGCAAGCCGTTATCAAGTGGACAGGGTGGTCGGCGATTCAATCAGCTATCAGCAAGCCGTCCAACTGCTTAACACGGTGTTTCGCGAAATTCTTCCTCAATATGAGGGATTTTCTGTCCGCGAAGAACAGATAACCCTTGCCCTGCACGTTCTGGACACGATTTATCACCAAAACATAACGCTGGCTGAGTCTGAAGTAGGCACGGGAAAAACATTGGCATATCTCGTGCCTGCGGTGATAGCAAAACGCGGGAGATTGAACGATGGAAAAAATTTCAACCTGTACCCCGGAATGGCGTATGCGGATATGCCCAAAATGCCCGTTGCGTTGATTACTTCGAGCATAGCCCTCCAAAGAGCTATCGTCACGGAGTACATACCCGAATTATCCACGCCGTCACCATTCAACTACCGCGAGAATGCGCTGCTGTATTTGAGCAAAAACGTCCCGGTTCCAAGTGTGGAGAATCCCGCAAGTTACATCAACGCCGTTACGGACGAGGTTGAGCGGCTTGTCATAGCGTCACAGGGTAGAGCGGCTATTTTGTTCACGAGCTACAACGTCATGGGCAGAGTCCACGCCGCGCTTTATAAGAAAAACTTGCCGTTCCCGATGTTCAAGTTAGAACGCAGCACATCTAACGCAATCGAACGGTTCAAAGAAAGCAGCAACGGCGTTTTGTTTGCAAGCGGCTCTTTATGGGAAGGCATCGACATTCCCGGTGACGCACTCTCAATGCTGATAATTGTGAAGCTGCCCTTTGAGCCACCCAATTCCCTCACGGAATACGAGAGAGAGCAGTATGGTGACAACCGCGTGTTTCTGAATGAGGTTCTTGTTCCCGATATGTTCATCAAGCTCAAACAGGGATTCGGGCGGCTAATCCGAACAGAAAAAGACACAGGGGTCGTCGCCATACTCGACTGCCGCGCCAATGAGTACGGAGCGTACCACAAGCGGGTGATACACGCTTTGCCTGACTGCCGAATCACAAGCGATTTCGGCGAAATAGAACCATTTTTGCGGGATAAGAAGCCCGTTGATTATTTCATAAAAACCGCGAAGGAGGAGAACAGCCATGACGACATTCAAGGAGTTTGATATACGGACAGTAGACCCGGACACGCTTGTGGATGCTGATACTGTTTCGGTTGATGTGGATTTACCGATACCCGCACGAATGGAAGATATGGCGCGGCAGATGAATAACGTGCCGCATTACTTCCGCAGCGGCAAGACACTCGTAAAGGTTTCACACATCGTCACGGACGTTCAGCTTAACGACCTGATGGAAAACTGGCTGAGAACGGTTTAGCCGCAGACGGCTACCATATCTTTGTCCCAACTTGGGACAAGACGAAAATTTTATTGAATACCGCAATATTGTGAGGGTGTTCCGCAGAATCGACTTAGCCGGGTGGTTTGGCTACAATTATAGGTGACTAAACCACCCGGAACCCTCTTGAGCGCGGTCTTTCCGAGAGAACACGAACAGGAGGCGTTACAAAATGAGCGAACAATACATTGCGGACATTTATCTCCGCTTATCAAAACAAGACGGCGACAACTTGGAAAGCGACAGCATCGCCAACCAGAGGGCGTTAATTCTTGATTTCATGAAGTCGCACCCCGAAATTCGGCTCCACAAGATTAGAATTGATGACGGTCGTTCCGGTGTAGATTTTAATCGCCCGGCGTTCATCGAGATGATTGAGGACGTAAAGGCGGGAGTTGTGAATTGCATAATCTGTAAGGATTTCAGTCGTTTCGGAAGAAATTACATCGAAAGCGGCAAGTACATTCAAGTGCTGTTCCCACGCTCCGGCGTGAGGTTCATCGCCGTGAGCGAAAACTATGACAGCTTGACGGTGCAGGGCTATATGGGCAACATCATCGTACCGTTCAAAAATATGGTAAATGACGCTTACTGCGCCGACATCAGCGTCAAGGTGAGAAGCCACCTTGAAATAAAACGAAAAAAGGGCGACTTTGTAGGCTCGTTCGCCGTGTACGGCTATACAAAAGACCCCAAGCGACAAGAACAAACTCATCATCGACGACTTCGCCGCTGATGTAGTGCGCGACATTTACAAATGGAAGATAGAGGGCGTGTCGTGTCAAGGCATTGCCGAGCGGCTCAACCAAAACGGCATACTCTCTCCGATGGAATACAAACGGTTTATCGGTCTGAGATACAATACTTCATTCAAGGTGAACACAACGGCTGTTTGGCAATCGGTGACGGTGAAACGCATACTCACGAACGCCGTTTATATCGGTGTTTTAGAACAAGGTAAGCGCGAGAAGCCGAATTACAAAGTCCGCAAGCACGTTTATCTGCCAAAAGAAAAGTGGATTTGCAAGGAAAACGCACACGACCCGATAATTGACAGCTCCGTTTACGACACGGTGCAGGGGCTTTTGAAGCAGGATACCCGCGCCGTCAAGAGTGGTGCGAGCGTGTTTCCGCTGTCCGGTGTAATTATCTGCGGCGACTGCGGCGGGGCGATGATTAGAAAAACAAATACTGTCAAGGGCGTTCGCTATCCATATTATATTTGCGGCAAGCATCGCGCCGATAAAAATTTCTGCTCTACACACAACATTTCGGCGAACGAGTGCGAAAAGGCGGTGTTGACTGCATTGCGACTACATACATCCGCTGTGCTTGACGTTGAAAAGGCTCTTGCCTGTGCGGAAAGCATAGTGTATCGACAGGACGGTGTTCGTAAACTGACAGCACGGCTTGAAGCCAAACAGGACGAAATTCGGCGATATAACGATTTTCGCCTATCGCTGTACGAGAGCTACCGCGAGGGAGTTATCCAAAAGGAAGATTTTCTCTCGTTCAAAGCAAGCTATGACATCAAAATCACCGACGCGGAAACCGCCGCACTTCAGTTAAAAAATGACATAGAGAAAATGACTGCGGGCGAAACGGAAAGTCACGACTGGATAAACAAGTTCCGCGCCTATTCTGAAAGCGCGACGCTTGAACGCAAGACCGTCGCTGAACTGGTTGACGGCGTGATTGTCTACGAGGGCGGAAGGCTTGAGGTTATGTTTCGGCTTTATAATGAGTTTGCGCGGTTGCTGACCGCGTTGAAGGAAGGGGGGGCGGCGTAATGGCACGGAAATCAAGGAAATCAGGAACGCTGCAAGCCGCTCCCGAAGTGTACGAAGCAACTTATGATACCGCTGTGTATGTGCGGTTGTCGGTTCTCGACAGCGGTAAAAAAGATAGCGAAAGCATATTGAACCAACAGGATATGTTGGAACAGTATATCGCCACCCATCCCGAACTTACGCTAAAAAAGGTGTTTGTGGATAATGGCGAAACGGGCGTTGACTTCCTGCGTCCCGCTTGGAACGACCTGATGGCAGAGTGCAAGGCGGGCAGAATTAACTGCATCCTTCTGAAAGATTTATCTCGTTTGGGTAGAAATTACATCGAAACAGGTGAGTATCTTGAAAAAATCTTCCCGTTACTCGGTGTTCGATTGATTGCCGTTGGCGACCAGTACGACAACATCAGTCTGACAAACAACGAACGGTTGGTGTCGAATCTGAAAAACCTCGTCAACGACATCTATGCGAAAGACATCAGCCGCAAGTCAAGCGCGGCACTCGCCATCAAGCAAAAAAATGGTGATTTCATCGGTGATTACGCCGCTTACGGTTATCTGAAAGACCCTGCGAATAAGCACAGACTTATCGTTGACACAGAAACCGCGCCGATTGTCCGGCAAATCTTCCAGTGGAAAGCGGATGGCGTGGGAACATCGCAAATTTGCCGCAGACTCAATGAAGCGGGCATACTTGCGCCGCTCCGGTACAGGCTCGAAAAGGGTATAGTCAAAAGCGAGAAGTACCGTAACAATGTTTGGCAGGTAAAAACAGTCAATGTGGTATTGCAAAATCCCGTCTATCTCGGTCATATCGCGCAACGTAAACACGTCGGCGCATTATGTGAGGGCAAAGGCAGAAGTCGTGCAAAATCCGAGGATTGGGTGATTGTGCCTGATATGCACGAGCCGATTGTGACGCAAGAGGTTTTTGACCCTGCCAAGATGGTGATGGCAAACCGCACGGCGCAATATCAATCGGCAAACGGCAAATACGCGCACTTCACGCCGCCGGAACAACTGCTTGGCGGTTTGGGGTTCTGTGCCGATTGCGGGAAGTCACTCCTACGTTACAAACAAGTAAGTTGAAACGGCACGAAAGCTGATTGGATTTATCTCTGCCGCTCCTACGAAATGATTAAGGAGTGCAGTAAAAAGAGCATCCATCAAACGGATTTGGAGCAGGCAGTATACGATGCTATCCGGCTTGAAATCGAAAAATGCGCCGACATCAGCGGCATTATCGAAAAGCTGAACCGCGAGAGTGGTCACAAGTCGCGGCTTGCACGATTTGATGCGGAGATTGAGGAGTGCGAAAAGGAACTGCGCCGTATCGCGTCGCTCAAACAGGCCGTTTATGAGGATTATGCCGCAAGACTCCTTACTGCTTCCGAATATCAATTTGCTACGGAGAAATATAACGCCGATACGATAAAATTCCAAACACGGCTTGAATCGGCGAAAGAGAACAAGGAGGCGTACACGCAAAGCTCTACACCAACGAACAAATGGCTTGGAGCGTTTTCGCGGTTTGTAGACGCGAAAGTGCTTACAGTTGAAATGGTGCAAGCATTGGTAGAGCGCGTGGAGGTCAGTGATTACAATCGTATCCATATCATATTCAAGTTCCGCGATGAATACGCGGCAATACAAAAATGCGCAGAGGGGGTGGCGTAATGACATACACGATAGCGAAATATCTCCGCATTTCAGCGGAGGACATAGACCTTGACGGGTTCGATAAATACGAGAGCAATTCAATCGTAAATCAGCGCGGCCTTCTCGACGACTTCATTTCGCGAATCCCAGAATTTGAGGATTGCGAAGTGATTGAGGAACTGGATGATGGTCGAACAGGCACGAATTTTTCGCGCCCCGGCGTTCAGAGGTTGATTGAACTCGCGCAAAGCGGCAAGGTGAATTGCATCATTGTCAAAGATTTGTCCCGATGGGGCAGAAACTACTTAGAAGTTGGCGATTTTCTGGAACAGAAGTTCCCAGCGTGGGGAACGCGCTTTATCAGTATTAACGATGTCTACGATTCGGCGAAGCTGAACGGCGCGACAGGTGGTATTGACATCGCTTTCCGCAATCTAATTTATGAAATGTATAGCCACGACTTATCCGAAAAGGTACGCGCGGGAAAAATCGCAATGGCGAAACAAGGCAAGCATCTCGGCGGATATGACTTTTTTGGTTACAAGAAAGACCCTAACGACCGTCATAAGCTCATCATTGACCTCGAATCTGCTGCTACAATAAAACGAATATATGAACTCGCCGCTCAGGGTAAGACGCTAAATGAAATCGCGCGACAACTGAACACAGAGGGGAGGGCGACAGCGCAGCAGTCGAAAACAAAGCAAGGCTCCAAAATGCAATGGACTAACGGCGAAGCAAACTTTTGGTACGGCTCAATGGTATCAAATATATTGCATGACGAGCGTTATACAGGAAAGCTGATTACCGGGAAGCACCGTGTAGAGGGAGTTGGCTCGCAGAAATTTATCGCTGTACCAAAAGAGGAATGGATAGTCGTGGACGGAGCAATCCCCGCCATCATCACGCAAGCGGAGTTTGATGAAGTCCGCGCTAAAATGTCGTCGCGGCTTGTGTCCGCGAATAAACCGGGCAAGAGCAAGCTGTTGTTTTCACGAAAATTGCGTTGCGCTTACTGCGGATTGTCACTAAAAGCAGTAAAACGAACCCATGACGTGAAGTATCATTGCGATACTGCCGGGTACACAAACGACTACGGCTGTCAAAAGGATTGGATTGCGGAAGACGACGTAAAAAAAGCCGTGTTTACCGCCCTGCGGCAGCAAATAGCTTTTGCGGACGAAGCGCGAAAACTATTTGAAATCAGGGCAGCAGAAGTATTGCCGAGCATTGAAAAATATCGCAAGGAAATTGAACGCCTTAAAAAGACGGCAGAAAAAGCGCGAACGGCGAAGATTGGCTTGTGGGAGCGGTATCATCTGGGTGAGCTTTCCGGTGAAGCGTTCCAACGCGAAAACGAAAAAGCAGACGAACAGGTGAAAAACTGCGAAAGTAAAATCGGCGAACTTGAATGTCGGATACTGGAGATGGAAATATCGACAGGACAGGAGAACACTTTTGTCGAGCGGTTCAGTAAACAAGTCGGCATCACTGAACTGACGCGCCCAATAGTTGAGGAACTCATCAACACAATCAAGGTCTACGCGCCTGACCGTATTGAGATTGTGTTCAACTATTCGGACGAGTACGCGAAGATTTTAGAATTAACGAGCGTAGGGAATAAGAAGCGAGTCAAAAGTTAAAAAACTTCACGAATTTTCTGCTGAGGGTGTCCAGTTAAGAAGTAAGGGAGGATTGTTCCTTCCGATGGGGTTCCGTCAACCGAGCGTGATAAGGACAAGATCCGGAGCGCACCCAACGCCGAAAGGCGGGCGGTCAGAAGCAAGGTATGACGGAATCCCGCTTCTCCGAAATGCGGCTACGGAATACTTCAAGCCTAAAACCGGAGTCGGGCAGCCCAAAGGGGCAGGCCGTCGGGTATCGCCCGTCTGAAAATGGCGTGGGGAACCTGTGGAGTGATTTTACAGCTACTAACCAAAAGCTACACCTTCAAAGTTCCAAAACGAAAGCACCATCACAAATCTAAAAAACTTTGACGGTTTCAACTACGGGCAGGAGCGAAACGTCCTGCCCGCCCTGAAGCCGCCGAAAACAGGTAGGACATAGGCTTGGCTATTTTTCTTAACAAGCTGCTACGAACTTTTTGTCGTGTTCACAAAATATTTACATTTCCGAGCAAAATTTTTTTATGGTCTATATTGACACACTCCGACGACGGATTTTCGGGGGCGAATTTTCAACGCCCGAAATTTATTGAAATGATGGAAGAAATTAAAGCGGGGAAAATCAACTGCGTAATAGTCAAGGATTTATCCCGCTTCGGCAGGGATTTCGGGGAATCGGGAAAGTATATTGAACACGTTTTTCCTTTCCTCGGCGTTCGGTTTATTTCAGCCAATGACGGCTATGATTCGCTCAACAAAAAAGACAGAAATTCAGATTTAGTCGTTCCCGTCTTAAATCTGATAAACGACGCTTATTGCCGGGACATATCGGTTAAAATCCGCAGTCAGCTTGAAACTAAACGCAAGAAAGGCGATTTTATCGGAGCGTTTGCAGTTTACGGATATGTGCGTGATATGAATAATCGGAACAAACTCGTTGTTGACGAAGCCGCCGCCGATATTGTGAAACTCATATTTCGTTGGAAACTTGATGGAATGAGTGCATTGGCAATTTCAGATAAACTCAACAAGATGGGCGTTTTATCTCCATATGAATACAAAAAGTCGCTTGGGTTGAATTATTCCGCTCCGTTTGCCAAATCAAGCAGGACATTGTGGTCTGCGGTTGCCGTTTTTCGCATCTTAAAAGATGAAACCTATCTCGGCGTTATGGTTCAAGGCAAATGCTCAACGCCTAATCACAAAGTTAAAAAGCGGTTTATCAAACCCGAAGCGGATTGGGCAAGAGTAGGCGGAACACACGAGGAGATTACCACGCTTGACGATTTTAACCTTGCCGCAAGATTAATGGAATCCGATACCCGAACATCGCCGGGGGCTGAAACAGTTTATCCGTTTTCGGGAATGGCGAAATGCGGATTATGCGGCGAGAACATGATTCGCAAGACTGTTAAATCAAACGGCAAAAGCTATGTATATTACGTCTGTTGCCGCAGTTGCAAAGGTGTTCGCATTGCTGAAAAAGATTTAACCCAAGCGGCGGAGATTACGCTCTTGAGTCAAGGCTTGATGTTTTATTTCGCTATCGCTATGACTATGAAAGAGCAATTAGTTTTGCATTGGCTGTCAGCCAAATTCACAAGATTCCCGAAGCCGAAGTTCTGAGAGAGGGGGCGGCATAAATGGCAAGAGTAAGCAGAAAAGGTAAAGGCACGGTGGGAACTGTCGCCGCCGAACCTTCAATTAGAATGTGGAATACAGCCGTTTACGCTCGGCTCTCGGTTGAGGATAGCGGACGTAAAAATTCCGATACCATAGAAACTCAAATTGAATTGGTATCATCGTATATATCGCAACAGCCTCATTTATCGCAATTTGACATATATGCAGACAACGGGGTAAGCGGAAAAGATTTTGAGCGTCCGTCTTGGAATCGACTTATGGACGATATTCGTTCCGGCAGGGTCGATTGCGTTGTCGTCAAGGATTTATCTCGCTTTTCTCGGAACTATATTGAGACTATCGAATACATAGAGAAAATCTTTCCGTTTATGTGCGTCAGGTTTATTTCTGTAAACGATGGCTACGACAGCGAAACGTCCACGGGGAATAACGAGCGGCTGATTATTGCTCTGAAATCTCTTGTAAACGACAGGCATATAAAAGATATATCCCGTAAAATGGTCTGCTCTCATAATATACGAAGAGAAAAGGGCGAATTTACCGGTCTCTACGCTCCTTTGGGTTATGCTAAATCAGCTACAGAAAAAGGTAGACTTGTTATTGACGAGGAAATCGCTCCGGTCATAAAGAAGATATATGAATGGAGGGCGGAGGGCATCGGTAAAACCGAAATCTGCAAACGGCTTGACAATGCGGGGATTCCCACTCCTTTGGGTTGGCGGCAAAAAAAGTACGGCGTTTATACTACCGGAAATTACAAGGCGACAATATGGCAGTTAAAAGCCATAAGTCAAATCATCCGCAGCAAGGTCTATTTAGGGCAGTTAGAGCTTGGCAAACGCAGGGCAAAATTATACGATAATATCCCGAAGACGTTTATGCCGAAGACGAAGTGGATTTTAGCGGAAAATACTCACGAACCGATTATCAGCCTTAAATTATGGGAAGCGGCGAATGCGGTTGAGCAAGGAGTTCGCAAGGAATATGCGGAGCGACCACGCGGAGAAACTCCTAATAATATATTCAGAGGATTTCTTAAATGTGGCATCTGCGATTCGGGATTGGGTCGGTCGTATAAAGAAAGCGTAAAAAAAGATGGTGTTAAATCGGATTATTCCCAATATTTCTGTCCCCTGCAACGCCAGCATCCGAAAGAACATTCTTTTAAGTCAATCCATATAAATACGATATATTCATCGGCTTTTCCTCTTGTTGATGAAAAACTCCGCTATGCGGCGAACCTCGGCGATATTATCGCTAAGAGAATGAAGAGGCAAAGTAATCCGAGAGCAGTCCTTGATGCGGAAATATCGCGCGTTTCGCGCGAATTGGAGACCATAAACAGCCGTATCGCAGGGTTATATGAAAATTACGTTGACAAACTGCTGACAGAACAGGAATATATCGGGCTTAAAGCTGAATATTCAAATCGAGCAGATATGCTCAAACAGAGGATTGGCGAGCTTTCGAAGCGGGCAGCGGTTATGTCGAATATATCGGAGTCAGACAACAAATGGCTTAAAGCGGCGAAGGATTTTCAAAATCCGAAAGAACTCACGAGAGAAATGCTCGAAGCGATTGTTGAGCGGATTATAGTATTTGATGCGGAACGTATCGAAGTGGTTTGGAAATTCAAGGACGAGTTTGAACTGTTAGAGTCGATAGCGGCTCAGGAATTTGAAGAGGAGGTTGTGTAATATGGGTGCTTTAGCGATATATTTGCGGATTTCTCAGGATGATGACAATGTTAATGAAAGCAATAGCATATCAAATCAGCGCGACCTTATTCATTCTTATATCGCTGCCGATTCCGCTTTCTCCGATTGCGAGGTTCTTGAATTCGCAGACGACGGTTGGTCGGGTATGAATTTTGAACGCCCGAAAGTACAGGAATTGCTTGAATTAGCGAAACGGGGAAAGATTCAGACTATAATTGTCAAAGATTTAAGCCGTTGGGGTAGGAATTATGCGGAAGTCAACGAACATCTCGACAAAATATTTCCTTTTCTCGGTATCAGATTTATATCAATAAACGATAATTACGATAGTATGGATTTCAAAGGGCAGACCGCTCCGCTCGATGTTGCTTTCAGTTCGCTTATGCACGACATTTATGTTAGGGAATTATCCGAGAAAGTACGGCAGAGTCACAGAGCCAAAGCATTAAGGGGAGAATATTTCTGTGGAATGGCACCATTCGGTTATATTCGTTCTAAGACCGAAAAAAATAAACTCGTTGTAGACGAGGTTGCGGCTTTAATTATCCGACGTATATTCGATATGGCTTGCGAAGGGAAGTCAAATTCAAAAATTGCCGCAGTTCTAAATTCTGAAGGCACGGACAGTATCGGTGCTTATAGAGTTAAAAGCGGACGAAGCTATGTTGGAAGGAAGCCCGCAAACGGGAAGTCGTATTGGTCGGATTCTCAAATCAGTTTTTTACTGAAAGACGAGCGCTATACGGGAACAATGGTTAGCTGTAAAACAACTGTGGCGTTGCCCAGCAGCAAGCAAATTATTAAAATCCCGGAAAGCGAATGGGTTAGAGTTCCCGATACTCACGAGGCTATTATACCCAAGGAGCAGTTTGCCGATGTTCAAAAGCGTTTCAACAAAACCACAAACTCTAAAAACCCCAAGTATGCAAATTTGAACAGACCAAAATATATACCCTCACCGTTTAAGGGCAGGATATTCTGCGGACATTGCGAGCGGTCAATGCAAGTAGACCGCTGGGGCGGGAAATATCATTTTTGCGATAGCCAAAGGCTTAAAAGGGAGCAAGACTGCAACAGCGATAAAACCTATATTGCCGACTTAAAGGCGATTGTTTTATCTGCGGTAAAAGTTGAAGCTCAAAAGGTTTTTGATAATAATCGGAAACGCAAAGCAACTGCCGCTCAGAGTAATTCTGAAAAAGAAATGGTTTTGTCGGAGTATAAAGGACTGTTATCCCGAATAAGTCAGTTAGAACGATGTAAAACTGCTCTCTATGAAAAATTCGCCGATGACAAGCTTGAAAAGGATAGATATATCAAAGCAAAGGCTGATTTAAGTAAGGAATTATCAGACGCACAGGCTCGCTTGGCTGATTTGAATTCTCGGTTACAGGGATTTGAAGGACAGATGGTTGAATACGATAATGAGCCGCTCCTGCAGAGTATTTTAGTTGCAGAGGAATTAACAGACGAAATGCTTTTTCCGGTTGAGCGGATTGTTGTTTATGCTCCTGACAGGATTGAGCTTCAGTTTGCGTTCGGAGATTTGAATATTTAAGCAAAAAGCGGCGGTGAAGATTTCATCGCCGCTTTTTTTAATTGGTTCAGACATAAAAAGTTTACTATATTTTTTTAGTCTTTACTTGACAGAAGTTTATATGTGCGCCATTACATGGACACGCAGTTCGGCAAGCTCGCAGCGGCGTTTTCTTTTGCAATTTCTTCAAGAAAACAAGCCGCAGATTTTGTCTGCAATACTGTTTTGAGCAAATGTTTAACTTGCTCGTTCGTCAAATCTTTTGCGTTAGGGATAAGGCTTTCAAAGATTGCACCTCGTTCGATTAGGTGGTGGGTTCTCATTCGACGTCCTTCTTTTTTGAGAGTGCTTATTAGGCGTTCTTTTCGGTGGAGAAGTTGCTTATATTTCATTTGGTTTATGAAAAGAAAACTATCTCAAAGCTCACGCAAAATCAGATAGCTGATGAAATCGGAATTGCGACTTCGGCACTCAGCAATTACCTCAACTCCGACCGTGAAGCGGGGGCGATAGCGGTCTGCAAAATTGCAAAATATTTTGATGTAACTTCGGATTATTTGCTTGGTTTGGAGGATGCTCCGACACACGTTGAAGCGGATATTTGCGATAAAACGGGGCTTGATGAAAAGGCTGTCCGTGAGCTTCTGCTGAACGCCGTCTTTGCCAAAACCGAGCGGCGGGATTTGGAGGAGGGACGGTTGGGGCAAAACGGTATGTTTTTCAAGGCACTCAACCATTTAATCCTTCATGGTTTCGGGATTTTTTTCAACATAGCAATGTATCTTTTTTCGGAGGTAAACGAACCCGCCGAAATAAATTTTACGCACGGAGACCACATCGTTGCTCTTGCAAATAATGAGCAATATATTTTTGCGGGAATTTTGAATATAATCAGCGAGAAACTTATAAAGAGCGTGATATTTTGAAGAACAAGGCAGTAAGGGAAAGCAGACTGCCCGAGCGACCGAAAAATTTTGTTGACGACAGATTCGAGCGGATGGATAGGGAGATGAGGGAGATGGGGGTTGAGGATTGGTGAATACTTTCTTTTTTTAAGAAAAATGTTTGTTTGTGTCTTTACATTTGACGGATTATCTGCTATAATTATAGTGTAGTGAGTTAGTCGGCTTAATTTAATAAATGTTATGGAGATTGATATGGCTAAGAAAGTAAAATTACAAGAGCAATCGCTTGAAACTATAATGTGGAATTGCCGTAATTCTTTGCGGGGAACTGTTGGCGGCAATGAGAAAAATCGAGATGCTGTTATGGGTCTTGTATCGGGCGTGTTTATGAATACTATGCTTGGATTTTACATATGCTCAAAAAACTTGATGTAACCGGCGGTATAGCGGGATTTTTGCTTGCCAACGGAGCATTGAACGCCGATGGCATTGAGGGTGAAATCCGCCAAAAGCTGATTGAGAATGATAAGGTTGAAGCGATTATTGTTTTGCCGAGGGAGATGTTTTATTCAACCGATATTTCCGTTACGCTTTGGATTATTAATCAAAACAAAAAAGCCCGTATGCTCAATGGTCGGCAATTGCGTGACAGGCAAGGTGAAGTGCTTTTCATTGACTTGCGTCGCTGGAACGAGAATATTTACGAGAAAAAGTATGTGCAGTTTTCGGACAAGCAGATTGCCGCTGTCAAGAAAATTTATACCGACTGGCAGACAGGTAGCGACTATAAAGACGTCCCGAAACTCTGCAAGTCAGCAACAAAAGCAGAGATTGCCGCACAGGGTTATTCCCTCGCTCCGAGCAAGTATATCGAGTTTATCGACCATGATTTGGAGATTGATTACGCCGCAGAAATGGCACGGATTCAAACTGAAATGCGTGATGTTTTAAGAGCCGAAAAAGAATCACAAGCCATGCTTGAAGAAGCGTTTAGGGGGATTGGCTATGATATTTGTATAAAGGAGAGGGCAAAATGAATGTGACTATAAACGATGTAGTTGACTTTTTAGGCAACCTATATAATCTTACCGATGATATAAACTTCCGTTATGACAATTACACGATATTAGAAAATGCAGATATTCTAACTATAGCACGAAGATTAGGTAAAACCGAAGAACGATATAAAAATGAAATTAAAATTTATGATGCTATACTTGCGGCAAAAAGTGCTGTAACACCACCTCAAACTCAGAACTTTTTTACGCAATATAATCAGAGTTTTAATCCATTTTATAATCCTATAATCGCTGAGTACAACAAATATCAACGTGAATTAAAATGGCATACCGATAACATTCCTATTTACCTTGCTATAAAATATGGTGAAAAAGGTACAGAATGGGTTTTGAATAAATTTAGCGATGAAGTAAAAAAGTGGTATTATGCAACAAACAATCAGTAAGGGGGATTGGGTATGGGATTGACTAAACTTGGTGAATATATAGAACAATCTGACCGCCGTAACGCTGACGGCACTTTTACCAGTAATGATGTTGTTGGTCTTTCGACTGCAAAGCAACTTATAAATACAAAGGCAAACTTAGACGGTGTTAGTATGACCTCTTATAAATTGTTACCTCCACGGCACTTTGCTTATGTTCCCGATACTTCAAGACGTGGTGAAAAAATGTCGCTCGGTTATAATACCACAGACCAAACCTTTCTTGTGTCGTCAATTTCTATAATTTTCAGAGTTTCAGACACGGATAATCTTAACTCGGACTACCTCTATATGTATTTTAACCGCCCTGAATTTGACCGATACGCACGGTTCAACTCGTGGGGTTCTGCTCGTGAAGCGTTTTCGTGGAGCGATATGTGCGATATTTCCATAAATCTGCCGCCATTGGCGAATCAGGGAAAAGTTGTGGCTGTTTACAATGCCATGCTTGCGAATCAGCGGGCTTATGAGCGGGGGTTGGAGGATTTAAAGTTGACTTGCGATTCCTATGTTGAGCGTTTGCGGCACGAAATGCCGTATATAGCGATTGGGGAGTACGTTGAACTTTGCGAAGATAAAAACACCTCGCTTGAATATGGAGTTGAAGACGTCAAAGGTGTTTCTATTGAAAAGCAGTTTATTGAAACTAAAGCGGATATGGGGGAGTGTCGCTCAAGCCATATCTGATTGTAGAACCCGATTCTTTTTCTTATGTGACTATAACTTCCCGCAACGGCGAAAAAATTTCACTTGCACATAATGGTTCAAATAATACCTACATCTGCTCATTTTCTTATGTTGCTTTTAAGGTTTCAAAAAAAGACAAAATGATACCAAGCTACTTGAAAATTTTCTTCAACCGCCCCGAATTTAATCGTTATGCTCGTTTTCATTCGTGGGGAAGTGCAAGAGAGGCTTTTAGTTGGGAAGATATGTGTGCGGTTAAAATCCCTATTCCCGATATAGTCGTTCAGCAGTCAATTGTGAATATCTACAATGCTTATCTCAAGCGGAGGGAAATTAACGAAAAGATGAAATCGCAGATTAAGGACATCTGTCCGATATTAATTAAAGGCTCGTTGGAAGAGGCGAGCGTGTAAGAAAGGGGTTAAAATTATGACTGCTAGCGATTATCTAACCCTTGCGGCACTTATTATTGTGCCTATTTCGGCAGTGTTGCTTGGGCAATACTTACAAATCCGTTCCAAAAAGCGTGAAGAAATTCGCAAACTGCGTGAGTCAAAGAAACCGTTAATGCTTGACGAATAAACCAAACGAGGAGGGCGAATCCGTGAATTTAACGGGGGTTTGACCTTATTCGTGACGATACGAGCAAAATAGCATTGCACATTAATTATATTGATTTTGACGAAATTGATAACAACACTTATAAAGTTGTTACATAATATTCGGTGCAGGGTGAAAAACTCCGCCGTCCCGATATGCTTTTGTTTATAAACGGAATTCCCGTGGCAGTATTTGAATTTAAAACAGCAATTGAAGAGGATGCTGATATTTATGATGTTTGGAAACAGATACATTATTATTATATGAAAACGGCTATCCTCCCGAATGGGACGAAGAAATATTTGAACGAGTATTAGAGTAGGCAGAGAATTTTAAGAGACATGAGGGATAATGACATTTCAAAAATAAAACTCTTTAATATGTTTGGAGGTCAAACTTATGCCTAAAGACAATCGTAATTTTTTCAAGGAGAAGAAAATATGGTCAGGAGTAAAAGATGAGCTTCTCGGCTGTTACTTAGTGCCGTATTTCAGTAAGGTTTTTTCAATGAATAACCCTATTCTATATATTGACTGTTTTGCGGGCAAAGGCAAATTCGATGATGGTAAAAACGGTTCGCCTTTAACGGCTATAGAGAGTCTACAAAAGAGTATTTCCGTGCGTAAAGACAACACCCCTCTCCCGCTGGTCAATATGAAATTTATAGAATTAAATCATGCCGGCGAGTTGGAAAGAAATCTTTTAACTCAAACTTTTGGAGAATACGAAATAATAAATGGTGCATTTGAGGAAAAAATAATACCCATTCTGAAAAAAGCACGTTCTGAAATTCGCAACTGTAATGTGTTTCTTTACATAGACCCTTGGAATTAAAGCATTAAACGCAACACTTTTCGATTCATTAGCTGATACCGTCTGCGCTGTAAATACAGTTATGTTTTAGATATGCCAATTCGCTTAAGGGAGGGAAATCACCCAAAATACAGAATGGTTCACGCAACCAATCACCCCGATGGTTGCTTGCTCATGGTCGATAATATTTCCGCCAGAGCCGATAAGCTGTTCATAGATATTCAAAGTGGCGGACAAACATCTTTATTTGAACAATCGGTTGAAAACGAAATAACAAATGATGATATGTTAGAGTCAAAAATGTGTGAGTATCTTTTAGGGGTAACAGAATTTACTCGGCTTAACGCATTTTTAGCTGACTTCTATAATGAGTATGGTGTATTGTGTAGCATTTCTCGGTTAAGCAGCGGCAAAGGCGGCTCTATTTTGAAAACACTTGAAAGCAATGGCGAAATTGATGTTTTGAGAAATCCGCAAACGACAAAAACAGGAAAGACTTCTAAGTTTTGGGATTATAAGAAAGATATTCGTTTAAGGAAGCGGAGTTGATTGTAATGGAGAAAATAACAAGAAAAACTATGCTATACAAAACAGGAGTTGAGTACGGCGATTATACTATGAACCACGTTATGGGTTGCTCTCATGGTTGCCTTTATCCTTGCTATGCATTCTTAATGGCGAAGCGTTTCGGTAAGGTTAAGACTTACGAGGAATGGTGTGTGCCCAAGTTGGTAAGCAATACCCTTGAAATACTTGATTATGAAATACCCCGATTAAAAGCAAAAATAGAATCCGTTCACCTCTGTTTTACTACCGACCCGTTTATGTTAGGCTATGATGAAGTATGCAAGATGAGCTTGGCGGCGATTAGAAAATTGAACGAATCCGATATTAAATGCACTTGTCTTTCAAAAGGGGTTTTGCCAATTGAGTTAGCGGGATTATCAAAAGAAAATGAATACGGAATCACGCTGATTTCTCTTGACGAGGGTTTCCGTGAAGAAGTTGAACCGAAGGCGGCTTCATGTGAAGATAGAATTTCCGCACTGAGAGCGTTGAGTGAAAGTGGTTGTAAAGCTTGGGTCAGCATTGAGCCATATCCCACGCCCAATTTAATTAAACAAGACCTAACCGACATTTTAGATGAGATTAACTTTGTTGACAGAATTATTTTCGGACGTACTAACTATAATAAAATAATATCATCATATAAAGAGCATAAAGAATTCTATAACGAACAAGCAGAAATGGTTATAGAGTTTTGCGAAGAAAACAGCATTGATTATCATATTAAAGAGGGAACGCAAACAGGAGCGACGTTCACCTTATCGCACTAAAAGGATAGGCAATAAACGATAATATAACGGGCTTCAAGATAGAGAAGCCCCGTTATATTGCAGGGGGAAGTCGCCCAAAACAAAAACGAACGCTGATTTTTAAGCGTTCGCTTTTATTCATACATTCTCATTGTCGGTTTGCCTTAACAAAACTTGATTTTATAGTTTTTTTCGCTTGCTTCTCTGCGTTCATTGACCATCGCTCCAATGTTTAAACATTTCTATCAGTGAATCCATTTGAACTTCCCGAGGCAAACGAGATTTGATTTCATCGTTAAAATCCATCATGCGAAAAGGGAATTTTTTCATAAAACGCTCTTCACGCGGTATATTTAAATTTTCCAACCGATAATCCTCAGCTTCAACATACTCGTTATCAATAAACGCATCTTGAACAGCCTGATTTTTTTGAATGAAATCAGAAGGCGTGAAAATTATTGCAGGTGACGGTTCGGGAATCGAAACAGGAGCAGATTCAGGAATTGGAGCAGGGGGTAGAACTTTAGGCTTTTTCTTGTCGTGGCGTCCGAAAATGAAGTCTAAACTATCTCTGGTATGTAAACTTGTAATCAGATGTTTCCTGAATTTTTCAAATTCTATTGTATGTCGCCCATTAGTTTTTGTGTTGTCCGGAAATGTGTAATTTAACATTTCTTCATAAAACGCCATGAACTCTTCAGATTTTTCAAAGAGTTCATGCTCTCTTTTGACCCGCCCATATTGAGTTAGCTTTTCCATTTTTGTCGTGAGTTTTGCCCCTGCCGATTAAGATGAACCGCATAGCAATGCTCGGGCAGCTTTCCTCATTTTTCTGTTTTGGTTGTTTTCAAAATTGTGGGTATTAATTTGTTTTCGATCAGACTTCTAAACTCTTCTAATGTTATCTCTCCTTTTTTATTTTACTCTTATAAAATGTATTAACCATTGAAATAGTATCCGTGGGGTTTCTCCCGTATAAAGCATGTTGCGGATAAAAGGTTGTATCCATAACTAAAACTCCTTTGAAAAAATTTAATTCAAGATGTGATTGTATGTTACTATTTGTTTATGTTATAATTTGATGATGATAAGTTCATTAATAAAATCTCCTTAAAAAAATGTTTTATGGTTATGTATACAAGCCCAACAATAAGAACAATAAGCCAAAAGAAAAACAACCCTGGACATTTTAATTTAAAAGGGTCTTCCGGCTCTTTAATTAATGGTTCATTTAGAAGTTGTTCTTTTTTTTTCTCAAATTCTTCTTGGGATATAATTCCTTCGTCTAATAAATCTTTGAATTTTCTCAATTCATCAGCTTGGCTTAAACTAATATTAGTGTTTTCGGTGTTCATAATAAAACCTCTTTCGATAAATTATTTTTAAAAAAAAGATGTGATTGTATGTTACTATTTGCTTATGTTATAATTTAGATGATGATAAGTTCATCAATAATTGAAAGGGGATAATAACATGAGCGAAAAAATGCTTGAAGCGGATTGTGTTCAAATTAAGCAAAAAACCAAATATACACCATTGCCACAATCACTAAAATAATGAAAATAGCTAACGCAGTCGGATTATCCATAAATGAGAACAATGAGGGAGGGATTTCAACTTTAGGTGATAATAATTGTTCTTTCTTATTATCAAATTCTTGTTGAGTAATAACTCCGTCATCAAGTAATTTTTTGAATTTTAACAGTTCATCGGCTTGGCTAATTGCATTATCAACTTTATTATTTTCCACAATAAAATCTCCTTAAAAAAAATGTTTTATGGTTACATATATAACCCAAATAATAGCAATCAAAGGACCGATAGTTGCAATATATGGAAACAACTTACTGGGTTCATATGCAATATAGTTATGTTCAACTTTGCTTGATGAATCAGCTTTTAAAAGTTGTTCTTTTTTTTTCTCAAATTCTTCTTGGGATATAATTCCTTCGTCTAATAAATCCTTAAATTTTCGCAATTCATCAGCTTGGCTTAAACTAATATTAGTGCTTTCGGTGTTCATAATAAAACCTCTTTCGATAAATTATTTTTAAAAGATGTGATTGTATGTTACTATTTGATTATGTTATAATTTAGATGATGATAAGTTCATCAATAATAAAAAAGGGGGAAAATATCATGACAGAAAAAGACTTAGCGTTTTTATTGGCAGACATAAGTAAATTTTTAGCTGGGCTTTGGGAGACCGATTAGGAAACGAATAGCGATTTAATAATAGTAATAATAAACCAAAGAACAACTGCTGCTACCCCAATAAGCCAAAAACATAAAATAGCAGGGTCATCTATTGAAAATAGGTTTGATTGTTTTTCATTTTCAATTTCATATTTATGCTTAATTTGTTCACCGTTATTTAAATTAGAATAATTCATTTGTAATAATTGCTCTTTCTTTTTATTAAATTCTTCTGGCGAAATTACACCTTCGCCTAATAGTAACTTGAATTTTTTCAATTCATCGGCTTGATTTGACAATCTAGCTTCGACTGAATCGGCATTATTTATTTTAGTTTTATTTATCTTGAAGCCGAGAAAATCAACCATTTGTTTAATTTCATAATACTCGTCGCCAAAATCAAATATAACAGATTTCATATCAATAAATTTTAATTCTATTTTACCATCGTCATTGATGTTTGCAGAGCTAATATCCGAATAATAGTATGTATTTAATGTAGATATAAACAGACCTTTTGTTTCACAATGGATTAATTCTGACTTATTGGCAGAAAGATTGTGAGATGAGAATTTATAGTTATTATTTCCTATTAAAATGGCTTCAATATCAGCTTTTTTTAATAACTCAACACCTTTTTTTGTTTTATTCTTATAAAGTGTATTAACCATTGAAATAGTATCCGTGGGTTTTCTTCCGTGTAGACTGTGTTGCGGATAAAAAGTTGTGTTCATAACTAAAACTCCTTTAGAAAAATTTAATTCAAGATGTGATTGTATGTTACTATTAACATATGTTATTATTTAAATAATGAATAGCAATTTGTTATTTATTAAAAATATAAGGGGGAATACAAAATGGGTGAAAAGGAATTAGCATTTTTAGAAAAAGACATAAGTAGTTTTTTAACAAGCCTTAATTCTGTTACAGACAGATTAGGCGAGGTTGCAGAAGCGTTTAGTATTGTTGCGGATAAAGGGCAAAAATCGGCTGAAATATTGCAACAATTCAGCAAGGATATGCGAATCGCTACTGAAAATGGGGTTAAATTTGACTCTGTAATTGGATTAACTGCTGATACACTTACAACATTCATGTTAGCAAGTTCAGCAATTATCAAAGTAAAAGAACAGTGGATATTTATTACAGAGTTATTAGGCAAAGCATTATCCGCAATTCCTTATGCGGCGATGATAGCGGGGGCTACGGTTGTAGGTTTGGCAATAAAAGAGGGTATCATTGAGCCAATGAACAGAGATTTAGCCAAAGCTACGGAGCGTGCTAATAAAAATATACTCGCATTTAACGAATCAATGAAAGAGGTTGTTTCAAATTTCAGAGATACCTCGGCATTAAAAGAACAGGCTGCTCGCTATGAAGAATTGCGGAAAAGAATCGGGGTTTTGACAAATGAGGAAATGACGGAATTGAATAGGCTTGCCCGTGAATTAAGCGAGATTTTACCAGCGGGGACTTCGCTTATTGATGAGCAAACGGGAGCATTTAAAGAACTATCCGGCGGGGTTGACCAAGCGATTGACCGCATTGAGGCTTTGCAAATGGTTGAGTTATTCACGGCTCAACATAGTCTTGCAAGTGAAAATATTGCAGAAATAAGTGCTAAACTTGAAGAGCAGGAGCAAATAGTCAGAAATGCTAATAAGTTTGGGATTTTACAGGACGGCTATCAACAAGCCAAACTAGCGGCTGAAGAGGCGAAAAAAGAAATTCAAAATCTTAATCAAGATTTGTATGAAAACGAACTTGCTTTAAAGACTGCTGAAGGTCAATTGCCGCAATGGACAGGTAAACTTGATGCCGCTAACGAAAGCATTAGGGAGTTATATCCCGAAATAAACAATATCGCCGGGGCTTGGGATAATGTTGCTATTGCCGCCGACGGAACGCTTATTGCAACAAATACTGCGGGGACGGAGATGTTGAAAGGGATAAAGCAGAACGCCGAGGAAGCGGAGCGGGTTGAAGCCCAATATTTGAAAAGGCTTCAAGAACTGACTGACGAACAAGAGCGGATTTCACAATTGCGAATGGATGCGGAGGAAGCTGTTAAACTGGCAATTATCGAAAGTGCGAACGCTCAAGGCTTGACTTATGAGGAGTTAAAAGAAAAATTGAAAAAAACAGCCGATGCCATATACAAAACCTTTGAAACAATGTCCGGCGGGCTTGGTGATTTAACTAAAAAAATAACCCTCGACAGCGACACAATGTGGGAAACTATTAGAGATAATCAGGAGGAGAACATAAAAAATACAGAGGAATTTTCTGAATTATACGCTGAATTGATAAAAGCGGGCGTTTCTGACAGTTATCTGAATGCTATAGGGGCGAATAAGGTGGAGGCGATTCCGTTATTGCGGGACATGATGGACGAGGGAATAGACGCTGTTTTAGCTTCCGAAAAGCAATGGCATGAAGCCTATGGAATCATAACCGAAACATTATGCGATTCTTTGGAGGTTGATGAAGAGCAAAGGGAAGCGATTAAGCAATACATCAGCAATGAAAACAGCGGGATTTACGGAAATCTGAAATCCGTAATTGAAAATGCTAATTTTAATCTTCTCGGATTGGGAATAGGGGAAGATATTAATCAAGGAATAGCGGAGGGGATTGCGGAATACTCTCATATGCCTTTATCGGCTATAGGGGAATTGTTCAAAGCTATGAGTAGCGGACAAGAATATCTTTCCAAAGCCTTGCCATATGTAAACGGCAGCCACCGTGCCGGGCTTGATTATGTCCCTTACGACAACTATATGGCTTTGCTTCATAAGGGCGAGCGGGTTGTTACGGCACAGGAAAATCAGAGTTCAAATTGGGGGCAGGGCAGGAGTGCGAATTTTACGATGAATGTCTACGGGAATACTGCCGACCGTTATGAAATTTTGCGGGATACTGAGGATTTGCTCCGAATGGGCGGGTTTTGTTAGGCTTGCGAAATGCGGTTATATTAACATTATACCAATGTAACCGCACTTTGTCAATAAAAATTAGGGAAAATGCAAACAGAGTTTTAGTATGTTTCGGCGGCTCGGATTTGCGAAATATGACTCCGAAGGTTATTAAAGCATTATGTACTATTGATAATGTGGAATTGTCTGTAGTTTTAGGGAGGTATACAAAATGCGATGAATATGTCCGCACTTTTTCGGCAGATAATATAAAAATATACAAAAATCCCATTTCAATGGTTGAAATAATGCGTAACTGTGATATAGCAGTGACTGCGGCGGGAAGTATGATATACGAGCTTGCCGCTTTAGGTATGCCGACCATTACGATTACGCAAGCCGATAACCAACTTCTCATCGCTGATTATTTAAATAAAAACAATCTTATGAAGAATATTGGCGATTGGCAAAATGTTGATTTTGATTATCTAAAGAATGAGGCAATTGTGTTATTATCAAATTATGACAGACGTAAAGCAGAAGCTGAAAAACTCGTAAAAACAGTTGATAAAAACGGCGCGGTAAGTGTGGTTAAAAATGTACTAACTTATCAATGAATATAATGTAAGCATAGTTTAAGGCACAACTAGGTGTTTTTCATAAAGGGTTGCTATACAGTTACTGTTTTTTTGTGGGAATCATATATTTCTTAGTACAAGTAAACTATGAGAGGAGGCTAACTATATGCCACACATAATGATAACAGGTGGAGCAGGTTACATCGGCTCTCACACTTGCGTTCAACTTTTAAATGCAGGCTATGATATTATAATAGCAGATAATTTTTCAAACTCGAAGCCGGAGGTAGTAGAGAAAATTGAACGCATATCGGACAAAAAGGTTAAGCTTTATGAGGCAGATATGCGGGATTTTGAAAAAGTTTGCGAAATTTTTGGGGAAAACGAAATAGAAGCTGTGATTCATTTTGCGGGGCTGAAAGCCGTAGGTGAGTCCTGCGAAAATCCGCTTGAATATTATCACAATAATATATGCGGGACAATTGAATTGCTCCGTGCCATGAAAAAATATAGTTGCAAAAAAATAGTATTTTCCTCTTCGGCGACTGTTTACGGAACAGACAACCCCGTGCCTTACATTGAGCATTACCCAACCTCGGCAACTAATCCATACGGCTACTCAAAAGTTGCCATTGAGCGGATTTTGATTGATTTAGCCGCCGCCGATTCGGAATGGGGCGTCTGCCTGTTGCGTTATTTTAACCCAATCGGCGCAGATGAAAGCGGGCTTATCGGCGAAGAGCCGAGCGGTATACCTAACAATTTATTCCCTTATATAGCAAGGGTTGCCATTGATAAACTTTCTCATTTAAATGTCTTCGGAGATGATTACGACACCCCCGATGGCACGGGAATCCGGGATTATATCCATGTCGTTGATTTAGCGAAAGGGCATTTGAACGCACTTGATTATGTTCTGAAAAATACAGGAACGCAAGCAGTTAATCTCGGAACGGGGAAAGGCACTTCTGTCCTCGAACTTGTAGCGGCATTTGAAAAGGCTTCGGGCAAAAAAATTGAATATAAAATAGCCCCTCGCCGAGCAGGAGATATAGCCGTCTGTTATGCCGATACGAAAAAAGCTAAGCAAATTTTGAACTGGCAAGCTGAATCGGATATAGATAAAATGTGTACCGATGGCTGGAGATTTATCTCCGCTTAGGCACAATAAAAACATACATCGTGAATGAAATTTACGCTTAATTTAACTAGGAGAATATTTATTTGTACATTTGCAGTGTTTAGCCAATATTTACACTTCGAAAACTATCAATAACAACCAATAAACAAACATATATATTGTAAAAATCATACAATAACGTAATATTCCCTTGACAACAAATCCCTGTAAGTGTTATAATACAATTAATGGAGGGATATTTATATTATGGAAAATTTTACTTTTTACAGCCCTACGAAATTTGCATTCGGCAAGGATGCAGAAAACGAGTGCGGCGCGCTTGTTAAAGAATTTAAGGGAACAAAGGCTTTGCTTCACTACGGCGGCGGCTCGGTGATTAAATCGGGACTGCTTGACAGGGTGAAAAAATCGCTGGATGGTCAAGGGATTCCTTATGTTGAGCTGGGCGGGGTACAGCCGAACCCCCGTGACGGTTTAGTCTACGAGGGGATTGAGCTTTGCAGAAAAGAAGGCGTTGACTTCATTATCGGGGTAGGCGGCGGTTCTGCGATTGATTCGGCTAAAGCTATAGCGTTAGGTGTTCCGTATGACGGAGATTTTTGGGATTTCTTCTGCGACAAGGCGGAGGCAAAAACCGCCATTCCAACCGCGACCGTGCTTACCATAGCGGCGGCGGGGAGCGAGGGCTCGCCTAATTCGGTTATAACAAAGGAAGAGGGAATGGTTAAAAGGGGAGCGGGGAGCGACCTTATAAGACCCGTATTTTCAATACTGAACCCCGCCCTCACGCAAACCCTGCCCCCGTATCAGACCGCTTGCGGGGCAACGGATATTATGGCGCACGTTTTTGAGCGTTACATAACTAACACAAAAAATGTTGAATGTACCGACAGGCTCTGCGAGGCGATTCTGATTACCATGATTAATGAAACGCCCAAGGCTCTCAAAAATCCCGATGATTATGATGCGCGGGCGAATATAATGTGGGCGGGTATGGTCGCGCATAATAATATAGTCGGAGTAGGCAGAGAGCATGACTGGAACAGCCATGGTATAGAGCATGAGCTTTCGGGATTGTATGATGTCGCACACGGAGCGGGGCTTGCTGTTGTTATGCCCGCGTGGATGACCTATGTGGTTGACCAAGACGTTATGCGTTTCGCACAATCTGCGGTTAGGGTTTGGGGTTGCCAAATGGATTTTCAGAACCCGAAAAAAACCGCATTAGAGGGAATTGCGGCGTTTAAATGCTTTTTAAGCTCCATAGGAATGCCCGTAACTTTCGCGGAACTGGGGGCGAAAGAGGAGGATATACCCGTGCTTGCGAGCAACCACCCCGTAGGAGACGGTAAAACAGGAGGCTTTGTCGCACTTTCCAAACGAGATATAGAGAATATTTACAGGCTGGCTTTATAATAAAATTTTTTGGGACAGTTACTAATCGCTGATTTCTGCCCATTCATCGGTATAATCCGAAGCCTGTTGCTTCAGCTCCTCGTAAAGCGCGCATTTTTCCTGCATCAGAATATAATCGGCGCAAACCTCGGGAGTTGACATTTCCGATTGAAGCGCAGCCATCTTTTCTTCTGCGTCATAAATAGCGGCTTCAAGCTCTTTAATGCGAAGCCGCTTTTTTGCGTTGTTCGCACGTTGCTCTTTACTGCGGCAGGGGGGATTGCTCGGAGCGGCGGGCTTTGAGCTTTCCTCCGGCACTTTTTCTGAGAACTTATCTTTCTCCGCTTCGGCAAGCCGCTCGCGCCTTATATTCATATAATCATCAAATCCGCCGCTATAGCTCTCTACTGCACTTTCGGCGATTTCAAGAATTCTGCTTGCAAGCCTGTTGAGCAAATATCGGTCATGCGACACGAAAATAATCGTGCCGTCATATTCATACAGTGCCTGTTCAAGAACCTCCTTGGTATCAATATCCAAGTGGTTTGTAGGCTCGTCCAACAGCAGAACATTACCGCGCTCCAGCATCATCAAAGCAAAGCAAAGTTTAACCTTTTCGCCGCCCGAAATAACGCCGACCCGCTTAAACACATTTTCGCCGCTGATTCTTACCAGCCCCAAAATGGAGCGGACAGCATTCTCCGTCATAGAGGGGTGCAGTTTATGAACGGCATTCATAACGGTATCTTTGGGATTAAGGCGTGCAAACTCTTGGTCAAAATAAGATATTTTGACATTCCGCGCCCATTCAATACTGCCGCGCGAGCAGGGGAGTACGCGCTGAAGAATTTTCAGCAAAGAGGATTTCCCCGTCCCGTTCGCCCCGATAACACCAAGCTTTTCGCCCCGCCTTATGCTGAATGACAGCGATTCCGCAAGGGTAACGCGCTCCGTCCCCTCGCCGACTGCAATATCAATATTCTTTACTTCAAGAATGTCAAGCGGGGGGATTCTGTCATATTCAAATTTGATTTTAGAGGTTCTATTGTGAATAACCGGCTTCGGCACAGCTTCGGCTTCCAATGCCTCCAGCTTTTTCTGTCGGCTTTTAGCCATATTTGAGGTAGAGGCGCGGACGATGTTTTTATCGACATATTCTTTAAGCCGCGCCATTTCAGCGGCTTGCGCTTCATATTCTTTAAGTTGCCTTGTAATCAACGCTTTCTTTTGAATGGTGAACGCCGTATAATTCCCTTTAAACCGCCGCAAAACGCCCCGCTCAATTTCACAGATTGAATTGCAAAGCCTATCCAAAAAATAGCGGTCGTGAGAAACGATAAGTAACGCGCCTTTATAATCGCGCAGAAAATCCTCAAGCCAGATAACGGTGTTAAAATCCAAGTGGTTTGTAGGCTCGTCTAAAATGAGCAGGTCGGGGCTTTCAAGCAAAAGTTTCGCCAAGGCAAGCCGCGTTTTTTCGCCGCCGCTTAAAGTGGATATAACCCTATCGTAGGTATCGGGCGGAAAGCTCATGCCGTTTAAGATTTTGCTTATATTCACGTCAATCAGGTAGCCATCGTTCGCTTCAAAATAAGCTGATTTAGAGGAATATTCCTCTTGAATAGCCGCAAATTCTTTTTCATTGCCACGCAAATCAGAGCTTGACATAAGGCGTTCGAGCTCCCTCAGCCGTTCTGCTGTAACAAGCAGTTCGCGGAATACGCCTCTGACCTCTTCAATAACGGTGCAATCGCGTTCTAACCCGGAATTTTGCTCTAAAAAGCCTATAACGGCATTTTTCCGGCGGTTAATTCGCTCCGTATCCGGCTCGGGGAGCTTTTCGGGGTGTACCCGCCCTGCAATAATATTTAAAAGCGTGGATTTACCGCACCCGTTAGCCCCGATTAGCCCGATGCGGTCTCCGTCCTCTATTGTCAGTGCGGCGCGGTTGAGAACAAGCGCGCCGCCCCAAATTTTACTTATATTTTCAAGAGCTATCAGCATTTTCAGATTCTTCCCGTAATTTTTTATTATGTTCATGGACGTTCGCTTCTTAATATAATTCAATTATACAATATTCCGTCGTAATTGTCTATATTTTTGCCGGATTTTATTTAATTTTATTTATAAAATCTTGACAGTTATATAAAATTATGATATTATTAGGTTAATAGCTCGGCTAATGATGCCCCCTAGTTAATCACCATTAAAATTTTTAAAGGAGTAATAAGCCTTGATATTTGAATGGGACCCCCAAAAAAATAAATCTAATTTTAATAAACACAAGGTTACCTTTGAAGAAGCTGAAACTGTGTTTGACGATATAAACGCTGTTTATGCCCCGGATAAGTCTCACTCTGTAGGTGAGGAAAGGTTTATTGTAATTGGAATTACAGAAGACCTTGAGAAAAAGCTTACTGTTTGTCATTGTCATAGAGGTGATAATGGCGATATTATTCGTATAATATCAGCAAGGCGAGCAACTAAGCGAGAGATTAAATTCTATGAGGAGGGTTTTTATGAAAGCTGAATACACCGTTGATGACCTTAAAGGAGCTATAAGAAACCCATTTTACGAGAAGCTGAATAAAGAAGTTACCGTGGTTATAAGGCGTTCGGATTACGCGACCTTTGAAGAGGTTGCAAGGACAAATGACGAAACTCCCGAAGCCGTCATGCGCCGCTGTTTGAAAGTTGCGGCGCAAGGAATACGGGAACATGATTAAGAAGCTTATCGGCTTTTGAAAGGGGGTTTTATTGTGCCGGAACGTATTGTAAACCTTAGCTGGGATTCCGAAGCCGCCGTATGGATAGCTACAAGCGATGATATTCCGGGTTTGATTTTAGAATCGGGGTCTTACGATGCTTTAGTTGAGCGTGTTCGCTATGCGGTAACAGATTTAATCAAGGAAGCCAATATTCCGTTGTTCTTTAAATCAGAGCGTCACGAAAGGGCGTATGGCTAATGGCTGAATATGAAAATAAAATCGCGTCATATGGCAAATGAGATTATGAAGCAAAGCGGTGTAAAATATCATTTTTAGGTGTACGTATATTGTCCGATTATAAGAAGCCCTCTTTTTATAAAAGAGGGCTTCTCTATGTCCGTTATGCCAACGCCACATGGTCAGCCCCTGCAATGTCAGCCAAAGAGCTCAAAAGCTCCGCGCTTATTTTTACCCCTGCAAGCCCCTTGGATTTAACCCTCTTATCAATATCGTAAAGATAAAGAAAAAGCTGTCCTGCCCCCGAATATTCACTTTTTTTGGCATTATTCAGTATATTCAGTATATTTTGTTGAATATACATATCGCTGCTTTTGCACTTAATATATATGCTCATTCTTTCGCAAGCGGCTTTAAACTGCGCCTCGGTTAAGACGGTATCGATAATAAGCTTAGGCTCATCGTCCTTAAACGATATTTTAGCGGTTATAAAAAGTATTTCACCCTTTTTAAATAAACTGCCCGCCGCAAGGTTAAGCTCGGGGAAAACGATTCCCTCGATTTCACCGCTCATATCTTCAAGCCGCAAAAAAAGCATCTTCCCGCCCGATTTTGCGGTATAGTTTTTAACGCCCCTGACTATGCAAACCATCGAAACCGCATCGCCGTCTTTATAAATCCCCTCGCCGGAGTTCATCTCATACGCGCTCCGCGTTTTCCGCGCCCGCGCATACGGCTCCAGTTCGCGCAAGGGATGTCCCGAAGCGTACATGCCCAGAACCTCTTTTTCCATTTCCAGTAAAACGCTGTGCTCATATTCGGGCGCGTTTTCTATAATAATTTCGGATTTCGCCTGCCCCTTTAAGCTTCCGAAAAAGTCAATCTGCCCTTCAAGCTTCCCCGGCGCGGATTCGTTTACGGAATCCAAAACTCTCTCGTAATTTTCAAGCATCTGCCGGCGGTTAAGCGGGAAGCTGTCAAATGCGCCGCTTTTTATAAGGCTCTCAACCGCCTTTTTGTTAACGCCTTGACCTTTCATGCGCTCGCAAAAGCTTTGCAGACTGGTAAAACCGCCGCTCTTTTCCCGTTCGCTTATAACAGAATCAATAACGCCCCGTCCCAGATTGCCGACGGCAAGTAACCCAAAGCGAATTTGTTCTCCGACTGCCGTAAACCCGCTCATGCTTTCATTGACGCACGGAGGTAAAATGCGAATTTTATTTTTCCCGCAGTCGTTTATATATTCAAGGAGCTTGCTTGTATGGTCAAGCGCACTTGTCATAAGAGCCGCCATGTACGGGCGGTAATAATGTGCCTTCAAATATGCCGTCCTGTAGGAAATATAAGCATAAGCCGCCGCGTGGGATTTATTAAAGGCATAATGCGCGAACCCCGCCATCTCGCTCCATATATCGGCGGCTACTTCTTTACCCAGCCCGTTCGTAGTAGCCCCCTCTATAAAAAAATCCCGCTCCTTTTCCATCATGTCTGCCTTTTTCTTGGACATAGCCCGCCGCACCAAATCCGCCCTGCCGTAAGAATACCCGCCCAGCTTGCGGCAAATTTCCATAACTTGCTCTTGATAAACTATACAGCCGTAAGTTACGCTTAAAATATCCTTTAACGCGGGATGCTTATAGGTGATTTTTTCGGGCGAGTGCCTGTTTTCGATATACTTAGGAATGCTGTCCATAGGTCCGGGGCGGTATAATGCTAAAACGGCGGTTAAATCTTCAATTGAAACGGGCTTTAAGCGCGCTAAAACCTGCCTCATTCCGCCGCTTTCAAACTGAAAAACTCCAATTGTATTTCCCGCGCCGAGCAGTGAATATGTTTTTTTGTCGTTAAGCGGTATGTTGTTCATGTCAAAGCTTGGTTCATTCAGCTTAACCGCCAATTCGCAGTCCCTTATAACGGTTAACGTCCTAAGCCCTAAAAAATCCATTTTTAAAAGCCCGAGGCTCTCTAAAATTTCCATAGGGTACTGGGTTACCGCCGATTCATCGTTTTTTTGCACGGGAACATAATCGCTGATAGGCGCATCAGCGATAACCACGCCTGCCGCGTGGGTTGAAGCATGGCGCGGCATACCTTCAAGCTTTTTAGCCGTGTCTATTACCGCGCGAACCTTTTCATCGGATGTGTAAAGCGCGCGTAAAGCCTCATTTTCTTTAAGCGCGTGAGCAAGGGTGACGTTTGCGCCGTAGGGGAGCATTTTTGCCACCCTGTCAGCCGTTTTATAGGGGATATTCATAACCCGCGCCACATCGCGCACAGAGCCGCGCGCCGCCATAGTGCCGAAAGTTATAATCTGAGCTACATGTTCGCGCCCGTATTTTTCTATAACATACTCGATAACTCTATGCCTGTTTTCATGGCAGAAATCTATATCAAAATCCGGCATCGAAATCCGCTCGGGGTTTAAAAATCTTTCAAACAAAAGGTTATGCTGAATAGGGTCAACCCCCGTAATCCCCATGCAGTAAGCCGCAAGGCTTCCCGCGCCCGAGCCCCTGCCCGGTCCGACCGGGATTTGGTTTTCCTTTGCAAATCTTATAAAATCCCATACGATAAGAAAATAATCGGTATACCCCATTTTAATAATGATACCTGTTTCAAAATTCATTCTGTCGATAATCTCTTTAGAGGGCGCGCCGTACTTGTCATACATGCCATCGTAACAAAGTTTTTTGAAAAGCTCCGTATTGCCGCCCGTAAGCTGAACCCCTGCCGTAAATCGCGGCAGTTTCAGCTTACCGAATTCAAGCTCAACATTGCACATGTCCGCTATTTTAACCGTATTTAATACGGCGGACGGCGCGTTTTTGAAAAGCTCATTCATTTGAGCCGTGGATTTTATATAAAACTCATCATTAGGAAAGCTCATGCCGTTAGGCTCGCCCAAAACCGTGTTGGTCTGTATGGCAAGCAAAACTTCATGAACCTTTGAATCGGTTCTTTCTATATAATGCGCGTCGTTTGCCGCGGCAAGGGGGATATGAAGCTCGTTTGAAAGCCTATAGAGCAGGGGGAGGATATTCAGCTCTTCCCTCATTCCGTGGTTTTGCACTTCTATATAATAATCCGCGCCGAAAATGTCTTTATATTTAAGCGCGGTCGCTTTAGCCGCATTGTAATCACCGCTTTGCAGTAAACGCGGGATTTCGCCCGCAATACAGCCGGATAGCGCAATCAGCCCGCCGTTATAACGCTCCAAAAGCTCAACATCAACGCGAGGCTTACTGTAAAACCCCTCAATATAAGAAAGAGAAACAAGCTTAATTAAATGATGATAGCCTTGAATATCTTTACAAAGCAGGGTGAGATGGTAAGGCTTATTGTCCAAGCCGTGAACCTTTGAAAACCGCGAGCGCGGCGCTACATAAACTTCACAGCCGATAATCGGCTTAACACCTTGATTTTTAGCCGCCCTGTAAAATTCTACAGCCGCATGCATTGAGCCGTGGTCGGTAACGGCGACGGCGGCTTGCCCCAGTTCCTTTACCTTAGAAACAAGCTCCCCGATTCTGCAAGCCCCGTCCAAAAGGCTGTATTCACTGTGAACATGAAGATGGACAAAGTTATTCATATTTACCCATTCCCCGATTATTTATAAAATTTACTCTATACCGTGTTCCAATACCAAAAAAAATCATCCCTGCAATTTCAAACCCGCTCATAATTATTACCGCATCATATCATAAATTGTGATATATCGCCCTTAATTTCTCCAATTCATTATTTGGAAATCCCAGCCAGTTATTTAAATAATCATCAACCGAATATTGATAAATATAGGTATCAAACATTCGTAAAATTGCTCTGCAGTAAGCCTTTACGGGCAAGTCTGCCCGAATGTTATCAGCCTCAATGCGGCAGGTAGTATCATTAACATATGATACTTTTAATATGTTTCTTTGCGAGCAATTGTAAAAAACAAGAACAGAGCCAATTCGACCGCTGATTTTGATTGCACTTTCAAGCAACTCAAATATCGGGTCGTTAGGGACATATTCAAAGAATAAAACTAAATCAGACCCGCCGGCTGCCGCCGATAATTCAGCCCAACCATTTTTCAAGTACGTTATCTTCAAATCAAAACCACACATAGTTAACCGCACCTAACTTCCATTCCTAAGCCCCTCCGCAATCTCCGAAATCCTTTTAAGCCTATGGTTAACCCCCGACCTGCTCAATGGTTTGTCTAAAAGCTCCCCTAATTCCCGCAGGGATATTTCGGGGTTTTCAAGGCGGAGCTTTGCTATGCTCTTTAAGCTTTTCGGCAGGATTCCCAGACCGGAGGTTTTAGAGATATACTCTATATCCAGCGTGTGCTTTTCGGCGGCTTTAAGGGTGCGCTCTATATTTGCGGTATCGCAGTTGGCGATGCGGTTTGCCTTGTTTCTTACATCTTTGTATATCTTCACATTCATAAGCTCTACCGCCGCCATCGGCGCGCCCGCCATGGTTAAAAAATCCTCAATGGCTTCGCTGTTTTTGACGTATACGACATATGCGCCTTTGCGCTCGGTAAGCCCTGCGGTTATGCCGAAGCCGTTAAGCGTTTTGAGCAAATTTTCAGCCTCGCTTTGAGTGGGCGGGGTGAATTCAAGATGATAATCCTTAGCCGGTTCGGCTATACTGCCGAACGACAAAAACGCCTCCGATAAAGAGGCGTAAGCCGCGTTATTTCCCTCCTGCTCCGCAGCAGAGCGGATTTCTTTTTTTACTTCATGGGAGAATGACAACCTCATCTTATTTCCCCGCAGATTAAACCGCCCATTTCCGAGCAGGAAACAAGCTTTAAGCCTTCCCCCTCCGACATAATGTCGCCTGTTCGGTAGCCTTTTTCCAAAACGGTGTTAACAGCGCGCTCAATGGCATCCGCCTCAGTCGGCATGTCGAAAGAGTGCCTTAACATCATCGCCGCCGAGAGAATCGTGGCTATGGGGTTTGCTTGGTTAAGCCCTGCTATATCGGGCGCAGAGCCGTGAATAGGCTCGTATAATCCGAAACTGCCGTCACCCTGCGAAGCGGAGGGGAGCATACCCAGAGAGCCCGTGAGCATAGAAGCTTCATCAGACAAAATATCACCGAACATATTTTCTGTAACGATAACGTCAAACTGAGCGGGATTCCGCACCAACTGCATAGCGCAATTATCGACCAGCATATCGAAATATTCAACATCGGGGTATAATTCCGCCGTTTTATGTGCAATCTCGCGCCATAAACGAGATGAATCCAATACGTTGGCTTTGTCAATCGAATGTACTTTACACCTGCGCTTCCTTGCTGTTTCAAACGCCGTCCTGCAGATTCTTTCAATTTCATAATCGGAATATTTCATTGAATCTACCGCGGTTTTCGCGCCGTTTTCATCAATGTAGGTCTTTCTTTCCCCAAAATAAACCCCGCCGGTCAGCTCACGAACTATGACAAGGTCTAAGCCTTTACTTGTAATTTCCGGCTTCAAAGGGCAGGCTGACGCTAAGGGAGCAAGCAATTTGGCGGGGCGGATATTGGCGAATAACTTCAAAGCTCCGCGCAACCCCAAAAGCCCCGCCTCGGGGCGTTGGTTACCCGGCAGGCTGTCCCACTTAGGACCGCCAATCGCCCCCAAAAGCACTGCATCCGAATTAAGGCAGATGTCTATCGTTTCTTGGGGGAGGGGAGTGCCCGCTTTATCAATTGCTATACCGCCCATTAAGACATCGGTATATTCAAACGAATGACCGAATTTGCGGCAAATTTCATTTAAAACCTTTAAAGCTTCCTCTGTAATTTCAGGACCTATCCCATCGCCCCGAATAACGGCTATTTTTTTATTCATAATGCTCCTCCAATCGAATTAAGCAACCCGCCCGCATGAATAATATCCTTTATAAACTGCGGAAAAGGCTCGGCTTGATAGGTTTCGTTTTTGGTTTTATTGGTAATCACTCCCGTATCAAAGTTAACCTCAACTTGGTTTCCGTTTTCAATCCCTGCGGCGGCTTCCTCACATTCTAAAATCGGAAGCCCGATATTAATTGAATTGCGGTAAAAAATTCTGGCAAAGGTGGAGGCTATAACGCAGGAAACACCGCTTGCCTTTATAGCCAAGGGCGCGTGCTCGCGGGAAGAACCGCAGCCGAAATTCTGCCCTGCGGCTATTATATCGCCGGCTTTAACATTAGCCGCAAAGTCAGAGTCAATGTCCTCCATGCAATGAGCGGCAAGCTCCTTCGGGTCGGCGGTATTAAGATACCGCGCAGGGATAATCACGTCTGTATCAACATTGTCGCCGTATTGATGAGTTGTTCCCGATACTTTCATAAATTGTCATCCTTTCGTATTATTTTTAATAGCCATTAAAGGTTTGCAAATGGCTGCCGTAAGTATGCCTGCCACAATAGCTTCAAGAACCCCGTTAGTCGTGATAATACCGATAATAGCAGTATATACCACCTCGGCGGGTTCCGCTCTTACACTGTTCCAAGCTTCTCCGAAGAATAAGAAAATCAAGTGCATAACCAATAAAGTATTGGTAAGTGAGCCGACAACGCCTGATACCATCATGCAGAAAATATCTTCCTTATTTTTAAGAAGCTTTTTTAACGCAGCATAAACAAGCGGCGGAAACACACCCACAAGGATTCGCGGAACAAAAACGACTATAAGCGAAAGCCAACTGCCGCTGTCCTCCCCCGGCATATTGTAAAAAGGTGAAAAAACAAAAGAGGTAATTGTAGGGTTAAACGTATTATTTAAAAGACTGGCAAACCCAAACATAAATCCCAATACCGCTCCGTATCTGGGACCTAAAAGTAAAGCCCCTACAATGACCGGTATGTGAATTGTCGTTGCTCTTACAAACGGCAACGGAATAAAGCCAATCGGTGTAAAAGCTAAAATGAAAATAATCGCTGAAAATATACCCGTAATCGCTAAATTTTTAATTTTTTCCTTAGAATTCATACAAAATCTCCTTCATTATATAATTCAAACAACCCGTCAATTAACAACATAGGCTCGTAGGAAAAATCAAAGCCGCAGTGCGGAATAATCAGCGGTGCGTTGCCCCCGGTAATAATAACTGTCGGCTTAACGGTTAAGAGTGCTTGAATTTGCTTTATATAACCCTCTATAGCGTAAACAGTGCCTAAAACCGCGCCTGAAATAAGGCTTTTTCGGGTATCACAGCATATAACGCCTATGTCGCTTAAATCATCTGCCAATGGCAGTTGGGCGGTGTTTTGCTCCAGCGCGGTCAGCCCCGTTTGCACGCCGACCATGATTACGCCTCCGGCAAAAGTATGGTCTGTGTTTATGACATTTATAGTGGTGGCAGTCCCTAAATCTATTACTGTAACGGGCAGTTTGTATTTTGCCAAAGCCGCGGCACAGCAGACGGCGCGGTCTTCCCCTAAATTTCCGTTATATTCCGAAATAATGAAATTACATTTAGCTGCATAAGTTCGCTGTAATTGGATTTTTGTGCGTACAGCCTCTGTAATGAGCGGAGTTTTTTGCGGTACAACCGATGAAACGATTCCGCCCTTCAGCAAATCCCAATTGTCAATCCGAAATTCCTCTTCAAGAAATAGTACAAAATCTTCAGCACTGTTAATCTTTTCTGTTTCCAATACCGCATGTCGGTAATTCGCTTTAACTCCAACCGCGCATCTTATGTTTGTATTGCCTATTCCAACACATAAAATCAATTTTTTCCCTCCGATTGTTCAAATATACGTTTTATAATACAGTCAACATCAGCAAGCGCGCCTTTTCCTAAGTCCCCGCAAGCAAGCCGAGATTCTTTGGGTTCGACAAAATGATAACCCAATGCCGTAAGAGTTTCAATATTCCGCTTTGTTATCGGGTTTTCATACATGGCGGTATTCATAGCGGGACATATAATGACAGGCTTATTTTGAAAAGCCATGATTACAGTTGTGAGCATATCATCGGCGATTCCTGCCGCGATTTTCCCGATTATATCAGCACTTGCCGGAGCGATAACAAAGCAGTCCGCCTTTTGTGCAAGGGAGATATGGCGGACATCGGAGTAAACAGCTTGCTCAAACATATCCGTGTAGACCTTATTTTTAGTCAGTGTTTGAAAGGTGAGGGGAGTGATAAATTTTGTTGCGGCATCCGTCATAATGGTATGCACATTCATGTTCGATTTCGCAAGCAGATTTGCAATCTCAGCCGCCTTATAAGCCGCTATACTCCCCGTAACGCCAAGGATTATGTCTTTCATGCCTTTATTTACCCTCCCTAAACGCTCTTATATATTCAACGCTCAACCCGCAGTTTCTCAATCGTTGCCGAGACAATAGCGGCGGCAATTTCGGATTTTGTTTCATACTTCTTATAATCCTTGTTATTGTCAATCAAATACCCGATATGCTTGTCCTCATTTATATCCTTTAAATCGTTGGCGAGTGTAAAACTGCAACGGTTCTCTTGAAGCACCCTAAACCCCGCGTCAATAAGCGTTTCAAGCGAAACGGAATTCAGTAGCTTGAAGCCTACAAGAACAGACGAGGGTGTTCTTTTTTGAAACATTGCAATAACCTTAGGCGTTTTTTCCATGATTAACGCCAAATCATCAATATCAGAGCTTATTTTAGATGGAGTAAGAGGTGGGGTAATAGCGGGTGAATCGCTTGAAAGATTTGCTTCCGCGTTCCTAAATCCCAATTCCTCTTTTAGCTCCCTCTTTATATTTGCCATTGAGGTAACAGCTTTCACGCGGTAATCGCTGACCGCCATGCTGTGAACGATAATATCAACGGAAACACGGTTTAAAATTTCAGCAATACTATTTTCCAAACTTGCTACACTGTCGGTATACACAACATTGATTTTCTCCGAAGATTTCGGCAATACAGCCGCCCTGTTGCACAGATAGTAGATTTCTTCAATATCCGGCAACGCGCAAAAAGCGTCCGCGACCAGACTGCCGAGCCTGCCCGTAGCGATATTTATTATGCTCCTTACACTGTCGATTTTTTCAATAGTACCGCCCGCTGTAACCATTACTTTCATACGTCACAAACCTTTTAATAATTGATAACTTCTCATTTCTGATTTCAGACCCCGCATATCCTCCCCGCCACAGCCGAAGCCGCCGCAACGGCAGGTGAAGCCAGATAAACCTCCGATTCGGGATGCCCCATCCGCCCTACAAAATTCCTGTTTGTAGTCGCAACGGCGCGCTCACCCTTAGCAAGTATGCCCGTATGCCCTCCAAGGCAGGGACCGCAGGTTGGGGTTGAAACGGCACAGCCCGCTTCAATGAATGTCTTAATGTAGCCCGCTTCCATTGCGTCAAGGTAAATTTTTTGCGTTGCGGGGAATATAATGCAACGGACATTTTTGTGAACTTTTCTGCCCTTTAAGATTTTAGCCGCCATCTCTAAATCACTAAGCCAGCCGTTTGTGCATGAGCCTATGACTACTTGGTCGATTTTAACATCTCCGACTTCGTCTATAGTTCTTGTATTGTCCGGCAGATGGGGGAATGATACCGTTGGTTTAATCTCGGACAGGTCAATGTCGTAAACCGCATCATAATCCGCATCCGGGTCGGCTTGATATACTATATAAGGGCGGTTTACCTTGTCCGACATATATGCCTCTGTCTTTTCATCAACGGCGAAAATCCCATTCTTCGCACCCGCCTCAATTGCCATGTTCGCCATACAAAAGCGCGCATCCATTGAAAGCGCGGACAGCCCCTCGCCGGAATATTCCATTGTTCTGTAAAGCGCGCCGTCAACGCCGAGCATACCGATGATATGCAAAATAACATCCTTACCCATGACATATTCGTTAAGCTTGCCTTTCAGATTAAACTTAATTGCGGAGGGGACTTTGAACCAAGCCTCGCCCGAAGCCATGCCCGCCGCCATATCGGTAGAGCCTACCCCTGTTGAAAACGCGCCAAGTGCGCCGTATGTGCAGGTATGCGAATCCGCGCCGATGATACACTCTCCGGCGGCGACAAGCCCTTTTTCCGGCAGGAGCGCGTGTTCAATACCCATCTGCCCTACATCGTAATAATTTTTAATATTCATTTTTTGAGCAAATTCGCGGCATATTTTAACCTGCTCAGCCGATTTTATATCCTTATTCGGCGTAAAATGGTCCATAACGAGGGATATTTTCTCATGATTGAAAACATTGTTAAACCCCGCCTTGTAAAACTCGTTTATGGCAACGGGAGCGGTAATATCATTCCCCAAAACCATATCGAGCTTACATTTAATTAGCTGCCCCGCTTCAACCTTATCAAGCCCCGCGTGAGCCGCGAGTATTTTCTGCGTCATTGTCATGCCCATTATAACACCCCTTTTTAAATTACACTTGACATTATAACATGCACTATGGTATAATGTCAAGTATAAATTGGTTACATTAGGGTGTCATATTGTTTAAGGAATTTAATTATGTTTAAAAGGTTCAGCTTTAAGCTTACTTATACGCAGACCATTGCGTTTGGGTTTCTTATGATTATCATTGTCGGCGCGTCTGTTCTGTGCCTTCCGATTTCTTCCAAAAGCGGGGATTGGACACCGCCTTTAGACGCGTTGTTTACGGCTACAAGCGCGATTTGCGTTACAGGTCTTGTATTGTTTGATACATATACGCATTGGTCCGTTTTCGGGCAGATTGTCTTAATACTTATGGTTCAGACCGGCGGAATAGGCTTTATGACGCTTGTTACCATGTTTTCGATTTTCAGGAAGCGAAAAATCGGTCTGCATGAAAGGCAGCTCCTTGTTCATTCGGCGGGAACGCTTAAGCTCTCGGGGGTTGTGCGGCTTATAAAGCGAATCGTAAAAGGCGCGCTTTGCATTGAGCTTGCCGGAACGATTTTGCTTGCGCTGCGGTTTTGCCCGCGTATGGGATTTAAAAGCGGTTTATATAATGCCGTTTTTCACTCTGTATCCGCGTTTTGCAGTGCCGGCTTTGACCTTATGGGGAGAAATAAGCAATTCTCATCCCTTTCCGAATATGCCGACGACCCCGTTGTCAATATTACGGTAATTATGCTTATAGTTACGGGGGGGATAGGCTTTGTTGTGTGGGACGATATTGCAAGGCATAAATTGACATTCCGTAACTATGAGCTTCATTCCAAAATCGCGCTGACTACAACGGGGCTGCTAATCGTTGTAGGCTGGCTGTTGTTTGCTGTTTTTGAATCGGGCGGGGTATTATCCGAAATGGAGGGGCATGACAAAGCGATTGCCGCGCTTTTCATGTCCGTCACCCCCAGAACGGGGGGCTTCAGCACGGTTCATACGGCGGAGCTTTCCGAATCGGGTGTTTTTCTGACTATTATTTTGATGTTTATAGGAGGAAGCTCGGGTTCAACGGCAGGGGGAATCAAGACGACGACATTAGCGGTTTTAGCCTTAACCTCGTTTGCCGCGGCGCGTAAAATGCGCCATGTTACGGCTTTTAAGAGAAGGATTGACGACTGCATAGTGCGCGAAGCGGGAGCACTTGTATGCGTTTATTTTACCGTAGTAACCGCGGCTGTTTTAATTTTATGCGCTCTGGAATCCTTTTCCTTAAAGCAAATTCTTTTTGAAGCTGCCTCGGCAATAGGTACGGTAGGGCTTTCTATGGGGATAACGCCTTTTTTGGGTAACGCGGCAAAGGTGGTTATCATGCTTTTAATGTTTATCGGCAGGGTAGGGTGGCTGACTTTGGTATTTGCTTTAGCGGGGGAACACTATGACCCGCCCGTGGAAAGAGTTCCCGAGAAAATATTAATCGGATAGAGGAGATATTACGATGAAGCGCAGGAGAAGAGCGAAATCTATTCTGGTTATCGGAATAGGGAGATTCGGAAAGCATATTGCAATGAATCTTCTAAGGCTTGGAAACGATGTTATGGTCGTTGATAAGGACGAGGAGATTATACAAAGAATTTCCTCCGTTTTTGAAGATGTAATTGTGGGCGACTGCACGAATGAGGATGTGCTCCGCGCCCTCGGCATCAGCAATTTTGATATGTGCTTTGTAACGATAGGCAAAAATTTTGAATCCTCGCTTATTATTACGTCGCGGCTTAAAAATCTCGGTGCTAAATACATTGTCACAAAGGCAGGGCGGGATATACAAACCGATATTCTGAAAAAAATCGGCGCGGACGAGGTGATATACCCCGAGCGGGTTCTTGCCGAAAAGCTGGCGGTTAAATATAATGCAAGCAATATATTCGATTATATTGAGCTGACACCCGAATTTTCAATTTACGAGGTGGCAGTGCCTGCGGATTGGGTAGGGAACAGCATAGAAAAAATCCATATAAGAAAAAAATACAGCCTCAATGTTATAGCGGTGAGAGCGGAATCGTCCCTGATTGCTATGCCGGGGGCGGATTATGAATTTCAAGAGGGTGATGTGATTATCGTCATCGGAAGACAGACGGATGTTGAGAGTATGTGTATGCAGGATTAAAACTTCTGTTAAATTTTTAAAATATTTAAAATATTTTAAAAATGTATTGACTTTTCCGCTCAAATTTTATATAATTGTATACAAGCATGTTAAGAAAGGGGTATTTTTAATTATGGATACCAATATTTTGCTTGAAAGCGGCACGAATGAGCTTGAATTACTTGAATTTGAAGTCGGCACGAATGTTTTCGGCATTAATATCGCCAAGGTTGTCGAGATTATGATAGACCAAGAGGTCACGCCGGTGCCTAACGCGCCTCCCGAGCTTGAAGGGGTTTTTATTCCGCGTGATAAGCTTATATCGGTTATTGATTTACATAAAGTGGTAAAAGCCGCTAATATTGAAGATAATAAGAATATTTTTATTATCTGCGAATTTAATAATATGACGGTAGCTTTTCATGTTACTAAGGTTAAGGGCATACAAAGAATTTCATGGTCGGATATATCTGACCCACCCGAGATAGCCGGCAACGGTAATGACGTGGCAATGGGGCTTTCAACGGGGATTGCAAAAATTAAGGACCGCATTATCATTATTATGGATTTTGAAAAGATTGTTTCAAAATTAAACCGCGAGGCGGGTCTTGACATGCGGGGGCTTGAAAAGATTAAAACCCTTAATTACTCAACGGGTAAAAAGCGGCTTGTCGTAGCCGATGATTCTAAATTTTTAAATCGGCTTATTAACGATGCCCTGTCAAAAATCGGATTTTCAAATATAGAATCGTTCACCAATGGTCAAGACGCTTACAATTATGTTAACAGCTTCAGAAACAAGGAAGGGGCAATTACCGACCATATAGCCTGCGTAATCAGCGATATTGAAATGCCTCAAATGGACGGGCACAGGCTTACCAAGCTGATTAAGGATGATAAAATTTTAAATGAAATCCCTGTTTTGCTTTTCTCATCGCTGATAAATGAGCAGATGGTGGCAAAATGCAGAAGCGTCGGAGCGGACGGTCAGTTTTCTAAGCCGCAGATTAGTGAGCTTATACAAAAATTAATTGAGCTTGTTTCATAAAAAAACACCCCTCGTCTGTAACAGGCGGGGGGATTTTTTATGCCGCGTTACCCGCCAACGGTTCATGAAATTAGCAGGCTCTCATTTTCACTTCCAGTTTTACTTTGGTTTTACTTCAAACTTATTTCTTTATTTCATTAAATTGTTACTTGCAAAATAAAAAAATATAGTGTATAATAGAATATAGTATTAACCCCGAAAAGGAAGGACGGTTTGAATGAGAGGTAAAGGTAGCGAAGCTCATATGCCGATGCTGGCAATGAGGGGGATTGTTGTATTTCCGGGTGCGGTCATGCACTTTGACGTTATGAGGGGAGTATCGGAGACCGCATTAAAGGCGGCTATTGACTCGGATAAGCTGATTTTCTTAACGGCTCAAAAAAATTCGGATACGGAAAACCCGGCGGCGGGTGACATATTTAAAGTAGGCGTTGTGGCGGAGATACGCCAGATTATAAAATCTCCCGACAATAACACAAGGGTGCTTATTGAGGGCAAATACAGGGCAAAGCTCGTCGGAATCGTTGAGGAAGAGCCTTTTTTGACTGCCTCGGTAAAGGAATTACCGTATAACAGCAAAGAAAACGAGGATGCCTTGGAGCTGGATGCGGTTATCCGTGTTTTAAAAGGAGTTTTCGGGCAATATTGTTACAGCGTTCCTAAAATGCCGAAAGAGCTGCGTGCCGCCGTTTTAAATGAAAACGACCCGCAAAGGCTGTTTGACGCAGTTGCTTTTAATATATCGGTGTCTGTAGAGGATAAGCAGCTTTTGCTTGAAGAAAATCATATTATATCGCGCTTGGGGATGCTGATTGCCATACTTGCGCGGGAGATTGAAATATTGGATATTGAGCGCAATATCCATGAAAAGGTAAATGCGAGAATCAACAAGAATCAGCGCGATTACTATCTCAGAGAGCAGATTAAGGTTTTATCTAACCTTTTGGGTGAGGATAAGCCCTGCGAGCACGCCGCCCTGCCGGAGAACAAGGAGGTAGAGGAATACATACGGAAAATAGGCGCGCTTAAGCTTTCAAGTGAAATATCGGAGAAGCTTCGCAAGGAGGCGGAACGGCTTTCAAAGACCCTTTCCGGCTCTCAGGAGGCATTTGTCATCAGGAATTATCTTGATAATGTTCTGGAATTGCCGTGGAGCAAAACGACTAAGGATAAAACCGACCTCGGAAAGGCGAAAGCCATCCTCGATAAGGAGCATTACGGATTGCAAAAGGTTAAGGAGAGAATACTTGAATCGATTGCGGTAAGGTCTTTAAAGCCGGAGCTTAAAGGGCAGATTATCTGCCTTGTCGGACCTCCCGGAATCGGCAAAACCTCAATCGGCAAATCCCTTGCTAAAGCTCTGGGCAGGAAATACGCCAGAGTTTCCTTGGGCGGCGTTCGGGACGAAGCTGAAATAAGGGGGCATCGCAAAACATACGTAGGTGCTATGCCGGGGCGTATTATAGAAGCCTTTAAAAAGGCGGGTACGAAAAATCCGCTGATTCTTCTTGACGAAATTGATAAAATGACCCGCGATATGCGCGGAGACCCTTCGTCCGCCCTGCTGGAGGTTCTCGATTCGGAGCAAAACGGAGAATTCCGCGACCATTATATAGAAGTGCCGTTTGATTTATCGAACGCGCTTTTCGTAACCACCGCAAACTCAATCCAAACAATAGACCCGCCGCTTCTTGACAGAATGGATGTGATTGACCTTACAAGCTATACGAGAGAGGAAAAATTTCATATAGCACGCGGGCATCTTATCCCTAAGCAGATTAAGGCAAGCGGGCTTAAAACATCGCTTCTTAAAATTGAAGACGGAGCGGTTTACGCTATCATTGACGGCTATACAAAGGAAGCGGGCGTTCGCAGCCTTGAAAGGAGAATCTCCGCGATTTGCCGTAAAGCCGCTAAGAAAATCGTGACGGGTGAAATAAAAAAAGCTGTTGTTACGGCGGGTAATATTGACAAGTATCTGGGCGCGCGAAAGTATCTTGACGAAAGCCTTACCAAAAGGGACGAAACGGGCTTGGCTAACGGTCTTGCATGGACCTCTACGGGGGGCGTGATTTTACCGCTTGAAGCTATGATTTTAGACGGAAAGGGCGAAATTGAAATCACCGGCTCATTGGGAGAGGTTATGAAGGAGAGCGCGAAAATCGCTATAAGCTATGTCAGAGATATTGCAGATAAGTATAATATTAATAAGGATTTCTACAAGGAAAAGGATATACATATCCATGCCCCCGAGGGAGCGACCCCAAAGGATGGTCCGTCTGCAGGCGTAACGATGACTGCCGCGCTTATTTCGGCGTTGTCCGGCATACCTGTCCGCCGTGATGTTGCTATGACGGGTGAGATTACATTGCACGGCAAGGTTATGCCCATAGGCGGCTTGCGGGAGAAAACCATGGCGGCGTATAAGGCTAAGATGAAAACGGTAATTCTGCCTCTGGCGAACAGAAGTGACCTAGAGGAGGTTGACGATGCCGTTAAGGCAAGCATGAATTTTGTTTTTGCGGAAACATTGTCCGATGTTTTGGATACCGCGCTTGTTGCTCCTAAAAACGAGTTTTCGATTACTTATGTTAAGCCGGATATTGTCAAATCGGATATTTCCAAGAAAACGGAGGTTCTTACGGGTCTTAGTGCGGGTAAATAAGGGTAAATAAGGGTATATAAGGGGAACATCTATGAATTTCACAAGGGTTGAGTTTTATAAATCATACGGAGAATACAAGCAAATCCCCCCGGCTTTGGAGGCGGAGGTCGCATTTTCGGGACGCTCCAATGTCGGCAAATCTACTCTTATCAATAAGCTTTGCAACAGAAAGTCTCTTGCAAGGGTTTCCGGCGTACCCGGAAAAACCATAACGGTTAATTTTTATAAGCTGGACAATATTTATATGGTGGATTTGCCCGGCTACGGCTATGCGAAACGCTCTAAGCAGGAAAGGGAGCGTTGGTCGCCTCTTGTTGAGGGGTATCTTACCTCGGGGCGCATTTCGCTCTTGATTCAGCTTATCGATATGCGCCACCCGCCCTCAAAGGATGATTTGCAGATGCTGAATTATTTAACCGAGACAAAAATGCCGTTTGTCATAGCCTTTACTAAAGCCGACAAGCTCTCCAAGCTTAAACGGGAGGAAAGGTTAGCAGGCTTTGCCGATGAAATTGACAATTTTGATAATATAAGGTCATTCCCCTTTTCCTCTGTTACGGGGGAGGGGGTTGAGGAATTGCGGGAAATAATAGGAGAGTATATATAATGTGCAGGGTGATTTTGTGGAATACCCTTTACAAAACGCTTGACAGCCGTCAGCCAAGCGTGGATATGCACAATTTATAACAGTAACATTAATTTAAATTTTTTTTAATAACCCCCTTGAAAATAACTCCTATTTATGGTAAAATATAATTGTTAACTGTTAATTGTTAACTGTTAATTGATTTAACGGGGAGATGAAAAAATTATGTTTATATCGAAAAATTTAGGGGTAAACGAATTAGGGAATTTAACAATCGGCGGGGTTGATGCCTCTTTGCTTGCAAAGGAATACGGCACGCCGCTTTATGTTATGGACGAGGCTTTGTTCCGTGATAACTGCCGCAGATATAAGCGGGCGATGGAATTGGATTACGGCAGGAAAGGGATTGTTTGTTATGCAAGCAAGGCGTTTTGCTGTAAAGAGGTATTTAAAATTTTAAAGGAAGAAGGCTTGTGGGCGGACGTAGCTTCCGGGGGCGAGCTTTATACCGCTGTTTCTGCGGGCTTTCCAATGGGAAAAATTGTTTTTCACGGCTGCTGTAAAACGGCGGACGAGCTGACAATGGCTTTGAAAAACAAGGTAGGGCGAATCGTTGTTGATAATTTTTCCGAGCTTAGTGCTTTAAGTGAAATAGCGGTTGAGATGGACGTCAGCGCGGATATAATGCTCCGCATAAAGCCTTGTGTAGAGGTTCATACCCACGAGCTTGTTCAGACGGGGAATATCGACAGCAAATTCGGGTTTGCCGCTCAAACGGGAGAAGCACTTGAAGCTGTAAGGCTTGCGTTATTACTGCGGAACATAAACTTAAAGGGCTTTCACTGCCATATAGGGAGTCAGATTTTAGATACGGATTCCTTTGTTAAGGCGGCTGAGGCTATGCTCCTGTTTATCTCCGAGGTTAAGGAGCAGCTTTCCTTTGAAGCGGGCGAGCTTAACTTAGGGGGCGGCTTCGGTATTAAGTATACCGAAGAGGATAAAGCTCCCGAATATGAGCTTTACATAAACGATGTTTCCGCCAGAATTAAAAAGCTTTGTGCTGACAAGGGGCTTTCCTTGCCGCTTATTATGATTGAGCCCGGACGTTCAATCCCGGCACATTCGGGTATTACGCTTTACACCGCAGGCGAGGTCAAGGTAATCCCGGAGGTACGCACCTACGTAATGGTTGACGGCGGCTTAACCGATAACCCGCGCTATTCCATGTATAAGGCTAAATATGAGTTTATCGCCGTAAATAAGGCATCTGAGCCTAAGAGCGAAATTGTTTCAATAGCCGGAAAATGCTGTGAAAAAGACCCGTTAGGCGAGGGGGTTAAGCTTCAGCCTGTTGAATCGGGGGATATTATAGCCGTTTTAGCAACGGGGGCGTTTAACTACTCCATGTCGTCTAACTATAACCGCTTTCCGAGACCGCCGGTGGTTATGGTAAGGAACGGCAAAGCCCGCATTATTGTCAAGGGTGAGACATATGAGGACATGATAAGGAACGACTTGTAATCATAAAATAAATTTACCGAAAAAGAATAATTCACCAAAAGCTGTCAAAACTATGCTTGAGGTGAATTATTATGAAAAATTTTAACATTAAAAAGCTGCTTTCGGGAAAGGGTCTTGCTGTTACCGTTTGTGCGTGTTTTGCTGTTGTGGGTGCTGCCGGCGTATATTCGTACACAAAGCTGACAAACCAGCTTAACAATCAGCTTATCAGCAACAACAACACGAAGCCCCCGGATGATTTTTCGGCAGAACCGAGCGGACAGCCGGTTGACCTGGAGCAGCATAACGTAGCAAGAGGAGAGCAGGATGAGCCATCGGCTGAAGCATCCCCGCCCGAAACAACGCCTTTAGAAGCGGGAGACGAAATGACCGAGGCTGAAACAGAGCTTGCAGAGGAGGTTATCTTCCCATCTGCAACTCAGGAAACAACGCCGGAAAGCGAGGAAGAGGATGACGGCGCGCGAAACCAAGCTATGGTGCGCCCCATTAACGGAGAAGTGATTAACATTTTTTCGGATGGCGAGCTGGTGAAATCCAAAACCCTCAATGTGTGGAGAACCCATGACGGAGTTGATATTGCCGGGGATATTGGTGAAAAGGTTAAGAGCATGAGCTCCGGCGTTGTTACTCAGGTTTATGACGACCAAGCTCTGGGGGTAACTGTGATTATCGACCACGGAGACGGGCTTGAGGGTCACTACAGTAATCTGAGCAAGGACGTAAGGGTAACAGAGGGTGACAGCGTGTCCGCCGGAACTGTTATCGGAGAAATCGGCGACACAACCGTAAGTGAAATCAGCGAGCCTTCGCACCTGCACTTTGCCGTAAGAAAAAACGGCGAATGGATTGACCCAATCGCGCTCATTTCCGGAAAGGGAAGCTAAGAATAATTCCTTAACAGCGCAAGCCTCAACGGATTTACCGTGTTGAGGCTTGTGTGTTTTTTTAGATTAAGGTTCTTATTTTGTGCAGGATTAATTAGCATCAATAGAATTCATAAATGAATCGGGCTTTGGGGCAGGGGAGGGGAGAGCTTCCGAAAGGCTCTTTCTAAAGCGGAGCGAAATGACCAGAGTGACTAAAGAAATCACCGCCCCTGCAAGCGATGCCGGGAAAAGATTATCTTGAAAGAGCATGACGGGAACAGTGCAAGCTAAGCTGACGCACACACCCGCAAGCAAAGCGATGGCTTTTTTATTTGCGAAAATGCCTTTCATAAAGATTAGGCAAAGTGCAGTATACAGCATAAATCCGGCTAGCGCGCTGATTATGTAGGCGGCTGAGTCTAAGGCGGTAAATTCAATAATCTGCCTTTTAATCTCGATGACCTGCTCTCTTGTAATACGTCTTGATTCTATGGCAGGGGCGTACATACTTTCAAATGTCCCCGAATTAATCATTGCCGCGGTAACATAAAGACTGATGTTCTGAAGCCCTATTGAGATGCTGTAAAACATGCCGTAGCCGATTCCGCAGGAAACCGCGCCTTTAAAGTCTCGGCTTTTCTTTAAAATAACCATGACACCCAAAGCTAAAGCGGCGGCGGATACTGCCGCGTTTAAAAGCTGGAGGGCAACAAACGCCGAACCTTCCTGAGCAGGGTTGCCTCCTTGTGTTGCCAAAGCGGGGATTAAAACGATGATGGTTGCCGCCAATGCCGAAAGAATACCGTACCAAAATGCAGAGCCTTTCAGCTTCCTTGAAGCTAAAAGTACAATACCCGTGATGGCGGGGATAACTCCCGTTATAAAAAACGCAAGCAGAATCGCTATGATAGTTTCTTGTGATACCATTTTAATATCTCCTTTTTTTTATTATATTTAATTTTAACACATGAATAGAATATTGTCAATGCTTTTGGTTTTTTTAAACATATGAATCACAACGGCGCGCCGAGGGCGTTGCACCTTACAATAATAACTGCGTGAATTTTAAGCGGCAAAAATTCACGCAGTTATTATTATATTTAAGGTTCTTATTTAACCTCAAAGATTCTGATATTTTCAGAGGGTATTGTAATTTCATTCAGTAAAATATCTTTAATCTGCGCGACCTCAGAGGGGACTAAGCCTTCCGTCTTAACCACTATGTTAGCCGTGGAGCCGTTTAAATATACCACGCAGTCCTCAAAGCCCTGCGCCCTTATAAGATTTTCAACCCTGCCCTCGCTCTCGGAGAGCTTGGAAAGAGTCACCGCTTCAACGGTGTACACATTGGTCTGCTCGGCTGACAGGTCGCCGCCGTTTAACATTGCGGCAAGTGTTTCGACTGCTTCATCGCGGGTGGTCATTCTGGTGAGGCGCGCTTGCGAGAAGAAATCGCTTTCCGTGCTTACGAAAGCCGCATCTCCGTAATTTACCGCGTCCTCAACCTCTAAATCCGACATGGTTCTGGCGGCGGCTATGTCGTCCTGAGCCGCTGAAAATGCGTAGTTCATGTAGATTGCAATTCCCAGAATAAGTGTTAAGCAAGCAAGGATAACGTGCTTTTTGCCTATAATAAAGCTTGGTTTTCTCATAAAATTCTTCCTTTCGATTATTAGACCTCCTCGGAGGTTTTGAGGGAGATGTTTACTTCATTTCAGCGACAAAAATTCTATTAGTGGGGATGCCCAACGCGGTTGACACCGCTCTGTGAATTTTTTCGCTTGTCTTAGAATTACCCCCTCCCTCGCATACGATTATAACGCCGTTTACGGCAGGCTTGTTTACTTTTCTTACCAACGCCTCCTTCTGGGAGCCTTTATCTAATATTACATAGCTGACTTCAGCTTGAGCTCCGCTTTTTTTTACTGTTTCAACATATACGAACTCTTCCGTTGAGGTTAAAGTCAACAACACCTCCGCTTTCCCTACGCCTTTTATTGACATAAGGACATCTCTCAGCCTATCCTCCATCTGAGCGGCGTATAAATCCGAGGATACGAAGTGTATGTCGGGATTAATTTCCGGCGTATCCGCCTTTTTAGGTTTGCCATCGTACATAGCGATTAAAACCATAATAATCAGACCCGCGCCGACCGCCGCTTTAAGAAACAGCGGTTTTTTGAACAGCTCTAAGGCTTTCCTAATCAGCTCATCCATTCTTTATCCACTTCCTTAATTAAAACCTCTCCAAGCTCGCTTTTAATAATCGCGGACGCTTTATCAAAATCCAACGGAGCGTCAAGCGTTATTGCTACCTCATTAATAGATATGCCGGCATTGTCCGAAATATTTACACTTGTCTTAATTTTTACATTATAAATTTCATGATGATTAAGAAGCTCTTCAAGGCGGGTGTTTATATTGCTTTCCGCCGTTTTTACAAACAGCGCGTGAGCCTTTTCTTGGGCTTCGGCGTAGGAATCAAGACTGCTGTACGTTGGGAGGCTTATATCAAAGTCAATTTCCCCCCTTGCGAAAGGAGCGGTAATGATTATCAAAAAGACAACCGTGAAAAGAATTTTCATCTGCTTGCCGAATCGTTCGTTAGGGTAAAGCGAGTCAAGTATAGCCGCCGCGATTCCGATATAGCAGGCGGTTTTTGTAATCAATCTGAAAGCTTCCATTTTACACTCCTTTCTCGTTGAACAAACAGGCTCTAGCTCATATTTAACCCGGTAAGCATCAATATTGCGGTTGACAAGATAAACATCACCGAAAAGCAAACAAGCAGGCTGAACATTAAGGCTAAAATATCGGCAGTATTTTTAAATAAAACTTTAAGTCTTGACACGCCGAATAAATCAGCGGCGACCTCACCGGCAGAAAAGACGAGCCGCATGGCTATTACCTGCATAAGCGAGGGCAAAACGGTGATAAATATAGCCGCTACCCCGAAAAAGCCCACGCCGCTTTTTAGAAGCCCCAAGCTTGAACGCACCGTTGAGTATGCGTCCGCGACCGCCCCCCCGATAACGGGGATAAAACTTGAAGCCATAAACTTAGCGGCTTTAATCCCCAGCGTATCCACGGAGGTTCCGAGTATGCTTTGTATTGAAAGCAAGCCGATAAATATTGTCATGATAAAGCCCAGCGCGAAGGAGCTTGCTTTTTTTATGCCACCTGTAATGCTTGTCAGGTTAAAATCGGGGTTCACCGCGCCGACAACGCCCAAAGCCATACAGACCGATATAGCCGGAACAAGCAGACCCGATGTAAACTGAACAGCCGCCTGAGCCGCAATCGCGACAATCATATTGTAAGCCGCCGCCGAGGAGATGTTTCCGGCGGACGCGGTAAGCCCTGCGAATACAGGTATGTAGGTAAGCATGAAGTGCCCCCCCGATGTAATCGTCTCGGACGCACCGCCGATACACGCGGTGACAGGCTTGATAATCACATTGACAGATACCAAAACACAGACAATGCCGTATGTCTTGGAAAGCTGTTTGTTTGCCGCTGTGTTTCCCAAGCCCTCAACGACCGAGCTTAGTAAAATAACCGCAAGCATGGAGGTTAAGGTTTTAACAGGCAGTACAAGGTTTGACTTAAAGCTGTCAAAGGCGTAGGAAATCACATCCAGCGGAGACAGTTTGAGCATACTTTCCGCATCTCCGATTGAAATGCCGTGCTCGGCTATAAATTCCTCCGCTTCCGCCGTCAGCCCCGAGGACGCGCCGTCAAGGTCAATAGCAAGCTCATCGGCTATGAAAAGGGCTTCATCATCCTGTGCATATGTTTCAATGTTACAGTTAAAAGCCGTAAATATAAGCACCGTAAAAAAAATAAACAACCTTTTCATTATAAAACTTCCTCTACATTCCGAACAGCGAGGATACGACCCCCATAAGAGCTTCAAATAGCGGCAGGGAGAGTAAAATCAAGGTTATTTTACCTGCTGTTTCGATTTGAGCGGCAAGGGCATTTTCGCCGCTGTCCTTGCATATATCATGCGCGAATTGCGTTATATAGCAAATCCCCAGTGCCTTAAAAAGCAGGCTTAAATAAGAGGAATCCGCGCCGGTTCTGCCGAAAATTCCGCTTATTGTGTCGTATATCGGGGTTATGTAACGAATCACCGATAATAAAATCAATGCCGCCGCCGCCATTTTTAAAAATAAGGCGTATTCCTTATTATCATTGCTGAAAAACCTGCATAAAATAGTAGTTATTATGCCAATCGCCGCTATTTTTAATATTTCCATTTTATTTCATATCCCTTGCTTACAGCTTACAATGTACGGCTTACAATTTTGCAGTCAGCTTCTTAAATTACATTGCATACACTGCGCTTAAAATCCGAAAACAGCCTTAACCGTATCAAAAAGCGCGGATATTTCATTTATGACCATCATAAGAACGATTATAATACCCGTGATTGTTATCATCATGCCGTATTCATCGCGGTCGGCTTTTTTTAAGAGCGTGTTTAACACGGCTACGATGATGCCTACCCCCGCAATTCTGAAAATAATATCCAGCTCCACTTTTTTAACTCCCTTTCTCAGAAAATACATATAACTATAAACGCCCCGGACAGCAAGCCGAGCATACGGTAAAGCTTTGCTTTTGAACTATAGTCGTTTTCGGCAGATTCCGTTAAAATTCGCAACTCTTCCTTTTCTAAACACAGGATGCTCAGTTGACCCTCACAGTCGCTTTTGCCTAAATTTTTTCCGATTGCTTTTAAAAGCCTTAAATCGCTTTTTAAAAGCGCGGAGCAGGGGGAGGAATTAACGGCGGCTTCCCATGTTTCACCGAAAGGTGTTAAGGGTTCGGCATTTTTCAAAGCGGCTTTAATGAAGGTAAGCTCGGAAAACCGCTCGTTTTCCGCAAGCCCTTCGAGTATTTCATAGACAGTAGCGGATTTGTAGCGGAGCATGGCGGCAATATCCTCCAGCATATAGCCGACTGTTTTAAGCATTTTGCGGCGTTTGTCAAGGCTTGCCGAGAAGTAAGCTCCGATTCTCGCTGTGAGAATAATGATTAAACCGCACCCGATTAACTTCATCAATATGACCAGTCCTTATTATTTCATTTACCTTGCCCGGCTCTCCCAATAAAGCAATGTAATCGAAAAGAGCGGGGTTAAAATTTTTTCTCATAATATCAGCCATATCGTCCGCGTGGGCTGAGGCTATGATTTTTACACCGCATACAGCGGCTCTTTCCAAAGCGGCGGCATCCTGCGCGTTACCGATTTCATCGCATATGATTACCTGAGGCGACATCACCCTGACGGCGGTTTCTATACCCGCATTTTTGCCGTAGCCATCGAAAACGTCAGAATTAATGCCTATATCGTGGTGCGGTATACCGTTTTGCACGGCGGCTATCTCGCCGCGCTCGTCTATAATTGAAACCTTGTACTTCCTTCCCAGCCGGCGGCATAAATCGCGGAGCAGCGTAGTTTTTCCGCTTGAAGGAGAGCCGGCTATCAGAAGCGACGACAAGCCCGATTTGAAAACGCCGTCGTATATTTCACAAGAGCAGTCAACAACCTCTCTTGCTACCCTAAAGTTCAGACCGCTTATATGCTTAATTGTTTCGGCGGAATTGTTAAAGCTGCTTGAAACAGCCGTTCCGCAGATTCCTACCCTATGCCCGCCCTGAACGGTAATAAACCCGTTCGCCAGCTCCTTGCTGAAGCTGTGGACGGAATACTGGCATACCGCCTCAAAAATATCCTTTATATCGCGCTGCGTTACAGTGATTGCGTTATCCCTGAAAATAACCGAAAGCTCGCCGTTTTCTGTCAAATACCTTGATTCCGCATTGATAAAAACGCCGAGCGGGCGGTTGACCCTAAAACGCAGCTCTTGGATTTTATCCGCATAGCCGTCCCGGATTTTGTTAACCGCCGTTTTTATACGCTGGGGGAAAAACCCCGTATATTCTCCTTTACAGCTCATTTTATGACAATCCTTCCATTTTTTCATCCGTTTAGTCCTAACTCAATAAAATTACATACTCAATTCTATGAAGCGCGGGACAAGTATAGAACAAAAAAACCGCCGACTTCATTACGAAATCGGCGGTTAAGTTATTCCGTTGAGTATATCTTTGCTGCTTCTTTATAAAACCCAATAAATTTTTCACGCAACGCCAAAGGTTCTAAAACCTCAACATCTTTACCAAATTTGAGAAAATAATACTCAAATTGACGAGGGGTACAATCGAAACAATAGATACAATTATCTTTTTCCCTATATTGAGGTCGCATATAAAGAATTTGAGCATACATTTTTTGTCCATTCGCAGTAAGTGAAGCTTTTATTTTTTCAGTAGGTTCAGAAAGAAATTGAAGTCCCCGCTTCTTTTTTTCGGTTTCAATCTTTTTTATATTGTCTTTGGTAATTTTCTCAGATTGCAAACGCTTTATGCAATTAATAAAAGCTACCCGAAAGCAACAAGTATTTCCGGTGTCTTGCTCAATCCCTATAAGGTAGTTGTATCCTGTCCATTTATCGTGTTCGATTTTATAAGGAATAACAATATGAGGTTTGTCTTCTTGATTTATCCGTGTGGTTGATATTTTCAAAGCAAACCTACCAATACTTTCTTCAATCTCATATACTCTTTCCCTATACCAAACTTGCTCACGCTCATAATAAGGCAATCTGGAATAGACTTCAGCGATTGTTTTAACGTAGCTTCCGATTGAATTTTCATAAAGCTCTACAATTTCTGAATTAATCGTTTCAAGCTTGACACGAGTTTCTTTTTTTATTCTTATATTAAAATGGTCGCTTGCTTCTTTTTCGTATAGTTTTGCTTGCTCTTTAAGTGTGCGTAATTTAACATACTCCTGCTCAAAACCATAATTTAACATCAAATCGTTAAGAAAAGCAGATTTTGAGCTTTTAGCGTTACCATTCGCCAAAGCCGACATATCCCCCTCAATAACGCTTAACGCATAATAACTTAACTTAATATACGTCTTTAAATCTTCATTATCAATATGAAATTTCATATCGTTTACCTCTCTTAAATTATCAGTACCCGTAATGGGTATAAATATATTATTTTAATACACTAAATATAACGATTTTAAGATGTTTTTAGGGTACATAATTCAAGATAATATTTGCCTTTACAAACCCGATAAATTGTTGTATAATATATTTAAACTCAAACAACTAAGCAAGATTCTGAAATCACGAAGAACAAGGAGGAGATATTGAAATGGGTGCAATGCAAACATTTAAAGCCGCAGTTTGCGGTCCGTCTGCGATGAAATCTTACGCTGACATCATAGCAGAACGCCGGCAAATTAAATCCAAGTTGTCCCTACAACAAATTGAGGACTTGCAAATTCGATTGAATTTTGACGAAGAGCTTAACAAAATCATACTGACAGAGCTATCAAGAGGCGATATTGCCGCCTGTGCTATGTTTGGGATTTTAACGGCATTCATTGCTCAGACTTTAGACAGAAACGGCAAAGCAATTGAAACCTTTATAAACACTTTGCAAATTACCGACCCGTCAACCGGAGACAAGGTTTCAATCCGCGCTTTTGACACAAATAATATTTTTGACATTAAGCGCGGTACAAATCATCGTGAACAACTCTTCCATTCGGGAAACCTTTTCAAAAAAGCTCCTGCCGATTTCGTAAAGCCCGATGGTTTTTCGCTCGAAGAGTTAATGGGGCAAAGCAAATCCGAATACTCATTACTCGAAATTATGACAAAGCATTACGGCTTAAATGGCGGCTTCTTGAAAATAGCAAGGAATATAATAAAAATTTACGGCGTTCATTTCAGTAAAGATATTGTCACTCCCGCCGGACTTCCGTTGCCGTTTTCAGACGTATTTACAAAGTTTACAAAAAATGACTCAAACGCTTGCGGATACTCGACGAGCAATGCCCTGTATGACGGATTTTTGAAAGAAGTGAATAAAGAACTTCACTTCCTAAATGTTCGGGCTTCTGATATTTCGTCAGCCGTGCTTATCGGTATTTTTACAAAAGTATTTGTTAAAATCGTACACCCCGAACTCGATAAGCGGCAGCAAAAATCACTGGTTTCTAAAATGACAGTAGTGACCACGGCAATGTTAATTATCTCGCAGATGCTTATGCTTAGTGCGAGTTGGACTAAGTGCGGAAAAGTAGTTGACGGCGGAAAACTAAACCTAATTGCCGCTCAAATGCTTATTGCAAACAGCTTCAAGATTTGCATCGAAGCCAATAAAAATCACAGCATTTTAATGGGTATCTACAAAAAACGACAAATGATTATAGAGGAGGAATTATTAAATGCAGATTAAACTACAAGAGTACGGCAAATTTGCGGATGAGCCATACTTCTTTGAAAATGATGAAAACCGGTTTGTCAGCGAGGAAGCCTTAGAGGTTGCAATGTCGGTTCTTTCTCGTGATGATAATTGGAAACCTCAAATCACAGCATTGCTCACAATGGAAAGGCTAAAACTTAAACTTGCCGAGGGAAAACTTGCAGTTGAAGAGTACCGAAAGCAACTCAAAACGATTATGCAGGAGTTCTTTAAGGACAACGGTTACCCCGTTCTTGACGAAACCGAAGCGGCTGTTGAGTTTTATAAAATAATTAATAATTACTATGCTGAAAAGGGGGGAGCATAATGGCTGTTTTTTTAAAAATGTTGCTGACAATTGTGGGAGCAATAATTGTCGGGATGGTGTCTGGTACTGTTGCAAGCAATATTAACGAAAATGCTCGTCGTAATGCCGCAATATAATTTGAAAGGGGGAATTTTACATATGTCTTGGGCATTTATAATCTGTGGTGCGTTGGTTTTCTTCGCAGTCGCAGCACTTGTATACTCGTGCCTTGAAGAGAAACGTACGCCGTGGCATACGGCATTTGCAGGAAGTTTTTAGGGAGGTTTTTACTAAGCCCTAATCGAAAATGGTTAGGGCTTGTGGTTTTATTCAGTCTATTTTCGAAGCCAGTAAACATCCGGACGTGAAAGTTGTCTTGCATTGTTGTACGCCATATCAAGTGATAAAATGGTTATACCTTCATAATACTTTTTTCCGTCTTTAGCTTTTCTCAAAACTAAGACACAATCAGGTAATTCACTATTGCTTTTATCCAGAAACAGAGGTAACATAAATTGATATTCTGTCTCTTTTATATTATATTGAGGTATTGCATACTTAAAATTACGTTTTGCCAAACTTTGAGATTTTTTCAATGCTTCTTTTATCTTTTGTTTTAATTCTGCTTCAACTCTTCTTAATCCAACGCTGTCATCTTTTGATTCTTTTATTTTTTCGCTATAAACAGGAATTCTGTTAGGGTCTTTAAGTAAAGATTCAAATATATGATGATATACTGGTTTTACATCTTGGAAAGCATCAAATATAACGTCTTGCAATTCTTCAAAATACTTTGCTAATTCAAGCTTGGTATTTGGGGCTCGAACATCATCGTCATAAATAAGGTCTAGTTTTTCAAATTCGCCGTTAGAGTTTTGAACAATTAACAAGTATAATTCATTTAATGAAATATCCAATAATCCGGTATTAAAAACAATTCCATCGTCAGTTTTGATGGTTTTTTTCTCCTCTACCAGTCTAAGGTAAGTGTATTCAAGATAATTGAGAAGCACCTCGTCTTTTTGTCCCCAATATTCTTTCATAGCCAATTCTTTAACACTGGCGATAAAGCCATCATCTTGTCTCAAACAATCTTTTAAATTGTACGCCTCTCTTTGACTTTCCATAGAACAATTCGATGAAACAGATTTTGCATCATCAGAAACCGGCAACTCAAATAGTGAGTCAATATAATTGCTGCTAACTATCCAAATACCTTGCCACTTACGATGTTTCCTTCCTTTAGGGTCTTGAGTATCAATTTCCGGTTTTATGCTTCTTGAAGTTTGAAAATATATTAATTCCCCATATTCATTAGTTGATTGCTCTTTATCTCCATAAATCGGAAAGAAAGCCTTCTCATTGACATATTTAACTTTATCCTTTGTAACAGCTGTGTTAAAACAATCCGTAACAAATTTTAATACGTCACGTGACTTTCCGCGTGTGTCTATTTCCAAGCCAATTAAAGGTTTAATTTTATCAATATGTTTATTAAAATCAATGAAGACATAGTCCGTTATATCGTCAATTTTATTGCCTAAACCTATTCTTTGTTCATTTGACGTTGTTTCTGCACAATTTATATTTTCAATGTCTTTCGCTATAGGTTTGTTTTCCGGATTTTTAATATTAACACACTGAACCTTATTTGCCCATAGGTCACCATACCTATCTTCGCCAAATCCAAAAGTCACGTTTGCTCCAATGGATAAGTCGGAATATGTTTTTCCCCAAAACATAGATTTTTCATTAAACCGATAACTTGTGTTGTCATCGTCTATTATGACTCCGTTTGCTGAGTTTAACTCAGTGACAATTCCTTGGATTATCTTTTTTGTGTTACCGAAATTTAACATTTTACTTTACCTCCCGAAATTTTAAATTAAACTTTCATTTTGTTTAAATTTTATCGCCCCTTAAAAAAAAGCCCGAATTCTAAGTGGGGCAGATAAAAACCTCTCCGCTCGCCTTGCGGTGTCTAAACGCAACTGTTCTCATCTGCGTTGTATGTCGGACACCTCTAACCGCGAGTGCTCCGCAACGGCGAAGACCCACCTAAATCCGCCAACATTCACCGTAAAAACAGCCTATACCTTATATTATACCACACTCAAAGCCGATTGTCAAGCTTTTTTTAACACGTTTGCTGTGTGATTTTATGCGGTTTTGGTTGACGAGGTCGATAGAATGTGGTATAATATGAAAAAGAAAAAAGGGGGGACTTCACATGAAAATAAACCACATAGCCGTTTATGTCCGTGATTTGGAAGAGACAAGGGTGTTTTATGAAAAATATTTCGGCGCAACGGCTAATAAGCAGTATCATAACCCGAAAACGGGATTAAAAACCTACTTTCTGACGTTCAACGGCGAACCCAGACTGGAAATCATGCAAAAGCCGAACCTACCCGAAACCGGGATAGAGGGCGAGCATTTAGGGTATATCCACCTTGCGTTCAGCACGGGAAGCAGGGAAGCGGTCGATGAGCTGACAGAGAGATTGCGAAGCGATGGGTACACAATACTCAGCGAGCCGCGAACAACAGGCGATGGGTATTATGAAAGTTGTGTTTGTGATGTTGAGGGGAATAGGGTTGAGATAGTGGAGTGAGGGAGGTTTTCACGTATTTCAGATTCAATATGGCTGAATCCTCAACGCCTAAATCTCCCGTTTGATATATCGGTCTTCCGTATCGGTTCATTATTAATGACTTTAGCCTTGTGTTTTCCGACAGGGTGATTACTGTTAAGCAGATAGCCTTGTAACTTGTTTTGGGTAGTAGAGGCGTTAATAGCGTTTGGCATGACACCTAATTTCGCACTATTCACAACGTCTGTATTCATTATACCACTGTTCCTACTACTTGTCAACTGTTTTAAGCGATTTTCCCGCCATTCATCAAACCCCATATCCCTGTTAAATTTCTCGCGATGTGCCGCAAGGGCGGGGGATTCGCTTGCAACCATAGGCTTCATCACACAACGGCAATTGATAACTTCCGCCGGTTCGCCGTTTGGGTCGCCGGGAAACATCAAGCCGTTGCCAAAAGGCTCGTAATCCTACAATAGTGGTTTTTAGCGTTCGGACAATAAAAAAGCCGAAAGTCTCATAACTCTCGGCTTTTGCCCTAAAAATAATATTTTATTGACGCGCTCATACACGGGATAAAAGTCAAAATGAACAGTTAATTCGTGCTTTACTCGCAGAGCGCACGAATCTCCCTCACATAAATATGCTAAAACAACAAAGGCTGAAGCTGTACTCCGTTTAACGCCGAAATCGCCGCTTCCGGGATTTTGTTGAAATCGGCGATAAGCGAACGCGGCTTCCCCTCAAAATCATCCTGCCCGAACGGAACAAAAAAATAACCCTTAGTGTTTAGCAGAGAGCCTATATTTTTAGACGACCCGGCAAGCCCATCGTTAGTTGAAAGTGCCAGAAGCACCGGGTTTGAGTTGCGGACGTGGGATTTTGCCGCCATTGTTACCGCAGTGTCGGTAATTCCGTTAGCAAGCTTTGCCAAGGTATTCCCCGTACACGGCGCGATGATAAGTATATCAAAAAGCCTCTTAGGACCAATCGGCTCGGCTTTGTCTATGGTATCAATGACCTCGCGTCCGCAAAGAGCTTGAAGCTTTTCTTTGTGCTCTGCGGCTTTGCCGAAGCGCGTGTCTATAGAAGCGGCGTTGTGAGACATTACGGGCGTAACCTCAACGCCCTTGGAAATAAGCTCTGTGATTTGTGAAAAAGATTTATCAAATGTGCAAAATGACCCGCAAAGCGCGAATCCGGCGCGCAGTCCTTTAAATGTTGAATTGTTAATCATTTTTAAACCCATGCTCCTATTCTTCCGGCACGGGCTCCGCCCCCCTTTCATTTAGGATATTTTCAATAGTTTGCGCTATTATTTTTCCCGATGTAAGCGGGGCTACTTTTCCCGGAAGCGATAAGAGCCAGATTGTTTTCACTCCCAGCCTGCCTGCGGTATCGAAGTCTACGCCGCCCGGCTTTGACGCCAAATCTATGATAAGACAATTTTTATTGAGTGTTTTCAGCATTTTCTCGTCTAACAGCATAGCCGGAACGGTGTTGAATATTATGTCAAAGCTGCCTAAAAAGCTTCCCAAATCATCAATGTGAATATGAGAGCATCCGAAAATTTCCGCCCAAGCAAGGTCATGGTATTTCCTTGCCGCAACAGCAACCTCCGCCCCAAAGCCGCTTAGCTGACGAATGATGGTTTTGGCTATCCTTCCCATCCCTATTATAAGTATTTTCTGGCTGGATAAGGTTGAAGCGGTTTCCTCCATCGCGACTTGAATCGCCCCCTCGCCGGTAGCTACGGCGTTCATGACAGCAAATTCCTCCCGCGCCGAATAATCCTCGACTTTTATGCCGCAGCTTTTAAACAAAGCATTCATTTCCTCGGTAATCCGTCCCCCGAAAACTATGCCGCCTTCTTTTATTATTGAAGTCAGCCCCCCCAACGGTATGCTGTTGCCGGAAAACGGGGTGTTCACCGTCACTCCATCGTTGGTCGCAGGTATCGGCAGTATTATGTAGTCAACGCGTTCTTTTAAGGATGCAAGACTTTTTATTAAGGTAACTTTTTTTGAGAATATAACATTTTTGTCAAAGCCCGCCGCATAAACGCTGTTTTTTCCGGCAAGAGCCTCCGCTAAGGTTACATACCGCAGGTCGCCCCCCGCTATTAAATATTTTTTGAGCATATAGCAAATCATTCCTTTTGAGTTGATGTTTTATTATATGCCGATGTTTAATTTGTGTTAACTCACTTCATCATAATAGCTGCCTCCTGCATTAAAATAGACTGCAAGAAAATAACCCCGCATGACCCGCAGGGTTATTTTAATATTTACAGGCATATAAACTACTCTTGACCGACTAAAATATACATGAGTTAAAAAATTTATGACAACAAGCAGTGCTTTACAAATTCAAGCTTCCTTCCGGCTTCATTGCTAACCTCGGCGCGGATATAGAGTGCTTTAAGCAAAGCGATTGCTGAGTCCTCGCTTAAGCTTTTTACCATGGCTTTCATTTTCGGAGAATTGTCTAATTCAAAAATATCAGTTGCAACTGATTTGAGAGCAGCATTTTTAGAAACTTTATCTCCCTGCTCCGATTCGTAAGTTGAAGAAAATTCAGCAGTAGATTCCGCTCCCGCGCTCTCATAGTTCGTTTCGTTAAGCTGAACCTCATACTCTCCTGCCGATTCGGTCTTAGCGGCTGATTTTTTATTGGTTTTACCGGCTTTGTCAACCTTAGCTTTACGGTTATATTGCCGTTTTACTCTGGCGGGAGCACTTTGACCGTAGTCGTTCAAAAACTCACTGAGCAATTCTTCCGAAAAATCATCCTTCTCATCGACCACGCCGCCGTAATAGTAAGGCGACACGCCTAACACCTGCGCCATTGAAAGAACTACCTTAAGAGAAGCGATTCCTTTGTAAAACGAAGTCCTGTCAAGTCCCGATAAGGCTACGATTTCTGCTTTTTGAGTTTTGGACGCTGCCTTGTAATCCTCCTCAATCCTCTTTTTTGATTTTTCCATGTCCTTGCTTGCGTTCATTTTCTTCAATGACCTAAATTGTTCTGCGGTAAGCATAATTTTTTCCTCCTAAAATTAATTTGACAAACAATTCAACATTTGTTATATCAATTATAACAAATGCTGAATTGCTTGTCAACATTTTTTTATAAAATATTGCTATTTTTTTTATTTTATAGTAAAATAAAGCTTATTACGCATGTTTTCGTCCGTTTCAAACCTGCCTCTGAGCACGGAAGTAACTGTTTTGGCGGTTGTTTTTTCAATTCCTCTCGCCGTCATGCAGCTGTGGTTCGCGCTTATAAAAACAGCAACATCCTCCGTTTTAGCCGATATGCTCATAATTTCGGCTATATCTGTGCCAATGCGCTCTTGAAGCTGCAGTCTCCGCGCCGCCATATCTGCTATACGGGCGATTTTAGAAAGTCCGAGAACCTTATTTTGAGGAATGTAAGCAACCGTAATTTTCATATCGTACATTAAAGCCAAATGATGCTCGCAGTGGGAAAAAACCTCAATATCCTTAACAACCACAATATCGCCGCAAGGATTGCCTTCAAAACCCTCGGTAAAGCATTTATCAAACATTGCCGCGATTTCTTCGTTGGTGTACTGCATACCCTCAAAAATCTCGCAATACATCTTCGCTACCCTTTGGGGGGTATCTTTCAAGCCTTCGCGCTCGGGATTGTCGCCTAAAGCCGTTATAATCCCCTTTATATGACGCTCTATCGCCTCCCGGTCAATCTCCTTTTTCATATTCCACCAAGTCCTTATCAATTAAATCATTAATATACCCGTTTAAACTCTTCCCCTGTTTTTCGGCAACCCCTTTTATGATTTCTTTTCTCCCCTTTTTAACCTTAAGCTCTATCCGGTCATAGGATTTAGCTATATATTCATTATTAGCTTTATATTTTGCTTCTGAAATTTTCATAAAATCACCCTTTAGATACATTGACGTTAATATAATTTTTACAGAAAAAACACAAATACTCCATTAACATTGACGTTAATGTATGGTATAATGTATTTACTAAAACACTGAACAGGCTATAGGTAAAAAAGAAAGGAATAAAATTATGGGCAATATAGAACAAATCTTTGAAAGGCTTAATACTCAGCAAATTCTCTCATTCATTCGTCAAGGCTCAGAGGCGTTAACAATAAGCGGCGAAAGCTACGAGCAACGGATTAAATCAGCTGAATCCCAAATAAACAAAGCACTTGAAGAAACAGTAAAGGACAAGGAATCAAATTTAAAATTAGAACAGGAAATAGTCCGTTACACAAGTGCTTGCGAGGACATATATATGGAAATAGGGATAAAATGCGGTGTAATTATGCTAATTAATTTAATGAAAACAAATTAGTATATTATCAGTTTGTAAACTGTAAATTGTTAATTGTTAATTGTCAATTGTCAATTGTCAATCATACTCCCCTTTCATTCACCCCCCAAATATGCTTATGAAGCTGCAACTGCAACCTAACACCATTGAGTTTTTTTTCCTTCATAAACTCGACTATCTCCGGCGGCTCTAATTTGCCGTATACGGGGCTTAGATAGACGGCGCATCGCTTTAGTAAATCGTATTCATTAAGTATCTGCCAAGAGCGGATTAAATCATATTTCGTCCTAACGACAAATTTAACGGTATCTTGTTGATTAAGCAGGGTTAAATTATTAACAAGCATAAAGCCCTCCATGCCGCTTGACGGCAGCTTGTAGTCCATTGTTAAGGAGGGGCGGTTTTTCTTTATAGAATCAATGATTGAGATGTCAGCCGAGCCGTTTGTTTCAATCTCAACGCCAAGACCTAAATCGCCGGACAGCAGCTGCAAGAGGTCGGTAATCTCAGGCTGAATAAGCGGCTCGCCTCCCGTTATGGTCACAAGGTTTATACCGCTTTGCTTTATACGGCTGTAGACTTCCTGCGAATTATAAATTTCAAGCTTTCGGTTATTGAACACATCGTTAGCCCATTTTGTATCGCAATAAGGGCAATCTAAATTACAGCCTGCAAATCTGATAAAAACCGCAAGCTGACCCGCATTTCTTCCCTCTCCGTTTATACTTTCAAAAATTTCAGCTATCTTATAGTTCATTCTGTTCTCTCCCGCTCAGACATGTAAAACTCGGCGCAGTTTTTTTCTGTTTCATATAATGAAACCTTTTTTACGTTATACCCTGCATTTTTAAGCTGAGAATAAAAATATTCAGCTAAATTTTCGGCGGTTGGTCTGAACGGCAACGGGGTAAGCTTAAACCCCTCGCCGTTCAGCGCGCTTACCGTTTCCGGCTTCAGCGTGCCGTCTTCATAGATTAGGGCATGGTCAAGGTTTTCGGTTATCTTTTTTAAATCGCTCTTGAAAACCGAAAAATCCGCTACCATTCCGCCTAAAAGCAAGGGGCTTTCCGCAACCGCCGAAACCTTAAAGCTGTGCCCGTGTATATTCTTGCATTTTCCATCGTAGCCGTGAAGAAAATGCGCGCTGTCAAAAGAGGCTTCCGTCTTAATCGCGTACATAGTTTGTCTCCTTAACGAATAAAGCAAGCATTAGTTATTGTCGTGTCCGCCCAGCTTTACCTTTATATCTACGTTTCCTCCGGCTCTGGCAAGCGTTATAATCATAGTATCGCCGGCTTTATGAAAGTCTCTGATTTTTACAAGGTCAGCCATGTTTTCCACGGCTTCGCCGTCCGCTCCCACTATAATATCGCCCGGCTTAATCCCCGCTTTGTCGGCGGCGGCTCCCGGCTCAACCGATGTGACAATTACACCCTTATCAAAGGGAAGATTGTGATAACGCTGGGTAATCAGAGAGCTTTCTAAATTTTCTCCCACAATGCCGAGCTTCGGTCTGGTGTCGGTGACAAAGCCTTTATCAATCAGTTCTTGAAGCAGAGGCATGGCATCGGTAATCGGAATCGCGAAGCCGATACCCTCAATACTGCTGTAAACAAGCTTAGAAGACGTAATGCCGACCACCTCGCCGCGCCCGTTTATAAGCGGACCGCCGGAGTTGCCGGGGTTTACGGCAGCATCGGTCTGAATCAGCGTCATTTCCGTAGTACCGCCGCCCATAAGCTCGAAATTCATCTTTTTATCAAGACCGGAAATCATACCGCCGGACGCAGACAAGCCCAACCCCAAAGGGTAGCCCAGTGTAATTGCTTTTTCGCCCAGAATCAAGCTGTTTGAATCGCCGATTTTGGCAGGAATCAAGTCTTTCGCGTCAATTTTAATAATTGCTAAGTCAGTTGCCGTATCAGCACCGATAACCTTGGCTTTATATTCCTTTTCATCATGCGTTATAACGGTAACCTCTTTGGCGGTTTCAACCTCCGGCGGAGAATAGTTGCCGAAAAATCCGCCGAACGGGCTTGAATAAGGGCTGCTCTGCGCTCTGGTTTCGGTTTTTATAACATGCGCGTTGGTTACGATATATCCGTCCGGGGTCAGCACAATCCCCGTGCCGCCTCCCGTGCCGTCCGAAAAGGTCGTGGATATTGCCACAACGGACGGGGCTACGCCCGCGATAATCTGCGCTGTTGAAAGCTGTCCCGAAAAATTCGGGTCGTCAATGATGCTGAGCCTGTCGATTAATTGCGAATCTGCAATATCAGAGGGGATTTTAACCTCCGTTCTCAAAATATCCACGCCTTGCGATGCCGTCTGAGAGCTGTTTGTTCCGTATTGCGAGTTTGCGATATAAGCCCCTCCGAATCCCGATGCCGCGCCGACAAGAGCGGCTGTCAAGATGATGGCAATTACCTTTCCCGCGCCGTTTCCTCCTTTTTTGATTTCCGGCTCGGGTGAGTAAAGCGATGAAGAGTAGCTTACGTCAATAATTGGGTTTTCGTTGTCATACATATAAAATCATCCTTTCAACATTCGTGTAATCATACTGCCTACACATATAATACCAGATTTATGTGTAAATACAGTGAAATAATATTGAAAATTTGAAAAAAGTTTATTTAGAACCAACGCTCACCGCCGGGCTGAACTCCTCAAAGTCATCATCCGGGTCGATATTTACGTTAACAACGGCGGTTTCGGCGGCTTGAAATGTTTTTTGCGTATCTGCCGCAGTAGCTTTCTGCGCCGCGGCTTTTTTGTTTTTCTTGGAAGCCATAACAAGCTCGCCGCTTTTCTCATTGATTTTAGCTTCCACCGTTTTCATTACATCAAGGTTATTTTTTAAGTATTCCTTTGCATTATCGCGCCCTTGACCGATTTTTATACCATCGTAAGAGAACCATGCCCCGCCCTTTTGGATTATATCAAGCTCGACCGCAAGGTCAAGAACCTCGCCCGTTCTTGAAATGCCCTGCCCGAACATAATATCAAATTCGCACTCCTTAAAGGGCGGCGAAACCTTGTTTTTCACGACCTTGCACTTCGTCCTGTTACCTATAATCTCTGCACCGCTCTTAATCGATTCAGCCTTTCTAACCTCAATCCGCACCGATGAATAAAATTTCAAGGCTCTGCCTCCGGGTGTTGTTTCCGGGTTTCCGTAAGCAATTCCGATTTTCTCCCTTACTTGATTGATAAACACGGCAACGCAGTTTGATTTTGATATGACAGAGGTAAGCTTTCGCATAGCCTGCGACATAAGGCGCGCCAAAAGCCCGACATGAGCATCGCCCATTTCTCCGTCAATTTCGGATTTTGTCACCATTGCCGCCACCGAGTCGATTACAATGCAGTCAATCGCGCCGGAGCGGATAAGAGCCTCGGTGATTTCAAGAGCCTGCTCGCCGCTGTCCGGCTGTGAAACCAGCATGTTGTCTATATCAACACCTAAAGCCTTGGCGTAAATAGGGTCAAGCGCGTGCTCTACATCAATAAAAGCAACTGTCCCGCCAAGCTTTTGCGCTTCCGCTATAATATGTAATGAAACGGTGGTTTTCCCGGAGCTTTCCGGACCGTAAATCTCAACGATGCGCCCTTTGGGAACTCCGCCTATACCAAGTGCCATATCAAGTGTCATAGAGCCCGTGGGGATAGAATCAACCTTAAAGTCCGATGCTTGCCCCAGCTTCATAACCGCCCCCGCGCCGTACTGCTTTTCTATATGAGCGATTGCCGCTTCAAGAGCTTTTTGCTTCTCGTCGGCATTTTTAGGCTTACCCGGATTCTCTTTTTTGACAGGTTCAGTTTTTTTAGACATAATAAAGACCATTCCTTTCAGACACCAACAAGGTGCAGGTAAATTCTAATCACGAATCACTAATTTAAAATATTTATTAAATACCAATTAATAATACCATTATTTAGAGTAAAAGTCAAGCGATTATTACGAATAATTAATTAATATGATAATTATTGCAAAAAAGCATAAGTATTTTTGTTATTTTTGTATCTTTTAAAAAAATAAAAAAAGTGTTATAATTATTTGGAGCGTTCTTATTAGAAAGGATTGAGGTTATGGATATTATGATTATAGTGGGGATTATACTAATAATCAGCGTGCTTTCTTGTAAGCTGACCATTAAGACGGGGCTTCCCGTTTTGGTAGGCTTTATTCTGATTGGAATATTTTTGGGGAATTTTATCAGATTTGAGGAATTTTCAAGAGCGGAGGAAATATGCAGTATCGCCCTTTTGTTTATTATATTCACGGGCGGGTTTCAGACTAATTTTAAACACGTTAAGCCCGTGCTTGCCGTTTCTTCAATCATGGCTTCTTTGGGGACTTTTTTGACCTCGGGAATAGCCGCGCTTTTCGCGCATTTTGTTTTAGGGCTGGAGATGTATGCGGCATTACTGCTCGGCGCGGTAATATCCTGTACCGATGCGGCTTCGGTATTTTCGATACTAAGCTCTAAAAAGCTTAATTTAAAGAATAATCTAGGCTCAATATTAGAGATGGAAAGCGGCTCTAACGACCCTTTCGCCTATATGCTTACCGTTGTGTTTATCACGCTTGCTTCCGGCGGCTCGCAAAATGTAGCCGTATTGCTTCTTATGCAGATTACAATCGGCGCGGCGGTCGGCTTTGCCATCGCAAAATTGGGGCAGCGTATGCTCAACAGGCTTCGCTTGGAAATTGACGGGCTTCACGCCGTACTGCTGGGAGGGGTTGTGCTTTTAATATACGGCATGGCGGGTGCTTTGGGCGGCAACAGCTTTCTTGCGGTATACATAGGCGGAATGGTTTTGGGCAACAGCAAGCTTGTATATAAGATGTATCTTTCAAGGCTGTTCGGTTCTCTTTCCATGATGATGCAGATTTCGCTGTTTATTGTATTGGGAGTGCTTTGGATTCCCTCTACCTTTATAGCGGTATTGCCCGTCGGGCTTGCGTTTGCCGCATTTATGTTCTTTGTTGCACGCCCTGCGGTCGTTTATCTTATGATGAAGCCGTTTAAATATACGGCAAAGGAAGCCGCGCTCGTATCGTGGGCGGGCTTTAGGGGGGCGGCTTCAATTGCTTTTTCAACCTATATTCTGTCGGCAGGTCTGCCTTACGGCGAATATATTTTCAGCGTTGTATTTATTGTCTGCCTTCTTTCGGTAATTCTTCAAGGCTCGTTGCTCTCCCCTCTCGCGAAGCGTCTGGATTTAGTTGACCCCGAGGAAAAAAAGCTTAAACCTATTGAAGATTACGTCAAGGAGGTTCATAACGAATTGCTGGAGCTGGAGATTCAGCCCGGCAGCTATGCCTGCGGCAAAGGCGTGCTTGAAACCGGTTTGCCGGAAGATATATTTGTCGTTATGATTAAACGGGGAGGTAAATATATCGCGCCCTCGGAATCAACTAAAATCGCCGAAAACGATACTCTGGTGATTGCCTGCCCCGATAAGAATAAAATTAAGGCGATGAGTAATTTTGTTGGTTAATAAAAAGTTAGGAGAGTATGTTTTATGAGAGCGGTAATTACGGTAATCGGTAAGGATTCGGTAGGGATTTTAGCAAAGGTCAGCGCGGTATGTGCGGAATATAACGCTAACGTCATTGAAGTAACGCAAAGCGTTTTGCAGGAAATGTTCGCCATGATTATGCTTACGGATATATCAAAGCTTACAATTGAGTTCACGGAGCTTGCAGACAAAATGACGGAGCTCGGCAACAGCCTCCGCCTGCAAATCCACACCATGCACGAGGATATTTTTAACACCATGCACAGAATATAAACCAATTAACAATGAACAATGAACAATGAACAATTATAATTAGCTAATGAACAATTTAACTGTTCATTGCTCATTGTTAATTGTTAATTGTTAATTGCAAAAGGGGGAGTTATCTAATGCTTAATGCTCATGATATATTGGAAACGATTCGTATGATTCAAGAGGAATGTCTTGATATACGCACGGTTACTATGGGGATTTCGCTTTTGGATTGTATCGACAGCGATGGTGCTGAAGCTTGCCGTAAGGTATACGATAAGATTACAAGCAGGGCGCGAAATCTGGTTAAGGTATGCGAGGGCATTGAAAAGGAATACGGTATACCTATAATAAATAAGAGGCTTTCAGTTACTCCGATTGCTATGGTTTCGGCGGCAAGCAGCGGAAGCCCTGTAAAATTTGCGGAAATCATGGCAAAAGCGGCGGAAAATTGCGGTGTGAACCTCATAGGGGGGTATTCCGCGCTTGTGGAAAAAGGCTTTTCGGCGGGCGATGCGGATTTCATAGAGTCGATTCCCGAAGCTTTAGCAACAACTGAGCGGGTCTGCGCTTCCGTTAATATAGGCTCGACAAAGGCGGGGATTAATCTTGATGCCTGCAAGCTTATGGGGCGCATCGTAAAGAAAACGGCTGAAATGACAGCTGATAACCAATGTTTCGGCGCGGCGAAGCTTGTCGTATTCTGCAATTCGGTATCGGATAATCCGTTTATGGCGGGCGCGTATCACGGTATAGGCGAGCCGGACGTTACAATCAACGTAGGCGTTTCGGGACCGGGTGTTGTAAGGGCGGCTTTGACAAAGTATAAAGACGCTGATATTGCAGAAATATTCGACATAATAAAAAAGACCTCTTATAAAATAACAAGGGTCGGTCAGTTAGTCGGCGTAACCGCTTCGGCGCGGCTGGGTGTTCCTTTCGGGATTGTTGATTTATCTCTCGCGCCTACGCCCGCCATCGGAGATTCCGTTGCTTATATATTGGAAGAAATGGGACTTGAAAGGTGCGGCTCCAGCGGCACTACGGCGGCTTTGGCTATGCTCAACGATGCAGTTAAAAAGGGCGGCGTTATGGCTTGTTCGCGCATAGGCGGGCTTTCCGGCGCGTTTATCCCCGTATCGGAGGATGCGGGGATGATTGCCGCCGCCGAATGTGGCGCGCTTACTTTAGAGAAGCTTGAAGCCATGACTGCCGTATGCTCGGTCGGGCTTGATATGGTGGTTATCCCGGGCGATACCCATGATGATATTATAGCCGCCGTAATAGCCGATGAAGCCGCAATCGGGATGGTAAACAACAAAACAACAGCCGTAAGAATCATACCCGCAATCGGCAAAAAAGAGGGCGATTGCCTTGACTGGGGCGGGCTTTTCGGCAGAGGTCCGATAATGAGCGTAAACAAGTATTCGCCGTCCGCATTTATAAACCGAGGCGGGCAAATTCCCGCGCCGCTTCATAGTTTGAGGAATTGAAGCCTATCCGCTGAAATGATAAGCTATTGCATATTTCTCGTAATCCCTCAAATAATATCAAAAACCGAAAGGAATTGATATTATATGCAGGATTTAAACAAAATCAACCAAAATCTACCGCTAAACGCCGTTGAAATACCGCCGACTGCTCCCAACGCCGACACTGTAACCGCGCTGAAAAAGGAAAGCGGGCGGGTCGTTGGCTATCAACTGTCAAGCGGCGAGGTCTTAGCTAAGGACGAAGCCGTAAGCAGGGCAAGGCAGGGCGGGATAGCGGGAGTAGGCATTTCCAACAGGAAAGGGAATGAATATTTGAAGTCTATACCGGATGATACGGAGGATAATAACCTCGGCAATCTTCCGGCGGTATAGGGTATTAGCGGAGGCGATGTTTAGAAAAATCTGAGCATCGCCTCGCTGTTTGATATTTTGAGAGAAAACAAAAACTAACGAATCAGCTCTCGGTAGCTCTTGAAACACATCCTCGAAATATCGTCAAAGCCACGGCAGATAATTACTTATCCCGATAAATTAACAAAAATCTATTGACAAATCGGGCATATTATTGTATAATTATGAAAAAAGCATATCCAAACAGCTGTGAAAGGACTGGTTTAAAAATGAACAAAAAGCTATCTCTGGTGTATTTCTCATTTTGGGCAGCTATGCTTATGACCGTAGATGCTCACGCCTATGTTGACCCTACGACGACAGCAATGCTTATTCAAATCATCGCAGGCATAGCCATTTCTCTCGGGATTGCTTTCGGTATATTCCGGCAAAAGATTATTATGTTTTTCAAAAACTTAAAGGTGAAATCTTTGGAAAAGAAAATTAGCAAGGAAAAGGAAAAGAAATAACTATTCCGTCTTGTTTTTTTCATCCAAATATTTTTTTGCATCCTTGAAAAAGCTTATTGTAATGATGGCTACAATCATTCCAATCGGGAATGCGGCGATGATTGAAACGCTTTGCAGGTTATTAAGAGAATTTTCCGAAAAAATTAATGCGATGGGCAGTAATATCAAGAGAATTGACCAAAATGCTCTGACTTTCTTGTCCGGCATGTCGCCCGGCTTCAGCTCTTTGTGGGAATAGCCGGAAACAACCATGGTTAATGCGTCAAATGTCGTTGAGTAAAACATAATCATGGTTATTGCAAGCAGTAAAAGCCCTATTTTCGGATATGGCAAGGTTTCAAATATTCCAATAATCACAGCGGGTATATCCTCGCCGGCGGCAATTGCTCCTGCGGAATCTAAGTTGTGCTTTGTTTGTTGTGCAAGCCCGTAGTTACCGAGAATAATAAATGAAGTGAAAGTTCCCGCAAGCCCCCAGAAATAGCTACCCAGAACAGTATTTTTTACTGTTCTTCCCTTGCTTATCATGCCGATAAAGAAAGGGGTTGCGACGCACCATGCCATCCAGTAAGCCCAGTAGAAAATGGTCCAGTTTTGGGGGAATGAATCTACTCTCAGCGGGTCTGTCCATGTTGAAAGTGAGATGAAGTTTTGCGCCAGATTTCCTATGGCGGATACGCCTGTTTCTATAATATAGCGGGTTTCGCCGCCGCCGATTAATACATAGAGCAAAAGTGCAAAGAAAAGGTAAACGCAGAATCCCGCTAATTTTGAAATGCCTTTCATTCCCGATAAAACGGTAATTGTGTAAACGGAGCAGATTAACAGCAGGATTATTATTGTCAGAATGACAGTATCGCTGATTCCGAAAATATATGCAAGAGCTGCAGACAACAGGGGGGTTGCCAGTGAAAATGTCGTTGCCGTACCGGCGAGCAATGAAAATACCGCCGTTAAGTCGATGATTTTCCCGAGCGGACCATCTACCCTGTCACCCAGTAAGGGGCGGCAAGCCTGCGAAAATTTTTGCTTTGTTTGACCTTTTAAATGCAGCATAAAGCCGAATGATATTGCCAAAACAATATAAAAGCTCCACGCTATGGGACCCCAATGGAACAGCGGAAAGGTTGAAGCCCAAAGCTGCATTTCGCCCAGACTTTCTAAATGAGGTTCGGAGGCGTACAACGACCACTCGCAAAGCGAATAAAAAAGAATATCCGCCGCCATTGTTGATGTGAAAATCATCGCGCCCCATGTGAAACTGCTGTATTGAGGTTTCTCAATGTCCCCCAATTTAATTTTGCCGAATTTGGAGAAAGCCATAAACATAGTAACGGTTAGTGCGGCAATTCCGAGCAGGATATAGTAAACGCCCATATCATCTCCGATAAAGGTTCTGACGAGGTTCAGTGCTTCCTTTGTCTGCTCGGGCATTGCCAAGAAGAGCGCGCAGACAAATGTAATACCCAAAAACGGCACTATCGTTATAACCCAATCAATTTTGGACGCTTTGATTTTCTCTTTCATAAATATTACTCCTTACACATTTTCATTAAAAATACGATAAAAATCCTTTGCATAGCGGTATTGCTTCAAGGCATATTCGCCGAATTCAACGCCTAAATGGCGTTTATATTCGCACCAATTGCTCCATAAAAGCCCGCAAACGGCAATATAAGCGTAAATTTTCACCCTAATATTATGCGGGCATTTATGAATAAAATAACAATCAATCAGCATATTTACTTGCTCTTCCCCGTAAAGCGAGTAAACCGCAAACATGGCAATATCAATATGCGGGTCCTGCATACCGGCGTATTCCCAGTCAATTAACCTAAGCTGACTTTCATCGCCTTTTTTTATAAAGATAAAATTATCGGGGACGGCATCGATATGTGCAAGCACGAGCTCTTTGGGGACAGAATTTATATAATCCTGCAATTTCATCACGTTTGCCTTGGTTTCTTTGTAATCCCTAAAGCAGGAATCAGCCTCTAACCACATACTTTCATAGAAATTGATTCTTTCAAAGACATCAAATTTATGCGGAACTTGAAGCTTCATTTCGTGAAATTCCCTTAGTTTTTTCATACATTCCTTTACGTCAGACATGTCAAGCGGGTCGCAAACACGGGAGTTATCCCAAAATACGGTAATTTTATATCCGGCTTCGGGGTCGGAATACTTTACCTCATCGCATAAATTCAGATGCTCTATTGCTTGATAGACGGTATGCTCGTTTTTTCTGTCTATTAGTTTATCTGTGCCCTCGCCCGGGATTCGCATGATGTAGCGGCGGTTATCGTGGGAAAATAAAAACGAACGATTTGTCATTCCGACCTTAATCGGCTGAATATCTTTAATTTCAAGCTCGGGAACATGATACACCTTTGAGATTAACGCCATAATTTTATTGTTTGAATTAATTTTGTAAGAGGGGTCAAACTGCCGCAATTCCTCAAGATTTTCAAATTCACGGACATTCCCTGTTTGCTTATTCATATAAATAGGCAATGAATCCAGTTGCTCTATTAATACGTTTTCCCAGTAATAATCATTTGTTCCGGGGCGGTTATAGCAATCAGATATATACTCCTTGAATTTAGCGGAAAAAGACTTGGAAAAGTAAGCGGGACCTACAATGGCATAAGAATCCTGCCCTCCGATTGAAATAGATTTAATCTTGTCTTTTTGAGAATTTGTAACACACCATTCATTGGTAGGACCATCGATATATATGCAGGAAAACCAACTGTGCGGCTCATAGGTGTTAAAAATATTTTCCTCCATTCGGTTGTCGGAATTTAACACATAGGTATTGTCAAGCGATGAAATGGCGCAATATAAGCTCGCAATATTATTTTTAACGGCATATTCCGCGTTGTATACAAGCTTCACGCCGTATTTATCAATAAGATAATCAAAATGCTCTTTCATATACCCGACTACTATGATAATATCGGTAATTCCCTTTTCATTCAACTGCTCAATCTGCCGCTCAATCATAGGCTTTCCGCAAACGCTGAGCAGTCCCTTAGGTGTTTCATATGTGAGCGGGATACAGCGAGAGCCGAATCCGGCGGCTAGAATAATTGCGTTTTTTACTTTAAATTCATCCAAGTATTTACGCCCCGCTTCCGTTAAAAGCAGCTTACGTTCGCTGTTTTGCTCTAAGTAACCCAGCGACAAGCTCTCCTTAATAATCCCGTTGACAAGCCCCAAGGACAAACCTGCTCCCTCCGCCAATTGCCGCTGGGTAGCCGCCGGGTTTGTATCTAATTGTCTTAGAATCAGTACAAAATGCTCCGATTTCAAAGTTAACGCCTCCATATTCTTGTTCATCTTTTACCATTATACACCACAAAATGAACATTGTCAACCCCTAATTGAAAAAATTTTCGACTTGTACAATAGTAGGGGGCGGGTTTGCCCGTCTCACACACAAACAAAGGAGTATGTCCATGTATATTATAGAAACCCTTATAGGAACTCCGCTTGGTGCGTTAATTGATTTTTGTTATGAATTAACCGGGAATTTTGGGTTGTGTATCATTTTATTTACCTTTTTGGTGAAAATTATACTCTTCCCTATTTCGCTTATGTCTCAAAAAAATTCGATTAAGCTGTTTAAGCTCCAGCCCGCGCTTGAAGATATAAAGGCAAGATACAGCGGGGAATTCAACGAAATGCTCAAAGAGCAGAAGGCTTTATATAAGAGAGAAAAATACAGCACGCTGAAAGCAACTCTGCCGCTTCTTATACAAATACCTATAATAATAGGCGTTGTAAGGGCAGTAAGCGGGAGCGTTGAAAACGGCGGTTATGACTTTATTTTTTGCGGACTTGACCTGTCTGTAATACCTACAATCAATTCCGCGCTCGTTATAATCCCGCTCTTATCGGCATTATCCGCGCTTTTGATGTGCTTTGTTCAAAACGCTCTCAATCCGCTGACAAAGATGCAGGGCTTTTTAGCTAAATGGGGAACGGCGGGCTTCCTAACCATATTTTCCGGGTATTTTGCTTTTGTATTGGAAGCGGGCTTCGGGCTTTTCTGGATTACCGGCAATTTGCTGGGAGCTTTGATTACAATAATCTGTACTTTAATATATAATCCTAAAAAATATGTTGATTTATCTAGTTATTCCGTCAGTACCAAGCGCACTAAAGAAGATAGAGCAGCCGCAAAAGAGCGTAAGCGCATAGAAAAATTGCGGGAAAAAGAGGATGTCAAGCGGTTTTTTTCAAATCAAAAGCAGTTGGTATTTTATTCTGAGGCAAGCGGCTTTTATAAATATTTTCAAGTGTATATTGAGTATATACTTGAAAATTCCGACATTACCGTTCATTACCTCACAAGCGATATAAACGACCAAGTATTTGATATTAAACACCCCCGCTTTGAAACGTATTATTGCGGGGCAAACGGATTGATTACAGTATTTATGAAGATGGATGCCGATGTTGTCGCCATGACAATGCCGGATTTGGAAGTCTACCACTACAAGCGTTCCCTTGTAAAAAAGGATATTGAATATATATATATCGACCATGGAATGGGTAGTTTTAATTTAATGCTCCGTAAAGGCGCGCTTGACAGCTTTGATACGATTTTTTGCTACGGTAAAAATCATAACGAAGAAATAAGGGCTATGGAAGAGGTTTACAAGCTGGCTGAGAAAAAGCTTGTAAATGTCGGCTTCGGTCTGCTTGATATAATATCTGAACGCTATAATAAATTGGAAAAAACCGAAAACCTAAAGCCGCAGATTTTAATCGCCCCGTCATGGCAAAAGGATAATATCCTTGAATACTGTCTTGATGAATTGATGGAGGGGCTTCTCTCTGATGATTACAAGCTGATAATCCGCCCGCACCCCGAATTTATCAAGCGTTTCCCCTTAAAAATGAAGCAAATATTTAATAAATACGAAGCTCAGCTTGGTGAAAGACTTGAAATTCAAACGGATTTTTCATCAAATTCAACCGTATACCTGTCCGATTTGATTATAACGGATTGGTCGTCAATTGCTTTGGAATTTTCATTGACGACAAAGAAGCCGTCACTTTTTATCAATACGCCGATGAAAGTCATGAACCCCGAATGGCAGAAAATCAATGTCGAGCCGATGGATTTATGGATACGGGATATGCTCGGTGTTTCCTTAGCACCCGATGAGCTCTTCGGCGCAGGTGAGGTTATCGGAAAACTGCTTGGCAACAAGGAAGAATACCGAAATAAAATAGACAAGCTTATTAATGATTACATGTACAACATAGGTGAAGCCGCTCATTTCGGCGGTAATTATATTATTGAACAAATAAAGGAGCTTGATAAAAATGAAAACTAAGTCTGACGGGAAATTATTTCCAACTATTTTCAATCTGCCAAAGCAAAGGGGTTCGGCATTTATCGTCTCTTGCACCATGTTTGTGCTTTCTCTGTTTTTATTAATGCCGCTTGATTTGTATTTGCACAATGTAAATGATTTCGGCATCGCGGTTGGGGATTTTATTTTGCCTATGCTGATTATAAGCCTATGCTTATTCGCATTTCTTCTGCTTTTTTTACCTTTGCTTTTCAGAGGAAGTGCTCTTGATGTTATAACTCTTTTGTTACTAGGCTTTGTGGTAGCCTCTTATTTTCAAACGCTTTTTTTAAACAGAAGAACGGTTAGTTTAATTAATCTTGAAGATACATATTTAGATATGTATGCGTATTTTAATTTTCTTATTTGGCTTATACTTTTGGTTATGCCGCTTGCTGTCTGGAAAGGCTTTACGGACAGCCCTAAGTATAAAGACATTAAATGGGAAAAGGGGGTCTTTATCGCGGCAGTTATTATTATCGGAATGCAATTAGCAGGAGTTGCCGCCGGCTTTTTCAAATATGATGCGAGAACTGTCAATTCTCCTTATTATCTTTCATACAACAGTGCTCTGGAGCTTTCAAGTAAAGATAATATCATCGTGTTCTTGATGGATGGATTTGATTCGTCAATAATGAATGATGCGCTTGAAGCTAATCCGATATTATATGAACAATTAGACGGATTCACTTTTTATGAAAATAATACATCGGTATATATTGACACTATAAAATCGGTAGTTCACATGCTGACAGGAACGAACTACATCAAAGACGAATACCGTGAGGATTTTTTGAACAGAGCTTGGGAGAGCCATGGTTTAGTTGATATTTTGCGTGAGAATCATTATAATGCAGTGATGCTGCCGGATAAATTGAATACATTTGACTTCTATGGTCAGATGTTGGGGCGCGCCGATAATCTGGAAATGCTTTCAAAATCTGAAAGCAGAATAAAGTATCATGAGGTAGCGAAGCAAGCTGTAAAATTTATATTCTACAGAGTATTTCCTTACTATCTAAAGGAGGTTGTTATGGAAACTATAATTACTCCCGATTTCAGTGCCAAATTTTTCCATCATGAATCTGATGACATCCTGTATTTCGTGGTAGGAAAAAATTCGGATATGTTGCTTTACTCTCATTTGAAAAAAAGCGGTCTTCGCACCCAAGGCGACAGCAATACGTTTGTTTTTATACATCTTAATTATATAACCTATAGTCCCGATTACTTCGGAGCGGATGTGGGCGATGGAACCGGTAGCTTTGTTATTCTGGATGAATATTTTACACAGCTTAAAGAAGCCGGCATATACGATACTTCAGCAATAATTCTTGTTGCTGACCATAGGTTTCTCAAAAAAACAATAGGAACTACCGGGTTGCTTATAAAGCCCCGGCACACTCGCGGTGAAATGGCAAGAAACAAAACGGCAGAGCTTTCCAACGAGAATTTCATACCCAGTGTTCTCGAATTAGCAGGTATACCGCATGAAGAATACGGACTTTCATATTTTGATATAATTGAGGGAAATATTCCGCAAGTAAGAAGGCGTTACGGTTACGGGTGGTGGGCTGACAATCATCAAATAATCGGAGATGCTAATGATTTGGACAATTGGACAATAATAGATTAAAAAGGAGGGAAACTCATCATGAACCGTAAATCAACAACCCAAGACGGTGAAAAAACTGAAAGTGCGAAGGTGAATATATTTCAAACAATTTTCACCCTGCCTAAGCAAAGGAGTTCGGCATTTATCACATCTTCCGCAATGTTTATAATTTCTCTGTTTTTATTGATGCCGCTGGATTTATATCTGCATAATGTAAACGACTTTAATATCGGAGTTGCGGATTTCATTTTCCCTATGCTGATTATAAGCTTGTGCTTGTTTGCATTTGTTCTGATTATTTTTCCTTTGATTTTCAGAGGGGTTGTTCTTGATATTATAACCCTTTTGTTATTCGGCTTCACAGTAGCCTCTTATTTTCAAACGCTTTTTTTAAATGGAAGAATGGTTAATTTAAGTGATGGGAACGATACATATTTTGATGTGAATATGTATTTTTATGTTAATTTATTTATTTGGTTTGTACTTTTAGTTATGCCGCTTATTGTCTGGAAGGGTCTTACGGACAGCCCTAAGTATAAGGACATTAAATGGGAAAAGGGGATATTGATTACGGCGGTTATTATTATCGGGATGCAACTGTCGGGAATTGCCGCAGGCTTTGTAAAATACGATACAGACGATGTCAGAGCTCCTTATTATCTTTCATACAACAAAGCTCTGGAGTTTTCAACCGAGGATAATATCATCGTATTCCTGATGGATGGGTTTGACGCATCAATGATGGACGATGCGCTTGAAGCGCACCCGCAGCTGTATGAACAATTAGATGGTTTTACTTTCTATGAAAATAATACATCAATGTATGTAGATACATTAAGGTCGGTAACTCAGATGCTGACCGGGGTGCATTACACTAAGGGAGAGCATAAGATTGATTATTTGAACAGAGCTTGGGAAAATCAAGTTTTAATTGATACGCTACGCGAGAATGATTATCGGACAATCTTATTACTGGACAAGCCCAGAAGCTTTAGGAGCTTTTCGAAGCTGTTCGGGCTTGCTGATAATCTGGAAATGCTTTTGGAAACGGAAGATAAAATAAATTATTGCGAGGTAGCATATTGTTCTGTTAGATTTACATTCGCTAAAGTATTGCCTTATTATGCAAAGGCTTTTGTTCTGGAGACTCTTGTTGACCCCGATTTCAGCATTAATTTTTTTTATTATGAATCTGATGACATCTTACCTCATTCAGTAGGTTCGTCTTCGGACGCGTTGCTTTACTCTCATTTAAAAAAAAGCGGTCTTCGCACCCAAAGTGAAAGCCCTACCTTTGCTTTTATACATCTTAATTATATCAGCTACACGGGTCGTTATTCAGAATCTAACGAGGGTACTGGAGCAGGGAGCTTTGAAATTTTGGAGGAATATTTTAAGCAGATGAAGGAAATCGGCATATATGATACTTCAACAATAATCCTTGTAGCCGACCACAGATATGAAAAAATTTCGTTGGGAACCATCGGCTTACTTATAAAACCCCGTCACACTCGCGGTGAAATGGCAAGAAATAAAACAGCGGAGCTTTCTAATGTGAATTTCATACCCAGTGTTCTCGAATTAGCGGGTATACCGCATGAAGAATACGGGCTTTCATATTTTGACATAATTGAACAAAACATTCCGCAAGTAAGAAAGCGTTATGGTTATGGATGGGACTTTGACAATTATGAAATAATCGGAGATGCTAATGATTTAGACAATTGGACAGTAATAGACTAAAAAGGAGAGAAGCTCACAATGAACCGCAAGTCAACAACCCAAAGCGAAGAAAGCATCAAAAACGCAAAAGTAAAAATATTTGAAACAATATTTACCTTGCCCAAACCAAGGCGGATTGCTTTCGCTGTATCCTATGGTATGCTTGTTTTTTCTTTGTTTTTGTTAATGCCGCTTGATTTGTATTTGAATAATGTGAGCAACTTCAATATCGGGCTTATACATATTTTTGTTCCGTTGTTGATTTTAAGTTTATGCTTTTTCGCTTTCGGATTACTGCTTTTTCCGTTGATTTTCAGAGGAATTTTAATTGAGGCTCTTTCAATGCTGTTCACAGGGGTCGCTATCGCCTGTTATATACAAGTGCTTTTTCTTAACGGTAATATGCAGGAGTTAACAGGCGATATTGATTCGTATTTAGGCTCAGACATATACATTAGTTATTTTATTTGGATTGTCGTTTTGGTCGCGCCGATTATAATATGGAAGGTGTTAAAGGACAGCCCGAAATACAAGGCTGTCAAATGGGAAAGGGGCGTAGTTTACGCCGCGGTTATTACTATCGGTATGCAAACCGCAGGCATTATCTCGGTATTGTTTAATTACGATTTCACAAAGGAGCATAACCCTCATCATTACTTCTCATATTCCAAATCCTTTGAATTATCACAGACTGAAAATATCTGCGTTTTTGTTATGGACAGACTTGACACGATATATATGAACGAAGCTCTTAAAAGCAATCCCGAGCTCTACACTTGGCTGGATGGCTTTACATTCTATGAAAATAATATTTCAACAACTAATAATACCTTTCCGGCAGTAACTCAACTGCTGACGGGGGTGAGCTACGAGGTCGGCGATTCTTGGTCAAGCTATTGGGATAAGGCGTGGGGAGAGCGCGGTCTTATTGATGTCCTGCGCGATAATGGTTATAAAACAATGTTATTGCCGGACAAGCTGACCACTTACGGAAATTTCAGCCAACTCATTCACAGGGCTGACAATTTAACGCAGGCAAATAGAGTAGATTTTCCGATAAACCACTCTGTAGTGCTTAGGACAATATTAGACATTTCATTCGGCAAGGTAGCTCCGTATTCATCAAAGGGAGCATTTATTTACCGTTACCAATCCGATTTCAGCAACTATTTTTATGAATACCAAATTGATGATGCGGCGTTGCAAACAGTATCGGACAGAACCGATATTAATTACTACAGCCGGCTGAAAGCTAACGGCTTGAGCGCGGAGCAAGAAGACAAAATATTCTCATTCGTTCACCTTAATGCGTCTCATGACGGCACGTACATTTATAACAGCGAAACAAATGCAATGGAAATAACAGAAACAAAGTCTATTAACAGTTCAACCTATGCTTGCTTTGTTATTTTGAAGGAATATTTTGAACAAATGAAAGAGCTGGGTATTTACGACAATTCGACCATAATTCTTATTGCCGACCATGGTCGGGGTGTGCAAAACGAGTTAACCGAAGCAATTACATCATCTTTGCTTATTAAACCTGTCAACAGCAGCGGCGCTTTAAAAATTGACTCTGTTTCCGAATTATCTCACATCAATTTCATACCGAGTATTCTTGAAGCGGCAGGTCTTGAACATGAAGCCTTCGGTTATTCCTACCTTGATATAATTGTTCCTCAAACACCGCAGGTAAGAAAATTTTATCTGTATAATTGGGGAGGATTCGGTAAAATCGAGCCTGCCGCCGTTTATGAAGTAATCGGGGATGCTAATGATTTTAGTAATTGGGATAGGTTTTTGGGGGAATGAATTGTTAGCGAGGGTTGTCGTCCTGCTTTGCCGTGGGGACAGGCACTTGTCAGTTTCAAAAAAGACCCTTCGCCTGTTCTTCCGATTTTGGAACAGCTTAAAACCGACCCCTCGCCGTATGTGCGAAAGAGTGTTGCCAATAACCTCAACGATACTTCAAAGACCCACCCTGATTTAGTTACAAAACTCGCGCAGGATTGGTACGGCAGACATGAACATACTGATTGGATTGTAAAGCATGGGTGTAGGACGCTTCTCAAAAAAGGCAACCGTGATGTGTTGGCGATTTTCGTTCGCTGACGTAAGCGTAAGAAAGCACTACCCTAGAACCCATTCAGTAACGCTAATTGTCAATGGCGCAGAGCGGGGAACGCTGGATTTTGAATTATCAGGAAGAGCTTGACGTGAGTTGGAAGCCGTGGACAGGGGGTTTGTCGCCAAAAGCCTGTCGGGGTATTTTAAGACGGGCGGAGAAAAGGGGCAAGAAACTCCCTGTGATGCTGAAAATCGCATTGGACTTGCAAGCAGGTCTGCAAGCTGAATGTATATTAAGAGAGCGGTATAGGTTATACAAACATCAGAGAGTGTTGACTAAATAATCACACCATCCATAAAATAATCAATATTAATATCAAAATTGACATGAAAATTCGCATAAAGCCCGACAGTCAAATCCACCATTTCTATGGAGCGGGAAACAACGCAAGTTTTACAGCGAAACCGCGCAAACTAAACTAAAAGCCTTGCAAATGGTATCATTATTTCGTACTCCACACTCCCAGTCGATAAGTTGACGGGTATCACGGCAATAAGCCTTCCATTCAAAACTCATTTAAATATATTAAACTTTCTCCGTGTCCATTGTTATTCTTGATGAGACCGTTTGACTCTCCTCATTTTTATAGCTGTAATAAACCTGCCCCCATACATCAAGTCCACTCTTTTTAAAGTCAACATACATTTCATGTATTAGCCTTAGGGTTTCTTCCTCATTATAAGCAACATTTAGAATACTTATCCCCGTTAATATATGGTAACCCCTGTCGATAAAATCAACATATTGACTGCTTTCATTTAGTTCATATTCATATCGTGAATTAAGCGTAATTCTTATTTCTGTATCATCAAAATATTTTGAAACAATTTCTCTTAACAATCTTTCAATTTCCGGCTTAATCAAAACCCCGAAATAATTATCAGCGGCATGTCTATCGTCAAAAACAACTCCACTTGAATCAAAGCTAAGTTTTCCGTTGGGAAGAATCCAAACTGTGAAGCATTCCGTTTCTTGATTTCCGCCTTTGGGTATGCAATCCGCTTGATAGTTGGGTACGGAAAAAGCAATTGTTTCATCAACCATTTTAAGAATTTCAAATTCTTGTTCATATTTCCTTTCCAAATAAATCAAGACTTTCTCCCGCCTGCCTGCATCGGTATATCGATAATAATAAGCTTTTCTGTAAGCAGATATTTTTATTGCACCCAATATAATAAGTACAATTAACAATAGAGAAAAAATGGAAATTAAAATTATTTTTAATTTTTTATCAAGCTTAGGCTTTGGCATTTAAATCACTAACCCTTTCTTAACAAAAACAAGCCCCTCCGCAAACCCAATTTTTAACAACAACCCGGAGAGGCTTGACATTGTTTGTATTCATATATTTTAGCAATTATTAACAATAAACTTAAAGCAAAATTTCTTAACATTATGCGAACCATATATGAACAGAAAACCTGCGGCGGCAATGCTCGCCGTTATTCTTTTGATAATTTATCCCGATTTAGCACATACTAATATAAAAACTGCAAAGGAATAAAATATGAATTCAATCTGGTCTGAAAGCGTTAAAATTAACGGATTTGACAAACTCAAAGAAAATATTAAAACCGATGTACTCATAATCGGCGGCGGTATTGCGGGTATATTATGTGCATATTTCCTAAATGAATCGGGCGTTGATTACATTTTAGCCGAGGGCAAAAACATCGGCGGCGGAATTACAAAAAACACAACCGCAAAAATAACCTCTCAACATGGCTTGCTTTACGACAAACTGCTCAAAAAATTGGGTTATGATAAAGCGAAAGCATATCTTGACAGCAATCAGCTTGCTCTATCAAAATTCATAGAACTAAGTAAAACATACTCTTGTGATTTCGAGGAAAAATCTGCATTTGTTTATTCTCTAAGCGATAGAAAGGTAATAGAAAAAGAAGTTGCCGCAGTAAATAAACTTGGCTTTAATGCAGAATTTGCAGGAGATATTTCTCTGCCTTTCGACATTGCCGGGGCGGTGAAATTTGAAAATCAGGCACAGTTTAATCCGATGAAATTTATTGAGGGAATTTCAAAAAGCTTGAATATCTATGAGAATACGTTTGTCAGAGAGTTGGGCAAAAATACTGCGATTACAGATACTGCCGAAATCAAAGCGGAGCATATCATTATTGCTTCGCATTTCCCGTTTCTCAATAAACATGGCGGCTATTTTCTGAAAATGTATCAGCATCGCTCGTATGTTATCGCACTTGAAAACGCCGCAAACATTGACGGAATGTATCTTCAGGAAACTAAAAACGGAATGTCTTTCAGAAACTATAAAGGTTTTTTGCTCATCGGCGGCGGCGACCATAGGACGGGCAAGCAAGGCGGAAATTGGAATGTTCTCCGTGAATTTGCGAAAAAGCATTATCCGAACTCAACTGAAAAATATGCTTGGGCGGCGCAGGATTGTATGAGCCTCGACAATATTCCGTATATAGGACGCTATTCAAAATCAACACCGAATCTATATGTTGCAACCGGCTTTAACAAATGGGGAATGACCGGCTCAATGGTTTCGGCAATGCTTTTGACGGATATGATTGCAGGACGAAATAGCCCTTACGCTGAAATATTCTCGCCGAGCAGAGGTATGCTGAAACCGCAGTTACTCTTAAACGGAATAACAGCCGCCGCAAACCTGTTAAGTTTCAGTACAAAACGCTGCCCGCATATGGGTTGTGCTTTGAAATGGAACAAAACGGAACGGACTTGGGACTGCCCTTGCCACGGCTCCCGCTTTGAAAAAGACGGAACGCTCATTGATAATCCTGCGACGGGAGGGCTGAAAAGTTGAGTAATCATTATTTTGAGGGATATTATCACAAACTGCAAAATAATAAAAACACGATTGCGTTTATTCCGGGTATTTCCGGCGGCAACGCATTTATTCAAGTCATAACGAACGCTCAATCTTACTATTTTTCATATCCGAAAATTGAATATCAAAGAATCGGAAACACCGTTAAAATCAGTAATTGCATATTCTCCGAAAAAGGCATTATTGTTGATATTCAGCAAGATAATATTGCGATAAGCGGACGTATAAAATATACCGATTTAACGCCGCTTAAATACGATATTATGGGATTTTTCAAATACTTTCCTATGGAATGTCGGCACGGCGTTTTAAGTATGCAGCATAATTTGAACGGTTCTGTCAAAATCAACGGGAAAACCGCTGATTATAACGGCGGTATAGGGTATATTGAAAGCGATAGCGGCAGGTCTTTCCCGAAGTCATATACTTGGGTTCAATGTAATGACTTTGTGGAAAACAACTGCTCTGTTTTTGCGTCAATCGCCGATATTCCGTTCTGCGGATTTAACTTTACGGGGTGTATTTGCATTGTTCATTTTAACGGCGTTGAACATCGCTTGGCGACCTATCTCGGCGTTAGAATAATCAAATGCGAGCAAAATAAAATCATACTCAAACAGGGGAAATATCTGTTAGTTATAAACATTCAAGACGGCGGCGGTCAGAACCTCATAGCTCCTCGTTTCGGCAAAATGAACCGAGAGATAACCGAAAGTGTTTCCTGCAACGCGCGATTTCGCTTTTATATCGGGGGCGAGTTATTGTTCGATTTAAAGAGCGGTGGGGTGGGGTTTGAGTGGGTCGGGCATGAAGTGGACGTAGATTGCAAGCAGAATTAATTTGCCCGGTAAAAATTATCTCTTCAATTAAGAAAAATTTCACATAACATTAACCCTCAACCGGTTGACATATTAAAAAAATTGGGGTATAATAGTAAAAATAAAGTAAATAAAAAACAAAGGCGGTCATAACTATGTCAATGAACAAAACCCAATTTTTAGAGAAAATAAGCGAGAACCTTATGACAGACGGGCGGACAGACTTAAAGAGCGCGACGGTAAAACAGCTTCATAATGCTTTGGCAAGGGCTGTTATGGGCGACATGATACCGTTTTGGAACGAAACGGAAGAACGGCATAACGAGGGCAAACGCGCTTATTATCTCTCTATGGAATTTCTTATGGGGCGGGCTGTTTTTAACAACCTTTACTGCGCGGGGCTTTTAAAAGAAGCAAAAGAGCTTCTCAACGAAAACGGCATAGATATAGCCTGCCTTGAAGAGGTTGAGGATGCGGCTTTGGGCAACGGCGGCTTAGGGCGGCTTGCCGCTTGCTTTTTGGATTCGGCGGCGGCTTGCGATATTCCGCTTAACGGATACGGAATACGATACAGATACGGGCTTTTCAAGCAATCAATCGGAAATGGTTTTCAGCATGAAGCCCCCGATTCATGGCTTGATTACGGCGATGCTTGGAGCATACGCCGCGAGGAGGATTCGGTTAGGGTTGATTTCGGCGACGGCTCTGTTACTGCCGTCCCTTACGATACTCCTATTATAGGTTACGGCGGCAAGGCGGTAAACACCCTGCGGCTGTGGCAAAGCGAGCCTGTTAACGGCTTTGATTTCGGAGCATTTGACAGCCATGATTATATCAAAGCCTCCGAAGATACTGTTTTGGCGGAAGCGATTTCCAATGTTTTGTATCCTAATGATAATACGGAGCAGGGCTTGCGCTTGCGTATTAAACAGCAATATTTCTTTGTATCCGCTTCTGTTCAAGATGTTGTAAAGCGTTACAAAGCTAAATACGGCGATGATTTTTCAAAATTCCCCAAAAGTTACGCGCTTCAATTAAATGATACCCACCCAACCGTTGCAATCCCCGAAATCATACGCATACTGATGTTTGAAGAGGGGATGGCGTTCGCGCAAGCGTTTGACATAGCTCAAAAAACCTGCAACTATACAAACCACACCGTAATGGCGGAAGCCTTGGAAAAATGGGATGCAAAGCTTTACAGAAGCGTTCTGCCCGTTATCTATGAAATAATTTTAATGGTTGATAATCACCTTAAAAAGCATCTGGCTTCTATAGGGCAGACGGAGAACCAAATTGAGCAAAAGCGCATTACAGACGGCGGGCGGATTCATATGGCGCGGATGGCTATTTTCGGCTCAACTTACGTAAACGGCGTAGCCCAGCTTCATACCGATATAATTAAAAAAGACGTGTTAAAAGAATGGTATGAAATCTTCCCCGACAGATTCCAGAATAAAACAAACGGCGTTACACCCCGCCGCTGGCTGGGGCTTTGCAATGAGGAACTGACCGCGCTTATAACCGAAAAAATCGGCGATGGATTCTTAACCGATTTGTCAGAGCTGCAAAAATTAAAGCAATTTGTAAATGACGGCAACGTAATCAGAAGATTCATGGATATAAAACAGCTAAAAAAACAACAGCTGTGCGATTATATTGCTAAAAAAGAGGGCGTTTTGTTAAACCCCGGCTTCGTATTTGACATTCAAATTAAACGCCTGCATGAATATAAACGCCAGCTTTTAAATGCGTTTTCGATTATGGATTTATATTTTAAAATTAAGGAAAATAAGCTCCCCGACTTACAGCCCGTGGTATTTATCTTCGGAGCTAAAGCCGCCCCCGCTTACCGCCGCGCAAAGGGTATAATCAAATATATCAACGAGGTCGCAAAGCTTGTAAATAACGACCCCGATACCTGCGGCAAGCTCCAAGTTTTATTCCTGCAAAATTATAACGTATCTTACGCTGAAAAAATCATTCCGGCGGCGGATATTTCCGAGCAAATCTCAACTGCGGGCACGGAAGCGAGCGGAACGGGCAATATGAAACTTATGCTCAACGGCGCGGTTACACTGGGCACTTTTGACGGAGCGAATGTCGAAATCGTAGAAGAAGCCGGCTGGGAGAATGAGTATATATTCGGTTGCAGGGTTGAGGATATTAATAAAATCGCACCCACCTACAGCCCGCGCGAGAAGATTTATTATCAAAATGAGCGGGTTAAGAAAGTGATTAACACACTTGTAGACGGAACTTTCAATGACGGCGATACAGGCATGTTCGGCGACCTGTTCAACGGCTTGATTAACGGCACAAGCTGGCATAAGCCCGATAATTACTTCTTACTTGCCGACTTGGAGGGCTATGTTGACACGAAGCTCCGTGCTTTATATGATTACAAAAACCGCGAGATGTTTGCTAAAAAATGCTGGATGAATATTGCGGCGGCAGGCAAATTCTCATCAGACAGAACCGTTACTCAATACGCTGAGGAGCTTTGGATGTTATGATTTCAGCTGCATTTGTTTTCCCTCACCCCCCTGTAATCCTGCCGGAAATCGGCAGGGGCAGGGAGGCTGAGGTGCAGAAAACGGTCGACTCCTGTAATGAGTGCGCTAAGGAAATAGCGCGATTAAAGCCCGATGCGATAGTTCTTTCATCTCCTCACTATGTTGAGGGAAGCCGCGAGCTTGACCACGGTGCTTATGTTCCGCTTGCTTTTGTTAATAAATATTATACCGATTATAAGCTTTCCTGCCTTGGTCTTTTGGATTCGTCCCTTGAAGATAGTTATAAGCTCGGCAAGAGTATTGCAAGCAAAGCCGCCGCTTCAGGGGAGAATACCGTCTTTATCGCAAGCGGCGATTTATCTCACAGGCTCAAACCGGACGGACCATACGGGTTTGCAGAGGAAGGTCCGCTCTTTGATAAAGCGGTTACCGCCATTTTAGCGGGCGGCAGATTAAGGGAGCTAATGACTATTGACCCCGCTCTGGCATATAAAGCGGGAGAATGTGGCTTGCGCTCCTTCATCATAATGGCGGGTGCTCTTGACGGCAAAAATATAACGCCGCGGCTTTTATCCTATGAAGGTAATTTCGGAGTAGGCTATGCGGTAGCTTCATTTTATGTAAATAAGGAGTGATTTTTGTGGCTAAAAGCGAACATGTAAGGCTTGCGGAATACTCCATTTCACATTTTGTAAAAACAGGAAAAACAGCCGCACTTTCGGAAAATTTGCCCAAGGAGCTGACCGAGGGTAAGGCGGGTGTTTTTGTCTCCATAAAAAAGTACGGTGCTCTGAGGGGCTGTGTCGGCACGATAAAGCCCGTTACAAAAAATACCGCAAATGAAATTTTGCGAAACGCCGTAAGCGCGTGTTCGGAAGACCCGCGTTTTCCGCCCGTAACCGAGGACGAGCTTCCCGCGCTTACCGTAAGCGTTGACGTTTTATCCCCGCCGGAGGCTATATCTTCCGCAGATTTGCTTGACGTAAAGCGTTACGGGGTTATCGTGACAAGCGGTTATAAGCGGGGGCTTTTGCTCCCTAACCTTGACGGCGTTGACACGGTTGACGAGCAGGTGAGCATAGCCATGCAAAAGGCTGGGATTTACTCCGATGAATGTATAGAGCTTGAACGGTTTGAAGTGATAAGGTACCTATAAAAGAGGAATACGTATGAAAGTAAAATGCCGAATCTGCCCTCACGGATGCGCGCTTTCGGAGGGCGAGACGGGCTTATGCGGGGCGAGGCGCAGTATAGGCGGAGAGGTGAAGTGCATAAACTACGGCAAAATCACCTCAATGTCGCTTGACCCTATTGAAAAAAAGCCTTTTTATCACTTTTTCCCCGGCAGTATGATTTTATCCGTCGGGAGCTTTGGGTGTAATTTTAACTGCGGCTTTTGCCAAAATCACAGTATTTCAATGGCGCGCGAGGGCGGCGTGAACTGTGCGAGCATAACGCCGGGTGAGTTGGCTCAAAAAGCCGCAGAGTGCGCCGATATGGGTAATATAGGAGTAGCTTATACCTACAACGAGCCTTTAATCGGGTTTGAGTTTGTGTTGGACAGCGCAAGGGAAGTCCGAAAAAAAGAGATGAAAAACGCGCTTGTAACGAACGGCTATATCTGCGAAGAGCCGCTTCTGGAGCTTTTGCCCTTTGTCGATGCTGTGAATATTGATTTAAAAAGCATAAAGCAAGAATTCTATGAGAAAATCGGCGGCGGCTTAGATACTGTTCTGAATACAATCAAGCTCGCCCGCAGGTTTTGCCACGTGGAGATAACAACCTTGATTATCCCCGATGAAAATGATTCCGAGGAAGAAATAATAGAATTGTCCAAGCGGCTTGCAGATATTGACAAGGGTATGCCGCTTCATATATCGCGTTTTTTTCCGCGCCATGAATATAAGAGCAAGCTCCCCACAGAGTTTGAAAAAATCCATCGTTTGGCAGATATAGCTAAAAAGTACCTGCCGCACGTCTATACGGGTAACTGCTGAAATGAGTTTTTAGGAGTATAAAGCAATGGACGACTTTATGATTGATAAATCAAAAACGGTTTGCTTTTCAGGGCATCGACCCGAAAAGCTGCCATTTTCGGGCGATGAAAACACGCAAGCGAACAAGATGCTGAAAAGCCTTATTTATAAAGAGATTGAAGACTGCATTGACGACGGTTGCGATTGCTTCATCACAGGCTTAGCGCGCGGCTTTGACCTTTGGGCGGGCAATATGGTTTTGAGGCTGAAACTGAGAAGAGCCCATATAAAGCTTGTCGCCGCTTTTCCCTACCGGGGATTTACCAATCAATATAAGGGCTATGATAAGTGGATTTGCGGAAATATCATAAGCGAAGCAGACGCTAAATTTTACATATCGGAAAAATACGATAAACTTTGCATGAGGGAGCGGAATTATTTTATGGTTGACAATTCCTCAAAGCTCATTGCCGCACTCTCCGATAACAGAAGCGGCACAGGGCAAACCGTCCGTTACGCGCAAAAGCAGGGTATTGAAATTAAACTTTTCGACCTTAACAAAATATCAGAGGAATACAAGGAAATTTTCGGAGGCTATATGCCGACAGATGAATTATTTTAAATTGAGCACCTCGTTGGTGCAGAAAGGGTATGGTCTTTAAAAATGGCAAAAAAAAGTGCTAAGGTAGCATTAGCTTACTTTATAACTCTTCTAATCGCATTTTTGGTATTCGGGGGGCTTTTATATTATCTGGCAAACCACCTGTTAGAGCCCGAAAAACAAACAACTCCCGCTCAGCCTAATTTTGCGGGCGGCGCGGATGAGGCAGATGGTTCTTATAAACCGAGTAAAAGCGATAGCCAAGCCATTTTGCTGATTGCGGAAACGGATAAAAAGCAGACCTCAACCAGCTTTATTCTGCTGAAAACGCTCCCCGTAGAGCGCGGGCTCGTGGTTACGGCTCTTCCGGGCGATTCTTACGCCAATGTGAACGGTGAGGAGAACAGCATATTTGAATTTTACCGCACCCAAGGCGTTTTGGCGGCGGTTAAAGCGGCGGAAAGTGCTGCAGGCATGACGATTGACAAATATCTTAAAGTCAACACCGAAAGCCTCAGCTTGCTGATTAATGTTTTCGGCGGAATCGATTTTGATATACCGTATAATCTAATCCACGAAGTCCCCGGGGGCAATGATATTATTATCAGAGAGGGTCAAACCTACCTTGACGCGGACACGCTGATTAAAGTAATTACCTTCCCCGCTTACAGGGAAGGGGAGCAGTACCGTGCGCGGATAACTACGATGATTGCCGCCGAGCTTATAAATAAAAATGTTAACGCGGGATTTTCCGGGCGGATTGACAGTGCCTTTAATTTAATCATCAATTCCGATATTGAAACGAATATTACGGCTTACGATTACGCCGAAAAAGCCGATTCGCTTAAATATATAGCCGAAAATCAAGGCGACATAGCGATTCCGCTTGTAGCTATGGGTGAGTACAATGAAAACGGACTTTTCGTCTTTGAGCCTAATTTCGTACAGCTTCTTAATCATTTTTAGGGGTACAAACATGAAAAAATATCTTGAAACAGGTAAAATAGTAGCAGTTCACGGGGTGAGCGGGGAGGTTCGCGTTCAAACATGGTGCGATGACCAAGAGTTTTTATGCGGATTTAAAACGCTTTATTTTGACAACGGCAGGGAGAGCATAGAGCTTATAAGCGCGCGCGCCCATAAAAATATCGTTGTTATGAAAATTAACGGCGTTGACAGTGTTGAACAGGCGCAAGCACTGCGGAATAAAGTGCTTTATATAGACAGAAAGGACGCACACCTTCCCGAGGGCAGCTATTTTATCCAAGATTTAATCGGTCTTGCGGCGGTTGATGACGACAGCGGCGAGGAACTGGGCGAGCTTGCCGATATAAGCTTTACCGGGGCTAACGATGTCTACCATATAAAAACAAAAGAGGGCAAAAGCCTGCTTGTGCCGGCAATCCCCGAAGTTGTAAGGGAGATTGACATAAGGGGCGGCAAAATAAAAATACACGTTTTAGACGGGCTGGAGGCTGTTTAGTGCAGGAGCAGTAAACATCTTCAAGGCAAGGAGCGTTGATATGTCTGATATTGTAGTGAATTACAGCAGTAATATACTTAACGGAACGCTTGAAACGCTGAAGGCTACAAGCCTTGCAAGGCTTGTAAAGCCCGGTATGCGGGTATCCTTAAAGCCTAACATGGTGCTGGCGAAGCATCCGTCCGAGGGTGCTACTACTCATTCCGAGGTTACAGAGGGGGTTATTGTCTTTCTGCGAGAGCTCGGTATTGACAATATTGAGATTATCGAAAGCGCGTGGCTGGGTGACAACACCAAAAGGGTTTATGCCGCCTGCGGCTATGATAAGCTGAGCGAGAAGTACGGTGTGCCTATATATGACTTGAAAGATGATAAAATCCGCAGGGTTAAGGTAGGGGAATACACCTTTGAAATCTTTGAAAAGGCTCTTGCTACGGATTTTCTTATAAACATACCCGTATTAAAGGCGCATTGCCAAACCCTGATGACCTGCTGTATGAAAAATTTAAAGGGCTGCATTTCAGATAGGGAGAAGCGCAATTTTCATACATTAGGGCTTCACCGCCCCATAGCAATGCTCAACGCGGCGATTCAGACGGGGTTTTGCGTAGTTGATGGAATTTGCGGTGATTTAACCTTTGAGGAGGGCGGCAACCCCGTAACCAGAGATATGATTATAGCAGGGCAAGACCCGCTGTTGCTTGACTCCTACTGCTCATCGCTGTTAGGCTTAAATGCCGAGGATATAGGCTACATAAGCATTGCCCGTAAAGAGGGCTTGGGCGAAATTTACGGAGCAAATACCAAGCTTACCGAATTGAATTCGGAAAATAAGCCCTTGCTTACAAAGTCGGCTACAGGTTTGGCGCGGCGGCTCTCTTCAAAAATCAACGAAGATAAAGCCTGCTCCGCCTGCTACTCCGCGTTGATTAACGCGCTTCACAGGGTTGGCGGGTATAGCGGCGAAAAGATAAGCGTAGGACAGGGTTTTATCGGCAAAGGTGGAAAATTAGGTTGCGGAAATTGCACCTCGGGGTTTGAGCGGTATGTGAAGGGCTGTCCGCCTAAGGCATCGGAGGTTTGCGAGTTTATATATTCCTTAACTGCAAATTGATTTAAGGAGATGAGAGATGTGAATTTAAATGAGCTTCGCGCAGAAATTGACAGGACTGACGATGAGCTCATGCGCTTGTTTACCAACCGCATGGAGCTCTGCGTTCAAGTAGCGGAGTTTAAAAAAGCAAATGAACTCCCGATATTTCAAAGCGGACGCGAGGAAGAGCTTTTAGAGCGTATTAAAAATAAAAGCCCCGATTGGCTGGAGCTTGAATCATTGGAGCTTTATAAGGTAATTTTAAAACTGAGCAAAAGGCTTCAAAGCCGCGTAACGGCGCAAGGAGAGGCAGAAGCAACGGCTGAACCTCCCTCGAATCAAAGCCGCGGCTCGGTTTCGGTAATAATAGCGGCAGGCGGAAACGCCACCAGAATGAACGGCGTGAATAAACAATTCGCAATACTTGACGGAATCCCCGTAATAGTCCGCTCCATGCTTGCTTTTGAGAAAATCGAGGAGGTCGCGGAGATACTGGTGTCAGCCCGCTCCGAGGATATTGAAAGAGTCAAAAAAGAGGCTGAGCGGTATAATATTACCAAGCTTGCGGCGGTTGTCGAGGGCGGCGAAACAAGGCAGAAATCAATATTTAAGGCGTTTGCGGAGGTTTCAAAGGAAACAGGTTATATCGCCGTGCATGACGGAGCGCGCCCGCTGGCTGACAGGGATAGAATCAAACGCTGTATAAAGGACGCGGCAACATTCGGCGGGGCGGTTTTAGGCGTTCCCGTAAAGGATACGCTGAAAACCGTTGACGGCGGGATTATAAAGGATACGCCCGACCGCAGAAAGCTGTATTCAATTCAAACCCCGCAGGTTTTTCGCAGGGATATATATGTAAAGGGAATAAACTTTGCAAACGAACACAACCTTGATTTTACCGATGATTGCCAGCTTGCCGAAGCGGTTGGCGTTAAGGTCTTTGTAACGGAATCGGACTACCGCAACATAAAAATTACTACGCCGGAGGATTTGGCTATTGCGGAGGCTATTTTATGCTCAGAATAGGTCACGGCTATGACGTTCACAGGCTGGTTTACGGCAGAAAGCTGATATTGGGCGGCGTAACAATCCCATATGAAAAAGGTTTGCTCGGACATTCGGACGCGGACGTGCTTTGCCACGCCGTAACCGATTCGCTTTTGGGCGCGCTTGCGTTAGGCGATTTAGGCGTTCATTTTCCGCCGGACAATTCGGAATATAAAGACATTTGCAGCCTTACCATGCTCCGCCAAGTCTTTGGCATGGTGACGGACGGCGGCTACGCATTGGGAAACCTCGACTGCACCGTTATCTGTCAAGAGCCCAAGCTTGCGCCGCGCATTGAAGAAATGCGTAAAAACATAGCCGCCGCGCTTAACGCGGATATATCCCAAATCAGCGTTAAGGCGACGACGGAGGAGCACTTAGGCTTTACAGGCAGGGGAGAGGGAATTGCCGCTCACGCGGTAAGCGTTATCATGCGCGTTACTTGATTCCGAATTGGCTTAAATTTTGCCTGGTACCTGCGTCAATATCCTTTGGCTCTTTGAAATACATGGAGATTGAGGTGTTAGGGTAAAAGATGCAGACCTGTATTGTGTAAAACGGGTCGTTATTAACAAAATTGACAGTATCCGCCAGTTTAACCGATGCTCTTTCCGAAACCACATCAATAATATCAAACATTTCACTATTGCTTCCGAATAAATCCCTTACTGCGGCGTTATACACCTCTCTTGACGAGCATTGAATTGAGAAGGTCGTCCCCTTGTTTCTGACCGTTTTCAGCATTTCGTTTCTGATAAGCGTCTTGGCGGCATCGACACTGTCGGCTCTCAGCCGTTGCGTATGAAAATAGCTCCTGCTGCTGTCTGTCGCCGCAGGCGATTTAACTCTTGCTTGCTCCTTAAAAAGCTTGTTAAAATCGGAATCGCTTATCATAAAGTAGTCGTAGCGTATGCTGTTATTGAAAAATTGGTCTATATTATTGGTAACGTCTATTACGTACCAATTATTGCCGAATCTTATTTTATTCCACATATGACCGACTTGATTTCGGGGCGGCTCGTATATTACATTTACAGCCGTAAATCCCGCCTTGGCGGCTATATAGCTGAACGCGTGAGAAATCCCATCGCATTTAGCCTTTCTTGAAACAAGCGCGCCGTAAGCGTTATCTATATTTTTACCTTCAAGCGTATATGAGGTGGTTTGGGCTATGTAATCATGTATGTGCTTGATTCTCGCGTACTGCGACATGCCGGGCTTGAACTGAGAAATCACTCTGTCGGCGACCTTGTCAATCTCGGCAAGCATTTTGTCATAGGTTGCTTTGCTGTAGTGATTATTGTATGTAATTTTAAATTCATAGTCCGTGCTTCTGGTTCTGGTATCATAATAGCTGTATTCTATTTTACCTGCGTCAAACGTGTATACGTCATAGTTAAATATAATCTCCATAACCCTTTGAAACCCGGAATCCGAAAGCTGTCCGTTCACCTTGACCGTTTGCTTGCAGTCGATGATTGCGTTTCTGATGGCGTTATAAAATTTTTGCTCCTCCCTGTTCAATTCCCTGTACTGATAGGGCAGGGGAAAGGCGGGGGCTGTTTGGTTTGCCGAAACGGATATTCCGATAAGCGGTGAGCTGTATGAGGAATTTTCCATCGGGGCGCACATGATTGAGAGCGAGATAAGTAAGCCCAGAGCGAAAGACGTAAATTTTTTCATGTAAGCAACTCCTTTTTCTTTGCGGCTGTAAGGGTATTTTTCATAAGCATAGCCCTTGTCATAGGACCGACCCCTCCCGGGACGGGGGTGATATAACCCGCTTTGTCAAAGCAACCTTGATAATCAACATCGCCGCAAAGCTTTCCCTCCGCATTTTTGTTCATGCCGACATCGATTACCACCGCGCTTTCTTTCAGCATATCGGCTGTTACAAAGCCGGCTCTTCCTACGGCGGCTACAAGGATGTCCGCGCCGCGGCATATTTGGGCAAGATTTTGGGTGCGGGAGTGGCAGATAGTAACCGTTCCATGCTCATGAAGCAGAAGCATAGCCATAGGCTTTCCCACGATATTGCTCCGCCCGATAACAACGCAGTTTTTACCTTGGATTTCCACGCCTGTTTCCTTTATAAGCTCCATAACCCCGGCAGGAGTGCAGGGCAGAAAGGCAAAATCGCCAATATCGCCAATCATCATGTGACCGACATTTTGGGGGTGAAAAGCGTCAACATCCTTATCGGGGCTTATGCTGTTTATTATTACGCTTTCATCGATATGCGGCGGGAGCGGCAGTTGCACTAATATGCCGTCAACAAGAGTATCCGCGTTCAGTCTTTCAATCAGAGCGGACAGCTCGTCCTGCTCAATATCTGCGGGAAGCGCGTGCTCTATAGAAATAAAGCCTACATCCTCACAGTCCTTCCTTTTGTTTTTGACATAAACGTGAGAAGCAGGGTCATCTCCGACTATAACGACCGCGAGGGTTACGGAAATTCCGCGCTCTTTAAGCTTAGATGTTTCCTGCTTTACATCTGCCTTAACGCGCTCCGCAACCTTTTTGCCGTCAATTATTTTTGCCATTTTCTATTTCCTCCCTATTTATGGTTTTTTTAAAGAGTTTTTCTTAGCTTTCGCCTTTTCTTGGCGCAGTTGCTCCTTTTCTTTTGTTTCCCGAATCAAAGCCGCAAACTCTTCCGTATCCTTGAAGAACGTATAGCCGTCAACCTTTACCTTGCGGCGCATGAACGCTATAATTGTAACGGCGGCTAAAAAGCAAAGCCCCGCCAGCACCTGTGATACCCGCAAACTGCCGACCATAAGGCTGTCGGTGCGAAGCCCCTCTATGAACATACGACCTAAGCCGTACCATCCGATGTACATTAAAAAAACCTCTCCGTCAAACTTTCGATGCTTTGCGTACAGGTGAAGCAATAAAAATCCTAAAGCGCACCATAGCGATTCATATAAAAAGCAAGGGTGAACAGGCAGGGTCGGGTCAACTAAAACGCCTGTATCGGCGTAAATTTCATTAGCCTTAATATATAGCTCCCCGGATATTTTATTGCTTGTCATGCCCCACGGCAGGCTCGTATTCCTGCCGTAGGCTTCCCGATTGACAAAATTACCCCACCTGCCGACCGATTGACCGATTAAGAAGCCCATCCCCGCAAGGTCCAGCAGCGGTAAAAATTTTTGCTTTCGGATTTTGCAGGTTATGCCGCCGAACAGCACAGCACCGATAATTCCGCCGTAAATCGCCAGCCCGCCGCCTTTTATATCGAATATGGCATACAGGTCGTCTTTGAATAAATCCCAAGACATCATGACAAAGTAAAGCCGCGCACCTATAATCCCGCCGATTACGCCCATAAATACCGCATCAAACGCCCTGTCGCCGTCAACGCCGAACTCGTTTGTTCTCCTAAAGCAATAGGTGATTGCCAGCAACAACCCAAACGCTATGATGATTCCGTACCACTGAACGGCAAACCCGAATATTGAAAAAGCATCGGCTTTTACGGTAAATTCTAACCCCAGCTTAGGGAACAGGATTTTATCTGTCATTTAATTTGTTCAATCCTCTCGTTTCCCAATCGGCTCAATAATCGAAATGGTAACATTATTTATGTCAAACTGCGTTTCAAGCCTTTTCATTACGTCTTCAAGGGTTACGGCGGCTACGGTTTCGATAATATCAAACGCGTTAAGACCATCCAGCCCCGTATTAATCATAAGGGTGGCTATGGCTTCGGCATCGTTTAGGTCGCGGATAAGCGAGCCGTAGTAGGATTTTTTTATAGCCTCGAAGCGTTCCTTGTCAAGCCCGTCTTTTTTGGAGCGTTCGATTTCTTCCTTTATCCTGTCTGAAACAAGCTTGGGGTTACGCGATTCGCCGCCGAAAATAGAGCAAAAATACCCATCCCCCCAAAAGACCTCCGAGGAAAAGGACGAATTAATTAAGCCCTCATCGTAAAGCGTTTTATAAAAGTCCGAGCTTTCATCGGAGATAAGCGATAAAGCAAAATTTGTTTCTATTTCGGCGCGGATGGCTGAAATGCCGCTTTGAGGCTGCGCCTTAAACCCTATATTAAAAATAGGCACGGCAATTTCAAGCTTTTGCGTTGCTTCGCTTTGGGCTACCGTCAAAGGCTCATCGGGAAAAGCACTTTCAAGCTCGATACTTTCACCCGGCTTCAAAATTTTGTCGCATACGGCAATAACGCTTTCTTCGTCAACATTTCCGGCTATGCTTAAAGCCATATTGTTAAGGTTATAGAAAGTCTTATAGCACTTATACAGCAAATCCGCGTCAATTTCGGCGATGGTTTCAACAGTCCCCGCTAAATCAATTTTCACGGGGTGATTGTGATACACGCCCCCCAGCATATTAAAGAATACCCGCCATTGGGCGTTATCCTCATACATTTTAATCTCCTGCCCGATGATGCCCTGCTCCTTTTGAACGCTTTCATCGGTAAAATAAGGGCTCTGAACAAAGCCTAATAAAATCTCCAGCGATTCCGGGACATTATCGGTGCAGTTGAAAAGATAGCAGGTTCTGTCAAAGGAGGTGTAAGCGTTGGGGGACGCTCCCGTTTTAGCGAAAAGGCTGAAAACATCACAGTCCTCATTCTCAAAAAGCTTATGCTCCAAAAAGTGAGCAATCCCGTTGGGGACAGTTATAAAATCCGAATCGTCCTTGGTTTTGAAGGTCGTGTTGATTGAGCCGTATTTCGCTCCGAAAAGCGCGTGGGTTGTGCTGTAATCTTCCATCCTCCATATATATATATCTAATCCCGAGGAGTGCTTTATATGGGTATAATGCTCTCCCGTGCGTTCATTCCGTATTATTTTTTTGTTCATGCTTTAAGTGTTCTCCTTTCCTGTCAAGAGATATGCCGTATCAAGCTTTAACGATTTTGCCGCTTCGACTACATCCTCTTTTGTGACAAGCCTTAGCATTTCGATACATTCCTCCGGCGACTCATTGCCGCCCGAATAATTTCTTTGAAAATACCAGTCCGCCAGCGAGCGGGCACCGTCCGAAACGCCCCTCCAAGTGTTAATGACGGACAATCTGGCGTTTTCAAGCTCCTCAGTTGTAAAGTTGCCGCTCTGCACTGCCGAGAGCTGGTTTAAAATTTCTTCCTCGGCTTTAGCGGCATTTTGGAAATCGACCCCGCTGTCAACGTAAACGACTCCCTTTTTATCGTTTAGCCCCGAGGAGCAGTAGTAGCAGAGGCTGAGCCTTTCGCGGACATTCAAGAACAGCTTAGAGAAGGGCGTACCTCCGAACACGGCGTTCATAAGCCTGAGCGTTATGGAATCACTGAAATCTGTTTTAAAACCAAGCAGCATTTTGCTTTGCGAAACCTCATGCTGTTCGACAACTCTCCGAAGCTCTTGCTTGGCGGGTGATTTTTCACTGATATTATCGCCCGCATAATCGCGCTCCAAGCCCGTCAGAGCCGCCGTCAAGACCTCTTTAGACTGCGGACATTCCGCGCCGCCGACAAAATACGCTTCAATCTGCGCGGTTTTCAAAAGCTCCTTATATTGCTCGTAAGCGGAGCGGGCGGTAATTTTCGCAACGGCTTCAAGGTCGCCCTTTACAGGTATGGCGCAGGGTTCGCCCTCGTATATGACAAGCCCGGCGCGTTTGAAGGAGTAGGAACGCTTTTCATTGATTTCCGCCTCTATATCATCGGAAAGCTCTTGCTTTTTTAAATCGAAGTCCTTTTTGTAAAATTCGTTATTTTCAACGTAAGGCGATATGAAGCAATTTGTTAAAATCTCGGTAAGCTCGCTTGTTATCGGCTCACGGTCAAAGGCGTACCTGTCGTTAATACACCCCGACACTAAGGACATCACCTGACTGTCACCTATTTTTGCTACGCTCCCCTTAATAACCGAGCCGTAAAGCAAAGCAAGCCGCCTGCTTAAAGCGGTCACAGTTGTATAGCTGCTGCTTGAATTAGACAAAACATAAGGGATAACCGCGTTGCCGGATACACTGTCCTGTGACAGCGGCGTTATTAAATGGATAAACATGGTATTTGTTTTCTGCCTTTTATTGATAAGCGTGGTGTAATGAATTCCCTCGCCTATTTTCTCTCTGCCGTATTTCACCGCCAAAATATCATCTCCCGAATTTAATAGCTTCCTTAACGGATAAGGTTATTATATCACAAATTTATTAAAAAAGCTATAGCTTTAAAAATTAATTTACAAATTAATTTGCCTTTATAAATGATATTGGGTATTGACTAAACGTAAAAAAAATGGTAAAATTAATATAAGCCCAAAAATTAAAACTCGGAGGGGGGAACAAGACCATGCTGATTTTCATAGCCGCTTGTACAGCATTTGGGCATGGTCACAGCCATGCAAAGGGATTTTAAGCTATCCGACTTAATTAAATTTAAGAATATCGTCATACAATGCCATGATAATCCGGACGCGGATGCCATAACCTCGGCGTTCGCGCTTCAAGCCTTTTTTCGCGAAAAGGGCAGGGATGCAAAAATTGTTTATTCGGGAGCATTAGAGATTACCAAGCGCAATATTATAACCATGAATGAGAGCTTGGGCATATCTATCAGCTATGTTAAAGCACCGTTGGAGCTTAAGCCGGAATTGCTGGTCTGCGTGGACTGTCAGTACGGCGAGGGCAACGTCGCCAGAATTGAAGCCGAATCGGTAGCCGTAATTGACCATCATATTGATTTGAATAAAAAGTTTGACTTAGGGGTAGTACAGCAGGAGTTGGGAAGCTGCGCTACCTTGATATGGGATTTAATGCGAAGCGAGGGCTATGATTTTTCAGCCGACAGGATGGTATCGACCGCGCTTTATTACGGACTTTACGCCGATTCCGTTAACTTTTCGGAGTTTATGCACCCGCTTGATTTGGATATGCGGGATAATTTGCGTGCCTACTGCGATATGAACTTGATAGAGCGTCTGCGTTTTTGCAATCTTACGCTGGATGAGCTTGAAATCGCGGGAGTAGCCCTTATCCGTAAAACCGTTGATACGGATAAGAGGTACGCCCTTTTCAGAGCCGAGGCTTGCGACCCGAATATCCTCGGATTTATCAGCGACTTGGGGATTCAAGCGGATACGATTGATATATGCGTTGTTTACAGCATTATCGAAAGCGGCGTAAAGCTCTCGGTCAGAAGCTGCTCCAGAGAGGTAATGGCATCCGAATATGTCAAATACCTTACCTACGGCGTAGGCTCGGGCGGAGGGCATAAGTCAAAGGCGGGCGGCTTTATATCGGGTGAGGTTCTGGCGGAAAGGAAAGTTTCACCCTCCGAATATTTAACCCGCAAGGTTGGGGAATATTTTAACAGCTATGAAACCATCTGCGCGGATAATCACGATATTGAGGTTTCTCTTATGAGCTTATACCGCAAAAAGCCGATTCCGTTAGGAGTCGTAATCCCCTCGGATATTTTTGAGCTTGATACGCCGATTTCCGTAAGAAGCTTGGAGGGGGAGTTTAAGTTTAACGTATCGCCGGATGCTCTTTTAATCGTTGATATGCACGGGGGGGTTCACCCCATAAAATCGGAAAAGTTTTTCACGCGCTATGTTTACTGCGATGAGAAGCCGCAGATTAACTATGATTACGTACCCTCCATAATAAATACACTCAACGGCGCGGCGCAGGAAATCGTGCTGTACATAAAGTCCTGCTTACCGACGGAGAGCGCGCTGGTGTACGCCAAGAAGCTTAAAAAAAATGTAAAAATCTTCTCCGACTGGGTGCCCGATGGATATGTTTTCGGAAGAGTCGGCGATTATTTGGCAATCAGAAACGATGACATGAATGATGTTTACATTATACCGAAAGACATTTTTGAATTGGCATACGATATAATTCCGTGAGGCTTTAGGGCACTTACATGATATAATTCGGGGGGCGTTAAAAATAAAAAAAAATCAAATAAACCCTGCCGATTGTCCGCCCTATTTAAATCAATTTTTTACGCACCAGCGCGTCGTTAAAATAAGAGCGGAGCGCACGATTGAGGCGTATTATGTTGACCTGCGCTTGTTTTTGCGCTATCTTAAACAGCTAAAGGGCGGGGCGGGGCATGATGCTCCGTTTGAGGAAATCACAATAGCGGACATTCCTCTTGATTTTATTAAGTCCTTCACAAAGCTTGACGCGCTGGAGTATATTAATTTTGTCGCCTCAGAGCGCGGTAACTCACCCAAAACCCGCCAGCGTAAGCTTTCCTCGCTTAAATCCTTCTTCAAATGCCTGCAAAAGGACTTAAATCTTATATCTGAGAATCCTCTTAAAGATATTGATACCCCAAAAAGCAGCTCAAAGCTTCCGAAACATTTAACCCTTGACGAAAGCATAAGCCTTTTGCAAGGTATGAGAACAGAAAGCCCGCAGCACAGCAGGGATTATTGCATTGTAACGCTTTTTGTAAACTGCGGTATGCGTTTAAGCGAGCTGACAGGGCTTAATGTGCAGGATATTAATTTAGACGAGCGGAGTATGCGCCTTTTAGGTAAAGGAAATAAGGAGCGGGTTATACATATAAACGATGCGTGTGCCTTTGCCATTGATATTTACTTAAAAGCCAGAAAGCCGTCCGCCCGGGATTCTGATGCGCTTTTTTTGAGTATACAGGGAAGACGGATAACAAACAGGCGCGTTGAGCAGATTGTGGAGGGTGCATTAAAAAATATAAACCTTGACAATCGCGGCTATTCCGTCCATAAGCTCAGGCATACGGCGGCGACCCTTATGTATCAGCACGGCAATGTTGATACGCTTGCCTTAAAGGAAATTTTAGGTCATAAAAGCATATCGACAACCGAGATATACACCCATTTAAACAATGAGCAAATCAAAACGGCGATGGACTCAAACCCGCTTGCCCATGTCACTCCGCCAACAAAGTCTTGAAGTTCTAAACAGGCTTTGAACAATACAAAAAAGAGGGTAGCTGAGCTACTCCTCTTTTTTATTCACAGATTTTTATATATTACATAGTATAATAATAAATCTGATGGAGGAAGGCAGGTTATACATATGAAAATAGTCGTAGTGAAAAGCCCTAAATTTTTGTCAAGTTTTTTCCGCATCGTATTTAAGATAAGGAAAGAGCCTAATGAATAGGAAGTGCAACCCTTGCGAGCTTAATATCGCCGTAACGGCGATTGCGAATTATCTCTACGCTACGCTTTCAAAAAGCGATTTCCTTTTTTTAAACATTTTTCTGTCGGAGCTTAGCAAGACAATGTTTTCAATGGAGATTTTCAACGGTATTTGTAAGATTGAAAAAAAATTGGATAAAATTGAAAAAAGAACAGATAAAAAAAATGACGAGAAAAATGACGAGCAGGATAAAAAAGAAGAGAAGCTTTAGGGGCGGGGGAGATAACCCGCCCTTCACAATAGATGTTATAAATACACATGCTAAAAATTCTAAATATAGCGAAAACATGGTTATGGTTGTGATTGAGTAAGTATGTATAGCTTCATCACCCTGCCTCACTAACATAAAGATTAACCCTATTCTCAATAACTCCCGCAACATCCCCGACAGATTTTCCGCCGGATAGGTAAGCTTCAACCTCTTCTATTATAATATTAGAAACAGTATCATTACGGGGTCGGACGTATTTGAGCGATAGTATCAGGTTCATCATTTTGTCCGATTGCGCCTGCGTGTTATTGCCGATTAGCACCTTGCCGCCATCGCTTGTGTAAACTGTATAATCCATTTCAATATTGCCGCCGTTGCCGTCCGGGTAGCTCGGGTTTTCCATTGCTTTGAGCTTTAGCTCTTCTAGAACGGACAGCTTGATGGGGAGATAAATTTCATATATGTCACTATAATTTTCAAGCATATATTTGATAAATTCCCATGCACCATCTTTATTATCCGATTTTTCGGCTACGGCAAATTTCGCGCTCGGCATGAAATATGAGCCGTTCCCTTGCGCTTCGGGGAAGCCCTTAAAGGTCAGCGGTTCGCCGAAATAGGACATCTCATCTATTCTTATTGAGCGAAAACGCATAGGTCTTGTGTTATACATAATCGGGTCGCCGTCAGCCAGCCCCAGCATAAATTCCCCATAATCGGCATTTTCGCTCAACCCCGCTTCGGGGAAACGCTCAGATATTTCCAAAATTTTATAAAAACTCTCTATGTCGAATGAACACTCACCCGTAATCGGGTCAATAAAGGAAAGCTGAATCATCACTCTGATAAAATCAAGCCTTGAAAAGCTGTCGATTATATAACTCGAATTAGGCTTAGTGTCAATATAAGCCGCAAATTCATCAAGTGACCAGCCCGCATTTTCGCCGACCTCGGAGCTTTTAGCCGCAACCGTATCAATCATAAACATGGGAAAAATTTCATAAAGCTTACCCTCACGCTCCAAAGAAGAAAGTGCATTTGGCAGATAATCCGATTTATTAAAGCTTGTGTCAGCGTTCATAATGCCGTAAATATCAGCAAACAGCCCCTTATTTATATAACTCTGAGATGGTACAAAGCGGTCTAAAACGATAATATCGGCAATTTTCCCCGCCATTAAATCAAGGTTGAATTTTCTCAAAGCCTCGTCCTCATTGCTTTCTTTATAGGACCAAACCTCGATTCTGTAATCGGGGTTATTTTTGTTGAAACTTGTTATATAGCCTTGAAGCCAATAATCAATATCAAAAGCAGAGAGGGTTATGATTTTTCGGTTGGGTGCGACTCCGTCCTCATCGGGAGTGCAGCGAATCATTTCCGTGATAACGCCGCCTATGCCGCCCCGCATGGCAAGGAGCAATCCGCCGTCTGTGAGCAGAGTTAAATCCTCCAAATCGCCGACGTTTATGCCGTAATCAAGCAGATTAAATATGCCCTTTCTGTCGCCGTCTGTCAAAGAATAGTCGTAAATGCCCATGGTTGTACACATCAAAACATCAAGCTCGCCGCCTTTTGCGAAAACGCAATCACCGCCCGAACCCGCTATCGGAATGGTGAAATCCTCCGTCTCTTTCAAATCGGCGTTTATCATACTGATAACCGCAAACCAAGAGCCATCGCTGTAATCAAGCCCTACCGAAAGCGCGGCGGCTCGCCCGTCTTTAAGCCGAAAAATCGACTTTATATATTCGCTTTGCCCCCCGTTTCCATCAGGCGTTTTCATAACAAACCTGCCGTCACTATCGAAAACATAAACCTCAAACACTGTCTGTATGTAAAAATAATCATTCGCAATCAGCAATCTTTGCGGGAAAGTTTCATCGCCCTCGAAAATTTCGCTCTCTATTTTAACGCTCTCTATAACAGCTCCCTCGCCGTTAAATCTGTCAACGCTTAAATCCGCTAAATCAGACGTTGCCCTTAATGCCCGATAATCTCCATTAGGGTCAACATCGAAGCAAGCATAGTATTCGCCCTCTCCAAGTCCGCCCGAAATCTGCGTTTGGCTTTTTACAATGCCGCTGTAATCCAAAGCAATTATATCTGCACCATTAAATAGAACACTCCCGCTATCTGTAAATCTTACCTGCGTTGCATTAAATCCGCTGACATCCGTTTCCGCAAGCGAAAAAGCGACCTCCCTTGATTGCTCAACGCTGTTCATTTCCTCTTTCCCGCAACCCGAAAAACAGGTCAACATCAACAAACCGGCAACCCCAAACGATATAATCTTTTTCATATATTTCACTTTTCCTTTCATGGCTAATTTAGTTATTCATCCAGCATAAGCGGCTTTTTGCCTGCTCTGCGTTTTAATTCCGTAAGCTGTTCTTTCTCGATTTGGACAATGCTCTTTTCGGGGGTCGGTAAATCTTCGGGCATTGTTCCGCCGACACGTTTGATAGCAGCTCGGACTTCATTTCCAACCGCATTGTGAACCACGCTAGCCTCTGCGGCTGTGCTGACGTTATCACGCTTTAGCTTTTCTTCAGTTTGCGAAATACGGAAAAGATTAGCGATTAATTCCGTGCTTCCCATAAAGTCAAGGATTTTTTCACGGGTTTTAAGCCCTTTCCTTTCGTGAATATCTTCAACCATCAGACCGCCGTACAAGCCCATATACCCGGCATTTTGGAATGTTGCAAATTCTTCATTAGTTATAACTCCGGCATCACGAGCCGCTTGGGCAAGCAATTGATTCCATTGCTTTATATCGCCTCGAATGACAAGCCGCCGACTATCCTCATCAAGTTGGTTAAATCTGTCTCTTACCTCTTGCCGATAAGTTTGGATAGCGAAATATGTTTGCCCCAGAGCGATAACTTCCTTTCGAGGGTCGCCGTTTTGAACGATGAGATAACAGGCATAGCGAGATAATTCATAATCCTTAATTTTCTTTTCCATTGCTCCCGCTTCTACGATTTTGCTGACGTCAGCAAAATCGTGCAAAACCTCATGTCCGCTTGTTTTGCAGGCTATCATAGCTTTATCAATAACCTTTGTAAAATTTCGCCATTGAACATAATCAAGAGCAAGAGCAAGCTCCCTTGCAGACCAATACTCGCTTCCGTCACTGCGAATTTGCATTATATCCTCGAACCGCTTATATTCCGGCACTTTTAACTTATCCATTTCTATTATCCTCCATTCTCAATTATCAATTGATTTACATATATGACTACGCTCTATCCAAAGCGTTTCACAAAACCTTAATTTTTTTAGTAACATAATCAGCCGCAATAATCGCCGCTGACATGCAGGGTAAAAGATATGATATTACGCAAAGCAAAAGTGAATTTATATCTTTGATAAACAGCTCCGAATTATAGATAAATAAACCGGCAGATGAAAAAATAACTCCGAAAACACATAGGCTGATTTGCTCAATGGTGAGCATTAGGCGGGCTCGCAGTTTCGTTGTCCCCAAAATTCGCAGAATTGCCGCTTCTTTTGAAGACTGTGCTATGATTAACAAAGGAGCAGTCAAGCCGATTATAACCGCCGCCGCTAAAGCTAGGGGGAAAAGCATTGTCAACAGTTCACGAATCCGCTTTATGTTATCAATTTCGGAAATATCAAGGTGATACAGCACTTCTCCCTGATAGAGGTGTTCAGAGCGGGAAAGCTCATCTAAATATTCGATTAGCTGATGCAGATTCTCCTTATCGGCGGCGGTAAATTCGGCAAACTCAACTGCAAACGGGTTCTCCGCTGAATTGATTTTTTGAGCCGTATTGCTGTTCGGCGCGAAAATGCCCTCGGCGATTCGCCTGTCTTGCGACGTGACTATCCCCGCAACCGTGAATCTGATTTGATTTTTCTCTATCTTACTCTCGTAACCCTCCGTACCGAAAACATCTGCGAAAACCTGTGCCCGTTCCCTGCCGAATAAATGCACGCCATCGCCGGGGGCAACTCCGAGCGTTGCCGCTAAGCCGTTGCCGATAACGATAAGCCTTGATTCGCTGTCACCCTTACTGAAAAACCCCGCACCGTAACCGTCGCCGTACCACACGTCATATTCAAAAGGCGACAGGGCGGTTACATATTTATCAAAATCATTGGTAACAGCAAAATAATAGCCGTCGTTATGATTGAAAATTCCGTTATAAATTACGGGGAAACCGCCGCTGTAATAAAAATTCTCAATTAATTCCGATTTTTCGGCTTCGGTAACTGCCCTTGAAGTAAAATTAGTCAAATAGCCCCGGATTTCGGTTTGCTCGAATAATTCTATGTAAGACAGCTTGATGATTGAGAGCAAGCCGCAAGAACCCGTCAAAAGCAGGGCTAAAATAACAGCGGCGATTGATTTCAGCTTAGCCCGCCTGATATGCCGCAAGATATAGCGAAAAACATGGCGAAACGCCGAATGTACCCCTGTTTGCGGCATTTCGGGCAGGGCAAAGGCAAGCGGAGTTACTTCCTCTTTGTTAGTTGTCGGTTCGCCTTTTTTAGCTTTGGTTTCAGCCGTTTCGCCCTGCAATAATTCTAAAACAGGCGTTTTTTCAAGCTTTTTGATAAATAATGCCAAAACTGAAAATATAAACAAAAATTCACCCGCAACGCATAAAAATATGCTGTTTACAGGCAAAGCCGTGTCGGGGATATACTCGATTGTTACCGACAAAGCCAGCTGATTTGCCATTTCAATAATTGCATTTTGAGCGTAAATCAGCCCCGCAAATCCGCCGCATAAAACGGCAGCAGCCGATAAAATAACAATCGGCAACGCAAGCGTATTCCTCGCTTTTTTCAGCGGCGTCCCCAAAGCTCTCATAATCGCAAAGCTTTTCTTCTCGCGGGCTATATATAAATAGAATGTAAGAAATATGGCAATGGCAGAAGCACAGAGGAGCATAAGCATTGTTAAAAGCGACATTTTCTGCCCTGCATCAATATGCTCCGAAGCTCTGCGCCAGCCCTTATCCGAAAACCGAAGCTTTAAGCCCATTTCTTTTGCAAGTGCCCGGGCTTCGTCAAGGAATGTTTGAAGCATAAAGGGGTCGTCTGCAATAAGGCTGAATTCGCCGGGGTAAATCGGGTGGTCGGCGGGGATTTCTATAGGCAAAAGCGAGTGCGGCACAAAGATAGTATTCGGCGAATACCACCACCATATATCTCCGTGCCGCTCATAGGTTGGCGCAAGGTCGGCATAAATGCCGACTATTTCAAGCTCCGCTATCCCTGCGGGTTCTCCGAAGCGTTCGGGAATTACAGCAGTCGCCCCCATGCCGCCGTGCTGCATGAGCAGCTTGTTATACAGCTCAACCGTTAGTTTATCGCCTACGCCTAAGCCGTTAGTTTGAGCGAGGACATTGTTGATAACGCAAGCATTTTCATCAGCCGCCGTTATCGCCCGCCCCTCTTTTATAATCATATTGCCCTCGTTAAAATAGGGGATTGAGAGCAGGTCGGAGGTGTATACCATATTAAAGGCTTTTAAATCATGGTTAGTTATCTCCACTATTTTTTTCAGATTCGCAAATTCTTCCGTTTCAAGATAATTATTAGGCTTTCCGTCAAGGGAATAGAACGCATGAACGTAATCGGACGTATCATAGTCGCCGATAAAGGCTTCCATATGTTCAAAGCCGTCTTGCGAAATGCCATGCAAGCCCCGTGAATCCCATCTTCCTATGATAACACATCGCTCGCCGATTTCCAAATAGTCTATAAAATCCTGCCCGTAAGGGTTGTCACGCAGGGAATAAACAGACCGCTCCATAATCCCCCAAGCCGCAAAATCATCAGTCGGCGAGGCTATGACAGCAGTTTCCCCGGCTTGAAGCGGTAACGCTCCCGCAAGCTGTTTTATATCGGTTAAATATATATGATTTTTGTCTACACCCCAAATGTTTTCAAGTTTTATTCCGCTGATTGTCCCCTCTATAACAAATCTGTCGGTGTAACTGTATTGAGTTTTATACGGCTCTTGTAAATCAATCATTTCAAGCCCGTCTATCAAACCGCTTGTCATATAGCGAATATCCGTGCTACTCACGCCCGGAAGAGCCGAAAAAGCGGCAACATGCTCCGCAGTTAAAGTCGGCGGCGGTAACTTTGACGGATTCCGAGGGTCGTTACCTATAGCACTATTCGGCAGATAACTGCCAAAATGCCACCACATATTTTCAACGCCCGTATCAATCGCCGAAACACCCCTATAGTAGCTGACGGCGCGATTCATTTCACGGTTGGTTGCAGTACTGTCCAACACCCTCGAAAACACTGCAAAGCCCGCCGCCGCTATAAGCGTAAAGGTCAAAATCGTTTTGATAGGGGAGCGGAGCAGGGTTCTAATAATTAGCGTGAAGCGCATAGGTTAGGTGCCTCCCGGAAATTTTTTTAAAATTGAATGGCTATTAAGTTATCCATAGCTGTATTATAGCACATTTTAGTAAGATTTGCAAGGGTTTTAAGACAGGTTCACCGCATTGATCCGTTTGTGCGTTTGGCTTGAACGCCGTGCCCTAACCCCTGTAAAATTTATACTTGACTTATCCCCATGAATAAGGTATAATTAAACTTAAACCTCCCCGTAAGCTCTGTTCAATAAGGAGACGGGGATTTTATCGCTAAGGCGTTACCTATAACTACTAAAAGGAGGACTGTATCCGTTATGGCGCATTGGATTGAAAAGGCGAATATCTATCACATTTACCCGCTGGGGTTTTGCGGGTGCGAAAGGTATAGAAAGGACGCTTCGGAAACCGCGAAGCCGCGCATTAAGAAGGTAATCAAATGGATTCCTCATATTAAGTCGCTTAATATGAACGCTGTGTATTTCGGACCTGTTTTTGAGTCTGTGGAGCATGGCTACGATACCAACGATTATTATACCATTGACAAACGGCTGGGTACGAACGAAGACTTCAAGGAGGTTTGCGATGCCCTTCATGAAAACGGAATTAAGGTGGTTTTGGACGGCGTTTTTAATCATGTCGGCAGAGACCATGCCGCTTTTGTTGATTTGCAGAAAAACGGTCAAGCCTCAAAGTATAAGGATTGGTTCGCGGGTCTGAACTTCGGGGCGCGTTCGCCTTACGGAGACAGCTTTTCATATGACGGATGGAACGGTCATTATAACCTTGTTAAGCTTGATTTGCATAATCAAGGTGCCGCAGAGCATCTCTTGCAGGCTGTTAAAGCATGGGTAGATGAGTTTGATATAGACGGTATACGTTTTGACGCGGCGGACTGCCTGCCGGATGGCTTTATAAAGCAGATATGCAGCTTTGCACGCGGACTTAAGCCCGATTTCTGGCTTATGGGCGAGATTATACACGGCGATTACAGCCGCTGGGCGAATAATGATATGTTTGACAGCGTAACCAACTATCAGTGCTATAAAGGCATCTACTCGGCGCATAACGACAAGAATTATTTTGAGATTGCCCATAACATAGAGCAGGGAATCAGCCTAAAAAGGTATTTGTATAATTTTTTGGACAATCACGATGTTTCACGTTTGACCTCCGTGCTGAAAAGCCCAGGGCTTGCCGAATGTTGTTACACTATGATGTATATGATGTACGGCGTTCCGTCTGTTTATTACGGAAGCGAATGGGGCTTGCCCGGAGTTAAGACAAGGGGAGCGGATGCGGATTTGCCTGTGAGACCCGAATTAAGCCTTGATGATATAAAAAAAGGCGATGGAAAACTAATGTCGCATATTGCCGCATTGGGAAAAATACGTATTGAGAATCCGGCTGTGCAGTCGGGTAAATATTCTACAATTGAGCTTAGGAATCAGACATTTTTGTTTATGCGCGAAAAGGACGGCAGTCAGGTTTATATCGCTCTTAACATCGGCGAATCTGATTATACTTTCAGCTTTATGACCAAATACGCATGGCTTACCGACCTTTTGAGCGGAAAAAGATACTCTGTTTTGAATGGCAGGGTAAACATTTCCGTGCCTAAAAACACTTCTATGGTTCTTGCGGAGTTGGATTCGGAATTGGCTGTTAAAGGAGTTAAGCCGGATTCTGTAACGCCGCCTCAGCCCGCCGCCGAAGCTCCCGCAGTTAAAGCTCCCGCGGTCAAAGCGGCTTCAAGCAGTGCTCCTCCTAAATCAAACGTACCTCCTGCCGAGCCGCCCGCTGAGCCGAAAGTCGGGCAAAGTAAAGGCGGAGTAGCATCTGCGGGAGTTCCTGCGGGGCGCAGTATTGTTCTGGGCGGTCATTACAGGCATTTTAAAGGCGGGGATTACACCGTCCTGCATGTTGCGAATGACCATGAGAATTGCGAGAAGCAGGTTGTTTACATGGCTCTGAACGGCAAGCCGGAAATCTGGGTTCGTCCGCTTGATATGTTCTTAGAGGATGTTAACGACCACGGCAATATTAAGCCGAGGTTTGGATTAATCAACAATTGATAAGCCGTATTCATAGTTATAGTCTTATGAATTTCCAAAGCCTGTTCAATATCTCTGAACAGGCTTTGATAACGGAGGTTTTGAATTGGTTATAATGTCCGTTGACTACGGGGAGAGCAGGACGGGGCTTGCCGTATGCGATGCAGGTGAAATCCTTGCTTCTCCGCTTGCAGTGATTGAGGAGAAAAATTTTAACCGTTGCGCCGAAAAAGCCGCAGAGTATGCGAAAGTCGCAGGCGCGGAATTAATAGTCATCGGTTATCCTAAGAGCATGAGTAATGCGGTAGGGGAGAGGGCTGAAAAATGCGAGCGGCTCTCAGCTCTTATCGAAAAGCTTTCGGGCTTGCCCGCAGAGCTTTTTGATGAGCGGCACACTACAGCCCTGGCGCATAACTACCTCAATACCGTGAATGTAAGAGGTAAAAAGAGAAAAGCAGTTGTTGATGCCGTAGCGGCTGTGATTATTCTTGAAAATTATATTGCTTTTAGGAAGAATCGCTTTGATTAGGCTTGTAAAAAAATTCCTTAACTCCTACCAAAATAATCAATCCGGCAAATATTTTACTCAGCATGGGAGAGCCTATATAATCCGCGAGAAAAACCCCCGCCGCCGCAAACGCCAGCCCTGCGATTATGGAAGGCACTAATTTTCTCCACTCTATAAGCTTGTTTTTGGTGTGTATGGTCACCGAAAGAGCCGCTATCGGAATGAAGAAAACAAGGTTTACCCCCTGCGCTTCAAGCTGGGGCATATTGGCAAAGGCTGTTAGGTATATGATTAATATCATCCCGCCGCCCACTCCCAGAGAGGCTAAAATTCCCGTTAACAGTGCCGCAATATACATCCATACCATGCTCTATACTCCTTATAAATTAACAGGCTATATGCTCAACTCAAAAGAATTCTCCCTCCCGCTGTTATCAGCAATAAACCGAATACCCTTTTAAGCAGGGTATTCGGTATTTTTTTCAGCCAAAGCGCACCGATAACAGCCCCTAACAGCCCAAAGGGCAAAAGAGGGAGTGCGTGGCTAAAGTTTAGGCTGTCTTTGTATGCGTAAAACACCGCTGAAACGATTGAGAGCGGCAGCGTTAAAGCAAGCGATGAGGCATGGGATTTTTTGGCGGGTAAATCCGCTTTTTGCAGCATGGGTACGGCGATAATTCCGCCGCCCGAGCCGAATAATCCATTCGCAAGCCCGGCAGACATGCCTAAAATGCTGTAATAAAGCTTTCCTTTTTTCATATTTTAAGTATTCGCGCTTAGAATGAAATTATACTTAATCAGAGAGAGAATAAGCTTTCTCGGCGGCTTCTTCAAAGTCACTGTGTAAAAACAGTGTGTCTCTGATTTCTTCGAGCATTGTCATGGTTTCATTTTTCCAAGGCTTTTCCTTTAAGAGGTCAAGTGCTTTATATGCCGCTGAGTCATCATAATGTTTGCAGGCAGTTATGATTTCCGAAAGTTGTTCCTTTAGGAAAGCCTTGTCCTCCGCTATGCCGGTGTCGTTATTGGCGGCTTCTTTAGGTGTTAAATTTTTTACAAGCTCTTCAAGAACTTCGATAAAATCCTCCGCGTTATCAATTATAAATTCCAAATCGCCTCTCAGAGCCGCTTTTTCAATTGAGTATGCGTAAGCGGATTTTTCGTGCTCGCCTATGTTTGCAAGCGCGGCTTTCATTCCGTGAACGGTGGTGGTGAACAGCTTCATATCGCCGCTTTCCAGCGTTTGCCTAAGCTTAGCCGCCGCCTTTTCCGCATCGCGGCGGAATATCTCAAATATTCTCGGATTCAAATCGGGCTTTGCGATTTCATCCGCTTCGTCCTCGGCGTATCTGACCGTCTCCTCTGCATGTTTATCGCGGATAAATTTATTTAATACATCGTCTAAATGCTGAGCATCGATAGGCTTGGGAACATAGTCGTCAAAGTTATTTTGCTTAAACATCTCCGAGTTGCCCGTCAAGGCGTTTGCGGTAAGAGCTATAATTGTGCCGTCATAGCCCATGGAGCGAAGCCTTTTAGTTGTTTCTATACCATCCATCTTAGGCATCATGTGGTCCATAAATATGATGTCATAGGTGTTCCCCTCCATCACCTTTTCGATAGCCGCAAAGCCGCTTTCCGCCGTTTCAATTTTTAATTTGTAGGGAGTCATCATCCCTTTTGCAACGTAAAGATTTGTTCTGGCATCATCAACGATTAAAACGCTTCCGTAAGGCATAAGGATACGTTTAACGCGCATTTTACCGCTTTTGCGCGAGTAGGTGAAGCTTTGCAATTGTTCTGATACCTTAGCCCCGATAACGGCATCTCCCACAGGCTTTTGCTTAACGGTCACGGAAAATGAGCTGCCTTTCCCATATTCGCTTTGAACTCCAATTTCGCCGTTCATCATAATCACTAACCTCTTTGCTATTGATAAGCCTAAGCCTACCCCCTCGGTAGTGCGGTTTGCTTCAAAATTGAATCGCCTGTAAGGGGAAAACAGCTTCGCTTGGTCATCCTCGGTCAAGCCCTGCCCCGTGTCCTCAACGACAAAGCGCAGGGTTATGTCATCACCCTCCTTAGCGTGGCTGATTGAAAGCTTCACATAGCCCTTGTCGGTATACTTTACAGCATTAGAAAGCAGATTATTCAAGACCTGCTTCAGCCTGAGCTCATCTCCGAAAAGAGTGCAGGGTAAATATTCGCTTGCCTCCAGTATAAATTCAATAGGCTTTGAACCGATACGAACCGCGTTAATGTGAACCGTATCGTTAATAAATTCAGGGACGCAGTATTCGGCAGGAGATATTTCTAGCTTACCTGTTTCAATCTTTGATATATCAAGAATATCGTTTATAATATCAAGCAGGACTATGCCGGAGGCTGATATTTTTTCAAGCGCGGAGGCGTAATCATCCGGCAGGTTACTCTTTTGCAATTCTATCTGAGTGATTCCCAATATCGCGTTTAAAGGGGTACGGATTTCATGAGAGACCATTGAGAGAAATTCGCTTTTGCTCTTGTTCGCGCTTTCCGCCTCGTTTTTCGCGCTCATTATATCGGTGGTATCGTTCCAGTCAATAATAATTCCGTTCAGTTTGTTATCAAACATAGGGGTGTTTGTAATACGGTAAAGCTTGTAATTACCGCTTTCATCAGCCTCCGAAACAATATCATGCCTATATATTTCGTTTTTCTCAGCCGCGCTTGTCAGCCCTTTCTTTATGGCTTCAAGAAGCTCGCCCTTCAAAAATCCGCCGTATACATCAAAGATGCTTTTTCCCTCAACCTCGTTAAAGTACTTTACTCCGATTTCACGAAGGAATAAATCGGAGCAATATGCAACATGATAGTCGCTGTCGAGCAATATCAGAAAATTCGCGCTGCTTTTCATCATATATCTAAGGAAGCTTTGCCGCTTTTCATTTTCAACGGCAAGAGAGCGGAACATATTCATCTTAATATTGAAGTTGCTTTCAAGCGAAGTAATCGTGCGGTCGCGGCGGCTTAATTCGCGGTTTGCGGAGCGAAGCTCTGCCCTTAGCTTGAGGTTTTCTTCCTTTAAGGCGGCTGTCTCCATGTCAAATTCCATATCTCCTGCAATTTGTTCCATTCGGACAACCCCCCTTGAAACAATTAACAATTAACATATCGGCTTCGCCGATGGATTAATAAAATTAGGCTTTTAAAGGTAATCAATGCTAACTAAACGCACAAACAGAAAGCGTATAATTATGAATCATATTCATATAATCCTCGCCCTCTGCGGCAATGTAAGGGCAGATTTCTCCGCCTGTATAGGCTATACTGTATTCAAGCGGCTTTCCGTTTTCTTCCTCGTAGCTCTTAGCACTTTCGGCGATTTTCTGCATCTCCGCAAAAACATTAGGGCTCGCCCACGCGCGGGATGCGCTGCTGAAAATGATAAGATTATTTTCTTTTGTTTCACATATTTCATTTATCATGCTTTTCGCGCTTTCAAGGGTTTTTTCGCTGTCAATGTGTGAAAAAACAATCTTCGCTCCCGGCTCCAAAGCCCGCGCCGCGAATAAATACTCCGTATCCTTGACAACTCCCAGAAAAGCACACATGCCCTTAGTCCCGTTTGTATACTTTATGATTGCGGGGACAGACATAACCCCCGCCCCCGTATCTATGTTTTCCGATGAAATCAAGCCCTGCTTTTTAAAATATTCTAAAGCAGGTATGCCGTTTACGCTTTTTAAAACAACCCTTTCCGCATCGGTGATGACCGCTTCTTCTCCGAAAGTTTCATCATAGAAAAGCGAGGTGTTTATATGAAATTGCGGCTCAATATTACCGTAAAAAGCAATCAGCGCGCACATATCGGAGGACATTTTTTCGTTGCCCAATATAAAAGCCGAATTTAACCTGCCGTCTATACTAAAAGCCTGCATACCGAAAAGCCTAATCTGACTATCAATCGCGTTTGCGGAATCATATAAATCGTTAACCGTATAGCTCGGCGTGGACGATAAAAACGGAATAATGAGCTTCGGCTTTTTCTCCGCGCTCAAATCCCGTAACAAAGCTTCAAGCTCAGAGTTTATTTCAGCGGTCGCCTTGGAAGCAATATGGTCAATTGTTTTAACGGTAAAGGAAACATCATCACTTGTAAGCATGGTGACGGACACGGCGGTATCGCTGTACTGCCCGCCCGCTCCGATGTATACCGACATACATCCCGCAAGCTCAAAGGGTAAAGCCTCGGCAAACTGCCGCCAAATTGATTCCTCCGCGAAATCATAGTGGAAATGGACGATTCCGATAGTATTTTTTCTCATATTTTCCGATGGATTAAGCTGCTCAATGATTTCTTCCGCCGCCATCTGCGGGTCGTCAATCTCCTCCGTAAACGCGGTATAGAATTTTATCATGTGGCACATTCCTTTTTTTCAGTTGTCGGCGGAGTGTTATTCCCGCCCTTACCCAAAGCGGCAAAAAATTCATCCGCTACATTTAAAAAAGCATCTACGATTCGGGGGTCAAAGTGAGTGCCGCTGTCATTTTTAATTATTTCTACCGCTTTATGATGAGAAAAAGGTTTTTTATACGGTCTCTCGGAAACAAGCGCGTCATAAACGTCCGCAATAGCCATAAGTCTGCCCTCCAGCGGAATTTCCTCGCCCTTTAATCTGCGCGGATACCCTGTTCCGTCCCATTTTTCGTGATGATAGCCCGCAAAAATTTTGGCGTGCTTTAAGAATCCGTCATCTGTGGTTTTAGATGAAATCCTATCTATGATATGCTCGCCCTCGGAGCAGTGCGTTTTTATCATTTCAAACTCGGGCGCGGTAAGTTTATCCGGCTTATTAAGGATTATATCGCTGATGGAAATTTTGCCGACATCATGCAAAAGCGCGGACGACAAAATTAAATTTAAATCCCAGCTTGACAGCTCATCGGCGAAAATCCCCTCTTTAGCAAGCTGCTTTAACAGAACGCCCAAATAAGCCTGCGTCCGCTCGATATGACCGCCCGTAACCTTATCCCGGCTCTCAACCATATCCGCGATAACGCCCATGGTGGTGTTATGTATATCCCGCAGAGCCTTTTGGCTTTGCTTTATTATTTTATCCGTTTCAATATGCGTTTCAATCCTCCTAAGCAGGATGGGCGCGCTGAACGGCTTATTGATGAAATCCAGAGCACCCAAATCAAACCCGCGTACTTCTGTTATGGCATCATTTTTAGCCGTAAGAAATATAACGGGTACGGATTTCAGCCTGCCGTCCGTTTTTAACAGCGTCATTGTCTCAAACCCGTCCATATCGGGCATGTCTACATCCAAAAGAATCAAGTCGGGTACGATTTTTTCCGACAGCTTAAACATCCTTGCGGCGGAAGGCAGGGCAAGGGCTTTATATTTGCCGTCAAGGGCTGTTTTTGCCGCCATAAGGTTAGTATCGTTATCATCAACAATAAAAATTGTTTTCATCCGTATATACGACCATGCCCTGTCTGCACGCAAAATAATGAAATCAGCATGGTCCGATTCCCCCTTTCGGTTTGGTTATTTAATTTTTTTAATTCTCCGCAATCGCATCAACTTCCACTAACGCTCCCCGGGGCAGGTTAGCCGCTTCAATGCAGGAGCGCGCCGGCTGATGCTTAAAATATTCCGCATAGACCTCGTTAAAAGCGGAAAAATCATCAATGCTTTTTAAATAGCAGGTTGTTTTTACAACCTTTTCCAAGCCGCTTCCCGCAGCTTCCAAAACAGCCTTTAAATTTTCCAATAATTGCACGGCTTGCGCTTTCACGTCACCGTCCAAAAACTCGCCTGTTTCGGGCTTCAGCGCGATTTGCCCGGAGGTGTAAACCATATTTCCGCTCTTGACAGCCTGTGAATACGGACCGATAGCCGCCGGAGCTGATTTTGTTGACACTTTTTGCATATCTGCTCATCTCCTTATCATTTATTATTTTAACATTTTAAAAATCTTTTGTCAAGTGAAAATTTTATGCCCTACACGGCAGTCAAGTTGGCTTCCTTAAAAATTTACTCTTGACTTTTCATGAGCTTTTCGGTATACTTAATTTTAGTGAGTTGAGTACACCGCAATTAAGAGGAGGGATAATCCATGTTAACTAAAGAGGATTTACAAGCAATAGGCTCATTAATGGATACGAAGTTAGAACCTATAAGGGGCGATATTTCGGAATTAAAGCAAGGACAAGAAGAAACTAACAAACGGATTGACAACTTAGAGGGCAAAATTGACAACACTAATAAACGGATTGACAACTTAGGGGGCAAAATTGACGACACTAATAAACGGATTGACAACTTAGAGGGCAAAATTGACGACACTAATAAACGGATTGACAACTTAGAGGGCAAAATTGATGACACTAATAAACAGATTGATGAGACAAACAGCAGTCTCAAAAGTGAAATTAACAAAACAAACAGCAGTCTCAAAAGTGAAATTAACAAAACAAACAGCAGTCTCAAAAGTGAAATTAACAAAACAAACAGCAATCTCAAAAGTGAAATTAACAAAGTCTATACGCTTATTGAAAGTGATGTTATGCGTAAGATTTCATTATTGGCTGAAAACCATTCAGCCTTGGTTGCGAAAAATGACTATATAATTAAACATCTTAATAGCGTTGATGACGTAAAGCATAGAGTGTTTGCTCTTGAAATATGGGTAGCTGAACATATGAAAACACATATGGTTTAGGAGGGGCAACCAATCCAAAATCAAAATAAGCGCGTAAACGAGACCGTGCTAATTTCATTTGGCAGTTCCTTTGCCCTCAATCCTTAGTCCTCAATCCTCGCTGTAACTGCCCTATGTCATTTCTGTAAAATGAATCTTTGAAATTTATTTTTTTAACGGCGGAATATGTTTTTTCAAGGGCTTCATCAAGTGTTTTTCCGCTTGCAGTGATTCCTAAAACTCTTCCGCCTGAGGTTAGAAAATCATTGCCTTCAAATTTTGTGCCTGAATGATATACGGTAATATCGGGGGCGGATTGTCCTTTATTATTTAAGCCGCTGATGAAAAGCCCCGTTTGATACCCCTGCGGATACCCCCCGCTTGCCATGATTACGCAGGCGCAGTGCTGTTCTTTCCACTTTATGTCAATTTCCGAAAGCCTTTCGTGATAAACAGCCTCAAAAATATCCGCCAAATCGGTATCAAGAAGAGGCAGTATAACCTGTGTTTCCGGGTCGCCGAAGCGGCAGTTGTATTCTATGACCTTAACGCCGTCCTTGGTGAGCATCAGCCCGAAGTAAAGGCAACCCTTGAATCTCCGCCCCTGAGCCGCCATCGCTTTCATGGTGGGGAGGAAAATTTTTTCCATGCACTCATCTGCGATTTGGGGGGTATAAGCGGGGTTGGGGGCAATTGTGCCCATCCCTCCCGTGTTCAGCCCCCTATCGCCGTCAAGGGCGCGTTTGTGGTCTTTTGAAGAAATCAGCGGGATTAGGGTTTTCCCATCGGTAAAAGCAAGCACAGTTGCTTCCGTACCCGTTAAAAACTCTTCAACTACAACTTTTTCGCCGCTTTTGCCGAAAATACCGTCTTCCATAATAGACTGAACAGCCCTTCGCGCTTCTTCCTCATTCTGCGCGATTATAACCCCTTTCCCCAGCGCAAGCCCATCCGCTTTAATCACTACGGGGTATTTATTTTCGGTTCTTATATATTCGATTGCATGGATTGAGTTGTCGAAGATTTTATATTTCGCAGTCGGAATGTTATATTTTTCCATAAGCTCTTTGGCAAAAGCCTTACTGCCCTCGATAATTGCGGCGGCTTTGCTCGGACCGAAAGTGGCAAACCCCTCCGCATTGAGTGCGTCAACCATGCCTAACACAAGCGGGTCGTCCGGTGCGACTACCGTCATATCCGGCATAATTTTTTTAGCGAGTGCTACAATGCCGTCAAGGTCGGTTGCCTTTACGTCAAAACATTCCGCAAAGCGCGATATACCGCCGTTGCCCGGAGCGCAGTAGAGTTTTTCGACCCGTTTGCTTTCAGCAAGCTTCATGATAATCGCATGTTCGCGACCGCCGCCGCCAATTACCAATATTTTCAATTTATTCATCCTTTCAGTGCTTTGGGCTTCCGGTTAAATGCCGCTTTAACAAAAACAGGCGTTATAAGCGTTGTGATGATGACGACCATAATAACGCTTGAAAACAAGCTTTGCTCCATCAATCCGGCACTTATCCCCTTAGCGGCTACGATTATAGCAACCTCTCCTCTGGAAATCATACCCGCCCCTATTTGAACGCACTCGTCCTTAGGATGCCCGCATAAGCGCGCCCCCAAGCCGCAGCCGACAAATTTGGTAAGGATTGCAATCATGAGCAATACGAATGCGAAGAGTACAGTGTTTCCGTTCAAGCCCTCAAACGATGTCATCAATCCTACGCTGACGAAAAAGACGGGCGAAAAAAACATATAAGACAGAATGGAGCTTTTTTCTTGAATATTTTCCTCGGCTTTGCAGGCGCATAAAGCAAGTCCGGCAAAATATGCCCCCGTAATATCGGCAACGCCGAATTGCTCCGCTAAAAATGCCAACAAAAAGCAGAACGAAACCCCGAATATAGAAAGCCGCCTTTTATTTCCGTACTTATTTCCCAGATAATCAAACAGCTTAAACGCCAGATAACCCAAAATCAAGGCTAAAACAAAGAATAAGCAAATCTTTAATAATGTAAACCCGACCGCTCCTATGTTCATATCGCCTCCGCCCATGCTTATGATTACGGAAAGGATAATGATACCCAGAATGTCGTCAATCACAGCCGCGCCCATGATTACCGTGCCGGCTTTTGTATTAAGCTTGCCCATCTCTTGAAGCGTTTCGGCGGTAATGCTTACCGAGGTTGCCGTTAGTATTACCCCTATAAAAAAGCTCTTCATCGTGTCCTGCCCAAAGAAGTGTGCAACGGCAAAGCCGCCCAAAAGCGGAAGCGTAATGCCGATTAGCGCAACGACAAGCGATGATTTTAACGCCCCCCGCAGTTGCTTAAAGTCAGTTTCCAAGCCCGCCGAAAACATAAGCAGGATTACCCCTACCTCGGCAAGCATAACCAATACATGGTCGGGGTGAATGACTTTAAGTAATGCGGGACCTAATAAAATACCCGCAAAAAGTGCCCCCACCACCTGCGGCAGGTGGATTTTCCGCGTAAACATGCCAAACAGCTTTGTTACGGCGAGAATAATCGCCAGATTTAATAAAAAAACATAATCCATGTCATATGATACTCCTTATATTATACTTCTTAACGGCTAAATTTACATTACTTCGGGACATTCAATTTTCATCATATCCAGAATATTCTTAAGCGTAATTTTAACAGCATCACATAATGCAAGGCGGGCGTTCATTAAGTCCGGCTCGGCATCTTTAATGCGGCATTGGGCGTAAAATTTATGGAAAAGTGAAGCCAATTCCATTGAATAACGCGTTAACGGCGAGGGGTCATAATCGGCGGCGGCTAGCTCTATTGTATCGGGGAATGCCGCAAGGTGGCGAATCAGAGCAAGCTCTTCTTCCGTGGTTGGAGGAATAAGGTTTGAGGTTTGAGGGAGTTCGCCGCTAACCCCTGCCTCTTCGCGGCTCTTTGCCTGTATCGAGCAGATTCTGGCGTGGGCGTATTGGACGTAATATACGGGGTTTTTGGAGGTTTTCTCAATTGCCAAATCAAGGTCAAATTCAAAATGGGAATTTGCTTCACGCAGGTTGAAGAAAAACCTTGCCGCATCAATCGGGATTTCGTCAAGCAGTGTTTCAAGCGTAACCGCCTTGCCGGAACGCTTTGAGAGCTTGTATGCTTCGCCATTTTTTACCAATCGAACCATCTGCATGATGATTACTTTAAGCCTGTCCGGGTCAATCCCCAATGCTTGCAAAGCGGCTTTCATGCGCGGTACATAGCCGTGGTGGTCCGCCCCCCATATATCCACAGCGGTATCATAGCCCCGCGTTACAAGCTTGTCATAATGATAAGCAATATCGGGGACATAGTAGGTGGGAACGCCGTTTGCGCGGATTAAAACCCTGTCCTTTTCATCGCCGAAAGCGGTGGTTTTAAACCAAAGCGCGCCCTCTTGCTCATAGGTATACCCGCTTTTTTTCAGCAGTTCCGTGATTCTTTCAACCTCGCCGCTTTCATGGAGCGTGCTTTCTCTGAACCATTTATCATAGGTAATCCTGTATTTTGAAAGGTCGTCATCAAGCTTTTTTATATTGAGCGGCAGGGCATATTCAACGAGAGCTTCACGCCTGAGCGCGGAATTTTCGCCGGCATATTTATCGCCGTGAATATCCGCGAAATTTTTAGCGTGCTCTGTAATATCCTCGCCTTGGTAAGCACTTTCGGGCATTTCATGCTCTTTATTGAATATTTGCAGGTATCGCGCTTCAAGCGAATCGGCAAATTTTTCTATTTGATTGCCCGCATCGTTAATATAAAATTCGCGGCTTACACAAAAACCCGCCGCAGACAAAACGGAGCAAAGGCAATCCCCCAACGCGCCGCCCCGCGCGTTCCCTATGTGCATAGGACCTGTAGGGTTCGCCGATACAAATTCGACAAGTATTTTTTTGCCGTTGCCAATGCTTGATTTACCGTAATCATTACCCGCCGTGATTATATCCTTGACGGTTTTGGAAAACCACTTTTCGGAGAGGAAGAAGTTTATAAACCCCGGTCCCGCCGTTTCGCTTTTTTTGAAATGACTGCCCTCCAAAACAAGCGCGCCGCAAAGCAAAGTTGCTATTTCGCGGGGGGGGAGCTTCAGCGGTTTAGCGCATACCATGGCGGCATTTGATGAAAAATCACCATGGGCTTGGTTCGCGGGGACTTCGATATTAAATGCCGGAATTGCAACGGCGGGTATTTTGCCCTCCGCAACCAACCGCCCGAAAGCATCCGTTATTAACTCTTTTAATTCCGCTACGGCGGATTTTACGGGATTTATAAAATTTGACATGATATGATACTCCTTATTATTTTACATTTAAAAAAACTTCATTATCAGAAACATAGCTTGAATTTATGTCGATTGTATATTTTAAATAAAGGTCGCCGCCGCTGTCGGTTAGGGTGCTTTCTATTTTGTGGGTGTAAATACCCATCACAAACGAGCCGTGGGGCGTGCTGTAATGGCAATGGTGCTTTTTATTTTTTTCTATAACAAAGTCAGAGGAGTGCATCTCCGCTCCTGTTCTTTTCATGGAAACCATTCTGTCACCGTAGCAAACGAGAACGGTTTGCGCGCCCTCGAAGCCCGTAACGGCAGATTCCTCGTAGCAAATGCAGATGCCGCCGTCCTCGGTCGGTTCGATTGTGCCCGAGGTAATCAACTCCGTCTCCGACCCGTCCTTATCCACGCGCTGGATACTTTTAAGCGTGATTAAAACATCCTTAACCAAAATTTATTCTCCTTGTTAAATCAATTGCCAATTAAACGGCTATAAAGCCAAATCCTCAATATCGACTTTAAATAATGCCTTTTCATCTATCTCCTCACCCAGATAAAGCCGCGCGTTTTGGGCAAATTGCTTCGTGCTGTCTGAAACATAATAGGTATTATGCCCCTTGTCCTTCCTGTCTGACAGCATAGCTGATTTTGCCATAAAGGAAAAGGCGTGCTTCGCGGCTTCTTCGCCCGGTGATATTAACGTCACGCCCGCGCCCATATAATCGGCTATTACCTCGGAAATAACGGGGTAGTGGGTACAGCCTAATATTAAAACGTCAACCCCCTCTTTTTTTACGACCCCCAGATACTGTTCCGCGACAAGCTTTACAACCAAGTTCTCCCTGTCGGTGAAGCCGTTCTCAACCAGAGGGACAAAGAGCGGGCAGGAGTTACCCGCAACGGTAATGCTTCGGCGTATTCCGCGTATAGCCTTGCCGTAAGCACCCGAGCTGATAGTTGCCGATGTGCCGATAACGCCGATTTTTCCGTTACGGGTGACGGCGCAAGCCGCCTGAGCCGCAGGTAACAGCACCCCGATAAACGGAGTTTCGCCGAATTGGCGGCTATCCGCGCCCAAAACCGATGAAACCGTCCCGCAAGCGGCTATTATAAGCTTAACCTCATGCTTTTTCATAAATTCAACGTCTTGCGCGGCGTATTTCTTTATGGTTTCCTTGCTTCGCGTCCCGTAAGGAATACGGGCAGTGTCGCCGAAATATATAATATTCTCGTTAGGCATAAGGCGGTTAAGCTCTTTAACACAGGTAAGACCGCCTATTCCCGAATCAAATACGCCTATGGCAAAATCGTTCACTTAAAAGACCTCCTCACGGCATATTTCCGGCGGATTCCCGCCGCGCCTAGTAGCTCTCCAAACAAAGTGTAATCAGCCTATCCAAAAGCTCCGATTGAGAAATTCCCATATGCTCCATAAGCTTGGGGTACATGCTTATATGAGTGAAGCCGGGGAAAGTGTTTATTTCATTAAGAATGATGTCACCGTTTTCGGCAAGGAAGAAATCAACCCGCGCAAGCCCTTGGCAGCCCATGATTTTAAACGCCTCAACAGCGGTATCGCGTATTTGGCTTGAAGCCTTACTATCAACCTTAGCGGGTATTATAATCTCGGACGAGCCTTTTATGTATTTTGCCTCATAGTCGTAAAACTCATTGCAGGGTATAATTTCGCCTACATCCGAGGAGAACGGATTTTCGCCGCCGAATACGGAACATTCAAGCTCCCTGCCTTTTATAAATTCCTCAACCACAACCTTTTTATCGTGCGAAAAGGCAAGCTTAACGGCATTTTTCAGTTCATCGTGCGAAAAGGCTTTATTTGTGCCCAATGACGAGCCGCTGTTAGCGGGCTTTATGAACAGCGGAAAGCCCAGCTCCTCGCCGATTTTTTCGCAAATCGGTTCAAACCTGTTTAAATCCCCGCGCTCGACCTGCCGCCATTTTGCCATCTTGATTCCGTTGGCTTCAAGGATGGTGTGCGTAACTGCTTTATCAAAGCAAGCCGCCGAGGAAAGGCATCCGCTCCCCACATAGGGTATGCCGGATAGCTCCAAAAGCCCTTGAATCCTGCCGTCCTCCCCGTTTCGACCGTGTAAAGCGGGGATAACGGCATCAATTTTATCTATGGAATATTCTCCGCTTGATATTTTTACAATACCCTTATACATAGCATCGGGCAGAATCACGGCGGGAGCGCAGTCGGGGTGTGAATCCCATTTGCCGCTCTTAATGCGGTTAGGAGAGCCCGGGTAAAAAAGCCATCGCCCTTTTTTTGTGATTCCGATTGGTATAACATCGTATTTGTCCGAGGGGATAGCCGAAATAATATTCTCAGCTGTTCTAAGCGAAATGTCATGCTCATTGGACATTCCTCCGAATAAAACGGCAACCTTTATTTTTCCCATAGTAAACCAACCCTTTCCCGCGTCCGCGTTCCCATTTTTGTCTGCTGTTACTATTATACCATATTTATACACCGACTGCAATATTACAGCAAAATTTTATTTTTTATAATTGATTTCTATGTTCAAAGGCGTGTTCAAAGCCTACTGTAAAGCTGCATAAAATTGTATATGACAACAATATTGGGTATTTATGACTAAAATAATTTATTTTTTTAACTATTATGCCGAAATGTTGCTGTATATTTTGACAAATACTACAAAATACCTTGTTTTCCTTGACTTTTATATCAAAATAGTGTAACATTATATCAAATAAGGAGTTAGGAATGAGGACGCAAAAATTATGGCACTCTCCAAGGACGCCAAGAAGGCTTATAAAAAAGCTGTTAAGGCGAAAAACAAACGGCAACGCAAGCATTGGCTGTTCTTTAGAAAGGGAGACGGGGTTAAGGAAATTTTCAGCAAGCTTATAACGCAGGTTGCTTTAGTTGTTCTTATAGGTTGCGGGGTAGTTTTGGGAAACGAAGCCAGACTTTCTTTGAGCGCGCAATTTTTAAGTAAATCCCTTACCGATTTATATCATACCTTTATCCATATTGAGGATAAAGGCGATGACAATGCCGACCCCATGCCGGGAGCGAAGCGATTGCTTCAAGATAACCCGGAAACGATAGGGTGGGTGCGTATAGCGGATACAAAGGTGGACGGTCCCGTTGTCCAGAGGAAATCGGCGGACGGCAACGAATATTACCTGAAACGCTCGTTTGACGGGAAGAACAACAAGGCAGGCACAATCTTTCTTGATATGCGCGCTACTTTAACCTACTCCAAGCGTTCCGACCAGCTTGTTATTTACGGACATAATCAAAAGGACAGGACGATGTTCGGGGATTTATATAATTACAAAAATAACGTAGACTATTATAAGAAGCACCCGGTTATAGACTTCAGTTCCAATTACAGGAGCGATAAATATAAGATTTTTGCTTATTTTGTAGCTCCCGTAACGCCGAATCAAACCCGCGACGGGGTAATTTTTGATTATCATAACTACATAAATTTCAGCGGAAAGGCACAGTATACCGATTTTGTCAATCACGTAGCACTCCGCTCGCAGATTATTACAGATGTGGATTTGGAGTACGGCGATGAATTTTTAACGCTTTCAACCTGTTCTAACGAGTATGATAATTTGCGCTTTGTCGTTTTCTCTCGAAAGGTTCGCAAGGGTGAGGACGCCTCTGTAGATGTCGGAACGGCGCGTATGAATCCGAATGTCAAGGAGCCGGACTGGGACGTAATCAGGAGACAGTACGGGTAAGAGCTTGAACAGGCTCTAAAGGTGCAGGTGTCACAGCGGCTTACCCGTTCAATTGATTTTTTAAGGAGTTGTAAGGTTTTTGTCTGGAAATCAAAAATTCTGGAGTAAAATAATACCGTCTAAAAATGACAGTAAGAGCGAAAAAATTCGCAAAACTACATTAATTATATCTTTTTTTATATTTTTAGCTTCAATTTTAGTCCTTGCATGGTATCTTATCGCGCAGGCAAGGGTAAAGGAGGACATAAGGAGAAGGCAGCATGAGTACACCGCCGTTACCTCCGTAGTGACACAGATGACCACCACCGCCGCGACCGAGGCAGTTACCGAGCCTCCGCCCCCTCCGCCTCCGCTCATAGTCATGGAGCGGTTTGAGACATTTCTGGAGCGGAACGAGCATACCGCAGGCTGGATAAGAGTGCCCGGAACAAGCATAAATGATGTTGTGGTTCAGAACGAAGACAACAGCTTTTACGTTGACCACGCCTTTGACGGAAGATACCAAAAGGCGGGGGCGATTTTTGCGGATTACCGCAACGTAGTCAACGATTATAATTTTAACCAGAGCGACAATATCATATTATACGGGCATAATCAAAGGGACGGCACGATGTTCGGAACTTTAAGCAGATATAAGGTTAAAAGTACCAGCAGAAGTAATTTTCAGTTTTATCTGAATAATCCTACCTTTACCTTTTCCAACCTTTATGAAGAGTATACCTATAAAATAATAGCGGCTTTCGTGATTGAGGTTGAGGAGCATCAAGCCAGAGACGGTATAATCTGGGATTATCATAACTATATCAGCATAAGAAGAGGAGCCGCTCCCCGCGATTACGCTTCGTGGAGAGATAACCTAAACGCAAGGACAGCTATAAACACAGGCGTTGATTTTAACAGGGAAGACAAGTTCATGACCCTTTCAACCTGCTCTAACGAGTTTGAGCCCTCCCGCTTCGTAGTTGTGGGGCGTAGGGTGCGGGACGGGGAAGACCCGACGGTTGATACGTCCTTAGCGTCCATAAACGAGAACGCCGTAGAGCCGGATTATAACTACATCTGGAGCAGGTGAGGAGAGTTTTTTCAGATGCCACGGTATAATGATGTTAACGACATATTTACATCCGATTTAGAAGGGGACGAGTGCGTTTATGACGGCATAAACGAGCTGCTCACTTTAGACGGAATCAATAAAAGGGAATATCTTACCATTATAAGCGGAGCTATGTCGGCAGAGGAAAGCCGCGTTGCAAATATCCGCGCTTTGCCAACAACCGCTAAGCAAAAGCGTAAGCGGAAAACCTCCGTAATAAAAATCCTCCTGCCCGCTAAGGGTGATAAAAAGGGAGAAGTCATCCGCAAAATTATATTTTTAGCCGCTACAATTACCTTTATAACCGCAGGGGCTATGCTGACCAAAACCCTTTGGCAATCAAGGCTTATGCTTAGAGACCAAGCGGTAATAGACGAGTTTATCAGCTCTATGGAATTAAACGAGGTGACAGAATACGACGAACACGGCAACATCATCGTCAGAGAGCCGACCGTTGACGAGGTCGCCGAAAATAACCTCAGAATTATGAGCTATTATCATGGTATAAACAGCGATGTAGTTGCCTTTATCCAACTTCCCGGACTGGGAATCCAACAGCCGGTGGTTCAGGGCTATGATAATGAATATTACCTTACCCGCACCTATCAAAGGCGCAATAACAAAGCCGGCTCAATCTTTTTAGATTACCGCGTTGCTATTGCGGAGCATAATACCTCTCCTAATCTTGTGCTTTACGGTCATAACCAAGAGGACGGCACAATGTTCGGCAATTTAAAGAAATACAGGGGGGAATACAAGGCTGATTTGGAATTCTACGCGCAAAATCCTGTTATAAGGCTGAGAACCTTCAACGGAATCGAGGATTACCTTATTTACGGCTTTTTTGATACCAACACGCTTGCAAAGCAAGACCTTAGCGGAGATGTGTTTTATTATCACGACTATATCGATAACATAAAGGATGAAGGCGTATTTAATGACTACCTTAATGAGATTCAGCACCGAAACCATATTGTCAGCCCTGTTGACGTGCGCTTCGGCGATGAGCTTATCCTGCTTTCAACCTGCTCAAATATATTCAGAGACGGTCGGTTTGTAGTTTTCGCGCGGAAATTACGCGATGGCGAAAGGGTAAGCGACTTTGACTTTACCACGGCTATCATTAACCCCAACGCAAGGGGCTTGCACTGGAGCGCGATAACCTCCGCCCAAACCGTCAGAACAGCTGTTCAAACGACCGTGCCCGAGACATCGGAAAGCGAAGTTTCTACGACCGAATCCAGAACGGTGAGAACCGCCCCGCAGGAACACAGCGTTACAACAACAAGGCGACCTCCGCCCGCAACGGCGGCAGTAACAACAGCACCTCCGACAGAGCAACAAGTCCAAACCGCCGCCCCCGAGCCTACTGCAAGAACCGCTACTGCGGAAACCACAACAAGAAGCAGGACGACAACGACCGGGGAAACCACCACAAGGCGCAGAGTAACGACAACCGAGGAAACGACCGCAAGCCGCAGAACAACAACAACCGAGACTACAACAACCACCGGGGCGACAACGGCTTCAACAGCAGAATCGTCAGCAGAGCAAGCGGCAGAGGCTGGGGGCGAAGCCACTCTTGAATCGGAGACGGACAGTGAGTAATCATTGTAATATGCACCGGGGATTTCCCGGCTAAGGAGTATATCATATATGGCTATGTCTGATGAATACAGGGCGGCGCAGCATTATAAGCCCGGCGTTAAAAAGAAAAAAAAGAGCTTTGCCGAAAGTTTTATACCGCTTAAAGGGGACGAACCTAAGGTTATTATAAGCAAGCTTGTTACGATTGCCTTGATTTTGGTTATTGTTGTCTGCGGAGTTTTTTTGGGCAGGGAGCTTTATGAGAGGCATGAGGCGCAAAAGCTGAACGACAGGTTTATCAGTATGCGCCCGGAGGGTGATGTGTTCGGAAATGAGCAGGCGGGCAGGGGAGGGGAGTCCCGCGCCCAAAGGGAAGCTCCCGAGGAGAGAAAGCCGCTTGTGTTGCTGGATTCGGCGTTGCCTTATCTGGAGAAAAACCCGGATTACGCGGGTTGGATACAAATACCCAATGTTTTCATGGAGCCCATCGTTCAGACCGACAATAACGAATATTATATAGATTATAACTTCTATGGTCAAAAGCGAAGCGTAGGTACGGTGTTTGCCGATTTCAGAAATGTTGTCAACGACTATGAGGAATCTGACAATATTATTCTGTACGGGCATAATAACAAAGACGGCTCAATGTTCGGAAATATGGACTACTACCTTTACGACAAAAGATACTGGCTGAAAAATCCGTTTATATATTTGGAAACCAAGTATGAAAGAAACATTTATGTTATCATTGCCTCCTTCGTAACAAACACCGAGCCGGAGCATGATAACGGGAATGTGTTCGATTATCAGAATTTTATTGATTTTTCGGCAAGCGGTGATTATACCTTTGAAAAGTTTATAACCGAGGTTAACATCAGAAACCAAATCATAACAGGCATTGACGCAGATGAAAATGATAAATTCCTCACTTTATCCACCTGCCAGTATTACTGGGAGCCGAGCAGGCATATAATTGTAGCGCGGAAGCTTCGCCCGGGGGAAACTACGGAAAATATCGACACGACTAAATTTGAAATTAATCCCAGCCCCCAGTGGCCCGAAATCTATTACAGATACGGCGGGAGTTAAGCAATTAATAATGGGCATTTCCTTTATATAGAGAAAAAAAGCGCAGGACGGGAAAGGAATTTTGGATATGAGGTTTCGGGCGACACTTAGCGGGTTGACGGCGGTTTTGTTAGTGGTAGTTTTTTACATGTTTTCCTTTTTATTGGTCGAGGAAGTGTCGGACGGTGAGATTCCGGCAGAGTATCGTTATATTGCAAATACCGAGACGAAGTTTGCTGAGATGGAAACGCTTAATCAAAAACAGCAGGAAGTCTTTGAGCTTGGCTATTTCGAGCCGAGCGGCGGCGGGCTTGATTCCCGCGGAAGCGATGAAAGCACAACTGTTCTCTTTACGCAAGCCCCGAGCCTTTTATACACCGAAGAGGTTCATGAGAACACGGCTTTCGATAACGCCATGGCTTCAGAGTTCACGGCGGCTTTACCGTTAGGGTTGACGGAGCAAACCGAAAGCAGTGAGTTACATCACGAGGGTAGCTTTGAAGCCGAAGCGCAAGCTGTGCTGGCATCGGACGCACCGCAGGTAAGCCTGCTTATTTCAAGGGCAGAGGCAGAGGCTTTTGATTCCGCTGTTGTTACCGTAGTGCCGGAGGATTTGTCAAAAATCCCGTCTGTGCCTGTTCCTGATATTGTCGTAGCCTTTACCGAGCAGGGCATTGTTTACAAGGAGCACGATACATTTACCGAAAATGAAAAATTACCTGTGGGCGGAGCTAAGGACGAAATGCTTACGGCGCGCTATAACGGCGCGGTACATACGGTTGACGGCTTTGAGCTTATCTGCGCGATAACTTCAAGGGAATTATCCGATTCTTTCAGCGATGAGGCGATAAAGGCACAGGCTGTAGCCGCTTACAGCTATATTAAGTATCATAACATCAACGGCTTAACCCCCAGTGTTTTAGTCGATTTTAATTATTCGCCGAGAATTCGGGACTTAGTAGAGAGCGTGTTCGGCGTAGGCTGTTACTATGACGGGAAGTTCGCCCAGACGGTTTATATGGCTTCGTCCGCAGGCTTTACCGCATCCAGCGAGAATGTATGGGGCAGTAATGTATCTTACCTTACAAGCGTTGAATGTCCGTTTGACGTTAAAGATTCCAACTACGGAGTAAGCGTTACATATTCTCAAAACGAAGTAAAAACCGCTTTGGAAACCGCCTTGAAAATTAAGCTCTCGGATAATCCCGAAAACTGGATTAAGGTGATGAGCCATGTTGACGGCAATTATGTAGCCGCGGTTAACATTGACGGGCAAACTACGATTACGGGCAGAAAAATGCGCGAGCAGGTTATGGGCTTTAAATTAAAAAGTGCCAGCTTCAGCGTTGAATTTAATAACGGAAACTTTACGTTTACTACCTACGGCTACGGTCACGGTGTCGGGATGAGCCAAAACGGCGCGAACCTTCTGGCTAAGCAGGGTTCTTCCTATGTTGATATATTAAAGTTTTATTTTAAAGGAATCGAGGTGTATTAAACAATTGACTTCCTCTGTTTATGAGATAATAATAAAAAAAAAGCGCGGCTTTGAGCTTGCGCGTGAAGAAATTGAATATATAGTAAACGGATATGTTTCGGGTGAAATACCCGATTATCAGATGTCCGCGCTTTTAATGGCTATCTGCTTTAATTCGCTTTCCGCCGAGGAAACTGCCTGCTTGACGCTGGCTATGGCACATTCGGGAGATATGCTTGATTTAAGCCCTCTCGGATTTTGCGTTGATAAGCACAGCACGGGCGGAGTGGGTGATAAGATTACGCTTATAGCGGCTCCCATTGCCGCCGCTTGCGGAGCGCGCGTACCTAAAATGTCGGGGCGGGGCTTGGGTCATACGGGCGGCACTATCGATAAGCTTGAATCAATACCCGAATTCAGTACAGAGCTAAGCTATGATGATTTTATAAGAATCGTGAACGAAACGGGCTTTGCCATAGCAGGACAAACGGCGAATTTAGTCCCCGCAGATAAAAAAATATATGCTTTGCGCGATTGCACCGGCACGGTTGACAGCATTCCGCTGATTTGCTCATCAATCATGAGCAAAAAGCTTGCCTCCGGCGCGAACGGCATTGTGCTGGACGTTAAGTTCGGCAGCGGGGCTTTTATGAAAACCCCCGAGGAAGCGGAAAAGCTGGCAAAAGCTATGGTTGAGGTCGGCAAGCTTGCGGGGCGCAGGGTTTCGGCAATCCTTACCGATATGAACGCGCCGCACGGGCGCGCAATCGGAAATTCACTTGAAGTGATTGAAGCCATTCAAACGCTGAAGGGTAGTGGTCCTGCGGATTTGGAGGAGCTTTCCATTGCGGTTGCGGCTGAGATGCTTTGCGTTGCCGGGCGGGGCTCTGAAAAAAAATGCTTTAAGCTTGCCGAAAAGGCTCTGAAATCGGGTATGGCTTTAGATACGTTCAGAAGAATGATTGAGCTTCAAGGCGGCAACCCCCGGGTCATTGATGATACTTCACTGCTTCCTTGCGCGGCTTATGAGGAAGAGGTGCTTTCCGATAAGGGCGGAGTAATCGATGAGATGGACTGCGAAAAATTAGGATTGCTGTCTCTTGAATTGGGAGCGGGAAGAAAAACAAAAGATGACCCGATTGACCACGCCGCCGGGATATTGATGCTGAAAACTTTAGGGGACAGTGTTGCAGTCGGCGAGCCTGTGGCAGTGCTTTATTCAAGCCGCCCCGGCATTGATATGCGTGCGGCGGCGGATAAGCTCAGAGCGGCTTTAACAATCATAAGCAACGGTAAAAATAAAAATGTGAATAATATATTAAAAATTATCAAAGGTATTGACATCTAATATTATACGTGATATAATATTACTGTAAGCATAAATCAATTAATATATAGGAGGTATTTTTAATGAATGACATCTTTGACAAGGTAGGAAAAACCCTGTCCGAAACGGGTAAGGTCGTCGGCGAGAAGGCTAGGATGGCAGGTGATTTCGCAAAGCTTAACGCCAGAATTATTTCAAGCGAGCGCAGTATCAGCGATACTTATTATGTCCTTGGCAAGTATTATTACGACACCTGCAAGGATAAGCCCGACGAAGAAATAGCCGAAGCCGTAAACGGCATAACAGCATCGCTTGAAGCAATCGTTGAGATGAAAGCGCAGTTGAGAGCATTAAAGGGCGTTATACTTTGCGCTTCCTGCGGAGTTGATTCGCCTATGGAAAACAATTACTGCGGTAAGTGCGGCGCGTTTATCGAAAAGCCGAAAAAAGAGGAATTTGAAGGCGAGATTGTCGATGAGGGCGCATCGGAAGAAATTATTGTTGACGAACCGATTGTTTGATTTTAACGAGTATAACAAAAAAAGCGGGGGATTAACCCCGTTTTTTTGTTATGTTTAATTATACCTTTAATTATACCACATTTTGCGTTTAATTGCAAGGATTTTTGAAAAAATTTTATAACAATAAACCGCTATAAACCGCTGAAACGCCCCAAATCGTCATTTCAGCGGTCTTTTTTCACCCTTACCTTGACTTCCCAAAAATAATTTGATATAATAGAAACAATTGAGGCATGTCTTTGGCGTTACATATTATACGGAGGTTTTTGCTCCGATTCCTGTTCTTTCACCTTAATCCCAAAAATAAATTTCAAATTCAGGAACAATATAACCACAGTATTGTCGTTATTAAATATAACGATATTTCAAAAGAAAGGAAAATTAAAATGGCTCAATATAAAATCCCCGCCGACAGTAACCTCAAATATATGCCGCTTGTATATTTTTTACCCAAAGACTTGCTGTATATAAATGCCCAACGCTTCGGACTTTGCCTCGTAATCTGCGTAAAATTTTAGAATCGGAAATACTGGCAGAACAGGTCAACAGCGACTTGTTTTTGAACGAAATTATGGATGCAGGTGCGGCGTTGGCGTTCCCGCATTTCGGCTTTGGCGGTTGGAAAGAATATTACACAGGTTACTGCCCAGTCTGGCAATTATCCTATGCAATTCCGCTTTGGCTTGATTTGCTCGACAAGGAAATCGACTTAAATCTACAAACGCTACTTGATTTGGGGACAATTCCGTTCTTTCAACCGGATTATGTTTCTATGATTATGGAGCGTGTCGTTGGGCGTGGCATTTATGAGCAAAATTGGCAACCGATTCTTGATGTTGCATGACAAATGTGACAAAGCGGACAAAACAGCTCTATTCCAAACGGAACAGGGCTGTTTTCTTTGCGGAAAATATGGGGTTTCACATAAATGTATTCGTACAAAAAAAAAAAACAAAAAGGAGGATTCAAAAATGAATCAACAAACCACGCAAAAACCCCGTATTCTTACAATCAAAGAGGCATCGCAACTCATTGACGGACTGTCGGAATATCGTATTCGTCAGATGTGTCTAAATGGTCAATTGCCCTGCTTTATGGCTGGGAATAAGTATCTGATTTCAGAGAAGAATTTGCTTGAAACCGTACTCGGAAAGGGGGCTGTTTATGCAACAGTTTGAATGGAAAATACCCGTTCCGCTTGTTCGTGACAAAAGCACTTTGCCTAACTTTCCTCTTGAAGCGTTGCCAACAATTCCCCATGAAATGGTGCGGGGAATTTCACGGACAACTTTCACAGACCCTGCCATGTCAGCGACTGCAATTTTGTCCGTTTTGTCCCACTGTTTCAGCGGAATTTACCGCATGGAGGGCAAGCTCGACCATACGGAATCGCTCAATCTTTTTACGTTGGTTTTCGCAGAACCAGCGGAGAGAAAATCACCAATGTTACGCCATATCAGAAAGCCGTTTGACGATTATATCACCACAAATCCAATGGTGAGAATTTTTGCCGATGATACAACTCCGCAAGCCCTTGTTGCAAGGCTTGAAGATAATCCCGAACTGCTTTTATTGTCGGATGAAATGGGCATATTTCAAAACTTCGGCGGACGTTATTCGGGAGGAAAACCCAACCTTGATTTGCTGTTGAAATCGTGGAGTGGTGAGCCGTTTCACAAAGACCGTTGCAATGCAGAACCGATTGTTTTGCAACGCCCGTATCTCTCAATTTGCCTTTGCGGTCAGCCGTTCAGATTTGCGGATTTAATGGGGAACAGTGACTTCTTGAATAGCGGCTTAGTTGCAAGATTTTTGATGTGTTTCCCGAAGTCTTATATTGGTGAAAGGCGTTACGATACCGAGCCGATTGGCAATGAAATTATCAAGAATTATTCCAATTTAATCGGCAAACTTCTGAGTAAAAAATCTGCCTATGACGGCGAAGAAATCCTTTTGAAATTTTCGGAACAGGCACGGCAAAGGTTTGTGGAATATTACAACACAAAAATTGAGCTCTCTCTCTTAAACAGGTTTGCAGACTGTCCCGATTGGGGCGGAAAATATCACGGCGAATTGCTCCGATTATGCGGGCTGTTACACGCTGTTGAGTGTGTGACAAACGGAACAGAACCTGACGAAAAATTTGTGGAATTATTAACCCTTGAATGTGCGTTTTTAATCGGTGAATATTATTGCGAACAGGCAATTTTTGCCTACTCTAAATCGGGTAGTAACGCAATAATTGAGGGGCGGTTTATGTTTTGGAGAAGTTGAAATCGGAGAAAACCGAGAGCATATCCAAGCGTGATTTATTGCGGCTTTGCAGACGTTTCAAGAGTAACGAAGAACTGAATAAGGCTCTTCAAATTTTGCTTGACTATGATTATCTGCGAGAAGAAATCCCGCCGAAAAAATCATCGGGACGAAAGCCGAGTCCGATTTATCAAATTAACCCACACATTTACAAGGAGGTAACGCATTATGCCAAGTATTGAGCAAATCGAAAAGCTGAAAGAAAAGAACGACATTGAGCTTGAAAAATCAATCAACAAAACACGCTCTTGTTTGAAGAAAGATGAACAATTGGAACACCGAAAAATACTTGCCGAAAACGAAGAAAAAGAACGCAATCGCAAGGCAAGAACCAAGCGTTTAATTGAGCGTGGTGCTATGCTTGAATCATTCATTCCAAGTGCTGAAAATGTGTCAAATGACGAAGTAATGAGCCTATTGAAAAAGCTGTTTTCGGCAAGTTAAAATTGCCGTTTTTTTTGAATAAGCAATTTAGATAAAGCGTAAAAACCCGCTTTATCTCGTAAGAGCGCACTTATATACCACAAAAAGTGGTATCGTGCGGTCTTTCGCAGACGGCGTGACAATCGCCCTATCGGACGAGAAATCTACTGTTGCGGAATCCGCCTCAAACGGCGAAAAATGCTAACGCAGAAAGGATTTGATTATCGCAATTTATCATTGTTCAATCAGAATAATTACTCGTGGAAAAGGCAAGACTGCCGTAGCTTCCGCCGCATATATTTCGGGCAGTAAAATCACAAATGAATATGACGGAGTGACCCACGATTACCGTAAAAAGAAAGAGATTATTCATGCGGAAATTTTGCTTCCTGTCAATGCCCCGAATGAATTTTCAGACCGCAGCTTGCTTTGGAATTCAGTTGAGAAAATTGAGAAAAATCGCAACGCTCAACTCGCAAGAACTGTTGAACTTGCGTTGCCGAATGAGCTTACGAAAGAAGAACAAATTTCGCTTGCAAAGGAGTATTGCAAGCGAAATTTTGTTGACGAGGGAATGGTTGCTGATTTGTGTATTCACGACAAAAATGACGGCAATCCTCATGTTCATATTATGCTGACTGTGCGACCGTTTAACGATGACGGAACTTGGGGCAGTAAGCAGAAAAAAGTGTATGAACTTGACGATAACGGCAACAAAATTTACGACAAAAAGAAGCGGCAATATAAGTGCCGCAGTGAGCCATCTGTTGATTGGAACAACAGGGCGAGTGCTGAACTTTGGCGGGAAAATTGGGCGAATATTTGCAATGAATATCTCGAAAAAAATAATCACGCTGAAACCAAAATCGACCACCGAAGTTACAAGCGGCAGGACATAGAAAAAATCCCGCAAATTCATTTGGGCGGGGCGGTTTGCGGGTTGGAGAGCAGGGGAATTTTAACAGGGAGAGGTGAACGTAATCGTGAAATTCAAAGGCAAAATCAGGAAATTGAGAGGTTGAAACATAGGCTTGAAAATCTTGAAAAATGGGCTGTAAAGAACGAGCCTGAGGGGGAAGAAAATCTGATTGAAAAACTGTTGCGGTTTAGAGATAACGGCGGCAAATTCAATCAGCATCTTGATGTAAATCTGAAAAATTTCAAAAACGCTAAAAGCCTGCAAGACATTTCAATCAGCATTGCATTTTTGCAGGAAAACGGCATTTCAACTTTAGCGGATATGCTTGACAAAATCAAAGCTGATAAGCTAAAATGCAACGATTTTATTATCGCTTATAACAGTAAAAATGAGCGACTGACAAAGTTTGCAAATCGGGTAAACAACTCGTCTAAACCAACTAAAAGTCTGCGTAAAGAATACGATAAATTATCGGCAGAAATCAAGTCTGACAAATCGATAATTAACCGATTCGCCGAGGGCATAAATCGAATGGAAACAATCAAGATGAACCTGCAATCGCTTGTTCATTTTGAGAAACAGGAGCAAATTCAAGTGCGGGCAAAAAGTTACGAGTTAGAATAGTTTTGTCCGTATTGTCACATTTGTCACGCTGGAAAAATAAAATTTTAAAAACAGCATATTTTCTATTGACTCTGAATACCGAACGTGGTATAATGGGTGTATAGGAATATGCCGTAAATTTATGGAGGGAAATTTATGGCAAATATACAAGAGCGTCGCAATAAAGCCGGCAAAATTACTTCGTACCGTGTGCGGGTTTTTGATCATCTGGACGTAACGACGGGCAAGCAAATTTTCAAGAATCTTTCGGTTAAATATGACCATGCCAAAAGTGAGGCGTGGAATAGAAAAAATGCCGAAAAGCAGAGTGTGATTTTTGAAAAATTCGTTGACGAATATACGGCAACTGATAGTAATATCACGTTTGACAGTTACACCGAATATTTCTTGAAAGCGAAAGAACTTGTCGTTGCATCGTCCACACTCTACAACTACGGTTTCAGCCAAAGAAAACTCGCACCGTTTATCGGGCATATTAAGTTGAAAGACCTTTCGCCGAATGCCCTAAACAAGGCTTATTCAGAAATGGTGACGAGCGGATACACAACGGCAAAATACGTTCGAGAGCTTCACACATTTGTGCATAATGTTCTCGGAATGGCGGTCAAAGAGGGAATAATTCCTCAGAATTATGCGACTGCCGCAACTCCGCCCAAAAAATTTCGCCCCGATATTAAGGCGATGAGTGAGGAGCAAATCAACGCATTTTTCAAAGCTCTTTACGAACAGGACAACTACTTGTACCAAGTGTTTTTCAGCTTATTGCTGGCGGTCGGTTGCAGGATCGGTGAGTTGTGTGCCTTGTCTTGGGAAAATGTTGATTTTGAAGAGGGCAGAGTGCATTTGTGCAAGCATTTTGTAGTCGATAAAACAGGGCGGCACGTCGCCGATGGTTGCAAAACCGTTTCAGGCAGGCGGTGGGTGTATCTTGACGACGGCATTATGAAAATGCTTGCCGACTACAAGGCGTACTGCGATAAAACGGCACTTGAATATGGCTCGAAATGGAACACTTCGATAAATGCTGTGTTCTCGTCAATTCAAAATCCGGGTGACTATTTGGGAACGAGTACCGTTCGTGCTTGGCTTGCGAAATTTTTGAAAAAGAACAATTTGGAGCAAGTCAATCCGCACCAATTTCGCCACACTTCAATTAGCTTGTTGTTGCAAGCAGGAATCAGTGTTCCCGATGCCGCAAAACGTGCCGGACACGCTCGCCCCGATGTAACACTTGGAATTTACGGACACACTCTCCGAAAAAGCGACAAGCATTGTTCCGAAGCGGTGACGAAAATTTTACCCGATTTTCCGCTGTTACCGCAAAGTAAAGCAGAGTAGTGAAAGTTGCGAAAAGCCGCTGAAAATCAGAACTTCTTGTAAGTTTGAACATCATAAGAGTTGACCGATTGTTGACCAAACTGCTGATTTTGATGTCTTGAAACTACTTGAAGCCCCGTGAAATCGGGGTTTCAGAGGGGGATGTGGTCTAAATTTGTTCAAAGAGACCATACGCACTAACTTAAAAAGGACGTAATTGCATTCTAATTACACCCTTTCTTCGTTCAACTTGCATAGCAATGCCAACGTCAACAAGCGAAAAAAGCAGTTCATCAATCGACATTAACCCTGTTGA
>WRLG01000002.1 GCA_009777725.1 Oscillospiraceae bacterium | reverse complement strand
GTGTGGTAGGTTATCATTAGTTTCTGAGGGTATTTTAATGCTTTTCATTGTTTGATTTTGTGAGGATGGATTATTATTTTTATTACCTTTAAATGCCATTTTATTATTCCCTTTCTGGATATTATTTTCACAATAGTGCTTTAGTGCCTTTCTTTAAGTAACTTCCTTAAAGAAAATACCTCTCAAACCCCCATAAATAAAGGCTTTGAGAAAACCTTTGACGGCTAAACTGACGGCGATAAAATATTTAATACACTCTCGCCGCACAACTTTTCCATGCTAACTTGCTTTTGTTTAAATGACGAATGAACATAACGATTGAGCGTAAGATTAACACTTGAATGACCCAAAATTTCGCTCAAACATTTAGCGTCAATGCCGACCTCAATGCAACGTGAGCCGAAAGTATGCCTTAGTGCGTGAAAATTAATCTCGTCAATTTCACACTCTTTTAGGTAGGACTTAAAGCGGTTCGAGAGTGTTCTCGGTTCGATATATTCGCCCTCGATTCCCGTAAGGAAAAACGCCTCGTTGTTAGTCGGTTGCAGAGATTTCAGCCTGCCGGCGATTGGCGGAGGGAGCGGAATAATACGAATAGAACTCTTGCTTTTCGGCGTGTCAATTATAATTTCTGTCTTGTTCGCAGCGGTGTTGCCAACGCTTTTAATCCGCTGAATCGTCTTGCAGACAGAGATATAGCCGTCAGCCAAACATATATTTTTCCACTTCAAAGCACACAACTCACCAATCCGCAAACCCGTATACAAACAAATCAAAATGCCCAGTTTGACGGTGTCAAAATCACTTATTAAAATCCTTTCAAGCCTTGCCTGTTCGTCTTTTGAAAGTATGCGGGCTTCTTGAATTTCGCTTTTGGGATAGGATATTGTGAAGCTATCTTTGGCAATTAAATGCTCTTTTTCGCCGTAAGCAACGACTGATTTTATCAGCGAAAGAATGTCACGGACGTACTTCGCCGACAGTCCGCCTCCGCCGTTAAGTCTGCCCGATTCGAGTTTATCCGCAGTGAACTTATCGAAGACCGCACTCGACAGTTTGCTCAATTTATAGCCGCCTAAAATCGGCAAAATCTGCTTGTTCAGCATATTGACATAGCCCGAATAAGTCGAAGTTTTAACCGTCAATTTTGCGGCGGCAAGCCAGCGTTCACACAATTCCCCAAAGGTAATTTCCCCGCTTGACTTGCCACTTAACCCAGTTAAAGATTGCGATTTCAAAAGCTTTTGCTTGACTTCGGTGTAACTTTTGGCGTAAGCATAACCGTATTTTGCCCCGCCGCCCTCGCCGTAACCCTTTATGTAACGCCCCTCCCAGCGACCATCCCTGCGTTTGTAAATATTCGCCCCGATTTTCGGCATAAAATCACCCTTTCCCTTTCTTTAATTATAGCAAATTTTGGATAAACGCACCCGCCGCAACCATTTTGAACGCAAAAATACCGTCAAAATCGACTAGAATTTTGACGGCTATAAAATTAAAATTATAAAATTTAAGGCTCTTTCTGCTATCAAAATTACCAAAAATCAAGGTCAATTTTGGCATTATTGCTAAAGTTTGGCATTTATATTGACTATTTTTGTGTAATGTGTTATAATAAAACCTATGATATTATGTTTTTCTGCAAGTTTTTTTGTTTCTTTAAGGAAGTTACTTAAAGAAAATCAATCTGCCATAAAATACCAAAAACGCCCCCTCTCATATTAAGAGCAGGGCGTTTTTCGCCGATATAGGTCAAATTATTGTTTCAATTCAGCAACGCAGAACAAAGCATATCAAAATTTTGCCTCCAACTTTCTATCTCATTCTCAGTGCAAAACACATCTATTGTGCCTTTCCAGCTTTCCAATATGCTTAGAGCTTTGCCGCCTAAACCTATGCGTTTGAGCAAAATTGCCCTATCTGAAAAGTATTTTTCGGGGAACAATGTCACGCAGGCTAGATTGAAATCGTATGCGGGGGCGAGGCTAGTTTCCCCGGTTTTTGTGTTCTTGAAAAATCCCCAATTTCCGGGATTATTCTTTCTGTCTTGGTTCCCAATAATAATGTCAAACAGGCTGACCCGCAAAATATGCGATTCTATAATATCCGCAAGCCCGATTTTGTCATACAAATCTTGAACCTCGGTAAGATTAAAGCCGTTGTTCAAACATTTCATGCCTAAAATTGAGCCGAAATCCAGCAGCATTTTGTGGGTCGTACTCATATTAGGTATATAGGTTGTACCCTGTCCGAAGATTTGACCGCCGTATGTGATAGTTTTTTTATCGCCGATGCCAAGCAGGGAAGCCAGCAAAGATGCCTGGGTTTCCAACTGTGCCGATAAATCGGGTTGCTTTTTAGCTATGTATGTATTCGCACCCTTTTTTTGCCACTCTTTGTCAAAACTTCCCGCCAAACGCAATGTCGGCGAGGCGAAACCCCGGACAAAATCCAAGGTATTAAACGGTTGATAATAAGGCGACACGTCTTCAAATTTCAAGGTTTCGTCGGCGGAAATCCAATAGCAATCAGACAAACCCAATTTAAATGCTTTCTGCTCATGCTCATAAACGCAGTCGCGGGCATCGATAATTTTTGCCGTGGTATTCGACTGAGCGTAAACACGGCGTTCCAAATATTTCAGCAAATCGCCCAAGCCCCAAGATGCTATCGGGAGTAGTTTTTCGTTCAAAATATCGCCCGTAATCATATTTGCAACAGCGATATTTCCGCACTTAAATATCAAAATCAATCACCCATTTCGTCCCAATTTACTATCGCCGGGGGCTTAACCACCTGCTGTATTCCGTAACGAATCATTACGGATTCAAATTGCAAGCGTTCAAATTCGTTTGTTATTACATCGCACAAAAACTCCCCCGCCGGCTTATGCCATATCAGATTATTTTCGCTCATTGTGCAAAAATAGTCGCCCGTTTCCTTGTCACCATATTTAAATTCCGATAAATATGGCTTGCCGTTTTCATCAACGGCGTAGTTGTAATATATTTGGTTGGTTATTGCTTTGAACATGGTGCACAAATCCTTTCGATACTTTTCTCCGTGCGTGTTCAGTTTGCGTGTTCACAGTGCCTAAGTGTGGTTGAACACGCAAACTGAACACGCTAATCAGGCGGCAACGACCACCGTGACCGATTACCGCGAGAATCGGTGACAACACCGAGTTTTTCACGTGCACGGCGGAGCGTTTCATACTTTATGCCCTGTTTGTCGGCGGCACTCACGACCTCATCTTTGTCGATAGGGGTTTCGGTAAGGTTCTCCTCAAGAAACCGCATTGCCTTTTCTATCGGTAAAAGCCGCTCGGTTATAGGCTCATCGCCGTAGCTGTTTGACGATTTACCCCCATTCAGCAACTCATCGGCGGTGGTATCACATTCTCCGATCCATTCGAGGTTGACGATATTCTCATTGTCGGGAACGCCGCTTAATTCAAAAGCAACAGCTTTCACCCGCCGTCCGCGGCTCATCTTTTCGGGAACGACAGCGTAAATGTCGCCGTCAAGCTTGCCGACCACAAGAACGGTACGCAGAGCATGGCGAATATCGCTGCTTCCGAGATGTCGGTTGCTTGATTTCGCACTCTCATTTTTATTAATATGCCCCACCAAAACAACCGCACATTTGTGCTTTTGTGCTATTTCCTGTAATCGGTTAAGAGCGTTCCTCATAGACGGAGGGCTATACATACTTGATGTGCCGAGAAATGTCGTGTACGGGTCGATTACCAGTAGCTTGGCGTTTAGCTCCGCCACCGCCTCTTCAAACCGTGGGTCGAGAAGCGTTAGCGGTTCGCCGTCGGCTTCAATTGAACGCACTTTACTAATATCCGCACCGAAATGTTTTAATTGCGGCAACGTGTCCTCATGAGGCTCGTCCTCCGAATTTTGGATAAGGCAAAAAGACGGAGCGATGTTCGCTTCTTCCTGTCCGGGCAAAATCTTGCCTGTTGTGACGGCGGCAATCAACTTGTATGTAAGCGTGGATTTTCCAACCCCGCCTTCTCCTGTTATCAAACAGACCTTTCCAAGACGAATAAAACCAGGCCACAGCCATTCGGGTTTTGCGGTTTCAGCTTCTTCATATTTAAGGTATTTTAACGCCAACTATAATTCCCCCGCTTTCCGGCTCAATCTCAAGGAGTTTTTATTTATTATACCATTTTTAAAGGTTAATGTCAACTTTTAATTTTAAATTTTGTCATCATTTTACTCTAAATGTCAATTATGCTTGCCATCTCCCACCACCCCTATTCTGCCCCCACCCCAACACTCCCCGGTTCCCCCAAAATCCTGTTAAGAGTCTCCCAATGATTTTTACTCAACTTTGAAACAGGCGTTTTATTACACATCATTTCCCACCACAAGGTTTTATCAATGCCGCAATTTCCGCAAGTTCTGGGCGAAACTACTCCAAATTCCCCCATCCTCGGAGGATAATCCCAGCCCTCATAAAATGCAGTTTCGCTGTCCAAAATCTCCTCTTTCCCGCACACTTCGCAGATGTGTTTTAACAACATTTATCAAATCAATCCTTTCATAATGCCCCAAGATGGGGCTGAATTTTGCTTGGCTTCTATAAAAGTAGCGGCATAGAACCGAACCTCTGCCGCTGTAAGGTTTTTCGTGTAATCATACAACTGATTTTCACCAGAATAAATCGCTAACTTTAACAATAAACACTCATCAATAACCGGATAAGTCGGCTAAAAATGCACGACCGCAGTCGCTTGCTGCACCGCCGATAAGTAACAAAAGTCAACAATAAACCTCAACTAATTGCACAAAGTTATTAGATTAAAAAGTGAATTACACGCGGAAAATGTTTAAATTTCGCACATATGTTCTAAATTAATTCGGTCAAGGGCGATTTGCAACCGGCGGATAGTTTCATTGAGTTGACCCAGTTTAATTTTACATTCCTCAATGTCATAATTTGTGATTGTAAACTCAACAACTCCGCCGTAGTTTGTGATGCGTGATTTCGCTTTTCTTGATGCCATAGTTTCGAGTATGTGTTTTTCGTTGTTGAGTTGTGCCATATAGACAAGACACTCGCCGATAGTCCTGTTAAAATCAGGCACTATAACGGTTGCATTTGCTACATTTAGGGCGTGCTTCAACCTGCCGACTTCATTGTCAATCCTCGCAATAATTTTTCTTGTCGCTGCAAAATTATACCCCAAATCAATTAAATCCGACTCGGTCTGATATGTAGAACAGCAATTGTTTCGTTCCTCCGCTAGTGCCCGTTTCTTTTGCTCTTCAAGGTCTTTTACTTTTTTGATTATTTCCGAATTACACAGTTTCATGTCGTTTTCCTCCTAAATCTTAATACCACTCTTTTCCGAAATGGTGGCTAAACCGTCTGCCGTATGCAACAAAAATGCGAGGTTGAATTTCTCAAACACTCCGCTAAGCGTGTAATCGTTGGGCGAGCGGTCGTATGCACCCATATGGTTTGCGATGCAGATGTACTCTTCCGTGGTGAGCCGAATTACCCGTTCGATTAAGAATGCAGATTTCGGTCCGTGATAGCCGAACGGGAATTTGTCATCATAAAAATAGTATGGTTGGGATTCCCAATCAAACCTGCCTGCTTCGTCGGATTTGTTTCCGTTTTCGCTGTAGACTTTGACATTTTTCCATGATTTTGTGTAGCAGTTAACCTTGCATATGTCGTGAAATAACCCGATAATTGCAAGCGTTTCATGTGCCTCTTCGGAAATTGCACCGTATTCGGAAGCGTAAAGCCTAAGTAGTTTGTCGTAAACATTGAGGCTGTGTTGCAATAAGCCGCCTTCTGTCGCTAAATGATATTTTGTGCTTGCGGGGGCAGTGTAAAAATCCGTGTTTTCGAGCCATTCCAAGAGGTTTGTGATGCCTTGCCGTTTAATGTGGGTAGTCGCTACGGTGATAAATTTTTCTTTGTTATTCATGTTGAATCTCCTTCTTTAATATCAAAATTTTTATTGTCACATTCACTCAATTCTTTGCAGATGCCGGGGTCGCTGAAAGTCCGGCGGATATAATCTAACCCGCCGTCTACAGCCAAAGCCCCGCAACTGCACTTTCTGAAATCATGTGTGTATGTGCTTTCAATTATGTCGCCGCATTTCAGGCATTGTGCTTTGTTTTTTGTGATTTTCATTGACTTTCTCCTCTCATAAATAAAATTTTCAATTACACTCCGATGCCGTGAAACATCGAATGAAATGTCACATTTCGACTGATTTCGCCTTTTAATCCATTCAAAAGCCAAAGCATTTCCGCAATGTTAGCATTGAATTGCTTCATAAATCCGGCGAAATCAAGGTTAGGGTCATAGTCCAAATAAATCTTTGCAAGCAAAACATTGGGCAGCATATCTCTAAGCATACTTTGGGCATAAATTTCCTTTATGATTGCAACAAGCTCCATTATTTTTTCGTGCCACAAAATGTTGAACGACTCTTCCTCAATCATTGAAAATTCGCCTAGCCATTCTTGAACCGTTTGCGATTGTCGTTTATTCCCGCAATTAACCGGTTGGAGAAGATATGTAAGCTCTTTTGTATCGGTATTTGTCATCCGACCCAGCGGAAATAAGGCGCAAACCGCAGGCTTGGCACGGTGAATTTCGCAACCGGTTTTCCCTAAAAATGGGCAGGTTTTTCTGTATTCCAGCGGCTTAATCAGAACGCAGGGCAACTTGCTTATTTCCCCCTCGTGCACCGTGCAATATTCGACCAAAATTTCACCGGTTGACTTACCAAAGTGCTTTGCAATTTTGTAGAGGTCAAGCGGCGTCAGCAAAATATCGTCCCTATTTCGGCAACAACTGCCGCATTGATTGCAACCAAAAGTGAAGCAATCGTCTTTCGCAAGCTTAGGTAAACTAAGCATTTCATCAGCATTTCTCATTATAAAGAACACTCCTTATTTTTATTTTTAAACCCAAACCGACGCTGTGAAACAGCGTTAAAAACAGTTGCTCCGCAAATCAAAAGCAACTTAATTTCCTAAAAAAGTCTGATATGAAACTCCTCGTCTGCACCTTTGAGTTGCACTACCCAACCCCGCAGTTCATTATTGTTGTCAGCACTTTCAGCATCATCGTCGTAGCCGTCGTTGTTGTCATTGGCTGTAGATTTGTCACGTTCCTTTTGTTCAAGTTCTGCTAAAAATTTCTCATCGTTAAGAATTTCGCAGAGTCTGTCAATGCAGTCAACAAGGTCGTTAAGTCCTTCCGAAACCGCTTCTTCTCTGACTTTTTCTAAATCCTCGAAAGTTTTGTACGCAAGCATTTTCAGCCATAATTCCTTGCTTTTTGTCATCTCGTACTTGTCGTCTGTGATAATCGTAAAGTCACCTGCATTGTTGATAACTGTGATTTTTTTAATATTTTTTGACATTTTATACCTCCATAATTTTTTAAAACTGCCCGCCGCCCGCGAGGGCGGACACATAAAATCACCACAAAAATTCCATTAAAATATTTTCGGGCGGATTAGTAACCATCGGCAGGGACATGACAGCAATTTCTGTTAAATCCGATTGCTGTTTTTCCGTTAATTCTTCAAACCAAAACGAACCGTGGTAGGTAACAAAATTCATGAGTTGCTCGGTTTTTTTGCTGATTAAAACTTCAAGTTCAACCTCAATATTCTCCTCCAGCGACGTCGTTTGCAATCTCACATTGTAAAATTCACCTACTTCTAATACCGCAATATTTGACGAATCTCTGCAAGTAAAAATCAAATTCATGCTGTCTAAATCAATGCAATTCACCCATGTATTATGGCTTCCGATTGTGTTTGATTTTGCAGTATTATTTGTTTTTTTGACTGACTTTAAAGACCTGCATTTTTCAAGTTGAGATTCAGCGGTTTCAAATTCAAAGTTGCCGTTATCCCATTTTATGTATATAATCCCGGGCTTCGTGTTCTCCGAAAGAATCTTATCGGCGATAGGGTCACATATTAACGCTTCGATTTGACGGCTTAAAAAACGAGCTCCGAATTCCTGTGAATAGCCGAGGCGGGCAATTTCTTTGATTGCCGTTTTGTCGAAAATAAGGTTAGTTCCTGACTTCTTGGCTCTTGATTTTATTTCGTTCAACATTATTTTGCATATCTTAAACACGTCATTTTCGCTCAAAGTATTAAACTCAACAAACTCTGTGATTCTATTCAAAAATTCGGGCTTAAAGGCTTTTTTCAAGGCATATGTCATGTCGTCACTTATTGCCAGAGATGCTTTGTTTTGACTTGTGTTAAATCCGATGGGTCTGTCGATTTTGGAACAACCGATGTTGCTTGTGATTATTATAATAGTATCCGAAAAACTGACTGCTTCGCCTTTGCCGGACGTTAAATTGCCCTCAAAAATCTGTAGAAATATGTTGAAGACACCAGGCGAGGCTTTTTCAATTTCGTCAATCAGCAAAACGGCGTTGGGGTTTGCTCGAATTGCATTTGTCAGTTGCCCGCCCGATTCGTGACCAATATAACCGGGCGACGAACCTGTAAGTCTGCTGACTTCATGCTTCGCATAAAACTCCGACATATCGAGTTTAATCAACTTCCTGCCCAAAATATCGGCAAGATTTTTGCAAATTTGGGACTTCCCCGTACCTGTCGGACCTAAGAAAAACAGAACAGCAATCGGAATTTCAGGCTTTTTCAGACCCACGGCGGCACGCCTTAAAGCCCTGCCGATAGCCGAACAAGCCGCATCTTGACCTATGATTTTCTTCTTCAACTTATTTTCTACAGTCAGCAGTTTTGTCTTTTCCGCATCATACAAAGCTTTGCGGATTTCAGCAGGCGGCACGCAATCAGGGTTATATATCCATTCGTCGCCGCTACAATTTTCTGAGTAATTTGCCATTTTTTGACCTCCGTTTTGTATTTTTAAAACCGCTCGCCGCTTTGGTAAAAGCGGGAATTTGACAAATATAAACATTCGCAAAAACAACTATATCAACAAACAATCACTTCCCCAATCCTTAAACGCCTTTTCGTAAACCTCTTTTGCACTCACGGGAAAGAAGTTGTTACAATCAACTCCGACATTAATCGCCCTATTTCCCATGCAAGCAAACTTTACGGAATGGTCGGGAATGTGGCTGGTATTATTGTGAATGTGTCCATACAAGTGAGCCGATTTTCTGTGATAATCCTGCCATTCCAAGATTGGATAATGAAAAAGAACAAACCTCGCATCTTCATAATTCAACACGAAATAATCCTTAATCCATTCAAAGACAGAAACGTCAAAATTCGCATCGGTCAGATACTTTTCATGGTTGCCCCGAATAAGATATTTCCTGCCTTTGAGCCTTTTAGCGATTTTAAGAATTTCGCCGCCGCTGCCCCGAAAAGCGAAATCTCCGAGTATGTAAATGTCGTCATTATTGCTCACAATGGAGTTCCAATTCCGGATAAGACGGTTATTCATTTCATTAACATCGTTGAATGGGCGATTGCATAAACTGATAATTTTTGCGTGACAAAAGTGCAAATCTGCAACAAAATAGTGCATAAAATTTCTCCCTTTCACAGGATAACATTGCGGGTTTTATAATCTTTTGACAACCCGCAAAATCCCTTTGTTTTAATCTTTTAAAAAGCCCTCGCCGCTTTGGTAAAAGCGGGAATTTGGTGAATACCAACATTTATGAAAATAACTATTGATTTCATAAACCGTTTAAATCCCCCTCGTCACTGCCAGGGCAGTGACCCGAATTGAAAATTAGGCGGCAAAAGAAAACTTCAATAATATGATTAATGTTATTCCACATATATTCAAGAAAGTTGCCGTAAAAAAGCACCATCACTTTCGTGACGGTGTTTTTAATTTTGAGCAAACGGCTTAAATGCGGGGTTTGGGGGACTTTGTGTTTATGCGAGACCGACTAATGTCGGCAAAATACCCGAATTTGAGGTTGTATTAGCAACAATGCGTAAGTTTGAAATATCGGCTACAATTATTCTGCAAAATCTCTCACAGCTTAAACGGCTGTATGAAAAATCGTGGGAGGAAATACCGGGCAACTGCGATACAATGGTATATCTCGGAGGAAAAGACCAACAAACGAATGAGTTTATTTCAAAAGAGCTCGGCAAAGAGACAATAGATTTAATGAAAATCAATAAAACAAAGTCAAGGCAAGGTTCAACTACTTTCAATGACGAAATCCTCGGTCGGGAGTTAATGACGATAGACGAACTGTCTAAAATGCCCAATTCTGTTTGCATTGTTCTTATCCGTGGATTTCCGCCGTTTAAAACTTTGAAATACAGGCTTGAAGAGCATCCGCGCTATGAAATGCTTTATGAGGGCGACAGCACAAAACATCTTGAATATCCATTGAATAAAATTATGGTTGAAAAAGAAAAAACTATACTTAATCTTACTCACATAAATAAATGCGACATGAAAATTAACACGGATGATATGCTGAATCCAAAATGGACTTTGCCGGAGGACGGCTTCAATTCATACGCAGAGCTTGATAAAGAATGGGATTCAAGCGATATAGTTATTCTCGAAGATATACCTATCAAAATCAAAGGAACATCGGAAGCGATTTATGAGGAAACAAGGGCAAAAGACAGACCGCCGGAAGCGGCGGCGTTAGACAGCATGAACGCGAGCAGTTCCCCATTATAGCATTAGGTTAATTTCACGTTAAGTGAGATAAATAAAAAATTAAGAATTATTAAAGGGAGGATAATTTACATGAGTAACTTTGAAAAAGCGCAGGATGTACTTACGACTATGGCGGCAAAGGCAATGATAACGGGCGGTAATGCAATTGCGGGTTTTTCAACCCCAAAATCAGCAGGACAGGCATTAAAATCAGCAGTTGTTTCAAAAAGGCTCAATCGCTTATTGACGGTTATGTGTGCGGTTTTAGTGACTTCGATGGTAATGGCAATCCCTGCTTTTGCACTTGCTTCATTTCTGTTACTTGTTGAAATATTCGGTGAAGTATCATCTTATCGGGGTGACGTAACTATGACACACGTTGCAGGAGGAATCGCTTTTAAAGTAATCACTGTAAACATAATCTTTACCAACGCTCAAAGGATAGCGGGAGGATTATTTCAAATATTCAGCACTCCTATGGGCGAAAACGGAATAGTTGAAGCACTTAGAAATCTTTGCGGACTTGGCGGTTCGGGCGGCGCGGGAGGTTCACCCTCATCGGGTACATACAGCGTTTTAGGTGCAATCGAACATACCATATACTATCTTGCACCGACAAGTGAAAAACTGTTTGAATACCAACACTTAATCGGTGATGCGGTAAATACGGCAATCGGCACTAACGACAGAACGCCCGATGAAGCGGCGGAGGCAATCAGACAATCAACATCAGGCTTCTTAGGCGTGAATAATATGTTTGCGGTTGCGGCTTGTTTTAGTATGGCGATGATGTCGATTACATTGATGGTCAACGTAATTTTTCATATTGTAGGGATTGTAATTGAAGTTGCGATTTATAACGTAATCGCTCCCCTGCCGCTCGCTTGTCTTGTCAGCGGACACACACGGTTGATAGGCATTTCGTTCATAAAAAGCTATGGCATTGCCGTGTTGCAATTGGCAATGATTGCGGTTGTAGTCGGAGTTTGCAGTGCTATAGGCGATGAATTAACAGGTTTTGTCGGTACGGCGGTGATGAGCATTGAAAGCAGCGGTGTAGACGATTTTACGAAATTTTTCTTTATCTTATTTGCCCCGCTTTCGTGCATAATAACGATTTATTTAATGTCGGCGACAATGAAACGATTAGAGCAAATTGTAAGGCAAGCTTTCGGATAATTTCACTTTCCGTTGGAAAGTGAATTGGATAAGGTGAAAGGAATGAAAATTAATGGGTAAATTAAGTGCGGATATACCACCTGAAATTACGGAATATAAAGAGAAATTTGCTTTGGGAATGTCGTTAAGACAGCTGATAAGTGCGGGAGCTTGTGTTGCGGTAATAGCCATGATATACGTATTCAAAATTGCAACGTATATACCCAGAGACATCAGAGGATACGTTGTGTTAATCATTTGTGCTCCCATTGTTGCTATTGGATTTTTTACATATAACGGCATGACTTTTGAAGTTATTGCATTGCATTTTATCCGTTTTCACTTTTTCGGTAAACAGAAAAGAACTATGGAGTATCGTCCTCCTGAAATGGATTTGCATGAAGAAATCCGTGATTTATACTTGCAAGTTGACATTGAGGAATGGGAAAAAGAAAAACAAGAACTCAAAGCTTTGATGAAAACTAAAGAGTATAAGGCAAAAGTCAGGGCAGAGAAGACGGCAGAACGTAAAAAGGAAAAAGCTTTAATTAAATCAACGAAAAAAGGCAACCTGGCAAAACAAAAGATAAACAGGAAAAGCGGCACTAAAGAAAAAGTTGTGACCGATACAAGGAGAGCCGCAAAAAAAATTAAGAAGAGTAGTGAAAAATATAGGAATGAAATCACAATATTTTCATCTACGAACAGCATCTTTGACGTTGAACAGGTAACGAAAATAATATATGATTTTATCTGCAAAGATACGGTTTTTGTAAACAAAGTTAAAACCACAGGCAAGCGAAAAAGTATAGCGGTATACGCCGCTGAATCGGTTGATAAATTTATCAAAACACTTGACAAAAAAGAACGTGAAATCTTTTTAAAATATTACTCGGACAAAAACTTTAAGAAACAACTTATTTGTGTTCTGGCACATAATGCTTGGGTTGACAGAAAAAGTATTACTAAAACTTAAATGCAAAGGAGTGAGCAAGCTCTATGATGGACGTAGGAATATGGCTAATATTACACGCAATGGCAGAATTGTACGGGCAATTGGTATCTGTGATTAACGGTCTCCTTTCTGCCGCATGGGATATAACAATGCAAGCGGGAATGTCTACGGACGGATTAGGGCAAGCGGCGCAACAAGGCTTTGCAGACTTTAGGATTCTCCATAGCTTCTTTGCTTTTAATTATAGAGTGTTATTCCGAAATCGCAACATTCAGAGAAGCGAGAATTGAGGAAGTCGGGCGGCTTGCGCTTAAAATTATTACAGCTAATATAATTTTCAGAAATGCGGCAGGTGTCGGGACAGCTTTATTCGCTTTCTTTTCGGGCGGCAGTGCAACTTCAATGGGAGATACAATTAACGGTGTTGCCGATAAAATACAAGAAGCAATATTGCAAACGGCAAGCAGTTTTGCACCCGATGCCAATACGTTAGCCGCCGTAGAAGTCCTTTTGGGAAATGCTCAAATTCCATTCAGCGAAACGGCAAGCGAACAAGCCGCAAATACCCGAAAAGCGGTTGCCGGATTCATGGGTGTGAACAACATGTTTGCCATTACTGCTACTATGGGCGTTGCCGTTATGTCAATTGGAATGTTTATCAATATCGTATTTCACATAGTCGGAATAGCAATTGAGCTTGCGATATATAACATCATCTGTCCTTTGCCTATGGCTTGCATGATAAGCGGTCACACTCGTCAGATTGCAATGTCATTTATGAAAAATTATGCGGGAACTGCGATTCAACTCGGAATGATAACTGTAATACTCCACATATGCGGCGTAGTGTCGCAGTCAATAGCGGGGACGGTAGGGAATTTAGGCGGCGGGAGTTTCACGGCAATCACCGATATGTTAGCTATTCTTATTATGCCGCTTGAACAAATCGTTTTAATATACCTTGCAGGTGCGGCAATAAAACGGTCGGGTGAAATGGTTACTACGGTTGTGATAGTGTTGTTAATCATAGCTGTATTATGTTATATGAAATTCGGTTTGAAGAAAAATAAATATAAAGGTGAACAATCTGCTCGCGCTGAAGATGAAAAGCGAGTTGAAAAAGAGAAGTCAACAAACGGAATTAACACCGCTAAAAACCAAAAAAACGAAGAGAAAAGCATTAAACTTACTACGGAAAAAACGGTTCATAAGTCAATACCATACCTCAAAGTGCTTGATAATGATATTTTCTTGCTTGCAGAAAAAACTTACTCGAAAACATATACTTTTAGGGACGAAAACTATAATTTAGGTGACAAAGAACAACAAGTTTTTATTATCCAAGGTTATATGGACTATCTTAAAACTTTGGACGACAGCATTGACTGCCAAGTTAGTGTAATGAATGTCAAAATTAATATCGAAAAATTCGAGAAAAGTGTTATTATCGACCTCCAAGCTGAAGACAGAATTGATGATGGTCTTGATGAATTGCGGCTTGAATACAACGAGCGTGTTTTAAAAGAAAACATCACCAAAGGTAACAATGCCATACATAAAAAGCTATACCTTACAATAACGATTCGGGCGGCTGATGAAACGAGAGCTTTTGAGCGTTTTAAAACGCTTGATTTAGAGAATATAAACAGCTTTAACCGAATCGGAAATGTTGGGTTAAGACCGCTTTCATCACAAGAACGCATAGAACTTATAAAAGATATATACTTAGACACAGACGTAACAATACCTAATCTTCGCAAAGAAGATTACGAAGAAGGGATTGAAAAAATTTATTGTTCTCCTGATTATTTTGAATTTAAAGCCAATTATTATATGTGGGACAAAACTTTCGCAAAAGCCGTGTTTATCAAAGATTATCCCAGTCGGGCAAGGGATTATTTGATTACGGATTTAATCAATACAAACCTTGAACTGATTGTCACTACTAATATTATCACTCACGACCCCGAAAAAGCGCGCAATCTTACTCAACGGCAACTTACGTCAATAAAAACAAATATGGGGCAAAGAGAAAAAGATGCGGCAAAACATGGCTCTTTCGGCAACCAAACGCCTTTAAAATACGAAAATTTGATTAATGGCTATAGCGCACTTTATAAAAAAATAACCGATGGCGACCAAAAGCTGTACATGACAAACACAGTTATTCTGATTAAAGCAAAATCCTTTGCGGAGCTTAACTCCAATTTGGAAATTGTCGCATCATCGCTTAAAAGAAACGGTTTTATGTTCGGCGAAATGCAATGGTTGCAAGAGGCGGGAAAGGCTGATGTTCTTCCGATTGGATACAGCAGGAAACATAGTTATTGGAGGAAACGAAGAAACTTGCCCACCGAATCATTAGCCATCATGCAACCGTTTAACGCGAAAGAAATACAGCAAGCTAACGGCATTTATTACGGACTTAATGCGTTGTCTAATAACATCATCATGTTCGACAGAATTAAGAATCTAATCAACCCCTCCGGCTTTATACTCGGTTGCCCCGGCGGTGGTAAATCATTTGCGGCAAAGAGAGCAATTTTAGAGGTTATTCTCCGTTACTATTACGCTGATGTTCTCATCATCGACCCCGAACGAGAGTATGCAGGAATAGTTGAGATGCTGAATGGTACAAGCATCAAAATCCAACTAGGCTCTAAAAATTACATCAATCCGTTTGATTTCGATTTCAGGCTGTTAGACCCTGACGAGGACGGCGAAGAGGTAGACGTTGTCGGTGATAAATGTCAGCTTATTACCTCGTTTATGTCTTGTATGGATTTGAAAAACCCAATCAATGCACAAGAAAAAGCCTTTATAGACAGGTGTGTTACCAAAACTTACAAGCAATCGGGCTGTTTGGAATCCCGCAATAAAAAAGATATTCCTACCCTTGAAGATTTCTTCAATGTCATGAAAAACGAAGAGAATATCAACAAAGATATTCGGGAGAAATTGACGACAATATTGGAGTATTACGTAACAGGCTCGGCGAAATATTATAATAATCATACTAATATTGACGTTAATAACAGAGTAGTGAGCTTTGACATCAAAGAGCTTAACACCACAATGAAAACGCAGTCAATGCTTCTTATCCTCGACTTTATATGGAACAGATTGTCAGAAAACAGAAACAGCGGCAGGAATACTTGGATATTCATGGACGAAATATACCTGCTTTTCGCCGATGAATACTGCCTTAATTTCTTGAAAATATTGTTTAAACGTGCAAGGAAATACGGCGGCGTTTTGACCGGGATTACTCAAAATGTAGAAGACTTGTTAAAAAATGACGAATGCCGGACGATGCTTTCCAATTCAGAGTTCTTGATGCTCTTGAAACAAGCTCCGGCTGACATCATGAAGCTAAAAGATACGTTAGGCTTTACCGACAGCGAAACAGCATATGTTTCAAACGTGGATGCAGGGCGAGGGCTTCTTATGCTCGGAAGCGGCGGTGCGGATAAAATTGCTTTCTACGACAAATTCCCCAAAGATACAGAAATCTACAGGAGAATCAGCACGAATTACTCCGAAATCGCCGAGCGTATCAGAGAGGGAGAAAAGAATAAAAACGCAAATGGTGCGGAAAATTAATCTGCTTGCGGTCTCAATCACTTTCCAATGGAAAGTGATTGAGAGAATGGAAAATAAAAAGAACGGAGGATTGTATTAAATGGATAAACAAGACTTTATTAAAAAAACAGAAGACCACGACAATCCATATACAAAATCAAATTTACCAAAATTTGATAAACCTCTGTATGATACTTTTGTGAGTGAAAACCCCGCCCCGAGCCGCCCTGCCGACCCCGAAAGACCCTCAGAACCTAACAAACCGCCGTCTGATGTTTACAGAACAGAAACGGATTCTTCTGATTTTTCCTACAAAAAAGTTTCGACAGGTCATTTAGCAGAAGTTGCGGGAATCGGCGGCGGGGCTACTGCTGTCAGAAGCGGCGGAGCTTTAGACAGCGTAACATCGGGCTTTTCAGAAGTTAGAGATAGTTCAAACGGCATGGAAACTTTTTTAAACACCGATATGGGAAGCGTTTCGGACGGCACAGATATTGCTACGGGTGTTAGGTCGGGCGATAACGAGTTGATGAAAAGCTTAGGTGCAGAAGCAATCGGCGGCGATATATTGGGCGATTTGGTTAACAGTAAAGACGATATGACGGCATTGATGAAAATTCAAAATTTAGTTGACAAAGATAAACTTACAGAAAATATGACAATGATTATGGGCAAAGAAAAAACGGCAATGGAGGAATTACTGAGCGAAAATGCCGCAGATGACATGTTCGCAGATAAAACCGCCGTGAGCGGCGTTATGTCAGAGGATGAACGAAAGGCAAGTTGGACTTTAAAAGCAGACGAATTAATAGCCAAAAATGAAAAGCGAATTGCCGATGATATGGCGAGACTTAACATTGGAAATATCGGCGTTGATGACATTGAAACTAAAGATATTACCGCAAAAAACCAAGCATCAGCTATAGACAATATGGCGGTTGATAATTATAAAAGGCAGTTGAATGTTCGGCAATTCACCCAAACAGGTGCATATTCATCACTTGGGCTTTATGATGAAAAATTTGACGATGATGATGAAGAGCTTGATGAGGAAACAGCTGAACGCAAAAATCCTCAATTTCTTATACAAGGTACAGGCATCAGGCTTTTTAACGCCGCTGACAATACGACCAAAGGCTTGAAAAACACAGGGGCTACACCTACTACTGCTACAGCCGCCGCATTAATTCCGGGTACGGGCATAATGGCGGAGGGTTCTAAAAATGGCACGGTTGCAAATAAAAAAAGCGCGGGGAATACAGGCGGGCAAACGGCACTTGGTCTTGGAGTTTTTGAAGAGAGTGCAATGGCAAATCATACGTCAATATATAGCGATTTAACGCATATGGAGCAGACAAGCTCTATCAGCGAAGATTCGGTTTTAACCCCGAAATATGAGGGAACGAGCAAAACAGCACAAGCCATTGACAGGTTGAAACGCAAATTTTATATTCAAAAAAATACGGGCGAAGATGGGCTTTTACCCGCCCACGGCGGCGAGGGCAAAAAAGGAATGTTCGGCGGCTTGATGAACGATGTAAAAATAGATATGCTCAAATTCGGCGGTATGGGGTTTGGTGCAGGTTTATTAGGAATGGGAATTGCACTTTTCGCAACGCAGGGGGCAATGCAAAATTCGGGCGTTCCGATTTTTTACAGGGAATCCCATGTTTCGGATTCGGTTGTTTCAATTATAGACTGCGACCCTGTCGAACGAGCTTATGATTTTTATCACATGATGGATTTAAAAATCATGAACGCTCAAAGAATGGCGAATATTTTTCAAGGACAGCTTGATACCGCTCTCTTTCAAAAAGAGGATTTTCAAACGGACAAATATATGAACGGCGCGCCGGGAGAGTTGCAGGGAAAAGGCGGCATAAAAAACAGAGGGCTTCGGATTGATGAGTTTTTGAAAGCGGGCGTTTCCGTTCAAGATATTCATAATTACGAACAGGATTATGCCAAGCACTTGCTTAATATCCACAATTACAATACACCTTACAGGATTTACGACAACAAAAACGGCGCGGACAGCATAGTTTTCGGGCGTATTTCAGACGACCCGACAAAAGGGCGGTTCTTCGTTCTGCAAGATGATTGGCAAGACCCCGACAAGCCGTATATAGACCGCTTCGGCGATATTTTCGCAAAAGGCGATGAGAATTACATAAAGCCATTCAAATTTAAAACCATCGGCAGGCATTTATCTTATGATGAAACAGGGCAGGAATGGAGCGATTTGCAACAAATTTATCGAACTTTTGACGGAGCTTGGCTGATTAATTTTGACCCCAAACCCGTAGGCTCAACCGACCTTGAACCCGATATACCTGCACTCAATTTAGAATATGAATGGCAGAAAACATACAGCGGCTGCGATTGGGCGAGTAGCAATCAAAAGCGGGAAGTTCCGTTTTACAACGGCTGGGCTTGGAAAGGCATACAAACCCCTCCCGATGGCGCGGTAGGCTTTATAGGCGGCACGAGCTATGCAACAAAGCCCGAATTTCCCGAAACCTTAGAGGGGACGGACAAGCTTACGTCTTTTAACGCAAACCTAGCCCCTCATTCACAAGACATAACCAAACCGGACCCTGTTTTAGGATATTACGGCAACAATGAACGCCCGCGAAGAGGCGAATGTGTTGCTCATGGCGGGGTTTGTCCGTTTATTAAATGGAGCGGCAACAGCATAGGGGCAAGGTGTTTTTTGGGCGGCGATAATTGGGAATGTTGGAACTCATGTTGTGTAACTGAATCGCTAACATCAGAATATGGCGGTGGAGGTAATCCTGTAGGAACGTGGTTATTTTATGATGGTAACGATTCGCATACTTTTATTCCCTGCGAACATGCCAGAACTCTTCAGGGAGATAGCGTGATTTGTAATGTCTGCGAAATCAGAAGCATTTTACCGGGCGGAGGTTTGAAGCCTTATACAATTTGGAATCATTCCGTAAATTTTCCGAGGGGGATTCAACCTGCCCAACTTGCAGGAGTTTCAAGCGATTACCAAGGGCACTGTAACCAACGCTACGGCGAACACGCAAAAAATGACACTTGCAAGCATTATGATGAAACCTTGGTGTCGATTGCAACCTATTTTTTAAAACGACACTCAAACCCCATCACGAGTAAACAAGCAACAGTTTATGCAAGCGGCTATCAAGCAGAGCGAAGCAATGTTTTTTGGAAAAACCCTAAAAATTCAACGGAAACAGGCGGCTTAGGCAACGGTTGGGAGGATGGCGATTTTGATTTTCATATCATGAACGAATATGATGTTTATGCTTTTTACAGTTCGAGGGCAAATCCGTTTTGGGATTTTAATGTTGAAACTATTGTTTATCAATGTGATGATGATAACCTTTGCTGTTCGTATCATAGCGGGTGTTCGCCAACAGTGGATGGAGGTTGGATTTGCAATGTTGTGGAATACTGCCCCGGGCATATGGTAGAAGTGATTAGCTATGAAGTCAATATGCGGCATACCATGCGAACGGTTAAAGCCAACATTGGAACAGGCTCAACCACAAATGTTCATAAACAACTCGGTTGCATGGAGCAAACATGGGAATCATTAGGCTTTGACGTTGGCGATTGGATTTATTATTACGGAATTGAAGAAACTTTTTACAACAATTTAACCGTTGCAATGCTTGTCAGAGAAGCCGAGGGAAAAGAGCTTCCGCAAAAACCTTGGGAAGCTTTAGGGGTATGAAAAAGCCCGTAGTCTATACGGGCTTACCAAACAACTTATTCAATTACCACGCTTCGGTTACTACTATTGGTCTTACTGTTTCTTCTGCAACGGGAATTTTATAATCAACACTGGCTAAGTAGGCATTTTGCAAAGTCTTTGAACTCTTATCCTTCCATAAATTCATATAGTCATTAAGTTCTTCATTTGTCATTGAAGTTTCTAATTCAAGTAGGTATTTTATGTTAGTTCCCCAACCACCACTTATTAAAGTATGACTTTTATAATTATCTAATAGTCCATTTCTTTGAAAATAGTCATAATCACCGTCAAAACTACCACCATTTAATTCTACCACTATCGCATCATTTCTATAATTAATTTTTTCAAAATCTGAGGGGTCATTATAAACTAAAATCATATCTTCAATATTCGAGCTTTTATTTTCATTTTCAGGCTGAGAGGAGGGGTTATTATCATCAGAAAGTTCATCATCGGAAGCGGATTGAGGTCTTTCTTCAATAACAGGTGCAAAGGTTTCAGCACCGCTACCGTTTGAATCGGTAAAGCCGTCATTTACAGAAAAATCAGCAGAATTGACAACAGGTGCTGACGAATCAGCAACATAAACAGAATCAGCCGTTTCATCGCCGCTTAAAAGCATATTGATTGTAATAAGGCTCAAAACCACCGCAAGGGCGATAATTGCTATAGTTACTTTTTTACCTGTAGTCATGATGAAAACTCCTTTAAATTTAAAATTTTTTAAAATTAGAGAATACTTTTTGTTAATCTTCTCTTTCGGGGATGTCGGCGGTTTTGTCAAATATAAACGTAACATTAGTTGTCACAGGGACATCAGAAACATTGCAAGCATTAACGCATTTGTTAAGCCAAGGATATTTGTCAGCCATGTTTTCTATAATTTCAAAAGCTTCGGGAAATAACATAGGCTCTTTTGAATGATAGCCGGAGCCCTGTTCCCATTCAAAACCATTGCTTTTCAAAAAACTTTTAATATCATCATAAGCGTGATTCCAAGATGGCTTCGGATAATATTGTTTGAGAGCATTTGTGTCTAAATCAAAATAAATACCTTGTTTGATAATTGGAGCATCATCCACGTTTTAATCCCCCTAACGAATTTTTAAAAAAACTTGTCATAAGGGTTTCACGTCTAACGCCGTTAAAGAAGTATCCGTCAATGATAAAATTTAAAATAAAAGGATTTCTCTTAACTTTGCCAACCCCTCTACATAAAAGCCCAATATCCATAGGGTCACCGTTGCCGCTATAAAAACGGCGGTCGCTTCCGCTTTCGACACATGGCATATTTAAAGCCGAAAAAATATCATCGGTAGCCTTGCATATATCGGGTAAATTAGCGGCGTTGGGGTCAAAATAAATCTCCACCTTGAAATCGGTTGGTTGCTGATACATACTGAAAACCTCCTTTGTTTTAATTGGTAACTGTTAAATTTATATAATAATTATAACAGTAAAATTAGTATTTGTCAAGCAAAAACAAAAAAATATATAAAAACGCAAGGAAAGTAGGACGTTTCAATCACTTTCCACCGGAAAGTAATAAGGGGAAGTTATTAAATTGAATGAAATAAAAATTTTAAATACAGAATTTGAGAGAAAACTTAATGAGTACATAAGCATTGAAAACCCACATAAACGAAATAAACCGATTGATGTTTGCGATACGCCTAACGCTTTGCTTGCGATTGGAGCTAAACCGCTTCCAATTATAATAAACCCGAACGATGTTGATAAATGCTTAGGGAGCAAAACAGCAAATAAAAACAAAAATTCACATGATTTAACTTTCGATGAGTTAAGTGCATTGCCTAATTTGCTCGCTAATCCTGTAATGATTTTTAAAGACCCTAAAAATGATAATTATGTGACTGTTATTACAGATGCTTTTGATAAAAACGGAAGACCGTTTGTTGTTGGTATTGAATTAAACACACAGGAAAAAAACCATGATGTTAATCGTATAGCAACAATGCACGGACGAGATAGAGCATTTGAAAGTTTTATTGCAAAAAACGGAAATAAGGTACAAGGTTACATATCTCGAAATATTTTAGAGGGAAATTTGCTTGCCGTAAACATAAAAAAAGCCCCGAATTACTATCAATCTACCGGGCTACAATTGCCTGAGAAGTATAGCGTATTCGTAAGCTTTGACAATAGTATAACACATTCTATGTCATCTGTCAAGCCTTTGAGCGAAATTAACAAAAATTTAATATTTGATAACCCTGCAATCCCTGAAAGCCATGTAAAATTTAACCCCTTACTCAAAGGCAAAGTTGATAATCTCATAGAAGAGGCTGAAAAAATGATTGCAATTGCTAAAAAAGAGCTTGAACCACCACCTTTAAGCCAAAACAAAAAAAGCGGCGAACGATAAAATCACTTTCCATCGGAAAGTGATTGAAAAAAACCAAACATATGGTTATAACCAACGATAAAATCGTTGTAAATATAACAATTCGGTAAATTTTAATGCCGGATTCGGGGGCGTTAATCGCCTAATTTAAGGAGAAAGAGGAAAATATTATGTTTAACTCAAAAACAATCCAAGATTTAAAATTTAAGGTCATTGAATTTGCAAAAAAGAACACGGTTTTAACGGCAATTATTGCAGTGGTGGTAGTTTTCGTCAGCTATAATTATATCAGCAATGCTGTCAGAAATTCTAATGATGAGATTGACGGCAAAGCGGAGGTTGTCGTTGATATTGATTTTCTGATGGAGGAAATGAGGACGGATTATTTTATTGATGCGGTAGCCGAGCTTAAACCGCTTATGACTGAAATGGTTGACCAAACTAACAGCGAAATTGAGCTTGCCTTTAGCGGCAGAAACAGAAAAACTGACGATGATATACGAAGAGAACTGCGTATCAGAGAAAATCCTTACGATTCAAACGGCAAGCGGCTGATTCCGATTTATGAGGGTGCAAGGTGGTTTGGTTCTGAAAGCCGCGATTTGGGCAAAACAGAAGCCGAAATAATTCCAAACGGATTAATGCAGGACGAGATAATTATCACTTTGCTTACTTTTAATTTAAAACATGAGTTATATTTTTCACATGAAGTGTCTGAAAGGCATGGCAAAGAAAAGGAGGTTTTGTATGCTTGACTTTTTCAAAACCCGAAAAGAACAATCATCAAACAAAAGCTTTAATCAGAAAAAAGACAGCTTTAAATCTAAACTTAAATGGCTTCTTATACTTATTATTGTCGGATATTTTGTGTTCAGCATTGTCGGCGTTGCTTTTAACGCAAGGAATATAAGTGACAACAAAGAAAATGCGAACACAAGCTTTATATCCAAAATATTCAATAACAGCGAAGCGGAAACAGCGGATACTGTTCAGAATAACAACGAGGAAAAAACAGGATTTGCGGGAATCCGAATCTCGCCCATAAACATATTTCTGTATGTTGTTGTGCTTTTCATTATGTGGAGAGCATTACAAACGCTCTCGGTCATCTTTACGGCATAGGATTCCCCAATGATTACGGCTACACCGAAAAAAGAAGCGATTGGACGATTGAGGAGCTTCCCCTAAAGCCGCAAGAGTATAAATTTGTGCCGACTACCTCGCCTGATAATAATTATGCGGCAACCCTTAATAATACTCGAAAAATGATTACTACTCTCATGAAGCAAGATGATGTTAATGAAGTCATCTGTGCAACAGATGCGGTGCGAGAGGGTAATCTCTACTGTAAAAATTCACAACTTACCCTCGTTCAGACAGTAAATTTATATCCGATGATATGATTGACAGCGTTACGGAAGTGGTGTCTGCACTTCAAGAGTTAGAGCAAGACAACGAAGAGCAAAGCGAACGCATTAATAATCTTTTTGAAACAGGTCTTAACCTTGATAAGCGAGTTGTTAATAATGCGGGTATAACCGACCATCACGCCTTAATTCCGACTAATCTTGTTAAAAATGTCAATCTCATAAATGCCCTTACCGATGACGAGAAGAAAATCTTTAATCTGATTGTAAACCGCTTGCTTTGTGCATTAGACCAACCGGAAGACAGCAGTTTTACGGTAGAAAACGCAACCGTCAAAGATTGCGAAAAGAAGCCGCCCCGCCGATACAATGACAGCACTCTTTTATCCGTCATGGAAAACATTGATAATCTGATTGATGATAAAGTTTTAAAGACGAATATCAAAGGCAAAGGCATAGGAACTCCCGCAACTCGTGCCGCTATTATTTCCGACCGCAAGCCTATGGAAATTAAGCACAAGTCTAAATATGACGGCGAACCAATAGCGGATTGCCCTCGTTGCAAAAAGAAAAATATTGACAGAAAGGTTTATGAAACAAAGGATAACTTCACTTGTGAGGGCGGCAAATCATGCGGCTTTACCATTTGGAAAAAGGATAAATTTAACTATTATTTCAATACAATTACCAAGAAAAAGGCAATTGATTTAATAGCGGGAAAGCAAGTCATGATGAAAAGGAAAAACAAGGAGGGCAAAGAGTATGAAGCTCTGCATTTCCTTTCTGACGACGGCGTGTATATTAATTTTAAGCTTGTTTTAAAAGAAAAAAGCGAACCGTTAGGCTTATGCCCTCGTTGCAAAGAACAGGGAGCGGAAAAGCAAATATTAGAGGGAAAAATGAATTTCTACTGCGAAAGCGGCAAGGACGGTTGCGGATGGACGATTTGGAAGAAAAACAACAAGCCCGAAGTAACCGTTACGGCAAAACACATCAAAGAATTATTAACCCAAGGCTATACAAATTTCTCAATCAAAATACACGAAAACAGCCCTGTTACTAAAAAATATTGTATAGTAAATAACGGCAAATACGTCAACTTCCGAGAATATAACGGATAATGTCCGGCTACGATGTTTTGGGGTTTGTTGGGAAAAGAAAGAGGGGGAGAGAGCGGAGGTAATTTCACTTTCCGTTGGAAAGTGAAATTATCCGGCGGGGTTAAATGTTAAATTATGAGCGTTACAGTATTCAAGGCACTTTTCTTCGAGAAGCTTAAAATCACAGGCATTGGCAATAAGCCCTTTATCTTTGCCTAACATTACTCGTTTATATGTACGTTCAGCAAGGAACAGGATTTTTGATTGATTGCTTTCACAATATAATAATTCTTGAACAAGCAATCGCCTATACTTAATGTCGGGCTCATTGGGGATTACTCTCATTGACACCAATTCTTTCGGAACAGGGAACATATAGTTAAACCGCAATGAGCTTGTAACATCACCGCTACTTGCCAGTATTAAAAAGTTATCGGGTTTTTGGTGCTTATATGATGTAACAGGAACATAATAATCTTTGCTTTTTACTGATAGAACTATCCCGCAAAGAAACTTAGGCTTATTCGCTTTTCCGTAAATCATATCAGGAACTCTCGAAAAACCTCGCGCTTCCGTTTCGGCTTTTTTTAAATATTCAACGTAATCGTTATCAACGGTATAAAATTTAAGACTTTCCATAACAAAACTAACTCCTTAAACTAAATGGGGAGCATTAAGCCCCCCATTGCATTATGAGCCGCACTCAAAGTAGCGGGACACTTTTCATAAATCAGCCGCACTCAAAGTAGCGGGACACTTTTCATAAATCAGCCGCACTTAAAGTAGCGGGACACTTTTCATTAAAAGATAATAAATTATCTTATATTTATATTATACCCGATATTTATAAATATGTCAAGGTTTTTTATTAAAAAATATATAGGAGGGATAAAAATGACGTTTTTTGAGAGTATTGATAAGCATGGGAAAGCTCTTTATGCGTATCATTATATGATTGGCGATGAGCTTAGAAAATTGCTTTACAACAAGGAATATTCGGAAGATTTGTATACAATGCTAGCACTTATCAACGAGAATTATCTTGATGAAGAAGATTTTAAACTTCTTTTAGACTACAAAGATATGGCGGGATTATCCGAGTTGCTTGCGGAATATGAAAGCGAAATAGTTAATACCGAAATATGGGACGAAACCCGCAAAAAGCTTTTCCGGCTATGTTTGAATACGAGAAATTACAACGAAATAAAAACAATCAGCTTTTTTGAAGCTCTGCACATGAACGGCAAGGCACATATTGATATTACGGATGGTTATCTGTTAAAATGCGATTTAAAAATCAGCAAGTATCTTTATGACTTGGGAATCCCGTTGTATTTTATCAAGGACGGCGTGGCTACGTTATGCTCTGAAAGTGATATATTCATGATTTTATTAGTTGCAAATTACACACGCAAAACTTCGCTCAAAGATTATGATGTTTTATGGGTTCATAATAATCAAAATATAAATTTTTTCATGTACAGGACAACCAAGTTTGACGATGGCTCTAACTTTAAAAAAACAGACGATTCTTTTATGCAACCGTTGGTAGACTTAAATAAGCTGAAAACTATATTAAACCAAAATCAGCAATACATTAAAACTGACGGGAACGAAATTGAAATCAGCAATGAAAAATTTACGGAGGGGCTTAAAGAAGCCGAGGTTTACGTAGCTTTAAATATGCTCAGACAGGAGTTTGCAATTCAAAAAAGCATTGAAGAAAAAAACAGCCAAAACCCGAATAAGCCTACAGTTGAGGATATGCTTAAAAACTACCATCAAAATGAACAAGCCGAAAACGAAAAGAAAATGGCTGAATCAACAAAGAATACAATAAAATCTGCTAAAAATCAAGCTGTAATAGCAGGGAGACCGAGTGACGATGATGACGATGATTAAATTTTGATAATCTAAGGAGAGGTTCTTAATGGTAACGGAAAATTGCAAATCAATCTCTCCCGAAATGTTGGAGGAAGCTTTGGCTACTGCCGATATGCTCAAATGCTTTGCTGAAAAAATACTTGATGAAAACCTCGCTTTAAAATACAGAGAAGCGGATAGCGCACTTGAAACAAGAGCAATTATTCTTGATGCGATTAATCATTGCAACTATAACGGTGCGACCGAAAAGCATTATGATATTATTGTCAGTGCCGCTGATAATTACAGAGAGAGAAAGGCAGTTTATATTATGGATAAACTTGAAATCTATCACCAACAAACAGGAAACGGCGTTGATGAATTTACCGAAAGCGAACACGTTAAACGCTCAAAAAACAGCGAGTATCACCAAATTACAGGTAACGGCAAGGATGAGTTTATTGAGAACGATGATACCAATAAGGTTGAATTTAATGTGTTGTTATTCGGCGAGGTAACTATGGACGATATTGCAAAAGTTATGGAGCTTGCAAGAAATGAGCTTGAAAAAGACTATCCCAATACTGACGGCAGAAACGCTAAAGCAGGCGGAAGATAAAATAAGTATATATCACAATTATTCTCGCTTGTCAAGGGGTTTGATAAAAATTTTTATATAAATTCAGAAAGGAAAGTGAAAGATATGGCAGATAGGTTTATAGTTGAAATCTTCCCAAAAGATATTCGGGAAAAAATACGAAAAGAAAACCCGGAAAAAATACAGTCTTCGGATATGCAGATTTTCGGAATTAAAGACACAATAGAAGATAAATTCCTTGATGAGTGGTATATAAGCAAAATTGCGGCAGAAGTAACAGAGCTTCAACTCAATGAAGAACATGCGGAAGCATGGATAAATAAGGAGGATAATGTAATGGAAAAAAACGAACGCTTAGAAAAGGGTTTACCCTTGGAGTTCCCCGCCGTGTATATGAAAACAGTTGCAGAAACAAGAGCAGAGGGAGAGGTGGAGTTGTACAGAGAGAGCAACAAGCTTAATAATGATTGCGTTAATGCCATTAATGAAGCGATTACTAATAACACTACATATGGCGAAACGATGGGAGGAAGACATGTTGATTCCCAAAAGGCATTTGAAGAAACTTGGGAAAAGTATGGTGCAGAACGTGTTTGTGTTGTAATAGCGGCTTATATTAATCATTATGACTATGACGGCAGAATAAACAGCCGGAATAAAGAATGGGCTAAAGAGATTACTTTGCCGTTCTCTCTTCAAAACAATTGTCCCGACTTAAAGCCACATCAGACGATTATGGATTCTTTCACTAACAAAGTTCGTGAAGTTTACACGAAAGCAAAAGAAGTTTATAACAGTCTTGACGATGAAGCCAATAAAGACATGGCAGATTTTTTTAAGGAAAGTCATGAATTTGATGATATTTATAAAATAATGGATGGCGAGCTTGATTTTAAAATTAATTTCACGCCATATCATCAAGAAAAAATCAATCAGGAAAATTCTATACCAATAATATCCGAAAAAACTTCGGATTTTGGAAATAAAGAAGAGCCCCAAATTAATAAGGAGGAGAAAGTTATGAGTAAAATCTCAGCAGTAGCATTTGAAAAATCCAATCCCGAAAGTAAGGTTACAAACGTACTCGTGACTTTGAATGATTCGCTATCATTTAAAGTTAAGGCAATTGACGGCGTTGATGCGGAGGGGAACGCAAAAACTTATATTGATATGCCGTCAAGACCGTTGCAAGCTCCCGCTTCTAAAGAGAGAGCGGAGAAAGACCCGTTGCTACAAGAGGGCGATAGGTTTAAGCCTGTCTTTGTTCCGACAAAAGGCTCTCATGAAGCGATTAAAGAGGTTGTTTTGGAAGCACTTAAAAACCCTGTTGCGGCAACCAAGGACGGCGAAGAGCGAGATAAACCCGCCCTTAATCCTGAACCGCTTACAATCAAAACATTTGATTACAGGTTGAATGACAATCCTCAAAGCAAAACTATGGCAACTTTTAGTGCAACAATCAGTAACGGCGATGTCGGGGTTTATTGCCCTGATATGAGACTTATTGAGGGAGAAAAAGGGGCTTTTATCAGTATGCCGCAACTTCAAGGGACAGATTTGGTATACCGTGACCAAGTATATCCGATTACAGCTGAAGCACAAATCGCAATCAAAGGAGCGGCAATTGAGGGGTATTCAAGGCAGGTTGAATATGATGCAACTATGGCAGAGATAACGGCAAATAACCAAAAACCTGCACAATATTCAATACCCGCAGGGGAAGCCGCTAACAAGATTGTGGAAGTTCTCAGAGAAGCGGATATGCCTGTTGTAACTTCGCAGAGAGTCGGAAGTGCTTTGCTGTCAATTCAGTCTACGCAAGTTGGTATTGATATGGCAAAAGGCATGATTAAACAGCTTAATACGCCGGAGGTAACAACCAAAGTAAACGGAGAACTTAACGGTAAAATAAGCCCCAATGATGTCAAGGAAGCCATATCAAATGCCAACAAAGAACTAGAACCCGCCCAAAAAGAAAATCCTAATCCCAATCAAGACGACCCCGACAGATAACTCATAAATCGCCGCACAAAATTGAATACTTAAAATATGGGAATGTCGGCTTTTCGGCTGATGAGAAGCCGACTGTATTCCCGAAAATAAGAATACTTTCCATTGGAAAGTGATACTGAAACGAACATAACGCATCATGTTTGATATGAAGATGGTGCTTGTGATATAAAAAATTTAAGGAGAAGTGGTAGCTATGTTAATTTACATTGAGGATTGGATAAAAAAGGATGGAACTATAGGTAAATCAAAGCATTTAAGGCTGTTTTTTCCGAATACACAAATTGAATGTACGGTAGAATTTATTGATTTGCTCAACCCTTTATTTTATCCTTTTGAGGAGTTGACAGGTGATGAGCGTGAGAGACTTAATGCAGAAGCGATTCGCAAAACGAATACCAAGCAATATGAGCATTGGAAAGTAATACTTGAAGAACTTCAAAAATCTATTGACGGAATGGATGAAATAGGTAAGCTTGATGTCATGAAAATTAACGGTCATTCGATGTTTGTTCCTGTGAGGGATTAACAGGAGAACGCTTTTGTTGGTTTTTCAGAGTTGAGAATATGGCGATAATTTAAGTATCGCCATATAAAATATTTCTAAGGGGTGAGCTTTATGGTAGCTGAAAATAATCAATATTATCAAGAAATAATTGAAGAATTAGGCGGTGAAAGCGTAGATACTATGGCTCTTTTGAGACTGGTAGTTGAACAGTTAAGGCAAACCCAAGAGAAAGTTGATGAGCTTTCTAACAGAACAGAGAGAACCGACAGGCGTTTGCAGGATTTATATTCCGCAGATTTCCCAAAAGCGGTAGGAATACTTGAAAACGCGGTTAGCGAAGATTTAAAAGCAGAAACATCTAAATTTTATTGCTTTGATGCGATAGACAAAAATAAAATGTACGTCATCGGCGACAATTCCGAAAAGGTTTACGTAAATAAACTTGATGAATTTAAAGCCGTGTTTGACAATAGCTCATCAATTATCAAAGGCAAAAATGCCTATTTGCCTGTTATGAACGGTGCAAAAGAAATACTCGGCGTTGTTGCGGTCGAAAACGGTAATTACACAAAAGAAGCTATTAATAGTTGTCAAACTGAAACGAGTAAATTCTTCTCTACCACGATTGAAAAAGAAAATCAAACCCTCGCCAAAGAACATAATAAACAACTCGCCGAAAGCATGGCAAAAACAGCCTATAGATGAGAAAAGCAAAGTTGCTCTTAATGAGGCATTAAAATACAACCCCGAAACGCAAAAAGGCGGCTTAACCTTACCCGATATAAAAACCTTGATTGAAGATACTAAACAACATTTGAATCCGAACGTCAATGAGCCGGATGATGCAAAAAAGAACAGCGATGTTGAGGCACGTTAATACAATAATAAAGGCTGGTGATGCTTATGGCAAAGAGGAAAAAAATTTCCCGCATTGTTTACACAGGAGACCGACACAGGACAGAAAAAAATATTATCAAACTTGAACAGCAGATTGAACTGGCAGAAACTGAAATCAAAAAAATTGACATTCAAAAAAGAAACGTATATAAAAACATATTGAAACACCAAGGTTATTATTTCCCCTGCGTTCCTGTAGACAATGGGCAGGAAATTGAGAAGAATATCGCAAGGCTTAAATCCTTTATCCAAAATGCAGAATATGAAATAAGTTACATAGAAAGCGAGATTTCTGCATCGAAAAAAATCATCATGCGCCTTACGTTAGCAAAGTAAATAATTAATATATAAAGGAGAAGATTGAAATGGAAGACAAGAATACCCAATTGTATTCGACCACATCTGAGGATAATGAGGATGTTGCAAACGAAACCAAGGGCGAATTAAACAACACCGATATGACGGATGAAACAATAAGCACAAGTGAAACTATTGAAAAATCTCCTGTCAAAAAACCTCGGAAAAGTTCCGGGAAAACTGAAAATATCGCAAACGAAAAGTCAGAACAAAGAATAGCCAAACTGGAAGAAAGGCTTAAAAATCTAACTGCCAAAAAAGACGAACAGGAATTAAAAATAATGCAATATCGGGAGGAGATAGAGCTTGAAAAGCAAAAAGAGAGTGAACGCTTATCACAGTTCATAGTATCATGGGCTAAGAAAAACAACATCCCGGTAAAACAACTAATCGAATACGTCAACAGTCACACAAAAGAGATTAACGAGTACTTAGCTTCCGAAAGCTCCACTTAAAATATACTTTAAAACAGAAAGGGTTGGTTCATTATGGCGTGGCAATTAAAACCTGAAAATTATGATGACGTTAGGGGAGCTATCGGGGCTAAAATAAACCTCGGAGATGTTCAAGACATTTCCGAGTGCATTAGAATTGCCGCACGTAATTACGCCGATAGCAGAGTTTCTTCTTATTTGGCATCCTCTCAATGGTCATCCGATTATAAAAAAAGCTTTGCCGAAATTGTTAATTCGGAATCTGTCCGTCAAGTATTGAGCTATTGCGGCTTTCCGACCGAGGACAGCGACTTTGATAAGTTTAAAAATAACGAGGACATCAAACAAAGAATAGTGAGCATTTCAACCAAAATGGCAGAGACCGTTTTGCGTTCGATTGAACAAAATGTGGCATTGTCCGATAAAAAAATCTCACTTAAAGCAAAGCAACAAGAAACCCTTGAAATAACAAGCGAGGATATAGAAAAGCTTCGTGAAGATGAGATTGAAAACCGAACATCTGAATTTATCCGTCAGCACGAAGAGAACAAACAAGAAAACCCAGACAGCATTATCCCATACCCGGTTGGAGATTTCTTTGAAGCTTACGGAGACGATGCTGATTTACTGGCTGAAATACTTAATTTTACGATAATCAAACATGACGTTGGCACAGGCGAACGCATAAACATGGTTGGCTTTCCTATTGACAAAATGAGCAACTTTGTAACAAAAATTATGACCGAAACAAGCATGAGTTTTACTATAAAGCAAAGACCTGAAAAAGATAAGCAACCTCCAATTGAAGAAAAACCCGAACCCAAACTGCCTACACTCCCCGAACCCGAATTGAAAGCCGCCCCCGAAGCATTTTTGCCGAACGGCATACCGTACCCCGACAAGGAATTAGCTAATATTAAATTCGATAATCCGTTTTTACTCGCTGTATCAACCGAAACTGCTTTAAGTCTTTTCGGCAAAAACTACACGATATATTCAGCAACCGAGACCGCAGAGGATAATCCAAACGAGTATATCAGTAGCGATAGATTGATTAACTCTTTGGATGACAGCCGAGATGTTCTGATAAATCACGAGGGCATACTTGCTGTTCATCAAAGAACTTGGGAACGAGATTATATAATAAATTGCGATGCACACAAAGAACTAGTTAAAGCCGTATCAAGCGATAGTGAATTTAACGCAAGCTATAGCGGCGATTACGGCGATGATATGCCGATAGATAAGTTTCAGGAAAAATTCCTCGGAGTTATCAGCAGGACAAATGATAAAGTCTATGAAGATTATGTTTACAACATAAAAGAAAATGATTACGCTACGTTCGCTGATTTTTCACGAAACGTCTACTTAACTGCGGGAAAAGAGGTTGAAGCCAATCGTAGGTCAAATCACTTTCCAACGGAAAGTGAACGAGAAAGTGCCAACAGCACCTCCGAAAATCCAATTGAAGAATCAACCGTAAACCCAAAGCCCGAAAGCGAAGAGGATTTTTTGGTTAATGCAATAAATTTAATTTATGAGCAGATAAAAGATGATGAAACTATTTTGAATGAACTTGCAACCGCAAACAGGCGTACAGCATTGATACAGAGCATAACCAATGCTACAACAACAGCCATTGTCGGCAATAGCAAAAAGGACGAAACAACGATAAAATTATATGAATCATATGTGACTAAACCTGCTTTCAGAAAAAATTTAATCAATCAGCTTTCTCATAAAATATGGAGAAACAGGGAGACTGCAAAAGACAATATTAATGATTTAAAAGTAAAGTTCGAACTCGAAACACTCGAAAACGCAGTTATAACAGCCGACTGCTACAATTTTAAAAATGCAACATACGAAATTGCCCCAAATAAGAACTGCCTTGTTGAAGTGCCTTTACTCCTCACAGAAGCAGTAAAAGAACGGCTTAGACAGCATAATATAACCGTTGAAAACCCCGATGTAATGATTCTGACCAAAGACTTTGTAAATAATATAGACCACGTTATGGTTGGCGGCGAACCTGCCTATGTTTCACTCTCCAATCATAACTGGATTGATGCAATTCCGGCAAAGAAATTTTTCACCGAGAGCGAATACTTGACTATGTGCGAGGTGTCAAAACAAGCGGTTATCGCTAACACTAAAGGCACAGATAAAGGCGAACAATTAAACTTATTTGGTGTCGCTGATGAGCCGATAATTGAATCGGCAAAACTTGAAACATCTGAAACACCGCCAATTGAAAAATCAGAAATACAGACAATGGAAATTATCAAAAGTACCAATAATAACGCAACTACAAACTATATCGTCTACTCCAAAGAACACGGTGTTGATAAACGATACGGGGCAATTGATTTTGCAGGTGGCAGAGTTGGCGTAGGGCTTATGTTCGCTACGCTTTTTCGTGATTTAGGCAAGGCAAAACAACTTGTGGATGAGTACGGCAAGGAATATCCGAATTTCGATTATCAAATCCGAAAAGCAGGTACAAGCCAAGTAATTTATGAGATAAAAAGCAATCAAACGGCAGAAATCAGCAAAAATTCTGATAAAGAAAAACAGCCGATAATCAGCGAAATTGTAAAAGAAACCCCGAGTATAATTATCAGCAGAATACTGCCCATAGAAAAAAGCCAAGAAATAGGAGCAGAAAAAGACCTTATTTCTCATGTTGAGTATGAAGAATACACCAAATCTGAAATTGAGCATGAAAATGAATCAATTGTCGAAAAAATACACGAAACAGAAACTGAACCGCCCGAATCCCCGCCTATAAAACAAGAACTCAAAGCTGAAAACTTCCGAATAACTGACGATAATTTTAATATCGGCGGCGGCGATAAAACACGGTTTAGGCAGAATATCGAAGCTATTAAACTCTTAAAACAGCTTGAAGAAAATGACGGACAAGCAACCCTTGAAGAACAAGAAATACTCTCAAAATATGTTGGATTCGGCGGCTTATCGCAAGCCTTTGACAGGAATAATGAGAAGTGGGCGAATGAATATAAAGAGCTGCAGGAAATACTCACGCCGTCCGAATATTCAAGCGCAAGGGCAAGTATTTTAAGTGCATATTATACGTCACCTGCTGTTATCGATGCTATGTATAACGGCTTGGCTAACCTCGGCTTCTCATCGGGGCGTATACTTGAACCCTCATGCGGCACGGGCAACTTTTTCGGCAAGATCCTCGAAGAAATGCAGGGTAGCGAACTTCACGGAGTCGAACTTGACAGCATATCAGGGCGAATTGCAAAACAGCTATATCCACAAAATGATATTTCTGTTTGCGGATATGAGGATAAACCACTTCCAGAAAACTCATTCGATGTAGTTTTGGGCAATGTTCCGTTCGGAGATATTAAAATTAATGATAAGAATTATGGTAAACTTGCCATACACAACTACTTTATCGCTAAATCTCTTGATGTCGTTAAGCCGGGCGGCATTGTTGCGGTCGTTACCAGTAAAGGCACTTTAGACAGCAACCAAAATACTGATTTCAGAAAGCAAATCGCCGAAAAAGCCGAGCTTCTAGGTGCAATAAGACTGCCCAACAACGCGTTTAAAGGGATTGCGGGAACGGAAGTTACATCTGACATTTTATTCCTGCAAAAAAGAACCGAGCCGACTGAATTTATCACCGATTCCGATTATCCCGATTGGGTAAATATAGCTGATTTTTTTTGGTATGATAAAGAGACAGACAGTTATGAAGTATTTCCTATGAACGGATATTTTGCCGATAATACCGATATGATTTTAGGTAACATAGTCAAAGGCAATAAACTGTACGGCAAGTCTAACGACACTATGTGTGTGCCTATTGAGGGTGCGATTCTTAAAGACCAACTAGCCGAAGCAATTAAATCAATCAAAGGCAAAATCAGCGATATAAAGCCTGTAGATATAAAGATTGATTCAGATTTAGTATCTGCCGACCAATCAATTCCTGTAGGCAATTACGGCATAGTTGACGAAAAATTATATTACAGGTCTAACAGCCACCATATGAAACTCATTGAAACCCCTAAAAAAACTGTTACACGCGCTATAGGCATGATTGAACTACGCAGTATAATTCATACTCTGCTTAAACTTCAAATTGAAAACACGAATAACTGCAATGAAGAAAAGATTGCAAACTCCCGCGCGGAGCTTAATGAAAAGTATGATTTATTTATCAAAAATAATGGTCGTGTCGGCGAAAGCGCGAATATGAGTGCGTTTAAGAATGACAACACCTATCATCTGATTAAAGGTCTTGAAGTTTACGACAGTAAGCGCAACTTTGTCCGCAAAGCGGATATATTCACAACCAATACAATAACGCCAAAAGCGTTGCTCGAAAACGTGGATAATGCAAGCGATGCCCTGCTTCTTTCTATCGCTGAAAAGGCTCGTGTTGATTTTGAATATATGGCTATTTAAGCCAAAGCTTGGCTCGGCGTGGATTGCACCTAGGTATGTCCAACAGTTTGCGGAAGAGGTCTTTCAAATTCCAAGCAGATACAAGGATTCATTTAAGGTTGAATTTTCGGAATACGGTGACAAGTGGAGCGTAAGCGGTTATCCTAAGATTAGTTCATTAGAAAACAATTCAATCGTGAAGAATAAATACGGCGTAAAAGGCGATTTATTGGCATATGACATTCTCGAAATGGCTTTGAATTTTAAACGTCCCGAAATTAAAAGAGATAAAAGGTATGAGAACGGCAGGGTTATATTAGACAGAGAGGGGAAACCTGTCAAAGAGGTAGATATTAAAAAAACTACCGAAGCAGAGCAAAAGCAAGCCGAACTTAAAAAGCGATTCATAGAATGGGCGTTTGAAAACCCCGACCGCCGAAAAGAATTAGTTGAGGTTTTCAATGAACGCTTCAACAGTATTCGTCTGCGTGAATATGACGGCAGTAACCTAAATCTGACAGGAATCAATCCCAATATCATATTGCAAGACCATCAGAAAAATGCCATAGCTCGCATACTCTACAGCGGTAACACGCTCATTCCGTACCCTGTAGGTGCGGGGAAGACGTTCATAATGGTTGCCGCCGCTATGGAGGGCAAAAGGCTTGGGCTTCATAACAAGCCTATGTTCGCCGTGCCTAATCATCTGACGGAGCAAATTGCAGACGATTTCAGAAAGCTTTATCCCGCCGCAAACATTCTTGTTGCCGATAAGCGGGATATGGAAAAAGGCAGAAGAAGAGATTTCATGGCGAAAATTGCAACCAATAATTTTGATGCGGTCATCATCGGTCATTCATCATTCGACCGTCTGAGGCTTTCACCCGAAAAAGAAGCAAAATATATTCAAGACGAGCTTAACATATTAGAAATTGCTTTAAGCAATGCAAAACAAAACGGCGAAAAAGGCTTTTCGGTTAAACAGATTGAGAAATCTATCCAAAATTATGAAAGCAAGCTTAAAACAATCCAGTCAAAAGTCGGCGATGACGGCGTTATTCCCTTTGAACAACTCGGCATTGATAAAGTATTTATTGACGAATCTCACAACTACAAAAACCTCGACTTACCGACAAAAATGACCCGCATTGCAGGGCTTGGTTCAAAAGGTTCGGGCAAATCGCTTGCGTTGCTTATGAAATGCAAAGAACTTTCTGAATTTACAGATAATAAGGGGATTGTTTTTGCGAGTGGAACGCCTGTCAGCAATTCAATGACAGAAATGTATACAATCATGCGGTATTTACAGCCCGAAGTGTTAGAGCAAGCGGGAATAAAATCATTCGACCAATGGGCTTCTGTCTTTGCGGATATTACTCATTCTATGGAGCTTAAGCCCGAATGTGACGGCAAATATCAAATGAAAACCCGTATTCAAAAGTATAATAATTTCAATCAGCTTCTAACCATGTTTGGGTTATGTGCTGACATTCGAGCCGCCGGGGAAATTACTCTGCCTGTTCCCGAACATACTAAAGTGAATGTTGTCGCTCCCGCAACTCCTCCGATTAAGCTTGAAATGATGAAATTAAACAAGAGAGCTACAATGATTCGTAAGGGGAAAGACGAAAACGGCAATAAACTCGACCCTAAAAAAGATAACTTTTTAAAGCTTACTACAGACGGCAAAAAAATCGGTCTCGACCCTCGCCTGATGAATCCCAACGCTCCCGACCACCCTAATTCTAAGATAAATATCTGCGTTAAAAACGTCTTGCAAGAGTACAAAGAAAGTGCAGACGTTAAAGGCACACAGGTTTTGTTCTGCGACCTTTCAACCCCGAAAACTCAAATTCACAACACATATACCATATACAAAAAAGATTATGATGGCGAGTATAACGCTGTTTATTCAGCCGCCCTTAAAAACAAAGGTCATGTTTTCGATTTTGAGGAATTACATGAAAAGTTTACCGACACTCGAAAAATGCCCAAGCCGTACAGAGAAGATAACGATAAGTTAGGCATAGGCGATGTGATTGTTATAAGCAAACTCGATACGGCTGGGAATACAATCAATGAAGCTCAAATAGTCGGTGAAAAAGGGCTTGACGGCGATGCGGGTGATGACTTCTTTGATAACGTAGAATTAGAGCGTTTCGTCAGCAAGGATGCACCTAAGAAATTTTGTGCCTATGATGATATCAAGGAAAAACTCATCAAAAACGGCATACCCGAAAATGAAATAGCTTTTATTCATGATTATGAAAAGTCAAAAGATAAGCAAGGATTATATCAAAAAATGAACGAGGGCGAAATTCGTGTCCTCATCGGAAGCACCTATAAATGCGGCGCGGGAATGAACGCTCAAAAACGTATGGTGGCTCTGCATCATGTGGATGCCCCGCTTCGACCCTCTGACATGGAGCAACGAGAAGGACGGATTTTACGGCAGGGAAATGACAACAAACATGTTAAAATCTATCGCTACAGCACAGACCGCACTTTCGATGCTTATACATATCAAATTCTTGAAAATAAGCAGAAGTTCATCGGTCAGCTTATGGCAGGGAAACTCAAAGTCAACAATTGCGAGGATATTGATGATAAGGTTCTTGATTTTGCAGAGGTTAAGGCTTTAATCGCGGGAAATCCGCTTATTAAAGAAAAAATCGAACTCGAACGAGATATTAATATTCTCAGAATCTTAGAAGCTTCATTCATGCGGCAAAAATTCGATACAGAAGATAAGTTGCAAAATTACCCGCTGAAAATAGAATCAGCAAAATCAAAAGCAAAAAATACAAAAATCGACATTCAAACCCTAAGTAGCCAACAACCTGAACTCCACCCCGAAAATCCCGAAAAAGAAGTATTCCCGTTGACATTAAATACAAAAATTGACGGACAAACAGAACCTAAGAAATATTATGACAGAGAGGAAGCAGGAGAAGCTTTGCGGAGTTTAATACTGAAGGGCGTAGGATTGCCTAGGGGAAGTACTAAAGAAATAGGCGAATATAAAGGTTTTACTTTGTCCTTATATCGAGATGCTTTATCCGTTATGTATGATGAGCTTAAAATCTTAATAAGCGGTACGGCAACTGATTATATGGTAGACATTAACATGGACGAAAATGTCAACGCCGCAGGGAATATGAGCCGGATAAACAACATCTTAAACAACCTGCCGAAAAGACTTGAAAGTCAAGAACAAATAATCAAAGACCTTGAAGCTGACGAGCAAATACTTAAACAAGAACTTGAAACTTTGAAAGCTTTTCCGCAAAAAGAGAAGCTAAACAACCTTGAAACTGAATTAATTCGAGTGGATGCCGAATTGAGAAAACATGAATCAACCGAGCAATCTCCCGAAAGCCTGCTTATGTATGAATTTATATCAGACATATTTCCTACAATTATATCGGGCGAAGAAACTAAAGTTAAACTAACTGACAACCTTGTTTTGCAACATAACCTTGAAGACAACACTCACACAATGGCATACACTCAACAAGAGAACGGCAAAACAATATACGACCCCGCCATCACTTTTCAAATTATTCCCGAAAAAGAAATTGCTACACCCATACGTTTTACTAACAACACCTTAGAGGTTGATATTAAAGCAGAAACCAACCCAAAAAATCAAAGCGAAATAAATAACATTGCACTATCATGGCTGAACAAAGCTTATTCCCAAGCTCATGAACGTATAAAAATCAACCCGCAATTGAATGGTACAATAAGCGAATCGGACATAAAAAAAGCCATAACAGAAACACAAGGGATTATAACTATGACAAGCAATAGTAGCCCTCTTCCCGAAGATGAGGACAGAGAAAAGAGAGAGAACAGGCATGGAGAGAGAGCTTGATAGAGTTGCTGAATTATAGCGGAAAAACCTATCAACGAAAATAATCTTTCGTTGATAGGTTTTTCACTTTCCATCGGAAAATGAAAAAAGAGAGCAATCGCTCTCTTTTTTTCACGCATACTTCTTATGGAACGCCATTATATCATCAGGGTTTGCATTTACTTTTTGAGCAATATCAGCAATAGAAACATCTAATTCAAGCAAAGAGGAGATATACCCCGCTAATCGCTTTGAAACTTCATTGAAGCAATAAACAGTGTCTTGAACCGTGACTTTGAAAAAATCAAACGGAGTGCAGTCTTTGCCTGTTTCCTTTTTTACGTGTTCGGGCAAACTGATTGCCGTTTTATAAAACTCTTCAACAAATTTGGCTAATAGCTCTGCTGTGGTTTTAGCGTGTTCCGCAATGGTTTTAGCCTTTTCAGCCGCCGCTTTATCTCGGAGCAATTGCTGTTCACGAAGTTCGTATAGTAGTTCCTCTTGTCTTTGTTCAAGAATTAGACGAGATTTCTCATCTTTATTCATAGCATTGATTCTATAAATTAAATCTTGTATATACGCAGAATTTGCAGTTGCATTTTGAATCATATCCAATTCCTCCTTTGAAGTTGAAGCCAAAACTTTTAAAAACAATTTTCCTGTTTCAGTATCAAGTACATTAGAAAAGTCGTATTTTGCAAGCTCTATAAAATGAAACTCCAGTTTATCGCTCATAATCTCGTTTGTTTCTAAATCCTTAATCATGCCGATACGATGACAACGATTAGAATTATCAATGTTTTCAGATAAAAGCCAAATAGAAATCGTTTTTCTTACCTCTGTAAACGCTTCTCCTGATAGTAACCCAATTTGATGAATCCTAGCCCATTGATACAACGCTCTGTCATAAAGGTCTAATTTTGTTATGCGTTGCATTTCAACATTAAGTAATTCTGCCTTACCGTATAGCTTTATAGTAGCCAAAATATCAAACCTAAGATGGCGAATTTTCACATCCGGGGGTGGGAGTTCAGCGTTGTTAATGACAAGCTCTTCAATGTCATTCGGATTAAGGCTTAAAATTTCGCAGATAAGAATTTTCAGCCTTTCCTTTGCTCCGTCAGAAGCGGCAAATAACATCTTGAACATCAAGTCATTACTCGGAAGATGGAATCTCTCAGAAGCCATTAAGACCACCCTTTCTTATTTTTATTATAACCTATCTTTTCGTTTTTGTCAAGTATTTTTTTGACTTTTTACCGCATTAACCTCCTACTCAGCCCGCAAGCAATAAGAAACGGAATAAACAAATGCCAAGCAAACCAAGCAATAATCGGAAGCAAAATAAACGGAAGCATCTTAAACCAAAAACTAATCGGCAGCGGTCTGATTTTCCCATCACCAAGCCCGAATAAAAAGCCTACAGCCCAAATAGCCGTCCCGAAAACGATTGCAATTATTATATATCCTATCCATGTAACAACGTAACAACTATTTCGGGCAAATCAACCGCCAAACCGACAAGTCCGCTGACCAGCAAAATAAGTAGTGATACCCCTATCGCAATCGCCATACCTTTTAACCCTGCCAAAAATCTTCTTCCTAATTTACTCATAATTCATTTCCCCTTTCAATAATTCAAGTATTCGAGAACGCATTACTCGAAATTGTATCTGTAACCAAGTTAGCTTATTCTTCATTCCACACGTTAACTTGATAGTAATAGCCGTGTCCACGCATATCGTCATCGAACGTGAACACGCAAATTTCGTTGTAGCAAGTGCCGTCCCAGTTGTTGATGTATGTTTGTAAATTATAGGGAAACTGTCTTACTATTTCGGCTTTGCATGGGGGCATATCAGTTTCGTCAATGGGATAAATAGGGTCGTAGCGATGAAGTTCTGTAACTTCGTATTCCTCAAACTCATCTGTATAGTAGTACCGGGTAAACCCCTCCGAAGTTGTGTAGCTTGCGTGTTTGCGGCGATGTTTTGTTGTGGTTCTATAGTCTGCAAAGTGGCAATGCTTTTTATCCCCAACGACTGTGTAAGATGTCATATACTCTGTCGCAGGGTTTGTGAAGTCCTCCGGGGAGAAGCTACGTTCCATACCTTTTTTAGACACCCTCATTTTTATATAGGCAAGGAACTCGCTGACCGTTACATTATTGCGTTGTATTTCGATATGATTCTTTTTCATATTGTCCGCTTTTCTTTCAGACACCTCAATCATCATTATCCCTCTTTTCCAACCTTTTTGACATTTTCACTTTCCAATGGAAAGTGATTTTTAAAACCAAATTCAAATTACTCTGCCATTTCAACAATCGAATTGTTTTTACTCCTAATACTATTATATCATACTTGTACAAGTATGTCAACACATTAAATAACCAAACTTTCAGATTGTTTTATGTGAAATATGTACATATTTATAATAATTTTGCTTTAAGAAAAAATCACTTTCCAATGGAAAGTGAAAAGTGCCGACACTGTCGGCAAATTTATTTTCGTTTTTATTCGTAAAAAAAATTATCGCACAGTATCATCACGCTTAACTTTTTCAAAAGAGTTGAGGGGTTTATTTGTGTCATCAATGGCTTCCTGAACATCTGTAGTATTGGGTTTGCTTTGAAATTTTGGGTTAAAAATGTGTTTTGAATCATCGGGAATTTGTTCATACGTAAGAATTTGTTCAAACATAGTTTTTACATCAGCGGCGATAGGGGATTTTTCGGGAGATTTATTAGGAGAATCAATAGCTTGTTTTAACTCAAGTTTAGCATTGTCGGATAGCTTTGAGAGAATTTCATTAGGAAGCGTTAAGGTTGATAAATCCAAGCCTTTTTTGATGTACGTAACTTCGGAATATTTTTCATCTTTTATGTCTTTGCGTAGAATGGCAAAAATCGGGTGGGGTTTGGTTATAAATAAACGAACATTACCTTGTAAATTAGTTTTCGGTATGTATTTACTATCATCTAATTCAAAGCCCAAACAAGATTTTACCGTTCCTGCCAACTTGTCCGCTTTAAGTACAAAACCATTGCCATTATAATCTCCGATTTCTTTAGATGTTACATGAGCCATTGTTGTTTGATGCAATGCGGACATCTTTTTCTCAATTAACCTTGTATTATCTTGCGAAAAATGAAAATCTTTTAATGTTCCTGTAATTGCTAAATTGTAAAATTCAATACTACTGTTCACTTGTTTATAATTTCTTTCTACTCCTGTTAAGTGAAGAAAATGCTTTGCTAAAAATTCTGTTTCAATATGTTCTATATCATCTTTAGTGCTGAAAATTATCAGCAAGTTTTTTCCATTAAGATTTTCCTCATGTCTTCTTGCTAAACCGATAATTTCATTCGCTACTTGTTGGTTAGTCATTCTATAACGCTCCCTTTGTCTGAATTTTAAAGAGGAGATGACAGTCCCGTAGGTAAAGCCTTCTCCTCTTAATGACTGATTCTGTTGTCCGCCAACAATCGGCACATTCGTCCGACAAGGTTGCATACCTGCCTTACAGCTCCTCGTGTAATATGCCCACCAGTTGCGTTAATGCTATTCGCAACGAGCATCGGATTGACAATGTGTCAGCCACACATATTATATTTATATTATACCCTATTAATTCCGCTTTGTCAATAGCTTTTTAAAAAATTATAAGCCAATCAAAGCCAAAACCAACAAATGCACCGGGTAAAACGCATAGAAGAACCACTTTGTAAAAACTGATGATTTATCTTTGACAACCGTGTCAAGTTCCCTGTCGTGTGCCGAGATGAAAAATATTCCGCTTGCTAATCCGAGGAGCGTAAAAAGGCTTGCGGTAATCTCATCTGCTAAATAAAAACATATGAAAATATAGAAAACCGATACGGCACAATAACTCATCATCTGCTTGAATTTACTGTCCCTGAATACCCCGAAGCACAGCACCCATAACGGAGCTACAAACGCCCAATCGCTCCACAGGCATATTACGCATATAAATACTACAAAGGGCAATTTAAAAGCTTTCAGGTGTTTTAACAGCTTTGTCTCGTCCCATTTCAGCCATACGGAAAGCAATGTTAAGCCGAAAAACAGCGTAAAAAGGACGTTGCCGTGTGCCGTTATCTCGCCCAAAGATGTGGGCAACGCCCTATTCCAAACCCATGCGAAAGGGAATTGCGATAATAAAGCGAATCCTAAAAGCCGAAGTGCATATTTTTTGACATTTCTTGTGCGGAAACAGCCCTCGGCTATAAGATAGCAGATAATCGGTATTGTCGTTTTACCGATTGTCCTGAACACAAAGTATGCAAGGCTTGTCGGCATGAGGAATACGACCGCTATGTGGTCTATCAGCATTGCCGTGATTGCTGTTAATTTTAATTGGTTTGTAGAAAATTTCAAAGTTATCATCTGCCTTTATATGATTGCCCGAATGACCGCTAAAACAAGCAAATGAAGCGAGTAGAATATGCAAAAGCTCCATTGACTAACAAAGGCTGAAAGCTTATTCTGCGGATATGCAAGGGCATTTTCGCTCACAGCAATGTCATCGGTATTGCCGTTCTGAACAAACTCTGCGTTGTCATAAAATATGAGGATAATTATAGAAATCAAAAGCCCCGCCGGGAATGTTATAACTAGCGGAATAGCTGAATCCATATTGTTATCGGTTAAGCTCTTGAATGACAGGTAGATTATAACAGCAATTATGAGCGAAAATATGCCTAAATCAATCAATTGCCTCTTCTTGCTTTTTCTTCGGGAATTAAATATCAACATAAAAATTATCGGTAAAAATGCCAGCTCGCACCATAAGCTGAATATCAGAAAAAACGCAAGCCATAGCAGTTTATTGATTCTTAACCTCGCCCTTTCAAGCCTTGCCGACCGCTCCTGTTTGCCTAAAAGATAGTTGGTTTTACAAAGTTCTTTTGTTCTGCCGCTGTATTTTATGTTCGCTATTTTTTTATTATAATTGCTTGATACTATCATAAATCCTAAGCAAATAACGATTGAAAATAGTATGTTGCCTTTTGCCGTTAATACCTCCAAAGTCAGCGGCAATTCGCCGTAATAGAGCCACATATATTGAAATTGGGAAGCGACCGCAAAAGCCGTCAGCGTTAACATACTCCGTTTTACATTCGCTCTGAACCCATCGGGTTTATAATAAATTTCAAACAAAAGATAACAGATAAGCGGAGCTGATGCTACTCCTAAAATCTGAAATATTATGCTCACAAAGCCCGAAAAATCCATAAATCCAACCGAAATACTATTAAGCAACACAAACGCCATTATTATTAAATTGACATGAAATGCGGACAGCTTAAATTTCTTTATATTCATGCTTTTCACGCTCCATCCGCTTCAAAATGCTCTGCAAGTAAACCGACAATATTGTTATGAAAATCATAACAATAACGGTATTTTTTAAACTCTGTCATAACCTTATGAAGCTCTGTAGCGGCTTCATTATATTCCTTTTTAGCCAACAAATTGCTTATAACATTTATGTCATTATGATACCGACTGTCAACGCATTTCTTTTTTGTGACTTTAGCAGATTTGTAGTTTTTGCAGAACGATTGAAGATTCAGCACAATGTCATCTGTTGCTTCATCTGAGTATGGTAACAATTTATTAACGGATTCCTCGATTGCTCGCTTATAATTCTTATTTTGTTGCTTCGGTTTATTTATTATAGCAAAATCATCATCAATATTTAAAACATCACTTGATTTTCCTTTGCCGTAAAGGTATTCATTCATTTTATAAGCAATCATCAAAAGTCTTTTTTTATGCTCATTATCAGCTACTCGATAAAACCCTACTAAAACGGCTTCGCTTTCGGTAAGATTGTCCGTAATGTAAGTTACGCCTTTGTCATCTGTTTGATTCATACGCTCACGCTCCTTTTCTCTCGACATCGCAGGACAGACACCAACGCCGCTCTCCCTTTTTCTTTTCCCATTAAACCCAAAGACCTCAATGCCGACATTCACAACTCGACCAATAAACTAAATATTACTTTCCAATGGAAAGTAATATTTAAAAATGAAAAATCAACGGTTTGTGTCATCTCTTTTAATTTTAGCCTCCGTTTCAAGCTCTCGTTTGGCTTCTTGAATAACATTTTCAATATCTGACATTACTATTGCTCCTTTTAGTTGACGATTAAACTTAATGTCAACATCATCAGTTTCTGAAATTTCTTTTTCTGCAACCCAAGCTAAAGCGTTTATATCCCATTTTTTATTAATGGATTTTTCGGCAAATGGTTTGGTAAAATTGGTTATATAAGGATAAATCTCGTTGAAATCGGGCTTATTTTTAACGCCGACTAGCTTGTTATATGCGTGTTCAAGGTCTGCTCTGCGTGTATAAAGAGCATTAAACGAACCCATTTCACGCCCTTTCACCCGGCAAGCATCAAGAATGTCAGCAGTTTTTATTTCAACACAATGCGAAAGTGCGTAAACATCAACAAAATCTTTTACTCGCCTAAAAATCTTATCACTTGCTAAAACAGATATTTTATCCGACAAAATATCATTTGGCAAAACGCCCTTTATGCTCATATTGCCGTAATAATAAATCCTGCTCCCAATTACAGGCTTCATGCTTATGTCAATAAAAAACAATTGTTCATTAGATGCTCTTTCTTTTACGACCAATCCCGCTGATTTTTGTTCTCCGTAATTTCTTACGGCAACAGCATAATATTGATTTTGAAAATCCCCTAAAGATTTATTAATTATGTTTACCAAATAATCCATAGATGGCGGTTGGGAAATCCAATTAGCATCAATATCTTGTGTTTCTCTATCAATAGAATTAAAGCTATTTTCTTGCAACACGAGCTTAGAAATTAACGCGCCTTTAAACACAATCGGCAAATTGTGTTCTGATATTTTAGCCATAACCAAGCACATAAACTTTTCTCTATCAGTCATTTTTACCACCCCACCTTAATCATCATAATACTCAATCGCCCAATCCTTAATTGCGTTAAATTTCTCCGTGTTTTCAGGCTTTATATGCAGACCATCAAAGCTCTCGTTATGGGTATGATAATACATACTAAGCCCCTCTACAAGCGATTGCTCGTCAATATTATCAAAATCACTTAACATATCGTTAATTGTTTGATTAACAGACGTACAACGCACATTTCCGTATTTCACAACGTCAATGCCGTCATAAGTCTCCAGTATTCGATAGTTAATATTATCAAATGCCCCTTGCTTTTTAGCATAAACATCAATATCTTTCCCCTTTAAATAGCCGCTGAAAAGTTCCAAACACTCTAAAGCAGAAGTGTAGCATAATATAACATCGCTCCCGCCTACTGTGTCTCGAAACCAAGCTCTGTTAGTAAGATACTCATTGCTGGTCTTAGTAACCATATCCAACTCACCATCCTTATACATTCTATTATATCCCTCAAAAGCAATTTTGTCAAGTCAAATTTAAATATGCTCAACAACCCATGTATTCACTTTCCGTTGGAAAGTGAATACATTAATGCTGGTTTATCAAGACCTAAAACGCTGTATCACCCTCCTCTATCTCAAACTCTCCGAGAGAAAAGTAAGCTTCAAGAGCTTTCAGAATTGTATCTTTCAACTCGTCATCGGACACATCATCAGAAAAGTGTTTTTTAAGTTCAGACGGATTCTTGAATTTAAAAACAAGCGGCTTTTCTTTGGGTTCGCTCTTAGCTCCCTTATCGCCTGTCAGAATCAGTTCAATCATCTGCTTGGTTAAACTGCCGTTTCCGTCAAGCTTCATTTCTGCGGATTTGCTCCGTATTGCTTCCGCTTGCTTTTCGGTGATTTTGCCGTATTTTTCAATCAATGAGGGGAGAAATTTTTGCACTTTTGAATTGAGTGCAGACAACGCAACAGCCGCCCTTAGTGAAATAAAGCCTATAACCTCGCCGCTCTCATCTTTTTTGCCTTGAATGTACAGCTTTACATCATCATGCAGATTTTCCCATATCCGCAAAAGCCTTACGACAGTGGAATACGACAGCCCATACAACCCCGCCACTTCCTCGCTTACCGCCTTGTTATAAGCACCGAATTTGCCCCTCGGCTGTTTGCCGCTCTCTTCGGCTTCCGACTTCATCTGTTCAATTTCAGCCATTTTATCTTCCGAAAACAACAGCTTATAATGCGTTCCGATAATCTCCGCTCGCTTTAAGAGCGTCATTTCGCCGATGCTCTGCTGATGAGTATTCGTGATAATCATAAATGATGACTTGCAGTCGATTATTATGTAGTCATATGAAGCAAAGCAATCGTTAGCCAAAATATCTTTAAGCACGTCAAATTGATTGGAACGCTTGCCAAAATCAGGCTCTGAATGGCTTAACCCTAAGTCGCTCGGAATGTAATCAACTCCGTTCAACTCATTATGATAGATAATATCCTCAACGCCGTTAAAATTCTTGTGTTTTTTACCAATCACTTTGTTGACAATATCGGTAAGTGTAACCGTCTCATCTGTCAATTTAAATCCCAAATAAGTCCCCAAATTCCCCTGTGGGTCGGCATCAATAAGCAACACTTTTTTGCCCTTTAACGCCAAAGCAACGCCTAAATTCATGACTGTGGTAGTCTTGCCGACTCCGCCCTTTTGGTTTACAATTGCAATAACCTTTCTCATGTTTTACCTCCTAATTTTCTAACTCTTCCGAATATTCGGGAAAAGCATGATTCAACCATTTTACGCATTTTTTAAATGCTTCCAAAATAACCTTGGCTTCACGCTCGTCATCGTCATCATCAAAGTTGCAATCAAGCAAAAATCGCTCTTTATGCTCGACATATTCCGTCAGCGACATATGAACCGCATAAAACAGACCTTTCGCAAGATTTTCATCTTTCGTTTGTTGAGGTTCGATATACTCAATAAACGCTACACACGTCATTTCAATTTGATTGTCCGCCAATTCCTCGAAACAGTCGGTAACGCATGAAGCGGCTACATCGTACCATTCGTCATAATCCTCGCATGTTTCACAACATTCGTCAATCTCCTCAATCATCGCAACTACTCTTTCGTAGCTTTCATCGCTTGCTAACATAGTGTTTCGCTCCTTTCACATACTTTTACATATTCCCTGCAAGTTCCCCCTCTAATCAATGGGAGTATCAGCAAGTCTTTGTTGTGCTTTGCTTAATGTTCCGTTCACTTTCCAATGGAAAATGATTTTTTGTTTTTTGTGTTTTCTCCATACACCTAGTATAGCATACTTGTACAAGTGTTGTCAATATGTTATACTATTAATAGTGAATAAAAAAGAAAGCGGGGAATCGTTATGAGCAGTTCGGTGGGTAGCAGAACTAAAGAGGAGAATAAAATTAAAATTGAGTTAAATCAATTTTATATTGATGCGGAAAGCTCCGGCGGGGTTGCGTATTATCTTTTGTATTACCCGAATCAGCAGAAGAAAATTTCGCAGATTTCTTATGATTCACTGTATTTGTCATTGCCCAAAGACATGTATGATAAAATCTTTATTTGCGCTAAAATGTGCAATATTTCACAAGAAGAGTTGGATAGTGACAACGTCAAATTCTGCCAAATCCCGCAGGAAATTTTAACTTTGCCGACTGCCGCCCAAAAAGAATTATATAAATTCAAGCCGCATTACAGGTTAGGCGTCCAAAGCACCGCGACTAAAAACAAACTAAACAACAGGCTCTATAAAAGAATACCGCTCAACGTCCCCCTAGGGCGTGAGGAAGATATAAAAGAGCGGGCTAAACAGCTGGGTTTAAGCGTTAATGCTTATTTGAATGGACTTATTAATGAGGATTTGGAGAAATGCTAAGAATAATTCCCAACCTTTAATTTCACTTTCCATTGGAAAGTGATTTTTTTTCGTACTCAACTAACTTTCAATATTTTCTCTGAATTTTTATAATAACCCTTGACAATGCACACGGTATATAGTATAATTAAGTATATAATAAAACAAAGGAGTTGTTTTTAATGGCGGCAACAAATATTACTTTTCGTTTGGATGAAGAGGTTAAAAGTGATTTTGAAGAATTTTGCGAGAATGTCGGAATGAACATCACAACAGCTTTGAATATGTTTATTAGGGCAACATTGCGGGAACGTCAGCTTCCTTTTGCGGTTGAGGATAAAAACCACGACCCTAAAGCACAGGCTCGTAAAGACTTCAAAAAGAATTTAAAAGAAATGCAAGCAATATCTGTCAAAAACGGCACGGATAAAATTACTATGGAGGAAATTATCGCTGATATTGCCGAATACAGGGCAGAAAAGAGGGCGGAAAATGCTTAATGTTGTTATTGATACAAACGTAATTATCTCATCGGCATTAACGCCCGGCAGAAAAGCTGATATTGTGATTAACTCAATTGTTGAAAATAAAAATTTCTGTTGGATTTACAGTAATGATATTCTTGCGGAATACGTGGAAGTTTTGTCACGCCCCAAGCATAATTTCCCGATTGAAAACCAAATGATTTATATAAACACAGTTAAAAGTTTCGGCAAATTAATTACTACGCCCCCGAGTGTTATTCCTATTCGTGATGAAAAAGACCGTTGCTTTTATGCCGCCGCCGTCCAAAGCGGGGCTGTACTTATTACAGGAAACAAGAAGCATTTCCCCGATGAAGATTTTATCCTCTCCCCTGCGGAGTTTATTGAGAGGTATTTATGATAGGAAATACAAATCTTTTTCCACTTTCCATTGGAAAGTGATTTTTTTAATACCTCTCTTTTTTAACAAGCTCTTTATACTTGCAATCAGACAAGTTAGCTTTTGCTAAAAAAAGCATGGTAATCCCCGTTATTCCGCAGGTATAACAGCTTAAATCGTCATAATCATCATAGAATGTGGGGCTAATATGCTTGCAACCCTCACACGGCATTTCATTTATATTCATTCAATCGTCCCCTTGTTTTTCTTTTCCCTACAAACTCCAAGACCCCAAAGCCCGATATCAACAACCTGCCCATCGCACACAAACAAATTGCTATTTCTAAATCACTTTCCAATGGAAAGTGATTTTTTAAAAATTTCCGAGTTCCGAGCGTATAATTTCTCCTCTAATTCCCCGCATTTCTTGCAGTTCGGACAATATTTCTTTTGGAATATCTTCTTTATATGATACAAAATATTCGTCCTTCTCATAATTGTGTAATGTAAGGGAATGCTCTAATTTTTCAAGAAGCCGCTTTCTGTATTCAAAATTTTTGCTCAATATAAGAATATCATCACAAAGAATAGTAATATCTTTAACATAACGCCGACAAGAAATGCCCCTGCTTATTCTTAATGCTGTCGTGTAAACTGAAGGGGCGGTCACTCTTAAATCTGTTGGTATGTCCTTTAGTCTTAATTCGTCATGCAAAAGCATTTCTATTATAAAATCCATAGCTTGCTGATAAAGATAATCAACTGAAATTTTATTCATATTCCGTTTCTCCATTTTTGAGTAATCTTATTTTATATAACCCTTTAATTTCATATGTTTTACAACAACAGGCGGAATAAAATCCCCTAAAGCAAATGAAACTGTCGATGAAAATATGGCTAACAGAATACTTACGATAATGGCGTTTGCCGCAAATCCGAACAAAGCCGATAATACCATTACAATTATCGCTATAGCTGATATAGCCGCGCATATATAATGAATTGTTTGAATTATTTTGCTGTATTTTAATTCACGAATAGTGATTTTTTCACGGTCGTAACGCAAACTTATATTCGGGGATTCCCCGATATTGTGAATCTCAAAATCAAACTCAATAAAAGCATTAGAGCCTAAATCACTCATGTTTAGATTTAGCGTATTCTTAGCTGTATCAGGAATTTCGCTGAAGCTGAAACTCTTTGCAAACATGATTTTCTTCGGCTTACTAAGTTTAGCGACAACAGCACCATAATCAACGATTATTCCGAGACCACGTTCGCCGTAGTCGCTGTTAAAAACTGCTCTGGCAAACGAGGGATTCCATATTAAAACAGTAACCCTAAATTTGCCGTTAGTTAACTTTTTCGGAATCAATATAATTTTTATCTTCTTTTTGCCCATATTTTTGAATACCCATGCGATAATAAGTACAACCAATCCCGCAAGCAACCCGCTTAAAAATGTTTCCCAAAATCCCATTTTATAATACCCCGATACTATAACGGCTGTGATTACTGCACTTATCGCAGGCACAGTATCTAATGCACCGTTTAGTTTACCTTTCTTCATATTCCCTCCATTACACCTTAAATTTTTGTTATTGTCAATATCAACATTCTTGTCATCAAAAATACCTACCTATAATACTATACAATATAAATAACATAACCCCAAGCAGAACTATTTTAAAAATCAAACTCTTAAAAGATGCCCTTATTTCCTCTTTTGACATCTTCCCCTCGCCGAGTTTTTTCTTGACTGTATTATTTTGAGGTTTAGGGCGAACATAACGATAAGACGGCTTATGCCGCTTTGGATTATTTGCATGGCGTTTCTTAGATACAGGCACGTTATACAATCCTTTCTTTTCACTTTCCAATGGAAAGTGATTTTTAATTGGCTCTGTTGTTTTTAATACCCCTCTCTTAAAATGAAAATTACGCCTGAACAAAATATTATTATACCAAGTCCATACATAATAGTCGGGTTTTCTTGTGTAGCTTCTGCGTTAGGCTCTGCTAATTCCTGAACAATTACACTATTTGTCGAATTTTCTCGTACCACTTCTGCGTTAGGCTCTACCAATTCCTCAACAATCGCATTGTTTGTCTGATTTTCTTGTGCCACTTCTGCGTTAGGCTCTGACAACTCCTCAACAATCACATTGTTTGTCGAATTTTCTAGCTTTGCAAGCTCAATCGCACCATTTATAACTTTAACCCCTCCAAATATAAAAGCAACTAAAGCAAGAACTGCTACGAAAAGCTCTATATTATCCACTATAAAGTCAAAAACATCTGATTTTGATATTTTATCGCTTGATTTTTTTGTTTTATCATTTTTTGAATTTTTTTCACGATATGCAATATATTCATCGCTTTTTGAAAAATCCGATTCCTCCGATAAGATATTTTTAGCAAGTTTAAATGGCAAACCTAGTTTTTCAATAACAGCGGCTTCGTTATCTTTCCCAGCATTTTTAAATTGTTCGGTATAGTAATTTACAGCCATTTCCCTTTCTTCATCGGGCAAAGATATTAAATGCTCATTAAGCTCCTCTAAGTATTCATTATACATATTAATCACTCACTTTCTCGAAATAAAATACGATTTTGTGCGGGTTCGGTATCATTCATCGCCAAATAGACCATACATAAGACTATCATAATTATCTCTGCTCAATAATACTGCTGTATTACCATTATCAGCAACAATGGTTATTTCTCTAGGATTATCTTCGCTATCATATTCTTGTATCGAATTGAATAACGATTCAAAATTTTCTAAAACTTTTGGAAATGTAACATATTTCATATTTGGATTACACATATTATTAACCTCTTTCTTTTCAAAACTAAAACTTCAATATTTCCTCCGGCGGTATTGACTTTAATCTACGCAAACGTCTTATAGTAAGTTTGCAATAATCAGGATTAATATCTATTCCGTGAAAAGCTCGTCCTAATTGCCATGCTGTTATTCCTGTTGTGCCGCTTCCGCAGAATGGGTCTAAAACAATTCCTTTGTGTTTACTGCTTGCGAGAATACAAGGTTTAATCAATTCTGTCGGGAACGCCGCATAGTGAGATTCTTTGAGTGGTTTTGTCGCAACCGTCCAAACACTTCGCTTGTTTCGAGTATCGCTGTTGTTTTCCCAAACCCTCCCCCATTGGTCTGAACCGCTTCTGTAATTCGGGTCACTCTTGTTCGGCGTGTAGTTTCGACCTTTCTCACCGCCGAATGTAGCGGTTTTTCTGCCTTTGGTACTCTCGGCTATCGGCTCTTTGATAGTATCATTATTATAATAGTATCTCGCCGACTTTGAGAACATAAAAATATATTCATGACTTCGAGTACATCTGTCCCTCACCGATTCGGGCATGACGTTAGGTTTATGCCATATTATATCTTGCCGCAAATACCAACCGTCATTACGCAGAGCAAACGCAAGAAGCCACGGAATACCAATTAAGTCTTTAGTTTTTAATCCATATGTCTTGCTCTTGTTTGCATAATCGGGTTTCCAGTTTTCGCTTCTCATGGATTTTGATTGACCGCCTTTGCCGCTTCCCGCATAACTATCACCAATCACAACCCACAACGTCCCATCATCTTTCAGCACTCTTTTTAATTCGCCGAACACTTCAACAAGTGCATTTATGTAATTATCGGGCGAATCTTCAAGACCAATCTGCCCCGCAATTCCATAATCCCGCAAACCGAAATAAGGTGGGCTTGTTATACAGCAGTCAAAAATATTCGGCGGCAACTCCCGCAAACATTCTATAGCATTACCGCAAGTTACTCTGCATAGTTTGCCATGCGCGTAGTGTTCTGTCATTTAATCACCACTTTCAACGCTCCTCAATATCAATATCTTTAAAAACCTTTTCTCCGACACCAACATCAATTCGCTTTTCTTCGTTTAACTGTTTGGTAGGCTCTGTTTTGGTTTTAGCTTTGCGTTCGCTTTCTTCCGCTCTGACCTCTGCTAGAATTGATTGATAATCAAAAGAGATATGGCTTTGATATTTTTCTAACATAGATTCCGCTTTTTCTTTTTCATTACGAACGGTTTCGGTTTTGCTTTGTGTTTGCGAAAAATTCATTGTAAGTATATCAATTCTGTCTTGGAATTTTTTAATGTCATCGGGTTTAAGCTTGTATGTATATTCCGTTTTCTTTAAAGCTTCTAACTCATCGGCAGTAAAAATTTGTTTTGTGTTGAAACCGTCAGTCGGAATCTTCGCCGATAGTTCTTGATAAATTTTGTAATCCTCAATGTTGTTTTCAAGCTTAGTCATTTCCTCTTTCATGTCAAAAAGCTCATCTGTTAATTTATCGTATGAATAGGATAACTCATCAAACTTAATTTCAAATTTATTCTGCTCGTCTATGTCATTGTCAATCATAAAATCTAAAACCGCTTGCATTTCTTTGACATCAACAACAGAATATTTTTTACGATGATAAGAAATTTTCTCATCAACAACAGCAATAACTTTCTGCAAACAAGAAAAGTATTCTTGTTGTATGCCTTTGTATTTTATAATAGTAATCGGTTGACTTTGCTCTGACTTTCTGTTCTTAATTCTGTATTCGATATTTTCAGTAGTGTAATCATCGCCCAACTTATAATTACGAACGCCGTTTTTCTCGCCGACAGGTCTTATAGTAAAATATCTGCCGTATATTTTTGAATTACCGTCACGAGTTATAATGTAGCCGTCTTTCATCAATCTGTCTTTAATATCTTTTATTGTCTTAACAAATTCGTCTTTGATTAAGTAATCAATCTTAACTCTGATTTTTTCTTTCCATGATACGCCTTTGTTAATTGCTTCCCATTCTTTGTAGGTTAAAGACTTTGGAGAGCGTTTAACTTTTTCTTTTGCACCCGGAGCGTTTTCAACTTCGTTATCCTTAAACCGAGTTCCGTAATCGCCCTTGCCTTTGGGATTTTTTATAATACTCAAATCATAACCCAAACAAATTTTATCGGAAGTTTTGCGAACGGATGCAAGGCTTTTTTCGCTACTCGTCCAAATGTTGCCGTTTAAATCATAAGAAGCAACAGCAAAATGATTATGTATGTGAGTTTTATCTATATGAGCTGAAACGATGATGTGCCTATCCTTGCCGAAACATTTCTTAGCCCACTCAATGCCAATCTTATGAACAAGCTCAGGAGTTATATTTTCCTCTTTAGGGTCGAAGCTTTGCATATAGTGATGTAATCGTATGCGTTCTTTTGTTTTATTCTTATCTTTTCCCGGAAGATTGTATTTTAGATTTGTGTTTGTCTCAAAAGATAATTTAAATAATTCGTTGGCTAAATCAATATCTGTTTCTGTATTAATTCCTGTTGCATATTTCATTTCCGAATTTTTATCGCCGTTAAGAATATACGCAATACATTTCCCCGGCGTTACATGAACGGATTTTTGTTTTACAACAGGCATCGTAATTCTCCTTATACTTTAATCATCAGCATTTATAAATTGCATTTCGCTGAAACAATCGTAAGCCAATTCTTTTATATGTTGCATATCAGATTGTATATCTTTAATATCATTCTCAAAAATCGAACCGTATGTATTAGCAACTTTAGCAATCTGCGATAAGTTATTTCCGTATCTGTTAATTGCAATCATGAGTTTGTTAAACGGCATTGTGTCGTAATGTTTAATCATACCGTTTAAAGCAATTTTAGTAATATATGCCGATGGTTTCATTTCAGCCTTTTCTGATTTTTTTAAAATGATTTCCCAATCTTCGGGATTGAAAGCAATATGTAATTGTTTTTTATATTTGGGGTATGGCATTGTAAAAACCTCCGATTAAATTTACTTTAAGTAACAGTGCTGTTATGTTCATAAAATAGCAACATATATTTTTCTTATCTTCGCATTAAATATTTTGCAAACTTTCAAAAATATCTTTACGCTAACGATTGAGTTCATAAATTAGTAACAATATAATTTTTTATTTATCAACCAATAACTTCATACCCATATAACTTTTTCAGAAAAATCAACCACAATAATGCCGTTAATAAATTACGTGTATCTTTGGCTATTTCGCAAGGACACTCATATTGACGATAGGAGCGGCACCCAAAGCCCCGCTTCCGCAGAAGCCGCTCTCGCCCCGCAGGGCGGGAGCGTAGTGGGGCGTAGCCCCGCTAGAGGGGTCAAGGGGCAAAGCCCCTTGCAAGCACCCGCAGGGCAAGCCCGATAGGGCGAAGTGGATAGGGGGATACCCTATCTATGCTTGCTATTCTGCTGTAGTTGGCACGTTTAAACAAGTTTGAGGAGATTCGCTCTCTTGCCCGTAGACCCCCGTCCGCAAAAGTGGGACTTTATGAGGGTTTGTTTAGGGCTTAGATGTAGGGGGTAGTAAGGAGTTTATAGGGAAAAGAAAAAGGGATTACGTTCAACTTTTGGGAGAAAAGGACAGCTTATTTTAGTTGGCAAGTTAAGCGGAAATTGAGGTAAAAAATTGCCTTTGCCGTTTAGGACACTTAAATTTTGGTCGCTGGTATTTTTGCAAAATTAGAATTTTACAAATGCTTTTATCGAATGTTAAAGTTAGTGTTCATTAATTAGTAACAATTATATTTGTGTTGCCCTTGGTTTAATTTTTGAAATTTTGTTTTTTAAGCAGTTAATAAAAATTTATGTTCACAGAATAGTAACAATATTAAGTTGGATTTTATCGTCCCTCGTAATAAGATTTTTTAGACAAATCTGGTTGAGGTTGAGAATCATTGCTTGATTGCTCCATTTTTTGTTCAGCTTTTCTTTTTGTTAAAAGCTCATTGAAGTCTTTAGCGTTATTATTTTTACATTCTTCGTTGACCGTAAAAGCTTTAATGTTAGGATTATCAAGTTGCCGTTTGTTAAAATCATTCCCCGCTTTATCGTTATCCACGCAAGAAATAATCCTAAGTTTTTCATCGGATAACCGCTTAACCGCAAAATCTTTCAGCCCTGCCATTGAAATAAATTTGCCGTGTTCAATTTTGGGATGAAGCTGAATGAAGCTTATTGCATCTATTGCACTTTCAAAAATGTATGCCGTATCGGTCTCTTCACCTTTGGCAATCGTGAACACGCTATCATACGTTCGAGTTAGAATTTTTATTATATGTATAACCGGGCGTGTTTTCTAACAACGGCTCTTCGTTTATTAATTCTCTAACTGCTTGCGGGAATGACATATTAAATAAACCCTGCAAGCATTTAATCGGATTGTTGCCGCTGATTGCATTATTGGAAAAGCAATAAAATGAATTATCATTTCTAACAATAAGACCGCCGAATCCTTTAATGCGGGTGCTATTGCTATTTTCGATTTTGCAAGCATAGCCTTTAGTTTTAAAATAATCAACTAAATTAGTGTTGTATGCTTTTGCAATTTGGTCGGGTGAATATATCATAAGATTACCTGCCTTATAAATTTATTCTTCAAATAAAATGCTTTCATCTTTAATATCAAGAATTTTTATCATTTTTTTATATTGAATCACATCGAATGAAGATTTTGATTTATTGTTTAATATAAGCTCAAAATTTTGCCTTGACATTTTTAAGTGTGTTGCTATTTGCTCGTGTGTGTAGCCTTTGTTTTTCATTGCCGCTTTCAAGGCGTTAGTTTTTATTTTCATTACACTCACCCTTATTAATATTTGATAAAAAATATGTTGCAAACACTAATCCCGCACTTTAAATTTATTATAATTTTTTAAGTGCGGGGGAAGTATTTACAAGAGCTTAAATTATGTCATATCACTTTCGTTAACAGTCGATTCTGTTGTTACATAAGCCGCTTCTGCTTCGTTGTTTGCGAAAAAATTGAAAAGTATAAATATTAATGCAACAACAATGCAAGCGATAAGTATCGGGCTAATTTTCCATTTCCTGTTTTTCATTTTGTGTTACCTCCGTTAATTTATTTTTTTACTCTAAGAGTATAGAGCCGTAAATATTATGTCTTTGACTTTAAGCTTGCCACTTCTATCCTTTCCTTTCCATTAAACGGCACTCTCCAATCTCGTCTATGGTTATTGCCGTTTTATAAAGAAATTTAAACCCATAACTTTTATACAGTTTAATTGCAGGTTTATCGTTGGCACGAACATATATTATCAGATTTTTGTTTCCATAACGCTCAATAACATATTGCCAAAGGTATGCACCTATTTTTGGGTTAGTAGCGTTGGGGTTAATAAAGAAATATGCAACCATATGAACATCATCATAGCTGACACCTACTCTAATAATTCCATCAAGATTGCCGTCAATATTAAAATATCCGTACACGCTATTGGTGGGGCTAGTTTTAATACTGTAAGGCTCAAACTCTGAATGATGAGTGTAGTTCGGTATTGTTTTAAAAAACCAATCAATAAAATAAGACGTATCAATATCATTGTGACCTACAACTCGAATATTAAGCTTGACATCGAGAGGTATTGCATTTTCATTAATTGTTTTAGGGTTTTGAAAAGCACTTGACACCCATCCGGATTTGTTGTTAGGTTCTAGGATGTTACCAGTCTTCTGATAATAGTTTGAGTGTTCTATTTTATAGCAGTTGTCTCCATTGCGATTTGTATGTGTTGACATAAAACTCACCCTTTCATGTTATTTATAATTTTTTATATGGTGTCTTTTGCAATATTCAACCCATGTTTCGTTTTTATAAGTTCTGCTGTAAACATATCTTTGGGCAAACGTCAGTTGCACTTCGCTGGGGATAATGCCTTTAGCTTCGTTTCGTTCGGCTTGTGCCGACAGATTAAAAGACCTGTACATTTTTTTAAGGGATTGCACTCTGTAATCAGCTTCGTCTAAATCTTTCTGAACAAGCAGATAAATAAAAACTTTTGATTTTGATATTTTATATTTATCAAACATCTCAACCATTTTTTCAAAGTAAGGCAATTGCTCGGAGCGGTCGCAAGAAAATCTTATGTATTTAATCCATTTAATCTTTTTGAGAATCTTGCATATCTCATCTGTCAGCAATCTAATATCCATGCCTTGATTAATATCTATTTTGTAATCTGTCTGCGATAATTCCGCAAGTTGCGAAATGCCGTAATCGCAAGCGAGTATATTATTATCCATAAGCAAAAGCTTGTCCGTATCATTTCTCACAACATCTTGCCATTTACGATACGAATAAATCTTACCCTCTTTCGGCGGCACTACACACCATGAACAATTATTAACGCAACCTCTTGTAAGAAAACCTATAGCGTAATCGCAGTTTGGATATATGCTGTAATCGGGAAACATTTTGTCAATTTCAATCGGCAGTTCGTTGTAAATTCCATAGCCTGTGCCGCCCTTAACAGTATGTTCGGGCAAAAACTTATTTTCGGGAGTGAAGTCAAAAACTTTGCTTGAATATATTTTGTCATAGTCATAAAAATATGCGTTTCGTTTCATGGGGTATTCTGTTTCAAACATTGTTTGTTGTTCACCATATTCGGGATTCGTGGGAGTAAATAATTCAACTTTATCACCTTGCGATTTGTGCCATGCCGAAATTTTCATGAGTGCATAATTCGGAAATTCTTTATTAGGCATATGGTCATATTCAGCATCGTGTAATCCGATAAGCATTTTTACACGCTTCTTTCTTGATTTGTTCTTTAATTACATAATACGCTTTCTCTTTTTTACGCATTTATATTTGAAGTATTTAATTCCGTCAACGATTTCCGTTTTAACAAAAGTTGTTTTATAGTTGTTATATTTTCTTTCATCTTTTAATTGTTCGTTAATGCTTATTAATTGTTCGGGGCTAAAGTCCTCTAATTTTTCGGGAGTAAAATATTCTAAATGTTCTGCGAGAAAATATTTTTGCTGTTCAGCTGTAAGCCGAATAAATTTACGAACGGATTTTTTCGTTTCTTTTTTTGCAGTTTTATAGTCATATGCGTGATAAAGGCAATCCCAAATAGTATCGCCTGTTCTTACTCCATTTTCAAGTTTCATGATTTCAGAGATTACTTGATTTTTGGTAAATCTTCTTTTGCAAAATCTGACAATTTTCTTTTCCGTATATCCTTGAACCCTCCACGGTATTTGAATTTTCATTATTCGCAACAGTCGGTTTATTAATTCGCTTTTTCTGTAAGATAATAATTCATTTGCATTATAGGAAATGTAGTCGTAACCGCAACGAGAGCAAACTTTATTTATCACGTCTGCATACGCTGTTTCAACGTCATTAATAGCAACATCTCCGCAAAGACGGCATTTTGCTGTTCCTATTGTTTCACTATTATAAAATTGCAACATAACTATAACCTCAATATTATTTTTTATCATCTTCCTCAAACGCGGGAGCAAGTATTAATAACGCTAAAACACCTAAGAATGTAACTAAAGCTGAAATCAAGATTGGCATAAATTCACGAGATTCACGAGGTGAGAAAATAAAAGCAATAAAGAACACACAAAAAAATCCAATGAGTATGGTTAAACATATTCTCGGTTCTGTGTTTCTCAAAATAATTTTAAAACGGTTTTTCAGATAATTCATAATAATCATTCTCCTCATATAAATAAAATTTTTATTCCTGTGGCTATTTTTCGATTTTTTGCCAAACAGACACTTGTCTTTTAGTCTTTTCGCAAACCCTTGTGCCGATAACTTCTACAAGCTCTTGTTCTTTAAGGCTTGTCAATCGGGGACTAGCATTGTTACGGTTGTTGTCCGCAGTAAAGCCCATTTTGAACATAACATCAGCTATTTCTTGTGCGGTCAGTTGTTGAACGCCTAAAGCAATCAGCACTTGGCTTTCTCGTTTATTCATGCTCCGTTCTATCCGCTTTAAACTTTTACGCCGGGTTTTAGCTGTAATATTTTCGCCGCCATCGCCGTAACGCTCTAAATGTTTTTCTATGCACTCAGAGCAAGCATAGTCATTCTCCCCTGCGTTAAACGGCTTTTTGCATTTTATGCAGACCATGAATATCACTCCCATAACTTTTTTACATCACTCTTCGGCGGTAGCGTTTTCCTCAGCCGTCCGAGTTGGCGAGACTGTTTCTTTTACAACATACTCAACGTCATAAGAGATTAAAAAGCCATCGTTACCTAGGTTTACTCTGAATTTAATCTCATCACCTATCCAAGCCCAAGATGTTACCCTGCCGTTCGTCAATGATATAATCGTTCCCTCAACGCCGCAAATCTCTTCAAAATCATCATAAGTTAAAGCCGTGGTTTCAGCCTTTTCTTTTAATGCGGCTAAATCAGCTTCGCTTACGGGCATAATGGAGCTGTCTTTTAAATCATTATCGGAAACAACGAGGTGCAAATCTCTGAATATCCCGCTTACGTTCGCTGTGCCTTTAACCATTGTCGTATCATTGAACCGCCATATGTAATCGTTTGTGCCGCCCATTGCATCTATAACGCCGTCCACGCCGAATATTGCGTTAATTTGTTCAAGGGTTTCCGTGTTTCGCAATGATGAAAATTTAAGGACAACATCAGAAACATCAAGCTTTATTATATCGCCGATATTTTCGGTATTATCAAGGTCAATTTCAACATCGCCGTCAGATATTCCGCTATCTCTAAACTCGTCAACAAATGCGTTGTTTTGCGATGTGGACGTTGTTCCTGATTCTTCGGGTTGTTGTGTAAAATCGGCATGATAAGTTGTATCAGAAGACTCGCCGCTCATCTGTTTCAAAAAATTGTTACCATAGGATAAGGCTAAAAGTAATACAACTAATATCATGATATAAAGAAGTATATTATTTTTATTTTTGGGTTTGTTGCTGTTGGCGTTGCTTCCTGAATTTTTGACAGGCGTAGGTATAGGAGATGGTTCACTTTCATCTTTCGCATCAATGTTCTTTGCCATTTTCGTTAGTTGCTTTACAGCATCAGAAACAGGTGGTAGCTCCGGCGATTTTGTTTCATTGTATTTACCCGCAGTTTCGGGTGTTAGCGGCGTTGTTTCAGAGATATTGTAAATTCTCTCAAACCTGTTATCATTGTGGGTGATTTCGCAATAGGGCGGCTCATTTTCGTCAAAGCAAACAATTTCTTTGACATTATCGCCGCCGATAAATGCCGTTTTATTTTTCTCCTCGTGCTTATCAAAGTAAGTCACACTTAATAATTTTTTCATGATTTCTTATCCTTTCTTTGGCTTTAATTTTATTGCCGTATAAAAACTTTCAAGGCATTTTGCTTTAATTCCTTGATTATTTGACCTAACATATTGACTTTCTTTTTGGTTTGTGATAAAATTAAATAAAAGAATTATCAAATTAAAAATTGTCTGTAGTTTTCAATATCTTTTAATTCGTTAAGCAGAATCGTAAAGTCTTCTGTTTTTTCTAATTCAACCTTGCGTACTATTTTTGACAGATTAAAGAAATTTTCAAAAATCGGATTCTGTTTTGTTAATTCAAGGGCGAGAGGAAACGCTATTTTTTCAGATACAAATGTCGATTTCCCAAAAATTGTGGCACATTTGCAAAACGGGCGTTGACCTGTTAAATATTCTAAACTAAGCTCGACATATTCTGTTTCGCAGTTATTGCTGGATAAATGTCTTTTTGAATTGTTGTTGTAAAATTGTTCCCATTTATTTTTATAGCTAAATTCAATATCTCCTTCAAGATAATATCGCTCCCAGTCATCTTCGTAATGTATAAAATCAATGTGTTCTGTTTTGGTATCAATTACGAAAAGATATAAACTGCAAGCTTTAACAGGGTTTTCGAGAAGATGTTTCAAGGCAATGCTTAATGGATGTGTCATCACGATTCTCCTAACAAAAAAATTTATAAGGTGGTATTTATGGCAAACAGGGCTTATGATATTCAGTTTAAGCGTGATGTTTATGCAAAGGACGGCGTTCACATTAAAAATAGATATTTGTGTTATAATGAGGAATGTCGCAAGCAAAATGTCAAAGTTTATTATCGTGAAGTAGATGGAAAAGGACAGTTCAGCTCTATCAAGAAAAGTGACCACGTTCTGGGATGTGATTTCGTTTCTTCTTTCAATCCAGCTTATGTTAAGGCAACTGTAAGAGATTTTGACCCTGAAACTATGCTTGAAAAATTAACTTGCATTGACAATAACGAAAATAAGCTCAATCGAAATAGGAAAATAGACAATTCAGAAAAAACTACTCTTCTTGCACCGAGTGTCAATATTAACACATTGTATCAACTTTTGCAATTTTGTCGTTCTAATGACCCATCTCACAATATTAACGAAAAATATACAGTTGGAGACATTTTTATTAATGAACTTAGTGCCAAGAAGTGGGAAACAAAAATTAATTTCGGAATTGAAAATGAGATTATTGTTCTCGTTGTTGGGAAAATAACCCACCTATTTCGCATTGGAAATTATGTTAGGGTAGTGATAGGCAATAAAACAAAATTTGATATTGAATTTATAAGTTCGGGAGAATTTGAAATATTTCGTAATAAGCTCAATAAATTCAAGGAAAATAAAGGGAAAATTGACGAGGGTGTTGGAGTTTATATAGCTGTTTATGCTCGATTCTGTTCTCAAAAAAAGAGTTTTATTAAACATGAAAAAGAAATTACATATGAGGTTTTGTCGGGAAAAGTTTATGATAAACAGGTGAGAATACTTGGACTGTGAAAAAAACATTAGATTTAGTCTTAATTTAAGGTTATAGCATTTCATTTCCTCGTTTCACTTTAACTTTATTGCCGTATAAACAATTTCATCAGAAAATTCCACATAACGCTCTGTGCTTATTACAGATTTATGCCCCGAAAAACCTTGCACATATCGGACTTCATTATCTTCCAATAGCATTTTTATAATCGAATGGCGTAGTATTTTCGGCGTGACATGACCGCTGTAATTGGTTTCGGCAATATATTTTTTAACCATAAACCTTATAGATTGCTCCGACAAGCGGTTGTTAAATCTGTTTATGAAAAAGCACTCATTTTGTTCAATTTCAGGTTTAAACCTCTCATAATAAATTTTCAAGGTAGTCATAACATCATCGTCTATTTTAAATGCTCGCTTTTGTTTAGCAGAATCGGTAGTTGTAATTATATTATTTTTCCAATCAACATTTTCAATATTTAACCTGCTTGTCTCAGATACTTTTAACCCGGTTGAAACTATCAATTTTAACAAAGCTAAGTTTCTCAATGCGGCATTTTTTTGATATTCTGTTGGAGCATTTTCGTAATTGCTATCTGCCGCCGCTAATAATTCTTGTATTGTTTCAGAGGTCACACTTTGCGGATAGGATGGAGGTATCTTAACAACAGTATTCATTTTATTGAAAGGGTTGTCCTCAATAATCCCGATTTCAAGAAGATGATTAGTGAACAATCTTAAACTGACTAATTTTCTTCGTGCGGTAGAGGGCGTAAATTTTTCATGCAAATATTTTATATAATCTGATATAGAATCAACATTGAGAATACCGCCCGAAAAATCACTATATTCTTTGAGGTCGAATCCATAAGCCTTTAAAGTTTTTGCATTAAGCTTGTTGCTTGCTTCACATTTTTCAATAAAAGCGTTCACATCTTCAAAATCAAAATCACATTGCATTTCTATCGGTAACAAAATATTCCCTCCAATCGAAAAGTATTTTCGGCTACTTGCAAATAATTATAGCTTTTTGCTTGGTATATAATTCTTTGCATCATACAACACTAACCGCCGCCAACCTTGCACTTTACGCCTACATACGAGTTGCAACGCCTGTTTTGAAGCCCGTTAGCTATGACAGAATCCTTGCACTTCACGCCTACATACGAGTTGCAATCCCAAAATAAGCGTTAAATCTCGCTGATACGTAAAATGTGAACACGGACTACTATGTGTTCAATTGACCTTGCCGAGCGTATTACGATACTATATAATATAGATTTCTCCGTCACTTTCTCGGCTTTAGGGTGTCAAGTCACCCCCCGAATCACTTTCCAATGGAAAGAGATTTTATTTATATAGTGATTGTTGAAAATCGAGTTAGATTAATTATTTGGCTTATTGTTTTCTTTATCTCCGTTATCATTATTCATTTTATGGATAAGAAAACTATCCTGAAATGAAATTTTATAGGATAAAAATGCAGGGAAAATGCTACACATGATAAGAAAATATTCGTTTTTGTATATACTCGCAAACACAATTCCTAAAATAAAAATTATAGCACAAAGAATAAAAGATAATGCTTTCCAAGCCAGTAATTCTGATTTTATCTGATTAATATCATATTTATATTTTTCGATTTCGGAAAGACTTTCGTATTTATCTTTTCTTATTAAAAATGCCTCTCTTCTTTTTGCAATATCTTCTTTAATTTTTTCGGTTTGTATTTTTATTTCGCTTTTGTTTTCTTTTATTGAAGATAAAAGTATACCTGACACTAAACAACCTGCAAATATTATAAATATTATCATAATGCGTGATTTCCCCCTTTTTTTCAGACCCACCTATACCTAACTTAACGTGTATAGGGTATAACCTTGCACCTCACGCCTACAATACGAGTTGCAACCCCAAAATAAGCGTTAAATCTCGCAGATACGTAAAATGTGAACACGGACTACTATGTGTTCAATTAACCTTGCCGAGCGTATTACGATACTATAATAATATAGATTTCTTCGTCACTTTCTCGGCTTTGGGGTGTCAAGTCACCCCGAAAATTTTAACGATTACTTTCCACCGGAAAGTGATTATTTTTTATACATAATAGTATTAACTAAGGTATTTCAATTAATTTTCCCCTGTTATATGATGTTTTAAGTGTTTCTTCGTCAAACTCACACATATTGTTCTCGGAAATTACCGTTCCGTCCGGCAACATTAAATCACCACAAGAAACCCATTCTTCAAACGTAATATACGTTGCTTTTTTGAATTTAAAACTACTCGGCAAATAAAAACTTGCTGTATTATGAGCATCTTCATCGCTTTTGAGTTCGGTTTCAACACCGTTAATTTTTAACCCGCATATTTCAGCTGTTCCATTTTCATCAGTACACAATAATTTAATACATATCATTTTATTTCCCCATTCCGATTTTTATTTTCAGCCCCGATATTCTCCTTGGGGGCAAGGTTATCCTTGATTTATCGCCGAGAATCTTTTAGTATTCAAAAACCTTTCCATTTTCGATTTTGCCGCATTTTTCTATAGTTCCTAAACCGAATCCCTCAATTCTCTTGGACGGCAAGACAATGATTAACGACATTAATTTATAAAAATAAAATCCGCATTTAGGACAAGTGTTTTCGCTTGATTTATTTTGACAAATAGGACAAATACTTTGTTTAAGTGTGTTTTTCATTTTGAGGAACAACCTTTCATATGAATTTTAGGCTAGTTGTAAATAGACCTATATATTGTGAAAGTAATTCTCAATATACGTATTCCAATCTCGTGTCTCCTCTCCGTTTTCTACTAATTTTTTGTAGTTATTTTTTATTTCCTTGAACGTGAAATACTCAGGAGTAAGCATTGCAACCAAATAACTGACACATACAACGGTTATTATTTTTGATATTTCTATCATAATTTCAGGATTCATAGTTATGACCATGCTCTGTCTGTGCGTAAACGGTTCATGAAATTAGCATGGTCTCGTTTCTCCCTCCTGTTTGTATTTTGGATTTCTTTCAAACTTGGTCTCCTTTTTAAATCACTTTTCTCGGCTTTAGGGTGTCAAGTCACCCCGAAAATTATTTTATATTCGCACTATCGGCTCTGCCGACAAGATAATCGAGAGATACGCCGAAATAATCGGCAAGGATTATTAACTTAGAGGTCGGCGGGTCAACACGTCCGGCTTCATAGTTTCCGTATTGACGTTCTGTAATGTTCAATAATTCAGTCATCTCTTTTTGAAGTACGCCTTTTTCTTTTCGCAATTTTTTTAATATTTCTTTCAAAAATGATGCCTCCCATATTGACAGGAAATTAATTTTCTCAAAAATTCTAAGATGGCAAGAACCAAAGAATAGCCATACATAGAATATTTACAAACAATGCACCTATTCCTACCACACTAACAGCCAAAATAGTAAGAATAACGACCAATAATAAAGCTATTATTATTTCAATCGAATCACTATCTTTGAGAAGATGGATAATAGCTTTTTTCATATTCTCTAACGCTCCTTTTTAAGATGTAACTAATATAGAAAAACATAATATTATCCTTGCACTTCACGTACACATACGAGTTGCAACGTACAATGTTTCTTGTGTACCTATTAATGGTTTTCTTGCACTTCACGCCTACACACGAGTTGCAACATAATCGACTGCAAGTCATCATTTATGATTATCACCTTGCACCTCACGCCTACATACGAGTTGCAACCCCAAAATAAGCGTTAAATCTCGCAGATACGTAAAATGTGAACACGGACTAATATGTGTTCAATTGACCTTGCCGAGCGTATTACGATACTATAATAATATAGATTTCTCCGTCACTTTCTCGGCTTTGGGGTGTCAAGTCACCCCGAAAATTTTAACGATTACTTTCCACCGGAAAGTGATTTTTCTTATGCGGTTTCTTTTATTTTACTTTTACTTTTGGCGGCTTTAGCTGCAGGTTGATTTTTGACATTTTCGCTGTTATGTTCTTTGATTTGTTCTGCGATTATTGCTTCTATTCCGATTGTAGCGTTGTTCTGACTGGCGTTATAGTCAACATGAGATTGGAATCCGCACTCCACGCAATGAAATTTTCTGTAATCGGGAGCTTTGATATTTTCTTCTTTTTCAAAGCTGATATAGCCGCATTTCGAGCAACGCCGACTGACATATTGAGGGTTGATTTTTATAACCTTAATTCCCGCTTCTTTAGCCTTGTATTCAATCTTGTTTTGCAAATCGTAATAAGACCATGTTTTGAGGAAAAGCCGCTCTTCTTTTTCTGCAATTGATGTTAAATCTTCAATTACAATAATGCCGCATTGATGTTTAATCGCCATATCAACAGCATATCTCGCATATTTATGATTGCAAGTATCTCTGAATCGGGCTATTTTATCATCAATCTTCATAGCAGGGGAGTTTCGCTTATTTTTCCCGTGACCGATAGAGCCGTCCCCGCAGTATTTGCGTTGTCTGCGTAATGCAATTCGCCTTGCTTCAACCTGCTTTCTGAACGCTTCAATCTCGTTGGCTTCTATGTTGTAGCGATTTTTGCAATGATTGAAACTCATATACATCGGGCAAATAACGCCGAAATTTATTCCCATGACGTTGTTTTCATATTCCTTAGGGTCATATGACGTTGTTCTTTTCTCGGTGAACGAGTAGCATAGCAATAAATACCACTTTTTCTTGCGTTTATCCCATTTCAAATTGCTTGCTGATATTTTATATTCACCTGCAATAATTCGTTCTATAATTGCTCTCGAAGAATCATCGCCGACAAGCAATTTATAGTCAAAGCCGTTACTTGATTTAATCCCTAATTCTTTTGCGTAACTATGCGAAAGCAGAAAAAGTTTTGCACCATAATCTTTGTTATCCTCATCATAATAAATTTGAATACATCTGTCATGCAAACAAAGTGTGCCGTTGTCTTTGAAAGACGGAGGGTTCACAGCATATGCTCCCATTGATTCTTTCAAGAATTTTTTGAATTTGGCTTGAACATCTTGTCCTGCCGCCGACCTGTTCGAGGAATGATTTTTCAAAACCTCAACTTCACCTGTTTTATAGTTCACCAACAGCTCGGAAGCAAACGCAGAAGCCAATCCCGAAGCCGATTTAACCTTGGTGTCTTTTTCAATCGGCAAAGCAACACTAAACCGTTTATCCAAATATAAATATGTCGCTATTTTGTTTTTGATAATTGACATTTCCCGCATTAATGCAAAAAGCTCTTTGCAGTAGTCTTTGTAAGGCATCACCTCATCTGATTTGTATATGAGTTGTAGTTTTACAATTTTAGCTCCCATTTTAATTTTCCTTTCCAATTTTTTCTATGCTACTTGCACTTTACGCTTACATACGAGTTGCAACCCCAAAATAAGCGTTAAATCTCGCCGAAACGTAAAATGTGAACACGGACTATTATGTGTTCAATTGACCTTACCGAGCGTATTACGATACTATATAATATAGATTTCTTCGTCATTTTCTCGGCTTTAGGGTGTCAAGTCACCCCGAAAATTTTAACGATTACTTTCCACCGGAAAGTGATTTATATTTCATGCTTATACTCTCTTGATTTGTTCATAGCCACTTTAAGCATATTGTTGAACATATGATTGTGGGTCTATACCGCTGGGTACTTCCCAACCATTTTTGGCAATAATATCAATCATCATGTTGGCTTCTTTTTTACTCCAACTGCCAACTCCGATGAAACCGAAATCTTCCAAGCATCGAACTTGTTTTAAGGAAGATAAGCCGTTTTTCTGCCTTTCAAGGAGCAAATTGAGCAATTTTGAAGCCTTTCCCTTATTGGTTATATCGATATTTTTAATACCCATATCTTCAAGCACTTCAACTTGTTTAGTCGTTGGGGCTTCTCTTTCCCATTGAAATATAGGCTGATATTCATTTTCAATTTTCGCCATAGATAATGCCAATTCATATTTAATCGGGTCGAATTTTTCTCTTGATAAACCTATTTTGTCTCGAAGCTCTCGGGCGAGTTTTTCTTCTCGCTCTTTTTCTATATCATCTTCGGCTTGTGACAAAGCTTCTTTGAGGTCAATCGGTTCTTCCGAGTTTGCAATAATATCAGTTATCCTTTTTTCAATATCTTCATTTTCGCTGATAAGGCTTGCAGGGTGACACAACTTATGCCGTGTAGTATGCCAAAGAAAATCAAGCAACAAAAGATTTTCTTTGCCCTCAAACAGCCTAGTTCCTCTGCCGACCATTTGGCTGTACAAACTCCTGATTTTTGTCGGTCGCAAAACAACAACACAATCTACCGAGGGGCAATCCCAACCCCCTGTCAAGAGCATGGCATTACAAATTACGTTATATTCGCCATTTGCATAAGCTTCTAATATCTCTGCTCTGTCGCTTGATTTGCCGTTAATTTCTGCCGCCTTAAATCCTCTTTCGTTGAGAATTTTTTTGAATAGTTGAGACGTACTTACAAGCGGAAGAAAAACAACCGTCTTTCGATTCATGCAAGCTTTCACCATTTCATCAGCAATCGCTTCCAAGAAAGGCTCTAGCACATCACCTAATTCACTTGCCGAAAAATCGCCTGTCTGCATTTTGACTTTTGACAAATCCAATTTAAGCGGAATCGTTTCAACGACAATAGGGGATAAATAGCCCTCATCAATCGCTTGTGACAAGGTATATTCATAGGCTATAGATTTATAGTAATCGCCTAAATCACGCATATCGCCCCTGTCAGGCGTTGCCGTAACCCCGAGAACACGAGTGTTTTCAAAATAGTTAAGTATTCGCTGATAACTGTCTGCAATCGAGTGATGAGCTTCGTCAACGATAATCACATTGAAATAATTTTTAGGAAAGCGGTTAAGCCTGTCTTCCCTCGCCAATGTTTGAACAGAAGCGGTAACGATTGAATAATCACCGTCAAGGCAATTTTAATCGCCCTTTTCAAGTCCGCATACAACGTCCGTTATTTTATATATTTTATCAGTCGCTTGCGAAAGTAACTCTTCCCTGTGATCAAGTATTAAAACCCTATGCTTCACTCTAACAACGTCTCCCGCTATTGTTGCAAATACAACAGTCTTCCCGCACCCTGTCGGCAGAACAAGAAGTGTTTCACATTTATATTCCGTTTCGCAAAACCAATTCGTATAAATTGCACCAACAGCTTCACATTGATAAGGTCTTAATTCAAACAAGTTACTCATTCCTTATGCGTTCATTTTTCACTTTCCATTGGAAAGTGATTTAGCATTTTATTCACTCATTTCTCTTTAATTTGAAAATTTCAAACTTGCCCTCCTGCTTTTTAATCTTTAACAAAAATTTTAGTATAAAAATGGTAACTATTGAGTTTAAAACAGCTTTGATTAAATTAAAAGGAATAAAAATGGGTACAATCATTCCAACAACAATTTCGCGTGATACGCCCAAATAAAAAGGAGTAACCAAAACATTCCATAAACACATCATACAGGTAACAACAACTGTTCCGGCTAAAAGACCAATAGCCGCCGCTGTAACAGTTTTCTTTTTGCGGTAAATCAAGCTTGCCGTGCAAGCAATAGAACACGTTGATAACATATTCATAAGTGCGCCTATAAGACCTGTATTGCTGACAGTTACCATTTCAAGCGTTGATAAAACAATCGACATACCAAAAGCCGCAAACGAACCGTATAAAAATCCGCCGATAATAACAGCAACATCTTTAGGGTCATAAGTCAAAAACGGAGCGGCAGGCATTAAAGGGATTCTAATCGCCGCCATTAATATATAAGCAACAGCACAAAGAAACCCCATTGCCGTCAAGCTTTTAGTGTCTGCACTCATAAAAAATCAACCCCCAAATTTTCACCCAACAAGCACTTCTTTTCACATTCTATGAATCTAATGTGTTGTCGCAACCACCGAAACGCTGTGCTTGTTTTTGGGCATAACAATATCGGCAATTATTCAAACAGCCCGTTATCGGATTCCAACTTTTGTTTGACCAATCAATTTTCGTTTGGTTCATAATTATTTTTCCTTTCAATGCTTATGAGATTATCACGCCGAAAACATTACGGCGGTTTTTAAATCTCTAATAGCCGGGCGTTGAATATCAGGTATCTCTTCAATGCCCCATTTGTTTTTGACCATATACAACACCTCCCTGTTATTGGGGTTTAATATATCTTTTTTTAGCCTCAGCTTTCACCTTTCGCCTTTGCTTCCCATTCATTGAGTACTATGCGACAACCATTAATTATTTCTTCTCCCCTTGGCGTTCCCACGCATTTAATCTCGGCTAAAACTTGGTAAAAAGCTTGAACATCGGTGATTTTATATCCCCTCTTGTTAAGTTCTTTAAACAATTTTGATTGAGTTGAACCGAGAGCGGCAAGCCGTGTTTTTACCTCGCTTTTTACATCTTTGTAATTATCCATAATTAAATTACTCCTTTATTTTTATTTTTTTTTGTGCATGTTTTACAAAAAAGGAAAAATTGCTTGCAAATGGGGGAAAAATAGTGTATAATTAAAAGGATAGCTTATCGGGTACATAAGATGATGTTAATAATGATATTACTCTTCTTGCGCTTTACGTCCGTAAAACAAGCGTTAAAGCTCGTAAATACGTAAAATGTGAGTGCGAATTACTATGCGCTCAATTAACCTCACCGAGCGCATTACGATACTGCAAAAGCAGATTTATTCGCCACTTTCTCGGCTTTTGGGTGTCAAGTCACCCAGAAAAAATAGGTTTAGCCGAAAAATAAAATACCGCCCTCAACCTAACGCAAAAAACGTCAAGCCTATCGACGATATTGATAATAAATATGTAAATATTTACCTATTTTACCCATAAAAAGCAACTCCCTTATCAAAAAATGATGTTAATTATATTATAACGCCCATATGGGCAATTGTCAAGTGATATTTGCCTATATAAGCAATTTTGTGAAAAATAACTAAATATCAAGAGGTAGCGTTGTGTTTTATAGCATATTAGAAAATCTTTGTAAAGAAAATAATGTAAAAATCAGTCCTCTGCTTAAAGAACTTGGTTTAAGTGTAGGAGCGATTTCACGTTGGAAAAAGGGTATTTTTCCAAGTGCGGAAACATTAATGAGATTATCCAAACGCTTCAATTGTTCTATTGATTATTTATTGGGTTTAACTGATGCCCCCACCCCTCCAAGCAAAGAACCAACTTCCGAATTACAGTTAGCCGATGATGAACAAGAACTCCTTAACATTTACAGGGCATTGAATAGCCGGGGTAAGACTTTAGTGAAAGCGGAAGCTTACAGGGAAATTGACAAACAAGAAGCGGAAAAACAATCCGGCTTGCCTAAAATCAGCGAAATCATGCAAAAAAGCAGAGCGAATACAGCAACCGTTGCGGCTTTGAGCGGCGGGGTTTACGACATTGAGGCTGATGACAATTTGCCGAAAATAAGCGAAATAATGGGGAAATCCAAGAAAAAATAAAAAAAGTGCAAAACATTTTCAAGAAATGATTACTTTCCAATGGAAAGTGAAATTTGGTTTCTATTTTTATTGGTTAAGAGGTGACTAACAAGTGAGCGGCACACATAACGAAAGCGCGACATTTTATACTGATATGCGAGATATTATTGTTAATGCCCGAAGCAATGCGATTCGGAGCGTTGACTTTCAGCGTGTCATGATGTATTGGCATTTAGGCGAACGCATTTTTATTGAGGAACAACGAGGTCAAGACCGAGCGGAGTACGGTGAATATCTTATACGCAATCTTTCAAAACAACTTGAAGTTGAATTTGGAAGCGGTTTTTCCTATCGGCAGTTAGCGTTTTGTCGTCAATTTTATAAAACTTACCCAATTGTGAACGCACTGCGTTCACAATTGAACTGGTCACAATATCGCCTGTTAATTCGGATTGAAGATGACTATAAACGTGAATATTATGAATTGGAAGCGACCAACAATGCTTGGACAGGTAGGGAACTGGAGCGGCAGATTAACTCGCTTCTATATGAACGGTTACTTATGAGCAACGATAAAGAAAAAGTGCTTGCTGTAGCTCGTAAGGAGCGTGTTCCCGAAAGTCCGACTGAAATTATAAAAGACCCTATGTATTTGGAATTTTTGGGATTAAAACGAGAAGCGGAGTATTACGAAAATGATATTGAATCTGCTTTAATAAAACATTTACAGGAATTTTTACTTGAACTCGGCAACGGCTTTACTTTTGTTGCTCGTCAAAAGCGAATATTGCTTGAAGATGATGAGTTTTTTATAGATTTGGTATTTTATAATCGCTTGTTGCGTTGCTTTGTAGTAGTAGAAATAAAAACACATAAGCTTATACATGGTGATTTAGGGCAATTGCAAATGTATGTTAATTACTACGACCGATATGAAAAACTGCCCGATGAAAATCCAACAATCGGTATACTTCTATGCACGGCAAAAAACGAATTATTAGCCAAAATCACTTTGCCGGAAGATAATAAAAGCATACTCACAAGCCAATATCAGCTTTATCTGCCCTCTGAAAATGACTTGCTTGAAGAAATTAAGGAAGTAATAGGTTTAGCCGAAAAATAAAATACCGCCCTCAACCTAACGTAACGGAAAAATAAAAAATCACTTTCCAATAGAAAGTGATTAAAAGGGGACTTTAAAATCAAACCTACTTTTTATTCAACCGCCTACAACATTTTCCTTTCATATCGCAGGGACGGCGGCGAAGCTATGGCGATTCTTCTGAGAGACAGATTAGTCGCAAAAGGCTGCAACGTATTCCTCGACATTGAAAACCTCAATTCGCGGATATTTCGCGGATATAAAAACAAACCCCTAATAAAATCAAGGGTTCGTTAGCATATGGTTGTGGAGCAGGGATTCGAACCCCGGATGACCGGGTCAGAGCCGGTTGCCTTACCGCTTGGCTACACCACAAAATTTTGGTTGGGATAGAAGGATTCGAACCTTCGGATGACGGAGTCAAAGTCCGTTGCCTTACCGCTTGGCGATATCCCAATACAATGTACAATTTACATAAAGCCCGCAAGCACCCGACCCCGCCCCGTACAGCCGGCTAAATCAGCCGAATCAAGCCCCGTAAATCACTATATATAAATTATACCATAAATTTAATTCAATTTCAAGCCCTGTGATAGATTTTGTAAAACTTCTACAAATTCAATTGCTGTTAGTTGTAAAAATTGCACTAAGGCAGTGAAAAAAAACAAAAAAACAGCGGGAATTCATCTTCCCGCTGTTTTTTATTTTAGTTATGCCGCATCGTCTTGCTCATTGCCGCCTAAGTCGGAGGATTCATCTTCCTTGGGTATATCTGCGGGGTTATCTCCGATGTTGGTTTCGTCGCCTTCCTCGGGGGTTTCGGTGTTGTTGTTATCGCCCTCTTCCCCTTCGGTGGGAACGGTGTTGCCATCATCCTCTTCAAGTTCCAGCTCGTAGCTGAAGCTTCCGTCAACTGCGGTAATTCTCACAGAGTTACCTCCGGCGGTGACAACCCTTAACGCTATGCTCGGATTAGATGCGCTATGCGTAGCCGTCTCCTTAGCTCTAGCCCAGATGTAGTACTCGCCGCTATTGTCATGGCTTAACGCAAGCGCGCCCTCGGTCGCTGTAGCTCCGTCAACCCATGTAGCAGTGGGCGCAATAGCGAAGTTACCATTTTGCAGTAAGTATTCAAAATTGCTGGCAGCGGCTACTGTAATATGCGTGCCGCTCATCGCTGTAACCCTCGGAATCGCAGGTACGGTTTGGTTTAAGAATTTCAGCGTAACATCGTTAAGTGTATACGCCGCTCCCTCTTTAACCGTAGCGGTCGCCCTTGCTCTCATCTCAAAGGAATACGCAGTGCCAATGGTAAGATTTGAGAAAGTATTGCCCGTCTGCCAGTTTCCAAAGCTTCCCGCGCCTGCCTTTATGCGGTATTCAAAGCCCGCGTTCCGGGTAAGGGTAGCGGTAGCGCGCGTTGCCGAGCCCGTAACATTTACGATTTCAAGCTCCGTGCCGCCAATAAGCATAGGTCCGTCCAGCTTCTCAACCGCTTTCGTTTCAATAGATTTAGCCGAGCCTGTGAAATTCGCGTAGGTTATTTCAACAAATACCCTGCTGCCTATATCCGCGGCGACTAAAGTGTAGCTGTTCTGATTGCGCCCTATATTGGAAACTCTGCCGTTTGCGGGGTTCAAACGCTTCCATTGATATTTCATCACTCCGCCCGCAAAATCTGTTGCTCCGCCGGTATTATTAAAGGTCAGCGCGGAAATCGCTCCCGCTGTAAGCGTATTACCGATTTTCAAGTCGGTGTCTACAGCAACGGCATCGCCGCCGAAAGTCAGCGAAATCGTTGCGTCTGTCAAATTCGCCCTTGCGGTTCTCACGCTCAATGCGGGGCTCGCCGCAGAGGGCGCATTCCCTGCCGTAGTCTTTCTCCGCGCAAAGAACCAATATTGGGTATTGGGGTCAAGCTCTGTGAATACAGCAGATTCACCCCAGTCTCCTACCATACCGTTGATGTTATTCGTCGTGCTCCTAGCATATTCAACGGCAGATGTGCCCGCGTTTGACGGTCTGGTAAGCGTTACACTTACGGCAGTTCGCGCCGCGGTATTCTCACCCGGTCTCGCAATTGCCGCCTGCGGTGCAAGGCTTGTAACAATCCCCGCAACGGCTACAGGGGTGTCAAATACCTCAGAGGTCATCCCCGCCGTGCTCTTGACCCTGATTGCAAAACCATAGGTAACATTGGGCGCAAGCCCCGTGAATGCGTTTGAAGTTCTGAAATTTCCAAGCGCGGTGGGTATGGTCGCCCCATCGCTCCGCGAAGTCATCCTGTATTCCGCGCCTACGATTCTCGGGAATGTAATGCTGTTATGCGTTACCGTAACATTAGCATTGTCTGTTCCCAACTCTTTATTTACGAAAGCCTCGTTAATCGTGCCGCTGTTAACGGTCAGTCTGGCGGAGGTCGCCGCGCCGCTGAAGTTAGGATAGGTCACTTCAAGGAATACCCTGTTGCCCATATCCGCCGCTGCAACCGTGTAGACGGGCGAATTTGTGCCGATATTCGTCACTCTTTCGGTATTGTTCACGGTCGTAACGCGTTTCCACTGGTATTTGGGCGTTCCGCCGTCAGCTATGGTAAGACCTCTTCCAGCGTGTAGAGCATGGTCTGCAAAGGTGATTGTGTTAACCGAGTATCTCAATGTCGTGCCAACGCTCACGGGGTCTACATTGAGAGGCATTCCATTGTTATGGAAATTTGCCGATGCAATCGCCGCCGGAGTAGTCGCCTGAGCCCTTGCCGAGCTTGCGGGAGAAGCCGCGGCGGTTGCGGTTTGAGCCGTTCTGGCAAAGAAGAAGTAAGATGTTCTGGGTTTAAGGTTCTCAAACCGTAAGCTGTTGCCGTCAACCACGGTGGTGATGCCGTTTACCGTGCCGGCTCCGCTTACCCATCTGTCAGCAGGGAAATCTGCAGGAAGTCTGTTTGAGGTATGAATCGTATATTCCATATTCGCAACACGATTAATGGTGATAGAAGTCGGGCTTACCCCTCCTGTTGCAATGACAGGAGCGGCGGGTGCTCTGACTGCCGCGCGCGGCGTCATTGCCGTACCCGTTGCGGCGTCTGACGCGCCCCTTGTCGCCGTTGCCCGAACTCTGATATACCACGTGTATTGCGTACCCCCCGTGATTGCCGCTCTCGCGCTGTCAACGTTAAACACGTTTGAGGTTTGATAGGTTGCGGTATTTTCGTTTATGCCGCCGAGCGAAGCAGTTGGGTAAAGAGCATATTCCGCGCCCGATATTCTGGGCAGGGTCACTCTTGCGGCGGTTGTTACAATCGCGCCTTCGTTTACAATCGGCGCGCCCGTGCCGCCAGCCGCCGTTATGCTTATCGATGCGGACGAAACGCTTCCCGCGCAGTTAGCCGCACTGACCGTAACGCGCACTGACCTGCCGACATCTGCCGCAACCAGGGTATACTCCGGCAAGTTTTTGCCGATATTCGCCCAAGTCCCGTTCGCGTTCTGCCGTTGCCACTGATACCTCAGCGTACCGATTGTGACATTTGCAGGCTCAGTGGTAACCTCCAGAGCGGCAACGCGGAGCGTACCGCCGAAAGCCTCCACCCCTGTGACAACTACCGCACTGCCCGCGCTTGAAATCGAAGCGGAGGAAGTTTTCGCGCTCCTCGCACTGCTCTGCGGAGAAGCATGGTGCGTAGCCGTTGCGATTCTTCTTGCAAAGAACCAATAACTGGTATTCGGGCTGAGCCCCGTAAAGGTAAGCCCCACCTGCCAAGAGCCAATCATGCCGCTGATATTATTCGTAGCACTTACGGCGTATTCAATCTCGTCTGCTCCCGCGTTCGTGGGGCGGGTAAGGGTAATGCCGGTCGCCCCCGGTGTCCCGCCAATACCGGGCGCACCCGGTGCGGATTGCGGAGAGCCGTTCGTTTCAACCTCTACCCCCCTGGGCAATGTCATAGCCGCAGGATTGACGAATCTTACATAGAAGTAATGCGTTGAGCGCGGGTTAAGCCCGCTGAATGTCCTGTTCGTGCCCCAAGTGAGCGCATTGATTTCGACATCACTGGTTAACTGGGTAGCACTCCTTGCGTACTGCGCCGTATTCCCCGAAGCAACCCCTGTTTTCGCCTGCATCTGCGCCTGCGTATAGGTGGGCAGGGTTACGCTGTTGTGGGTTTTCGTAACCAAAGCGGAGAAATCATCGGGTCTGCTCGATTCGCCAAGCTCTGCTCTTTGAACCATGCCCGTTGTAGTAGCAGTCACCTCGCCCGTGTAACCCGTTGCTTTTACCACTACTCGGATTCTCCTGTCAAGGTCAGCCGCAACAGGTGTATAGGTGCTGGTATTCGCGCCGGAAATCCGTGTTTGCGCGCCCGCCGCCGTCACTCTGAACCATTCATAGGTAATGCCCGTGGTCGGCGGTGTCCCCGCCGGGTCTGAATCCAAGGTTGGAACAGCGGTTAAGACTTTCCCTGCTTCAAGCGCGCCGGAGAAGTTGATAGCTACCGTGCCCGCAATCGCCATTGCCGCCGTTGTGGCATTTCTGGAAGCACTTGCCGAAGAAGCGGGCACAGTGCCGTTAGTCGCCTTTCTCGCAAAGAACCAGTACCTCGTTGAGGGCTGAAGATTATTAAAGGTCGGGTCGGTCTGCCAGCCGCCTGTACCGCGTGTCGTATCGATTGCCGATACGTTGTTTGAAGCGGCAACCGCGTATTCAATCGTATCTGCGGCGACTACATTAGCAGTCGGGCGGGTAAGGGTAACCGTAGTCGCCCCCGGTGTCCCGCTGATACCGGGCGCACCCGGCGCAACAGCCCCCGTAGAAGCGGCAAACCCTGTAGTAGGATACGGAATGACGATATTTCTGTCATTCGATTGATAAATGGCATAGACATAATAGGTCGTACTCGCCGTCAAGCCCGTAAAGGTCCTGCTCGTCTGCCATGCTTTCGCAAGCGAACCCGAAGCGGGAAGAGGCGGCGAGGTATTATTTCTCCATTCGCCCCACTCCGTAATCGGAGCTAAACTTGCCGCATACCTAACATTCGTCATATTCGGTCGAACCGTGCCAAAAGTTTGAGTAAACTGCAAATTAGGAATCTCCGGCATGGTGATGCTGTTATTATTGCCTGTTATGCTACCCGTATCATAAGTCAGAGTATAATACTGAGGGACATAGTACAGTGCGCCTTGATTTGTCTCAATCGTACTGTTAATTGTGTTTAGTGCAGTAATATTAGCGACACCGTTTAAGTCTACATGGTTATGTTCCATACGAACTAACTCAAGCTTTGTAGCACTCGCAAGCCAAGCAAGCGCGGTAATCCTGTTATCATGAAACCATATTGTTTCCAAGTTCCCTGTTGAACCGCTTAGGTTAATGCTCGAAAGCCTGTTGCTGTAGCAATATAGTTCCTCCAAGTTAGACTTTGACGAAACATCAAGCGTAGTGAGGTTATTATCCGCGCAGTTAAGCCATTCCAAAGCACTTAGTCCGCTTAGGTCAAGCGCGGTTAGGTTGTTGTCGTCACATTCCAGAACTTTCAATTTTACCGCACCCGTAAGGGGAAGAGTGCTAAGCTCATTTGAGTAGCAAGAAAGAAACTCCAGATTTGCAAAGCCTGCCGCGCTAAGCGAGGTAAGCTTGTTCTCGCCTACGTTCAACTGCTTTAAGGTGGAAGCCAGTGCCGAAATAGTAAGCGTTGTCAAATTGTTATCATTAACAAACAGATTTTCCAAGATATTTGAGCCGGAAATGTTAAGGGTTGTAAGTGAATTTCCTCCGGCGACTAAGTCTTTAAGTTTAGTTAAGCCGGAAGCATTGATACTTGTAAGGCTGTTATCTCTGCAATAAAGCCCCGTAAGCTCCGACAATGCGGATACATCCAGCGCGCCGGAAACACCGCGGTAGTTCATACTGATTGATGTAACCCGCGCCTCATCGCCGCCGCCCGCCGTGCTCCATGTAACGCCCGCCCAAGTAGCATGTTGACCCGCAGTCCAGCCCAGTCTTGCGCGATTTTGCCCGATATTGGCAAAAGCATTCAGCGCGGCAAGGTCGCCTGCATGATAGTCGCCGATGGTTGCATCGTGACCCACGCATACATCGCCGCTGCCGGACAATGCCTTTTCGCACGTTCCGCATAAATTCGCAACAGCGTTATAGACATTAAGCCTCGTCCCTGTCGTTGTTTTCCCTTCCAACGCGGCTACGGGGTTCGCGCTTTTGAAAAGTCTATCCTTAATTTGCCCCGGTGTCATCGTGGAGTTCTGGCTCAAAAGCAGAGCCGCCGCCCCCGCAACGTGGGGAGCCGCCATAGAAGTCCCGTTCCATTGGTCCGCCTGCGTGCCGCCCTCGAATCCGCCGCCCTTGACAGTGCTGTTAATCCAAACCCCGGGCGCGGCAATATGTACCAAGCGCGCGCTGTAGTTTGAAAAGCTCGCCAAATTATCACTATTATTGCTCGCCGCCACCGAAATGATGTTAGGCAAATCAAAACTAGCCGGATACTCGGGTTCGATGTCAATGTTATTCCCATCATTACCCGCCGCCGCAACTACCAGTATGTTAGGTCTGTTCTCAATAGCATCGTAGAGAGCTTGGGCGTAGCTGGGGCTTCCGAGGCTCATATTAACGACATGCGCCCCGTTATTTGCCGCCCAGTCAAAGCCGTCTATCATCCAAGAGGTAAACCCACGCCCTTGGCTATCCAGAACCTTAACAGGTACAAGCGTAACCTGCTGAGCCACGCCCACGCCGTTAGCTGTCGCGCCAATCGTCCCCGAAACGTGTGTTCCGTGTCCGTCATCATCCGTAATATCGGCCGCACTACCATCGTTCGTGAAATTTCGCCCTCTGCGGTTATTGCCTCCGGCTCTGATGTTCTGAATTAAAGCAAGGTGCAAATAATCAATGCCCGAGTCCATAACGGCTACATCAATAGTCCTGCTACCCTTTGTGATTTTCCAAGCCTCGGGCATCATAATCTTTTCCATGCCCCATTGAAGTGTCGCATTATATCCAATCGGTGTTTCGCGCTCAGCCTGCGCGCTAAACATAGGCTCTTCCGAATCGCCGCCGGGCAGGTCAGACGGTTCGCCCTGCAAATCCGACCCTGCTTCAAACTTGCGGACTATGTAATCCGGCTCGGCATAAACGATGCCCGCAGAGCCGTTCAGCTTCTCAACAGCCTGCATGACTGCCTCAGAACCTTTTTCCTTTAACGTCAGCACCCGAATCGTGTCGGGCGCAGAGCCGGAGCCGGAGCGCGTGCTATAGCCCGAATCCAGCGTCACCAAGGTAGATACCTCGTCAACCTCTATGCCGAAGTATTTCCCCTCCGAAAATGCCTGTACAGAATCCCCCGAAACGCGGACAATCACCCGCTCATCCGAGAATTCATCGCCGCCGCCCGCGTTACCGCCGCCGCCGCTTCCTCCGCCGCCGCTCCGCGAAACCTCGCCGCCGGAAGCCTTGTCTGCCGCTGTGTCTCCCGCCGTGTCTCCGTTAGGCGGTTGCCAGCCCTTGCTTTTAAGAAATTCTTCAGCCGTTATTTTTTTGCCGCTAAAATTGCCGCTTGGATTCCCCGGCAGGGCAAATTCGCCGGATTCTCCCGCTCCTCCCGCAGAGGCTTCGCCCCCGCCGCCGTCCGAGCCCTCATCCAGAGCGAACGCCGCCCCGGGTACTCCGCTGACCAGCATAGTCAAAGCCAATGCCCCTGCAGTCAGCCTCCTAAACATACGCCTTCCTTCCATAGAAAAAACCATTCCTTTCCTTTTACTTAAAGACCAATCCATTAACATTTTTTTACATAATAAGCATAACGCTTTACAATTATATCACAATGTTTTCGCTTTGTCAAGTCTTTTTTTGCTTTTTTGTAACTTTTCATTAACCTTTTTGTTACTTTTGGGTCTTATATGTATAATGAATTAACTGTTAATTTTTAAAAAAATGCCCCGTTAAACGGAGCATTTTTTTATCACAGCAGGATAAATCAATTTCACCCAACCACAAATACAAGCGAATTATAATTAGAAATCGTAACATTCACAAGCCCGTTTCCGCTGACAATCCTGCTTGCGGCAAGCCTTGTCAAACTACCGTCCGGGTTAACGGAATAAACCGCTACCGTGCTGCCCCAAAGCTTCGGGTCGATGTTCAGCTTCACCGAAAGGGTTACTGCCTCAACCGCACCGAAATCGCCGTTTTCGACAAATCTCATACCCGTTACAGCCGAAGCCTGCGGGAATCTCGCGGCGAGCCCCTCGGATACCGTGGTTAAGCCGCCCGCGAAGTTAAGGTCTTTGAGTGCCTCACCGCCATTAATGTCCGCGCCTTTGATGGCAACTCCGTGGTTTCCGTGGGGAATCCAAACCTTTACGTTGCTGTTCGCAACCGCTAACGCTTGCAGAGCATCCGCCGTCGCGCCGATTGAGGGGCTCAGCGTTACCGTGCCTCTTGATGTTTCGCTTACAGCTTTTGCGGCGCGTTCTTTATCGGTTATAACCTCTGTTTCCCTGCCGCCGCCGCCCGAGCCGCCGCTTTCTCCGCCGCCTCCGCCGCTTCCGCCGCCGATACCGCCGCCGGATATAATGTTAGCGACGGGGCTACCTCCTGCGGCAGGAGCAGTTTGCTCGGGTTCATTGTTTGCCGGGGTTCTCATGTTAACTATGTCTACTTCAATGCCCTCATATTCATCGTCAATTTTTGCCCCGTCCCAGCGTTCGATTATGCCGTCACCTGTGATTGAGCCGCCCTCTGCAACTTTGATATGCTTGCCTTTATGAACGATTTTGGCATTTTCTGCAATCTGAATTTCACCGTCCAAAGTTGCGTTTGATAAAACATTTATTTCCCCGCCGGCTCCGGTGTTAGTTAACTTGGAAGTGCCGCTGAGCCTCATGATACCGTTAATGTTTATTTCCCCTGCGTTCTCAATTGTTGCATTGTCGTTGCTATTCAAGTTGCCGCGTTGTGAACTGTTAGACCCCGCTACACTAATTGTGCCGTTTGCAGAATTAATTAATTTTCCGTCGTCATTTATAACCAATCTGCCAAGGGATAATACGTTAAACGTACCATGATTGGTGAACATTCCGTCATCGTTCACTTCTATAGAAGAATTACCGCCTGTACTAATTTCCCCACGGTTTACCAACTGTGCATCATTGTTAACAGACATATCCACAGGCGGGGACATGGAATTAGATGCTTCCGTTATAACACCGTTTACCGCATTAGTAAATATTCCGCCGTTCAATTCAATTTTCGCGCCGGGGTTTGCGTTAATCGTATCGTTATTGATGAACGCACCGTCAGTCAAGATAATCCTCGAAGAACTGCCGGATTCGGTAATCGTGCCGTCATTGGTGAATGTGCCTGTGGTATTAGTTATATTGCTGTAATTATTTATTGTGCCTTCATTGGTGAAATCGCCTTTATTTTCTATTCCGCCGGAATTACTCAATGTTCGATTTGCATTGTTAATCATTTCTCCGTTGTTTATAATCAAACCATTGTTCGTCTCAAATTCGGAATTGATAATAAAAGTTCCGTTATTGGTGATAGCTTCATTTTGTGCTATGTTTAAAGTGCCTGCACCCTCGCCCCAAGTAAGGGTCGCGCCTTCTTCAATTAAAACGGATTTAAAGGCTTTAGAAGTAACGAAAGTTATATTTCCGCTCTCTATTACCAAGTCCGTTGAAAATAAATCAGCACCGCCGTATCCGTTACCGCCGGTTATTTCTACCGTTCCCGTGCCGGAAAGGGTGATTTTTTCTACTTTCGCGCCGTTATTCCAATATCCTGTACCCGATTTTAACTCAATGGTCGCTTCAAAATCCGTTCCGGCTCGGGTTTGATTAAAAGTAAAATTCGTCCCTGAGCTTACTTTCCCCCTGCCGCTTAAGTTTATTTCGCCGCTATATATCAATTTTTCAATAAACATGAGTTCAACAATTGCCGAATCGCTTCCCTGTACGTTTATGGTAAAATCTTCGCCGATTGCGCCAAGACTACCGCCGTTTTCAAAGCTCAATCCGCCCTCGGCAATTGTTGCATTTGATGTTATAGTATGAACATTGCCTTCTGACGAATTAGCACTCGCCATAAGCGGCGCAAAAGCCATAACCGAGATTGCCAGAGCCGCCGCGGTTATTATGCTTAGGAGTTTTTTTAGGTTTTTCGTTTTCATGATTAAATTCCCCATTCCTTAAATTTTTTCATATTCTTTTCTTCAAAATAATATGATTATTACAAGTATACCATAAAATAACAGAGGGAAATATATGTATGTATATATATATTGTTAATTGTTTATGAACAATGGGGGGCTTAAAAAAACCGCCTTAAAAAAGGCGGTTTTTTTTAATTAAACATACCGAGGTGGCGTGCCCCACTTACCCACATTTCCGCCGCTTTTGTAAAAGCGTGGTGACGGTCGGCTCTTCCGTCCTCAGCGGTATGTATTAATCTGCTATTATTATATCACGATTTTAATTTTTTGCACCCATTTTTTTAAAAATATACGAAATGTTGGACATATTCTCTAAGCTCAATTTTCTATAGGGACTATAGCTAAAGTTTTACCCAGCGGAGCTAATACTTTTAGGATTGTGTCTAACTGCGGGTTTGTGTAGCCTTTTTCCATTCTTGCTATAATAGGTTGGCGAACTCCGCTCATAGCTTCGAGTTTTTTCTGCGATATTCCTTTTTCGGCTCTCGCATTGACAAGCTCCATCATCATAGCGACACGCAAATTAGAAGCGGCTCGCTCCTCCGGGGTTAGAAGCTGTTCCCGCACTTCGCCCCAGCTTTTCCCGATGGCATCCGTTCCTCTTTCGTGTAAATCGGCTAAATTTGTTTCAGCCTTTTCAATTTCTCCCTTATATTGCATATTTTTACTTGTTTTTTTACCCATTGTTATTGCCCCTTTCCCGATAATCGGCTAAATTTCGCTTTGCTTGTTTTATTTCTCTCGGCGGAGTTTTCATTGTTTTTTTTATAAAATGATGAAGAAGTATGATTTTTGCCCCGTCCCATGCCGCAAATAATATTCTGTCTTTCAGCGGTCTAAGTTCCCAAATCTCGCCGTCAAGGTGTTTAACATAAGGTTCGCCCGCCGCCTTTCCGACTTGCTCTAAAAAATCGAGATAATCATAAATCTTATTTAATCTTATGCGGCTGTCCTTATCCTTTCGGCTTGCAAGCTTTTGTATGTACTTTAATACAGGCTCGTTACCCTGCTTATCTTTGTAAAAGAAAGTTTCAAACACTATTAAATATCCCCCTTATATAATTATACTTAAAAGTTATTGATTTGTCAAGCATTTTTTTTAATATAATTTTAAAATTATCTGCCCATGTTTATACAATATTTTTATTTTTTGAAAAAAGCTATTGACAAAGCGCGGCAAATATATTATAATACAGCGAAACGATGCGTTTCTTTGTGCACGGGACGGGCAAGCCCGTCCCGCACAGAATAAAATTCTGAACTATTGCACAGGTGGAAAAATTTCAAATTAACCGATAAAAAAATCTTAAAAACAAAACTTTACAACCGTTAAAAATTATGCTATAATTAGAATACGCGCAAGAGCGCGGCATTTAAACCGAAAGGCGGACTGTCAGCGTGAAGATTGATTTTAACAGGAAGTATACTACAATTGCGGCATATGCGGTAATCACCTTTGCAATTTGTCTTGCCATGGTGCTCATTTCTTTAAATTTTAAGCTGATTACAGAGTTTGCCGGGCGGCTGGTACGGATATTAGCACCCGTAATATGGGGTATTGTTTTCGCTTATATGATGAATCCTGTTATGGTATTTGCGGAGCGTCATATAAAGCCGCTTTTATATAAGAAAAAGCCGCGCCCTAAGCTGACAAGGGCTCTTTCCGTAGCCGTAAGCATGATTTTTTTCATTATTTTGGTCGCCGCGATTCTCTCAATAGTCATGCCGCAGGTGATTGACAGCCTGCTCGGAATCTTCAATAACTCAGTGGAATATTTTACAAGCCTTGAATTATGGATATACGAGCTTCTTGAAAAAAACCCCGATGCAATAAGGATGGCGGAGCGGTATCTCGGCGGAATAGAGCCGCGCTTTATGCAGTTCGTAGAAAACATGATGCCCTCGATTCTGGATATGTCCGTAAAGGTGCGCGACGGCGCGCTCTACTTCATCGGCGCGCTGATGAACGCGGCGGTCGGCTTTATACTGGCGGCATATCTGCTGTTGGGCAAGGAAACCTTTATCGCGCAGGGTAAAAAGACTGTCCACGCGATTTTTCCCAAAAGCGTCAGCGGAGCTTTGCTGAAGGTCGGCTCAAACACAAATGAAAGGGTCGGCGGGTTTATTTTAGGTAAACTGCTTGATTCCCTTATCGTGGGAATCATTTGCTTTATCTGGATGAACCTAATCAATTGGGAATTCCCCGCGCTCATCAGCGTAATCATAGGGGTTACAAACATTATACCGTTTTTCGGACCTTTTATAGGCGCAGTACCGAGTGCGTTGCTTTTATTGGTAGTCGCCCCTAATCAAGTTATCCCGTTTGTGATTTTTATATTTATACTCCAGCAGTTTGACGGGAACATTCTGGGTCCCGCCATCTTGGGCGATTCAACGGGGCTTCCGCCGTTTTGGGTTATAGTCGCCATTTTTATAGGCGGCGGCTTATTCGGATTCCCGGGTATGCTCCTCGGAGTTCCCGTTTTCGCGGTCTTATACGGCTTAGCGAACGATTTGCTTCACTTCCTGTTAAAACGCAAAAATATGTCCCCGATTACATCTGATTACATTGTCCCCAACACTAAAAAGAAAAAAGACAATTAACAATGAGCGGTTAACAATGAAGGAGTTACGCCTGTGGCGTAACATTATAATAGTATATTTTAACTGTTAAACTATATGCTTAGCTAAACTGCTATAAATCCGTCGGCGAAGCCGACACCACAATTGTTAATTGTTAATTGTTAACTGTTAATTGTTAATTGCACAGGGAGTTGCTATGTTTAATCCTGTCATGCTGATATTGAATACCAAAATACGGAATAAGCTTATCGCTATGTGCATCTGCGTAATCGTGCCGGTCTTGGCGGCGGGTGTTTATTTGACTTTTGGGTTATCAACTATTGTAAGGGATAGCGTTATAAATGAATCCTATGCCGAAACAGCAAATCTCGCGGCGCGTTTGAGCGATATTCTCTACACCGCAACAACCATCGCCGAAAGAATCTATGAGGACAATGACTTCAACGAGCTCTTTGAAGACAATTTTTCTTCCGCAACGGAATATAGTGAATATTACAGAGAACACGCCGGAATTATCCGCCAATACACCAATATCCTATCGCAGATTTCGGACGTTACCTTTTACATAGATATAGAGGGCTTTATGTATAACAGATATTTCAGAAAGGCTTCCCAATCAATTAAAGATACTCCTTGGTACAAGGACGCGATTTCATCGGAATCCGAAAGATGGCATGTCGTATTCAACGAAAGCAACCGTAACAGGCATTTAAGCTACGTCCGCGCCGTATATAACAGCCGCGGCGAGAGCGTTGGCGTGATTGTCATAGCCATTAATCCCGGCTGGCTTGAAACCATTATGAAGGACGAAACCTCCGACATTATCTTTACCGTAGGAAGCGGGACGGTTTTTTACAGCAATATGGAAGCTTTCACGGCAGGAAGAGAGCTTGCGGTTACAAGCGACCTTTTCAAGCCCGGCATGTCCGATACCTTTAATGTATCCGCCGAAGAATACAGCCTTGCCCGAAGAGGCTTTACCATCGTATCCTTTTTTGACTATGAAAACTCCGGCAACCTTTTTCAAGTATTTTTGGTGAGGGATTATTCCTTAATTACAGGCTATATCGGCAGGGTTATGATAACCTTTTTTTGGTACATGCTTTTATGCGTTGTCCTGTCAATTCTGCTTACCTTGCTTTTTTCAAGCTTTTTTTCGCGCCGCATACAATTCTTAAAAAATGAAATGCACATTGTAGCGCAAGGCAATTTTGAGTTGGAGAATGAAATAGTGGGAACAGATGAAATATTCGACCTCTATTCAGACCTGAAGCGGATGGTAAGCAGTATGCAGCATCTGATTAACGAGGCTTATGAGGCAAAGATTAATGCCGAGGTTTTTAAGGCAAACCAAATCGAAGCCGAGTTTAAAACGCTGGCAAGCCAGATTAACCCGCATTTTCTCTATAATACCCTTGAAACCATCCGAATGAAATCCTATACGGGCGGTGATAAGGAAACTGCGGATTTAGTAAAACGTCTGGGCAAGTTTATGCGCCGCTGTCTTGAAGTTAAGGATAGCATGGTTGCCCTTGAATCGGAGCTTGAATTCACAAACGGCTACCTTGAAATACAAAAAGCGCGCTTCGGCGAGCGGGTTAAATATTCCTTATATTGCGAGGTTGACAAGAATTATAAAATCCTGCCGCTGATTATCCAGCCAATTGTTGAGAATGCTTTTGTGCATGGGGTTGAGGGGGTTAAAAGCGGAGGGCATATCAGCATAAGGGTCTATTATAAACAGGATTCGGTTTTAATAGATGTTATTGATAACGGGTGCGGCATGTCCGCAGAAAAGCTTTCCGCACTGCAGGCTAAGCTTACGGAAAATGATACCTCCTCCGGCAGAAGCATAGGGCTTACCAATGTAAACAAGCGCGTTAAAATGTATCACGGCGAGGACTGCGGGCTTACCGTAAGCAGTGCCGCGGGTAAGGGTACAACGGTTAGGCTTGTTCTCCCCCGTGAGGTTACGGAATATATTTCAGCCGTTGATTCGGTTCAATTCATTTAAAAAAGGATGTTTGCCATGAAAAGGTTTTTATCGGTTGCTCTTTGTATTTTTATAGCGTTTGGCTTCGCGGGCGGGCTTGTCACGCCCCCACGGCACGGTCTTGCGGTTACAGCCCAAGCCGAGGCGGCAAGCGAAATAAAAATGCCGTACCACTACAACGCTCTGGGCGCAGAGGAAAAGCAGGTTTACCAAGCATTAAGAAACGCCGTGCTGGGTTGCGCCCCGACTTTGGTGGTCAACAGGCGGGTAACCCAGCCGCAGCTTTCAAGGATGGTATCTCTGTTAGAACTGTATGACCCGCTCACATTTAATTTAGTCAGCATTTCCGGCACCTCTCAAAGCGGCAGGACAGACTTGGAGCTTACCTATAAATATTCCAAGGAAGACTACGGCGAGATGATGAAGCTCGTTGAAAGCGCGGCTGACGAAATAATGAAGAATATGCCCGCAAATATAAGCGATTATGATAAGCTTCTTTACTTTCACGACACAATCATAGACGGATGCGACTACGATTTGGAAGCCCCCCACTGCGAAAATATCTACGGCGCGCTGGTGGATGGGAGAGCTAAATGCGTAGGCTACGCCCAAGCTTTTACATATCTGTGCAATAAATCCGGCATTACCTCCCTTACCGTTATAGGAGACGACCCTGCCGGAGGCGACATGGGGCATATGTGGAATAAGGTCCGCTACAAGGGCATGTGGTATAATGTCGATACGACCTACGATGACCCTGTGGTATCAATCACGCATAATAAGCAGTACCACCATTTTATGGTAAGCGATGCCGCCTTGAAAGGCACTCATCTTGAAGACAAGAAAATGTTTAAAGCCCCCGAAGCAACCGATGATTCTGTAAATTATTTTGCGGTAAAAGGCTTGCTTGCCGAGACCGAGGCGGAGGGCAGGGCGATTCTGAGGAGAGAAATGATAAGGGCAACTTCGTCTCAAACGCCTGTTGTTTTCGTGAAATTTTCATCAAGAGCGGAATATGAACGGGCAAAGCTCAGATGGTATGTGCGCGATGATATTTACAGCATTATCATTAACGTGAATAAGGGCTTGGGGCAGAGCAAAATCATTGAGGATTTAGCCGTCTTTTTCATTGACGACAGGAATCAAACCATAACGGTTATGTTTTTTTACCATGATACAGAACTTGCTTTTTACTATATCGATACCGAGGAACTGAGCTTAGAAATCCACGCCATGTTTGAGGAATACGGAATAAAATAAAACTTGACAAATCATAATCAATTTGTTATAATGTTATGGTAGGGAACGCAATTATAATTGCTCATTGTTCATTGTTAATTGTTCATTGTTAATTGTTAATTATTCATTGTTAATTGTTAATTATTTCAAGGTTTGGGGGTTCGGGGGTTTGGAGAATAAAAATAAGGCAATCTTTAGGCGGGCTTTACCGGCGGTATTGGCTCTTTTGCTGTTTTTTTCACTGTCCGCCCCGGCTTTTGCCGTTTCTAACGCGGATATAGATGCGTTTGGATATGAGGACGAACTACTGTCGGCTATGGATGTTTTTGAAAGGCAAATACCCTACAGCGAATATTTTGACAAAATAGCCGATGTAAAACGCCCCGATGTAGAGCTTGAGATGGAATTTTTACAAGCCTCGGAGGATGCCGATGTGATTATCGGAAACTTTGAAGGCAGAGAGAATGTACTCATATGGCAAAGCCAGACGGGGACGCTTGACTTTACAGTGGAAATCCCCGAAACAGGGGCTTATAATATTGAAATTTGCTACCTGCCGTTGGTTGGGGGCAATACGATTTCGGATATATCGGTACTGATAGACGGCGAATCACCCTTTGAAACGGCGCGCAGAATATGGATTCCCAGAAGATGGACGAGCGCGTACCCGATAACGGAGGATGCGAATAACAATGAGATTCGCTCCCCGCAGGTTGAAGCACCGCGCTGGACGGTTGCTCCGCTAAAGGATGTAGACGGCTTATTCAATGACCCGCTCAGGTTTTACCTTGAAGCGGGCGAACGTGTGATTTCCCTAAATTCGGAAAGAGCGGCTTTTGCCATAGATTATATAAAAATTTTTAATCAAAAGGAATATTCGGAATATACAAAACCCTCGCCCGAGGAGCTAAAGCTTAATTTCGGCGCGGAAAAGCTCCGATTGCAGGGCGAGCATTACGCCTCCACCAACGCCTCCACCATCATCCCCATTGAGGATAGGGGGAACTACTTAACCGAGCCCTCGCATCCCACTAAAATCAGATACAACTGCGTGATTGCAGGCGAAAACTCGGGCGAAGCGGCGACTTGGGAGGTCAATGTCGTGCAGGACGGGTGGTATAAAATAGGCATCAAGGCGCGGCAGGACTATCTGCGCGGCATGTACGCCAACAGGCGGCTTTACATAAACGGCGAAGTCCCCAACAAAGCACTGGCTCAGATTAAGTTTAATTACAGTTCAAGGTGGCAGACCGTCGTCCCCGAGGACGATAGCGGAGAGCCTGTTTATGTTTATCTGACCCAAGGCAAGCATGAGCTTTCGCTGGAGACGATTCCGGGCGAAATCGGTGACTCCATGCGCCGATTGCAGGAGATTGTATATGAAACCAATATGCTTTATATGCAGATATTGATGGTTACAGGTCCGACCCCCGACCGATTTACCGACTACAGGCTTCACAATGAAATCCCCGAGCTTGCACCAACGCTTGAAAGGCTTGCAAGGGAGCTTAGGGAAGAGCAGATTTATATCGAAGAGCTTTCAAATCAAACAGGCTCGGAGGCGGCGGTTTTAGACCGCCTTGCGGATATTCTTCAAAAATGCGCCGATAACGGAAACAGAATCCCTAACATGGTGCGGAATCAGTCGATTAAAAATAATGTCGCCGCTGTTGCATCGTGGCTGCGCCGATATAGGTTTCAGCCGCTGGAGATTGACTTTATAGAGCTTACCTCTGCCGATGCCCCCTTCACCGCGGTTAAGCCTAAATTTTTCAAAAGTTTTTCCTTTGGCTGGCGTTCGTTTATCGGCTCATTCACCGAGGATTACACGACCCTTACCGATGTTGACAGACATTCAATCAACGTCTGGGTAAGTAACAGCCGTTTTCACGCCAATATAATTAAACGCCTCACAGAGCATGACTTTATGGTTGATAATGATGTAAACGTCAGCATCAATCTGGTCCAAGGCTCTCTGATGGAATCCGTCATGGCGGGGAAAGGACCGGATGCCGCCATATATGTCGGCGCGGAAACCCCCGTGAATCTGGCAATCAGGGATTTGCTTATTCCTTTGAGCAATCTGGACGGCTTTGAGGAGGTCAGCGAGCGTTTTCAGCGCAATGCCCTTACTCACTATACTTATAACGACCGAGTGTACGGCTTGCCCGTAACACAAACCTTTTCCATGATGTTTTACCGCAAAGATATGCTTGCCTCCGTCGGAATCCAAGAGCCGCCGGAGACTTGGGACGAGTTGATTGACATGCTCCCCTCTCTGCAAAGGTCGCATATGCAGCCCGGTCTCGTCCTGCCGGGCGTGCCGCTGCCTACGATAGGCGCGGGGATTACCTCTATATCCATTTCGCCCGCAACCGATATTGGGCATACTTTCGCGCTTCTCATGCTTCAATCCGGCATGGGGTATTACAATGATGACTTGAGTGCCACTACCTTTGACAGCCGAATCGCCACCGATGCCTTTGTAAAATGGACGGACTTTTACAATCTTTACCGCTTCGACCAAAGCTTTGACGCATTCACACGGTTCAGAACGGGCGAATGTCCCATTATCATAAACCAATATTCACACTTCTATAATCAGCTTACCGTTGCCGCGCCCGAAATCGCGGGACTTTGGGACTTCACCCTTGTCCCCGGAACGCAAAGGGAGGACGGCACGATTTCACACGCCACCAATTCAATGGGCAGCGGATATATTATTTTAAGAGACTGTCCAAACATCAATGCCGCTTGGGAATTCGGCAAATGGTTTACAAGTACGGAAAATATGGTAACGCTGGGGCGTGAAATAGAGGGCGTTTTAGGTCCTATGGGCAGGTTTGAGTGCGCGAATGTCGAAGCTTTAAAACAGCTTAACTGGTCGGCTTCCGATTTGGATAAAATTCTGACACAATTTGACCAGCTGGAAGAAATCCCCGTAATCCCCTCCTCCTATGTTGTAACAAGGAGCGTTATCAACGCATTCAGAAGGGTCGTAAACGACAAATGGAACCCGCGGGAAACCCTAAGGTGGTATAACATCGACATCAACAACGAAATAACCCGCAAACGCAGAACATTAGGGTTGGATGACAATTGACAATTGACAATTGATAATTGATAATTGATAATTGATAATTGATAATTTCTGTAGGGGCGACCGCCCTCGGTCGCCCGAAAGAACAGGCAAAAGAATAAATAACGTAATGATTCGGGCGACCTTCCGCTGGCTTCGCTCCCTCCGTCACCTGCGGGTGACACCTCCCTCAAAGAGGGAGGCGAAAAACTCCTTGCCTCCCTCTTTGAGGGAGGTGCCGCCCACAGGCGGCGGAGGGAGGACAGCGGAGAAAGAGCAGCGGAGGGAGTGTTCGGGCGACCGAGGCGGTCGCCCCTACGAAATATTGTGTTTAAATCATCGGCGAAGCCGATACATTCATTGTCAATTGTCAATTGTTAACTGTCAATTGAATTAAAGGGGGTTAATTATGTCGGAACATACGGATGAGGCGGTTTTGCCTCGCGAAGAACGCAGGGTGTCGTTTGCTGAGCGTTGGGCGTTGATTTGGCGCGATATGAAGCTCAATCATTCTTGTTACCTTTTGCTTTTGCCGTTTTTGGCTTTCTTTACCGCTTTTACGGTAATCCCCGTAGTAATGGCTCTCCCCATCGGCTTTACCGATTTTAATATGTCGAATTTCCCGCCGAATTTCGTAGGCTTTGAAAACTTTTATTCCCTTTTTGTGGAAGACGATATATTCTTGATTGCTATAAGGACAACACTGATTATAGCAATCTTTACAGGACCTATCAGCTATATCATGTCATTTTTATTGGCATGGCTTATCAACGAGCTTCACCCTGCTCTGAGGACTTTTTTTACAATCATTTTTTATATGCCGACCGTAGCGGGTAATATCTATTTCGTATGGCAGCTTATATTCTCGGGCGACTCCTACGGCTATTTAAACTCAATTATGGCATCCCTGGGCTTCGGGACAGGGGCAATCCAATGGCTTACCGACTCCAATTACCTGCTTTACTGTGTCGTTATCGTCCACCTTTGGGTTTCCATGGGCGCGGGCTTTCTGGCTATGCGCGCAGGGTTTCAAAGCATTGACAAATCCATGTATGAAGCGGGAGCGATTGAGGGGATTAGAAACAGGGGGCAGGAGCTGATATACATCACCATCCCAACGATGGGACCGCAGCTGATGTTTGCCGCCGTCATGCAGATTGTGGCGATGTTTACGGCGGATTTAGTGGGCAGAAGCCTGCTTGGCTTCCCCTCCACCGACTACAAGGCGCATACCATCATGACCCATGCCTATGATTATGGCTGGGTGCGGTTTGAAATGGGATATGCCTCAGCGATATGCTTCATCTTGTTTTTAGCAATGCTTATCAGCAACGAGGTCATTCAAAAGGTTTTAAGAAAATATATTAATAACTAAAATCAATTGACAATGATTCCACCTGTCCCCTACATAACCCTAATGTCAATTGTGTTAAAATTGTAAACTGAAAAGGGGTGTTTTTACGGAAAAGCTGATAGAAGAACGGCAGAAGAGTGCCGATGAATTAGAAGCCGCGAATGCCGAAGCCTTGGAGGCATTAAAGCTGAGGCGGCAGAAGGAGCATGAGAAATTCGAGCGTTCTAAGGGCAAAAGCGGGCGGGTTGGGAAAACATGGAAAAAAGATATAGGGATTATTATTTTCCTTTCGCTGTTGGGCACTTTTATGCTTTTTCCGATATATATAGCCCTTGTCGCCTCTATAAAGCCCGTGCAGGAAATCTTTATTAATCCCCCTAAACTGTACGCTATAAATCCTACGGTCGAAAACTATGAGCAGCTTTTCAGAATCGCAAATAATTCTTGGGTTCCGTTCTCGCGCAATGTTTTCAACAGCGTATTTGTAACGACAACCGCTACGGTTTTGCATGTATTTTTCGCCTGCACAGCCGCCTACATATTGGCAAAGTGCAGATTCCCCGGGGTTCGGCTTATCAATAAAATCATTGTCGTCGCTCTGCTGTTTAACAGCACGGCTACCTATATCATGCAGTATATGGTTATGGCGCGGCTGGGGATGATTGATACATACATGGCTTTAATCTTCCCATTAGTCGCCGATTCTCTGGGCTTGTTTTTGATGATTCAGTGCATAGGTCAAGTCCCCGATTCTATCATAGAATCCGCTAAGGTTGACGGTGCTTCTCATCTGAAAGTCTGCTGGAGCATAGTCATGCCTAACTCAAAGCCCGCTTTGATGACGATAATCATATTTCAAGTCCAAAAAGTTTGGAATGTTAATGCAGGCGTATTTACGTTTAATGAGGCTTATAAGACTATCCCAACAGTAATCGCGCAGATTGCGGCATTCGGCATATCCATGCAGGGCGCGTTAGGGGCGGCGGCGGTTTTCCTTATGACTCCGCCGATTATCATATTTATCATATCTCAAAGCCAAGTCATGGAAACCATGGCTCACGCAGGACTAAAGGAGTAGGGGTTATGGGGAAAGCTTTTAGGCGAATGTTTTCAATGGTTGCGGCTTTAGCGATTTTTGTGTCGGCTTTTGCTGTGAATTTGTCTGCGCTTGAGGCTTATGACCCTTACAGCTATGACAGATGGTGGGACCCTATACCGTCACAAGTGGGGTATTATGCCGATTATTTTGCGGACGGAGTCACCTTGGGTTGCGGAGCGTTCAACGAGCCTTCGGGGATGCACGTTTCGCGCGATGGGCTTATATATATTGCCGATAAAAATAACGACAGGATAGTCGTAACCGATATAGAGGTCAAGACCGTGGTGCGCGAGATGAGGGCGTTTAATTATAACGGCGAGGTCGTTACCCTCAATAAGCCGTCCGATGTTTTCGTTGACCAATATACGGGGTTTATTTACATATGCGACTCTGATAATGAGCGGGTTGTCAAATGCGATACCGAGGGCAATGTCGAAAGATTCTTTACTAAGCCGGATTCGGAGCTTTATTCCGATGAGCTTTCGTATATTCCGTCTAAGGTGATTGTTGACAAAGCGGGGATTGTTTATGTTATTGTACCCTCTGTCACCAGAGGGGCGGTTATGTTTTCTCCTGCGGGCGATTTTGTGGGCTTTTACGGAGCTAACAGGGTGGAAACAACGGGTGAGATTTTGGCGAATGCTTTTTGGAGTTTGATTTCCTCCGAGGAGCAAAGGGGGCGTTCCGTCCGCTCAACACCCTTGGGGTTCACAGGGTTTGATATTGACGACAATGGGTTTATCTACACCGTCACCGACTCGCAGGATACCTCAATAGACCTGCTCAAAAAGCTGAATCCCCGAGGCGATAATATCATTGATTCACTGGGCGTTGACGAGGCTTGGATTTTCGGTGATGTTCCGCCGCTTTATTACTCTATCCACGCAAGGCGTTCACGGCTGGTCGATGTAAACATCGGTCCTAACGGGGAGATTAATATACTGGACTTCCAAAACGGGCGCATTTTTCAATATGACAGCGAATGTTGGCTTATGTTTGTCATGGGCGGCATAGGCGAGCAGTTGGGGACTTTCCGAAGCCCCGCCGCTTTGGCAAGCTATGAAAATAAGCTTTTTGTGCTGGATTCGCGCAAAAATAATATCACGGTGTTTACGAGAACGGCTTTCGGAGAGCTTGTCACCGAAGCAACCGTTCTTTATATAGGCGGCTTTTTTGAAGAATCCCTTGAACCGTGGCAGCAGGTTTTAAAATATGACGGCAACTACAGGCGCGCTTACGGAGGAATCGGAGCGGCGCATTTCGGCAACCTCAACTACGGGGAAGCGATGAAATATTTCAAATTGGCGCGGTATCAAGGCTATTATTCGCGCGCCTTGGCGGGTTATCGTGATGAGTGGATGAGGAGTAATTTCAATGCGATTTTAACCGCAGTTTCAATCCTCATCGTATGCTCGCTTACCTTGAAACTTTTGTTTAAATTCAAAATATTGAAAAAACCTCAAATTAGGAAGCTTTTTTCATATCGGGGGAAGAGTAATGCTTGAATTAACGCAGTGGCAATTTTTAAAGCACATTATATTCCGCCCCTTTGAGGGCTATGAGGATTTGCGCTGGAAAAAAAGCGGCTCTATGGCGATTTCATGGGGAATCGTAGTGCTGTTATTTTTAGAGCGGTTTTTCTACGAGCGGTTTTACGGCTTTCAATATTATGCCTCTTATGATAAAATTTTTAATATTATCCCGCTTTTTTTCCAGAGCTTTATTTTGTTTCTGATGTGGGTTATTGCAAACTGGGCTATGTGCACTCTTTTTGACGGCGAGGGCACGGTTAAAAGAATATTTGTAAACAGCGCGTATGCGTTAGTGCCCTTTATCGTGAGCAGCTTTATCGGAATCTTTTTGTCGCATTTTCTGATTATGGAGGAGTATGTATTTATACAGATAATCGGGGTTGTCGGTTTTGCTTGGTCGCTGCTCCTTATGATTTCGGGGATTAAAACGGTGCATCAATTCGGAATTTGGAAAACGCTTTCACTTATGCTGCTTACCTTAATCGCTATGGTCGCCATGCTGTTTTTGATTATACTCCTGCTAACGCTTTTTCAGCAGATGCTAATCTTTGTTCTTTCAATTTATACCGAGCTTTCGTACAGAATCAGAGTATAGGAATGAGGTTTGAGCTTATATGAGCAAAAGATTCAAAAAGCTTTCGGCAGTATTTTTCGCACTTGCCGTCATGCTGCCCGTAATCGCGGCGGCGGTGTATTCGGACGAGGAAGCGGAAAGCTATGATAGTCTGCCGGAGGATGATGAAATCGTTACTATCGCGCAAGGAGAGCTCCGCACCAATAGGGAGGCGTTGGGGCTGATGAGCCTTGCCGCCGAAAATGATAAGCTGGCACTTTATTTTTGCGGCGATGATTTCTACCCCCCCCCTCCCCCGGAACGTGCTGATTATGAAGACGATATAAGCTACCAATCCTCGCAAGACAGGTATGAAAGAGATGCAAGAAGGCGCGTAAACGACGGGCACGGCGTAACGCTCGCGCTCTTAGATAAAAGCACGCAAGAAATTTGGTGGGCTAACCCCGTTAACGCCGCCCATTCTTTAGGTACGGGCGTTTTGAGGGACGAGCTTAAATCGGGCTTAACCTTAGTATACGGCGAACTCTCGGCTAGGAGGACTACCACGACGCACAGCTCAAATTCAAGGGCGAGGTGCTCAATTAAGTATAAAGAAATCGAAAAAGGGATTGAGATTACATATACCTTTAACGTGGAGCAAAACGGCAACAGGAATATAACAATCCCCGTTTCATATACGCTGGAGGACGACCACCTCAAGCTCCACCTCAGCTGTGAAAACATAACGGAGGACGACCGCGATAAAATTGTTACCAATCTTTCATTCTTAACCTCATTCGGAGCCGCCGGAGCAGATGAGGAAGGAAGCTTTGTAATCCCGGACGGCGGCGGGGCGTTAATCAACTTCAATAACGGCAAGCACGGCTACAGGTCTTATTCCGGCAAGGTTTACGGGCGGGATATAACCACCGTCAGAACGACAAAGCCCCCTACAACTCAAAATGTATCCTTGCCTATGTACGGCATTATAAAGGGCGGGGCAGGAATGATGGTCGTTGCCGATAAGGGCGATTCCGTTGCTTCCATCAATGCTTACGTTTCAATGCAGAACAGAACAAGCTACAATTCCTGCTATTTTGATTTTGAGCTTCGCACTACGGATGAATATTTGTTAGGCGGGGAAGCTAACCCCCTCAGGGTTTTTGAAAAGCGCGGCATTTTAATCCCCGAAATTGAGGTTCGGTATTACCCCGTTTCGAGAGATGACAAGGCGGAGCTTAGCTTTGTTGATATAGCAAGTAAATACAGGGATTATCTGATAGGCGAAAAGGGGCTCGCGCGTTCCGATTCGGTTAATAAAACGCCGCTTTATATTGATTTTTACGGCGGGGTTATGCGCTCGCGCTCTGTTTTGGGCGTTCCCGTCAGATTACAGCAAAAGGCGACCGGGTTTGACGATGCAAGGGAAATCTTGACGCTCTTGACCGATTTGGGTGCGGACGATATGGTAGTAAACTATAACGACTGGACTGCCGCCGATATAAGAGAAAGAGTATCCGATAAAGCAACCCCGGCAGGGATTTTGGGCGGTAAAAGAGGGTGGAACAGGTTTCAGACCTATGCCGAGGAAAACGGCGTTGAGGTATATCCGGCGGTTGATAATCTTACGTTCAGAAACGGCGGCGGGTATTTTACCGTGTTTCATACGGCGATTAGGGTGTCAAACGCTTATTCGCGGCAGATTGAATACGATTTAGCACATAAAATTGAAAATAAATTCTACAGACCCATATCCCTAATCAGCCCCTCGCAATACGGCAAAATTTTTGATAATATCAAGGGAAGCTATACGGCTAACGGCATAAGCGGCTTCTCAATGGGCTCTGCATCGTCCGTTATTTACGGCGATTACGGGAGAAGAGCTATATCCAGAGAGACGGCGAAGCAGTATATTGAGGAGGGCTATAAAAGCCTTTCCGGCTCGGGGACAGTGTTTGCCGTTAACGCTAACGCCTATGTCCTGCCGTATGTTGACCATGTCGCTAAAATACCGCTAAGCTCCGGCAGGTTTGACCTTTTTGACGAGGATATTCCCTTTTATCAAGCGGTACTGCATGGCTATAAGTCGTATTCCACCACCCCCGTAAATGGCGATGCACAAGTCGCGGAGTTTGTTTTGAGAGGAATCGCCGCAGGGAGCAATCCACATTTTGATATGCACGCCGTCACGGCAGATAAGCTGAAAGACTCTCTTTACGATAAGCTTTTTTACGCGGAATATGAGCACTGGGTTGAGGAAGCGGCGGGCTGTTCCGAGTTCGCAAGTTTAGTGTTAAGCTCCGTTTCATCGGAAATTATCACCGATTATAAAGCCTTGGAGGACGATACAATTGAAACTACCTATGGCAACGGGGTTGTTATAACCGTAGACCTAAAGGATTACACCGCAATGGTTACAAAGGGCGAGGCTTATGAAATATTCAAGCTGGCGGATTATGTTGGTGGGGGTATATCATGATAAAACGGATTCGGAATATGTCATATGAAAAGAAAAAGGGATTTTACGGGCTGTGCTTTCTGTCTGTCTGGCTATTGGGGTGCGCGCTGTTTTTTGCAGGTCCGCTCATTGAATCTTTTTATTATTCGTTCAACAGTGTCAGACCGATAGTGGGAGGGCTTGAAATAAAATGGCTGGGGCTTGATAACTATGCAAGAGCCTTTTTGCGAGACCCCAGATACAGGCAGAACCTTACGGAGGCATTGAGAGCCGCCGCGTTTAAGTTGCCTATTATTATCATCTTCTCCATGTTTACCGCCATTGTAATCAACCAAAAATTTAAGGGGAGAACCTTCGCCAGAGCGGTGTTTTTTCTGCCCGTTATTATAGCTACAGGTCCTGTCTACGCGATTATCACAGGCGACTTGACGCTGACGGGGAACGATAGCGCGGAGCAGTTCACCACCATGTTTGAGGCGGATATGGTAGACCAACTGCTTGAATTTGTAGGCGTTTACGGCTTTGGTGAAAACTTTACCGACTGGATAAGCGAAATCACCTCGGGGATATTAAACCTTGTTTGGTCTTGCGGAATTCAGATTATCATCTTCCTTTCGGCTTTGCAGGGAATCCCCCTCTCCGCAAAGGAAGCGGCAGAGATAGAGGGAGCGACCTCTTGGGAATTTTTCTGGAAAATTACCCTGCCCTATGTTTCGCCTATGATTCTTGTCAATATCGTGTATACTGTTATTGACACGTTCCGCGACCCGATGAATCCTGTAATCGCGCGAATCCTTGCCGTTCAGAACGAATGGGAATACGGATATTCCGCCGCCCTCTCTTGGAGTTATTTTGCGATTGTGCTTGCCGCTCTCGGCATTATATTCGCTGTTACAAGAAAATTTGTATGGTATGAAAATGAGTAGAGGGGGGGAATTAAAATGGAAACTGCGGCTTTACATAAAAAAATTCCGAGCATATTAAAAAAGCTTTTTCCGAAAAAGGAAAAAGAGGTTAAGCTTTCGCGGAAAGAACGCCGGGAGCGATATAAAAAGCGGCTCTCCTTTCTTGAAGAAGGAGAGCGCAGGTATTTAAAACGGATAAGGGTAATCAACGCAATTTGGCCCATATGCAGAACCCTTATCGTCATCGGGCTTTGCTTTATCATTCTTTACCCGCTTTTGTTTATGCTCTCCACGGCATTTCGCCCCTTGGAGGACATGTACGACCCGACAATCCTTTGGATTCCGAAAAGCTTTACAATGAATAACATAAGAGATGTTATCAAGGCTATGGATTTTTGGAAAACACTCGGAAACACGCTGGTTCTTAATATAGGCTGTTCCATCGTTCAAGTCGCATCCTGCGCCTTGACAGGCTACGGCTTTGCCAGATTTAAGTTTAAGGGCAGGGAACTTTTATTCTTCTTTGTCATCATGATGATTCTTGTATTGCCGCAAATCCTGCTGATTCCGCAGTATACGTTTTTTCGCTATTTTGATGTTTTCGGAATTATTGAAGCCGTAACGGGTGAGCCCTACAACTTTATTGATTCCGCTTTTACTATGTATTTCCCTGCTATTACCGCTAACGGCATAAGCGCGGGGCTGTTTATATTTCTTTTCAGGCAGGCATTCCGCGGACTGCCGAGGGAGCTTGAAGATGCCGCCTGCTTGGACGGCTGCTCACCCTTTATGACCTTTGTAAAGGTTATGGTTCCCAACGCTTCCTCGACATTTTTAACGGTATTTCTCTTTTCGGTCGTTTGGTACTGGAACGATTATTATGTAAGCACTTCGTTTTTTACAAAAAACAGGACCATCGCACTCATGCTGAAGAACCTTGACCCTCAGCTTAGAATTGCCCTCCACGGCAACGCCAACGCAAATGTAGACGTCAGAGAGCTAATCGTGTGGATGGAGGCGGGATGCCTTATAGCCATCCTGCCGATGCTGATTATGTACATCGTTTTGCAAAAATATTTTACCGAGGGTATTGCAAGGTCGGGTCTTACGGGGATGTAGGGGGCGTTCATTTCTCGCATAAACGGTTGACACCGCAGGCGGAGCATTTTTGACGGCAGTTGGGCGTTGTTTCGGCTTGGCGCGCTCGCTTGTTCTCCCTTATTAAAAATTCCCTGCTTACCATATAATCAAGATGCGACCACGGCATGACTTCGCTGTAATCCCGCGCCCTGTTTGCATAAAAAGCCATATCAAGCGGCTGAGCTTCGTCAAGCGCGGGGTTTAAGTCGCTTGCTTCTTCAAAAGCTTGCTTCCATAGGTCGAAACGGTAATGTTCGTCCCAGCCGTCAAAGCGGCAGCCCTTTTCCCAAGCCTTGTATATAACCTCTCCTAAACGCCTGTCACCTCTCGCTAAGGCGGCTTCAAGTATGCTCACGTTATAATTGTGCCAGTTAATGCTGACCCTTTTCCTTGACTTTGACGAATCAAGCAAAAGCTTCTGCCTGCGCTCTGTCTCTTCCCTTGAAGCCTGCGGCTCAAACTCAAAGGGGGTAAACGGCTTAGGCACGAAAGTCGCACAGCTTACCGATACGCGAGGGTGCTTACCTTTCTGCCTGTTTGGGTTGGCATAATACGCCTCGACAATCCGCTCGGTAAGTTCGGCGATTCCTGTTACATCCTCGTCCGCTTCGGTCGGAAGCCCGAGCATAAAATAAAGCTTGACGTTGGTATACCCTTGCGAAAACGCGGTTTCACACGCTCTTAAAATCTCATCATCGGTTATGTTTTTGTTAATAACGTCACGAAGCCTTTGCGTCCCCGCTTCGGGGGCGAAGGTTAGACCTGTTTTGCGAACCTTTTGAAGCCGCTTTGCCATATCCTCGCTGAACCTGTCAATCCTCATTGAGGGTAGCGACAGGCTCACTTTTTTTTCATCCGTATACTCTGAAAGCATTGTAAGCGTATTTTCTATATCCGATAAGTCGCTCGTACTGAGTGATGACAGCGAAACCTCGTCGTAGCCTGTGCTTTCACAAAGAGCCCTTGTTTGCCCGAGAATAACCTCCGCCGATTTCTCCCTGAACGGACGGTAGATGAACCCCGCCTGACAAAAACGGCAACCCCTTATACAGCCCCGCAAAACCTCTATAATCACCCTGTCATGCACAATGTCGCAAAAGGGTATAACAAATTTTTCGGGATAAAAAGCCTTATCTAAATCCGGGGCAACGCGCTTTTTAACCCTCTCGGGGGCGTTCGCGTTATTTGGGACGACGCTTTTAACCGTCCCGTCTGCGTTATATGAAACGTCATAAAAGGACGGAACATAAATTCCTTCAAGCCCTGCCGCCGCTTGTAAAAATTCGCTCCTGCTCCCACCGCGCTTTTTCACAGCAACATATAAATCCAAAAGCTCCAGCGTGACCTCCTCGCCCTCGCCTAAAACAAATAAATCAAAAAAATCCGCAATCGGCTCGGGATTGCATACGCAAGGTCCGCCCGCAATTACGATGGGGCATCCCTCCGCCCTGTCTGCGGCTTTAATCGGAACTCCCGATAAATCCAGCATGTTTAATATGTTTGCGTAGCAAAGCTCATATTGCACCGTAAAGCCGATAAAATCGAAATCCTTTATCGGTTCCAAGCTTTCAAGGGCGTAAAGCGGGATATGATTCTCCCGCATAAGCACTTCATAGTCCTCCCAAGGCGCGAAAACCCGCTCACACCAAAATTGAGGGCGTTCGTTGACCAGAGAGTATAATATTTTCATCCCTAAATGAGACATGCCTATTTCGTAGCTGTCGGGAAAGCAGAAAGCAAACCGCGCCTCAACGCGGTTTTTATCCTTTACAACACTGCCGTATTCCCCTCCGATATACCTCGAAGGGGTTTTTACCTTTAATAAAAGCGGCTCGATTTTATTTTTAAGCATATTTACTCCTTTATTCCAAATAAGCCCTGTGGAAGAATTCATAACCCAGCATGGATGAGTAAAAATTCTTCAAGTTAGGAGAAGCGGCGGCTTCTACGCAGTAATAATAAATAGGAGCGCAAGCCCAATCCTGCCCTAACATGACAGCCTCGGCTTGGTGCAGAAGCGCGGAGCGTTTTGCCGGGTCGGTTTCTCTCATGGATTCTTCGATTAACCTGTCAAATTCGGGGTTTGAATAGTTGCCGTCATTATTAGCGGAGGTAGACATAAACATCCCCAGCATCGTTACGGGGTCGTTAAAGTCGGCAATCCAACCGTTCCGCGAAACTTGGAAATTCCCTGCGCGTCTATCGCTTAATACAACCGACCATTCCGCCGAGCGTATTTCCATGTTGACGTTTAAAACTTCCTTCCACATCTGCTGAATGGCTTCTGCAATCATAGAATGTGTAGAATCATCGTTGAGGAGATATTCTACGCGGGGGAATCCTTCACCGTTAGGATACCCGGCTTCGGCAAGAGCCTTCTGAGCCTCGGCTTTCGCTTCTTCGTAATTGTAGGGGTCGATATAGTTAGCTCCCTCTTTGCGGAATTCAACGTCATGCCCTGAGGTAAAGAAGCTATCACCTACAAAAGCTGTAGCAGGGACTACCGAGCCTTGGCGCAAAACATCGGCGATAAAAGCATTATCAATGGCAAGAGTCAAAGCTTTGCGGACAAGCGGGTCATTAAACGGCTCTAATTCCGTATTGTAACAAACATAGTAAGTCCCCAGCAGAGGGCTTTTTCGATACATACCCGCGCTTTCAACTGCATTGCGTTCCTCAGCCGGAAAGTCAAGAATATAAGAAACCGCGCCGGAACGAAGTGCCGCCAGCCGCGCTACATTGTCCGATAAAAACATCCAAGTAATCTTTTCGGCGGTTACGTTTTCTGCATCCCAATAATGCTCATTTTGAACCATAACCATGCTGCCGTCTAAAGTGAAGCTCTCCATTTTAAACGCGCCATTTGAAATATACGTGTCGCCGCTCCTTGTCCACCTGTCGCCGTGCTCCTCAATCATATCGCGGCGAACGGGGAAGAGTGCCGGGAACGCCATAATTTCCAAGAAATAAGGGCATGGGTTTTCCAATTGAACTTCAAGTGTCCGCTCATCAATTGCCCTGACACCCAGCTCTTCCGGCGGCATTTCGCCGTCAGTGATTGCAACGCCGTTTTTGAAATACATACCCATATCGTAGGCATAAGGCGCGCCCGTAGCGGGGTCTACAAATCTTTGCCATGAGTATACGAAATCCTCAGCCGTAACCGCTTTTCCATCAGACCATTTTGCGTTTTCGCGGATTACAAAAGTCCATGTCATGCCATCTTCGGACACGGTGTGGCTTTCCGCCTGCCCGTATTCAATGCCGGTGCCGTCCCACATATAACGCATAATGTTCTCGAAGCTATGGTTTGTATATGTCGAAACATCGGAAGCCGAGTTAAGCGCGGGGTCAATTGTTTCCGGGCTGGAAGCGATTGCAACGATGACCTCGTTTGCGTTTGAGTTTGCTCCCGCGCCGCTTGGTGAACCGCCCGGTGAATCGGGGTTATTTTCCGCCCCGCCGCCGCCGCAAGCCGTAAGAGTTGCGGCAAGTAAGATTCCTGCCATTGATAGTGAGATTTTCTTTTTTAGATTCATTGTTTTTTACTCCTTTTATATTAAAGAATTTCTTTTCAATTCTGAAAAGGCAAGAGGGGTTTGACAAACTGCATAATTTTGTCGGCATATTTGAGCGCAGTTTCGGCATCTTGTTCCGTTAATTCAATCTCATTCGGATAACGGGGAAGAACTCCGTAATGGGAAAGCGTAGCCGTTTCTCGGCTAAAGGCATTAAATCCCGCTTCAACTTCAATGCACATATCGCAAAGAACCTCTAAATCATGCGTTTTCGGTGCTTCTATGTTTTGAGAAAACAAATAGCCTTTTATTATTTTTTCAGCCGACTGCTGAGATAGAAAGCATACAATTTCACACGGCATTGGTTTATGTGTTTCAAATAAGTGTTTAGCAGAGGATAACTCATTGTCTGCAATCTTAATCCATTTTGAAATATCATAGTCAACGCTCATATAATAAAACTCCTTCGTTAGCAATTTTTTTCTCAATGGTCAATCCTTGGGAACGCCGCTCAAAAACCTCTGTTGTTCCCGCTAAAATATCAACAGGTTTTCTCTTCATTCCCCATAAAGCCATTCTAGCCTCGGTCATTGCATCAAGCGGTCGCATACCGCCGTCGGGTATAACCATATAAAAATCATAGTCGCTGTCGGCGTTAGGTGTCCCATAGGCATAAGAGCCGAAAAGATACAACTTTTCAACATCTACCGCCGATATAATAGCGTCTTTTATTTTAATAATTTCATCGTTGATTGGCATGAGTTCCTCCTCCTCAAATCGGATTTATAGGATTTATTGCAGGAAACAATCATTTAGCGGGAGATTTTAAACCGTCTGTTAGTCACCCTCAATAATCTGCAAGATAAACCATTCATCGCCCTTTTTAGCGGCTACCAACCCATCAGAAAAGGAATTAGCAGTCCAATATGAGGCTTGTTCGTACTCTAAAGGCACGACAAGCATACCTGTTTTATCTATATAACCTAATTTTCCTGTATGCAAATCGCCTACCCTAACCGCCGCCAAGCCTTCTGCAAAATCATGGGCATAATCGTATTGAAACGGTATAACGACATTTCCGTCTTTATCTATATAACCCATTTTTCCACCAAGCTCGACTGCCGCCAAGCCTTCTGAAAAAATAGGTATTTTATCCTCCATAGTGCCGTGACCGTTGTCAATATAAATATCTCCGTTGTAGATAAACGGAATAACTAAATTATCAGATTTGTCAATAAAACCCAGCTTCAACCAAGATTCCTCACTTGGAATGGATTTCATAACACTGACAAGTCCCTCAGAGAAATGCCCAACCCAATAGTATTCGATTGGAATAACCACATTTCCGCTTTTGTCTATAAATCCCCATAAACCTAAACCCCAACGTCCGCCAACATTTACCGCCGCTAAACCCTCTGAAAATCCGTGAGCATAATTATATTCAAGCGGAATAACTATTTTTCCCGTTTTATCTATAAAACCCCATTCGGAATCTCCCCTATTACCTGTGCTAACTGCCGCCAGTCCTTCGGAAAAATCACCGACACTTGTATATTCAAACGGAACAACTATTTCTCCTTTTTTATCTATAAAACCCCATCTGGGATTCTCCCAGTCTCCTACACAAACTGCCGCCAGTCCTTCGGAAAAATCTCTGGTATATGTATATTCAAATGGTATAACTACTTCACCCGTTTTATCTACATAACCCCTTTTGTAACCATAATCATCACCAATACCAATTGCCGCCAATCCTTCGGAAAAGGACGGCAGTTTTCTAAAGTTTTGAAAATATACGTAAGACAAAGAATAGCTTGTCGGAATAATATCTTCGCCGCTTTTATCAATAAAACTCAAGTTAATCTCGTCATACTTTAAATCAGCAGCAGCCGCTAATCCATCAGAAAATTCACAAATTCCCGTATTTTTATTTGCAACCTGTGCAATTTCAACATAGCTTATGGTTTTATTCTCAACAATCAGGCTGTCATCACCTGCTTCACTCACGGTTAAATTATTCGTTTCAGTCGGGGCTGTCACGGCTTCACTTTCATTCGCGATAGTTTCACTTTGCGTAAATTCACCGCCGTAAGCATCATCCGATTCTTCCGTATTCTTGTTACAAGCCGCCGCAGTTAAAATCAACACTCCCGATAATATTATAAACGCAAATTTTTTTATCATTCTCGCTCATCCTTTCATTTTTACTCAAACTTTATAAACCCGTATTTCCCGTCAAGCTTAACAATCATCATACCGTCGGAGTGCTCTGACGTTCCTGTCATAGGGCTGTATTTTCCATTAGGCACAATTACTTTGCCTTCTGTGTCAATAATTCCCCAACCGCCTCTTTCTGTATCCCTAATCCAAGCTACTCCGCCGTGAAAATTCGATATTAAGCCCTCAATAAGCTCTAAAGCTGAATTGCCTAATTTATCAACGAAACCCCATTCCCCATCTAAAATAACTTTAGCCAAGCCGCCGGAGAAATCATTCACCAAAAAATATTCAAGCGGCACAACCTCATTCCCGGATTTATCAACAAATCCCCAACTGCCGTCAAGCTTGACTGCCGCTAATCCCTCTGAAAACCCCCGTACATCATCATACCTGCACGACACAGCTTCTCTTCCTGTCGCCATATCAACAAAGCCCGATTTATCCCCGGCTTTGACTATAATCATACCCTCCGAGTAATCCCGTATTTCATCATATTTGAAAGGAACTATCTCTTTGCCACCCCTATCAAATACTCCAACCTTGCCATTCAGCGATAATACAATAAAACCATCATTGTTAAAATTACTCCACCCCCAACTACTCCCGGTATAGTTGTCGTTGAATAATTGAGTATATTCCAAAGCCACAGCTTCTGCGCCTGTTTTATCAATAAATCCAAATTTTTTGTCGAGTTCAACCATTGCAAATCCGTTAAAAAAACCATAAACACTGTCATATTTATTTGATATAACTTCGTTTCCGTCTTTATCAATAAAGCCCCATTTAGAGCCTCTCTTTACCGCCGCCATGCCTTCTGAAAAACGACCCGCTTCGCTATATTTAAATGATATAATCTCGTTTACCTCTTTATCAATAAAGCCCCAACTTCCCCAATTATTCTTTACTGCCGCCAACCCCTCGGAAAAGCTCCCTGCACCGGAATATTTTATTGGTATAATTGTATTGCCGGTTTTATCAACAAATCCCGATTTAGCTGAATTATAGGTCCCAACGCTGATTACAGCTAAACCCTCTGAAAAATCGCTGATGTTATTACATGCAAGAATAACTCCGACACCCGCTTTATCATAAATACTATACTCCGAAACCTCGCTGCTCCAATCGCCGACTCTTCCAACAGTCAGCCCCTCTGAAAAGGGTCCCAATGAATTATGTTTTATCGGCACAACCACCCTACCCGTTGTGTTAACATAACCCCATTTAGCACTTGAATCAGTATCATAATTGCCGCCGATTCTTACTGCGGCGAAACCATCCTTGAAAGCCCAATCTCGTATGTCGTCATAATTACATGGTACAACTTCCTTGCCCGTTATATCGATAAAACCCCACTTATCGCCAAGCCTAACCGCCGCATATCCGTCTGAAAAATTCTTTACTTCATCATATTTCGGCGGCACAACTTCTGTATAACCTATTTCTGACAACTCCACAATCGGCGGCAAATTGTCCGGCAATTCATCTGTCAGCTTTTCGGTTGTAACCTCCGATGTTTGACTTTGGGTTGCCGGAGCAACGCTTTCACTTGCAGTGGATTCGCTTTGTGTGAATTCGCCGTCAATCTCATTTGATTCCTCATTACACGATGTTAAAGCTAATAACGCGCCGCCGACCAAGATAATAAAAATTATTTTCTTCATGCCGATTTCCCTCCAAATATTTTTTTAACTTTGCAACAAGCATAACTGCACTAAAGAGCTGTCAAATAAAATGACAAGCCGCAAAATGCCCCTGTTCAATCTCTTTCATCTCCGGCGCAGACTCAGCACATTCGGGCTTAACCCTAGGGCAACGTGTTCTGAAATAACAGCCTGATGGCGGGTTCATGGGGCTGGGGACATCGCCTTCTAAAATCATTCGCTTTTCTTTGTCCGCATCAAGCGAGGGTTCGGGGGCGGCGGAGAATAACGCCAGCGTATAGGGGTGAGCGGGGTTGCTGAACAGCGTATCCGAATCCCCCATTTCAACAATTTTGCCCAAATACATAACACCGACTTGGCTCGAAATATAGCGGACAATCGCCAAATCATGGGCAATAAAAAGATAAGAAAGCCCCAAATTCTCCTGCAATTCCATCAGTTTATTGATTACCTGCGCTTGAATCGATACGTCCAAAGCCGAAACAGGCTCATCGCATATGATAAATTCGGGATTAAGAGCCAAGGCGCGGGCAATAGACACGCGCTGACGCTGACCGCCGGAAAATTCATGCGGATAGCGATTCATATGCTCCGTATTCAGCCCGACTAAATTCAGCCGCTCAATTATAACTTCCCTGCGTTCTTTTGCGGTTTTGTGAGTTTTATTGAGAACCAGCGGCTCGCCGACAATATCGCCGACCGTCATGCGCGGATTCAGCGATGAATACGGGTCTTGAAACACCAATTGCATCCGCTTTCGATACGGTTTCATATCCGCCTTAGTTATATCCACCCCGTCATATTCGATAGAACCGCCCGTCGGCTCATACAGCCGCATAACAGTCCGCCCGACGGTAGATTTCCCGCACCCCGATTCCCCGACAAGCCCGAAAGTTTCCCCCTTTTTTATATTAAAAGAGCAACCGTCAACAGCTTTAAGATAAGAAGGCTTAGCTAAAAACCTGCTCCCGATTTTAAAATGCTGTTTTAAATCTTTGACTTGAATTAAATTTTGACTCATAATAAACCACCTTTTAATTAACTAATCTAAACATTACCCTTGCGGCGATTGCAGTCGGCACATAGCATTTGGCAATTATCGGCGTTGGTTTTACCGCCTTTGCTCCACGGAGTTATATGGTCGGCTTCCATCCCCTTTAACTCAAATTTTTCACCGCATTTTTTACAGTTCCCGCTTTGCTTTTCATATGCCGCTCTTTTCTGACTTTCAGAAAAAGCGCGTATATTCAAATACTTTTCGTTACGAGTTAAAACATATGTATAAATACCTTTTCTGTTGGAAACATCATCATCTGTCATTAAAGCTTGGATTTCTTGCTCTAATTTTGCGGTGTCGTACATTTCGCCTTTGAATTTGTCGTAAAGACCGCCCCAGTCGAGCCCTTTCATTTCTTTGCGCTCCACTATAAAGGTTAGCTTTACCCATTCGATAACATTCTTAAAATATGTCCATAGCTCATTAGCATTTGGGTCTTGCTGATGAATTGACATATACTTTTCAATGTTCCCGCCCGAAATCCAATTAACAGCAGTTTGCAAAATTTCTTGACGGATTGGCGAACCATTGACATAGCTTTTAGCCAGAAGATAAGCCGCACAATTCGACTTGCTGAAAATTGACTTTGCATGTGTTAACCAAGTGCCTGTGTATACGGCGTTTCTTAATTCTTGGTCTGTCAGCTTAACGCCTGCAATATTTATTATTTTAAACCAGTCTAACTTTTCCTTGTCGTTGCCTTCGCAAAAATATATCATAAGCTTATAATTTAGAATTTGTTCTTGCTCTGTGTTTGTGAGATTTCCAAACGCCTTTAAATAACCATTAACATTAAAAGCAAACTCATTAGTGACGAATTGACAAAAACTTATTATTCTTTGCTGACCATCCAAAACTTCAAATGTACCGTCCTCATTTTTTACCCAATACATTACATTAAGAGGGAAATTTTTGAGAATTGTATCAATTACGGCATCGCGTTCTTTCTCTTTGTAAACAAATTCACGCTGATATTTAGGGCGTATATTCAATTTGCCACCATATCCTACAACCCCTTGCTCGGCGTTATCAACATAATTTTCGGCAACTTCACGGATAGTGATTTCATTAAGTTCTATTTTCATTGCGATGCTCCTATTCTTTTTATAATTATCCTTGCGTAAAGTATTTGCAATGCTCCATCCGCATTGTCGGCAGTGTAATATACTCCTTGCGGTTTATCGGTTAATAATAAAGTTGCCCTTGTGTTTGCTTTACTGCCACTAGTTTTTGTGCCATTGGGATTTATCTGAATAGGGTTAATATAACGCTTTGTCGGAACAGCTTCAAACTCATTTCTGCCCGATGTAAGCCCTAATATCTCAAATTGTTTAGGATTATACTTGTCAAGAAATGTAACAGGCACACCCATAGCTCCGTCATAATCGTAAGGTATATCAGTATATGTGTTAACATTTATAGCATCATAATTGTCGTATTTCGGATATTCATCAGGAGTATATTTTTTATAGAGCGTTACATTTTCATGATGTCTTGTTACGTCTAAGCTTGTGAACCAACAAGAAGTGGAAACCCGTACAAGCTTTTGCCCGTTTTCGATTTTGTGATACTTTTCCCAATAATCAGGTACGGCAAAATACATGCCGACATTAAAATTTGTATAGCCGGTTCTCATTCGATTTTCTTTTATAAGCCGAAAAATTTCTTTATATGTCAATGCGTTAGTGTTGCCGATTATCAAAAAATCTTTCTCATATTCAACCAATAGCGAAACATACTCGCGAAAAAGCGAAAAAGGAGGATTTGTAACTACAATATCAGCTTCTTTCATAAGCGCGATACATTCGGGCGAGCGAAAATCGCCATCGCCTTTTAAGCGCGTTAAGGCGTTCTTAGTGTTTCGCAACAAATATTCAACATCTAATAAATCAACTGCTCCGTCCTTATTATAATCCTCAACCTCAATGATTTCTATTTTATGCGGTGCTTTAGTAGTCTTGTCCTCCGCAGGTTCACTATCGAATAGTGATAATTGAGTATCGGCAATCGGAGAACCGACATAACAAGTTGCAATCAGCTTTTTAATTCCCAAGGTATTAAAATACAAAGCAAAATATTTAAAGAAGTTACTTTCATACGGGTCGTCACAGTTGCAGAAAATAATTTTCCCTTTGAATTGCTCCCTGTAATGCCGCATTTCTTTATCAATATCTGCGAATTGCGTATAGAACTCATCAACCTTGTTTTTTTTAGCTTTATTAAACAATTCCGTAGCCACTATTCTCCCCTCCATTATTGATTATTTCCATATAAGAACCATGATATACTAACACGAAAAACTCACTCCGTTTTCAACAAAATACTCCCGCATTTCATCTAAAATATACTCGCTTCCCAAAGTGTGAGTAGTATCATAATGCTCCGTGTACAAAGCCCAAAGCCCGCTGTTTTTCAGAGTATCATAAGCGGTAGTTTTATCACCGTCAAAAAATTCCCGCGCCGCAATTTCTATTACCCAAACTACATATTCCATTACTTCAAAGCTCATTTTTTGCCTCCGATTAAAGTATTGTTAAATGTTAACCGAATTAAGCCTACAAGACGCACTATGCCATTGAACCATGTCGTGTAATCAAAAAACCTCTATAAGCTCATGGATTTGCCCTTTTCCGTTGGCAATTTGATTCATAGACCTGTCGAGTTCATCTAAATATGCTTTATTTTTTGCGGTCTTTATGAGGGCGGCAAGTTGCTGAAGCTTTTCATATTCTTCACAAAATTCGGGGTCTTTCATTAATTCATTGCGAAATTCTTGCCATTCACTCATTTTTTACTCCCCCCACATTTAAATTCCCCAACATCATAAATGTTAACTGTTAACTGAATTAAGCCAACAAGCCGCACTATGCCCCTCGGCTATTTCAAAATGCGGCGGCTTTTGACTTAAGCAGATTCGGCGGCAATCGCTGCAACGAGGGGCGAAAGAACAGCCCGGCGGCAGGTCAAGCAAATCTACGGGGCTTCCCTCGATTGGGGATAATCTTGATTTATCCGCGCCGCCTTTTTTCGGCAGGCAGGCAATCAGCCCTTTGGTGTAAGGGTGCGAAGCCCTGTGAAAAATATCCTCGACAGTGCCACTTTCAACTATTTTTCCCGCATACATTATAATAACGCGGCGGCATATTTCGGTTACAATCCCCAAATCATGGGTGATTAATATAATCGCCGTGCCTGTTTCCTTTTGCAGGTTTTTCATAAGCTCCAAAATCTGCGCTTGGATTGTTACGTCGAGTGCAGTCGTCGGTTCATCGGCGATTAAAAGCTTCGGCGAACAGCTTAGAGCCATCGCAATCATCACTCTCTGACGCATACCGCCCGAAAGCTCGTGAGGATACTGCTTCATCCGCTTTTCGGGGTTATTTATGCCAACCTGCTCCAGCATTTTGATTGAACGCTCGCGCGCCTCGGAGCGCGAAATTTTATAATGCGCCCGAATCGTTTCGTTCAGCTGATTCCCTATTGTGTAAACGGGGTTGAGAGAGGTCATCGGGTCTTGAAAAATCATTGAAAGAGCCTTGCCGCGAAGCTTGTTAATCTCTTTTTTTGACAAGGCATTTATATCCCGCCCCTCAAATTCAATGCTCCCGCCGACAACTTTGCCCGGGCTGGTAATCAGCCTCATCAAAGCCGAAACAGAAACACTCTTCCCCGACCCCGATTCGCCGACAATCCCCAAAACTTCCCCCTCATCAAGGGTATAAGAAACCCCGCCCACCGCCTTAACCTCCCCGGTAGGGGTATAAAAAGAAACATGCAAATCGTTCATAGATAATAAAGGCTGTTTTTTCATTACTCAAACTCCCTTGATTTTTTTCACCAAATCCATGGTATATTATATTTTCTTATATCTTCATCTGCTGTTATAACAGTTAAACCCTCAACCAACGCCGTCCCAATAATCAAACGATCAAAAGGGTCTTTATGAATAAACGGCAGGTTGATAAGGGTTCGCAGATAACTGTTTTCAATTTGCAAAATAATAATGTCCGTTTTATGCAAATCTGAAAGCAATTCGCTAAATGATGATTTCAATTCTAACTTGCCGATACTGATTTTTATAGCAATTTCCCAAAGTGATACAGAGCTTAGATAAACCATTGTTTCGGGTAATTTTATTTTTTTCTTTACATCGTCAGAGATTTTAGGAGATGATTCTATTAACCAAATTAATGTGTGTGTATCAAGTAAATATTTGTTCACATATAGTCCCCCATTTCGTCAAGAGGTGCATCAAAATCGTCCGCCATCCAAATTTTTCCGCTCCATTCACCGAGCATTTCGGAAAACGGGCGTTTTTCAATACGCTCCGATTTAGGAACGCTTTCTATTTTCTCATTAAAAAGAGTAAGATGAACTTTGAATTTTTCGGGTATTCTTACAACCTGCCGCTCGTTGGTATAAAACCTGCCATCTTCAAAATATCCTTGAAAAACTTGTGTTTGCATAGGTAACACTCCTTATCATTCACCATAACTTCTTTCAACCAAAAGGTACTGAACCTTGCAACTGTTTAAATTAATAAAGGAATAAAACTTTTTTGCAAGCTCGCCTGCGTTGTCTGATTTTGCTTCAAAGTTTTTAACGTCCTCCATTGTTTCAAATGTCAAAAAATCAACCCAAGTGTCGCCGTCTGCAAGTTGTTTCCATGAAATATAGCCTTTTTGCTTTGATATGTATTCGTTATTCAAATTCTCCGAAGCCTGCAAAAAATCCGAAACAACCGCTCCCTTTTTGAGATTATAAGAACAATAAAAAACTGCATTTGGCATAGTAAAAATCCCTTTCATAAACTTAATTTTTTCTTAAAACAAGTGAAATATTCCGCTTATCCGCCATAGCTTGAAATAAATTTGCGACGGTTTTTGCTTTTTCTTTAATCGGCATAGCGGAATCAACTGCACCGCCAAGTTGCCCCATAACAGCTTTTATATCCGACAATTCGAGCAAATTAACCGCCAAACAATAAAATCCCTTTCGCCGCCCGTCATTATAGCTTTCAAGCAATTTTTCCAGCAACTCGATTTTTTCGTCTAGTTCGGCTTTGTAGGCTTCCATGCCGATTTGCTTTGCCTTTTCCATATCGCTGAATTGGTTTTTATGCGTGATAAAAGAATCGTTTAGGTCTGCACCGTCATATTTTTTGCAAGGATATTCGGAACATTCAAAGCAATATTCAAACCCATTGCGTTGACAACAGGAAAGCTCCCCGCACGGAGGATGCACCGCCCCGAACCCCTCAGCGGCACAACCGGGGCATCTCGAAGCACCGTCAGTATAATAACGAGGACATAATCCGCAATTAAGACCGCAAGCGGAGAATTGAGGATAACTTCTTATTTTATATTCCATATATAACTCCTACACATTATCATAAAATTTTATCGGCAAAAAAATGCGAATATTCGACCATTTGTTTTAGTTCGCTAAGGTCATTTGCAAATGGTTTAATCCAAAAATAAGCCGCAAAATTTTCCTACCTACCCGCCACAATTTTCGATTTATTCGCACCAATCTTCAAATGTCAGACCCTTTACATTCTCAAAGTGTTTTCTATTATTGGTAACAAGAGTATAGCCGCGAGCAACAACTTGCGCCGCTATAAGCAAGTCGCCATCGTCAATCATACGCCCGCGATTTTTGAGGTCAGCATAAATATCCGCTGCTGTATTCATATCAGCGATTGTTATTTCCACGATACCCAAATCAAAGCAGATTTTTTCAAATGAACGCATTTTTAATTGAGCGTCATTAGCTTTCAAACCGCGCCGCACTTCATAATATACCATAAGCGGAATAATACAACGATTCCCCTTTGAAAGAACATCAAAATAACGATTATACACATTGTCGTTATCCTTGAGCATGAATGATATGGTGTTTGTATCAAGTGCGTAAATCATATGTCTATCTCCTTGAAACTGACCCGCTCAAATTCCGGTATCGGTTCGTCACAATTACGTATTTCCTCACGAAATCGGCGCATTGCTTCAGCTTGCCGCTTACTTATATCCTGCGCCGAAGCTTTAGGCGGCGTAAAGAATGGGAAGTCCATTTCCTCATCAAAATCATCCGAAATCCATATTTGACCTGCTAAGCAGTTATACTTTGGCTTAGGTCTTACAGGAGCACTTTTCTCCGTATGCAATTTAGAATACTTTAAAAACGCGACATAATTAACAACCTCGTCAATAAGATTAGACGGCAGTGTTTCAATATCCTTGACTAAATCCAGTCTCGCTGACATAAAAATCGCCCCTTTCTATGCTAATCATCTATAAAAAAACAACTTACATATTTCACATTGTCTTTTGTCCGTTATGCGTTATGCGTTGTACACAATTCTCGGCTAACTCTATATCCCGACAATCTTAACGCTGTTTTTATCTCTTCTTTCCAACCACTGTGTTCGTCAAAAGGAATGTAAACTATTCCGTCACTATCGCCCTCTCGTTCAAGTTTTGTTTTATCAGTACCATTTCTCAGCAAAACCCGAATATTATCTTTGCCAAGTTTAGCGGTGAAATACCCGTGTTCAAATACTACATTTTGCCTTGCACGAGGAGTAAGCTTGTCAGGTGATGTTTTTACACAACCTAAATCATCAGGAGTATATAAAATTACGGCGAAATCTGCTTTATCGGCATATTGTTCAAATTTTTCAATTATGGTTCTGCCGCTACTTTGTTCAGATAAAATAATAGCAGTTAGACCCAGACTTTCAATGAAACGAGCAACCTCATCTTTGCCCTCGTGCCCGTGAACAATAAAAACCTTATCAAACGTAGCTTTTCCCGTCATTACTTTAAGCAAAATGTTTATTGCCTTGAACTGATTGTCAGATACACCAAACCTTTCCAGTTCAATTATACATTTAGGGCATATCGCCCCTGATTGCATTGATATTTTAATATCAGACTTATGAGTGCAAAAATCAAATATGCAATTAACCGAACCACTATTATGCCCAAATTGACGAATTTGCTTGTCTGTCATATCTGCCGCACGATAAGCAAAGAATTGTATTATTTCATATTGTATATATTTTTCCATATGAGGCGGAGCGTAATTTTCTTCCCAGTCTGATACAGACGAAAACCAATAATTTTCATTTGAATGAGCGAACCAATTATCATCAAATGGTTTATCGGAAACAATAATGTATTTAGCAGAGATGTCAAAAGCGAGTAATTGTTTTCTTGCGTGAGGGTATGAAATCTCACCCTGTGAATTTACCGAACTCTGAATACACTCACAAATACGTTGATTATTAATCGTGTCACGTTTATCAATCAGAATGAACTCACTCTGATGTGCGTTCATTTTTTCGATAGCTTTAGTGACATCATTGTTTACACGGGCACTATTTGAATCCACATAAACATTAAAATTCATCATTTACCCCTCTTTATTTAACAAAAATTGACATTCAACTTACTCCTTAAACCTAGGGTCTAAAGCATCCCTCAACCCATCCCCGAATTGGTTAAAACAAAATATAATTAAAGCAATCGTCATAGCAGGGAAAAACATCAGATAGGGGTAACTCGCAAGTCCGTCCAATGAGCGGTTTGCTAAAGAGCCAAGCGATGCCATCGGCGCGGAAACGCCCAAGCCGATAAAGCTCAAAAAGCTCTCCGTAAAAATCGCATAGGGTATCTGAAACATTGCGGTAACTATAATAGTACCGATAGCGTTAGGCAGAAGATGGCGGCGGATAATATGATGAGCGGGCGCACCCATTGCCTTAGCCGCCAGAACATATTCACGCTCTTTGAGCGTAAGAATTTGCCCGCGAACCATCCTCGCCATTGTAACCCAATAAAGCAGGGCGAACGCTATAAAAATCGAAATCATCCCCGTCCCCGTTGCCATATCCGGGAACTTCGCATCCAACGCACTTTTTAGGCTGATTTGCAGCAAAATAATAATCAAAACATCGGGAATTGTATACAAAATCTCACAAAACCGCATAATTATATTATCAGCCATACCGCCTAAATACCCCGAAACAGCCCCAATCGTCGTACCTATAACAAGCACGATTAAAGAGCTGAAAACTCCGATTGTCAGCGAAATTCTCGTGCCTACCATGGTTCTGACCAGCATATCCCTGCCCAGCGAATCCGTGCCGAAAGGGTGTTCCAAGCAGGGTTTAAGCCGCTCGCTCCCCCTGACTTGCTGTTCATACGAATAGGGCGAAAGATGAGGACCCGCAAAAGCAAAAACAGCAATTAAAATCAGCATAAAAAAGCAGACCACAGCCATTTTATTTTTAAGAAAACGCCGAAGCGCGTCCTTTAAATAGGTAGTGCTTTCGCGCATCCTAACCTGCCGCTCCCGCTCCTCCACGCTAACCGGCTCTAAATCGGTAACGGACAAGGTAAACGGAGCGAAGCCCTCCAGTGCGACCTCCCCCGTGTTTCTCTCATGTTCACTTATTTTTTTAGATTTAAAGTTCATAGAATTTTTCCCCCTTTTGTTGCAATCACAATGGCATTGGTCTGAAAATATTGGTTTTTGAATTCAAGGCTCATTTGTAAACATCACCTCTGTTACCGATTTCCATAATAAATATGAGTTCGCCCCGATACTCCCAAATTACACGCCAACCACCAACACGCAGCCTATACTCGCCGTTTTTCCCTTCAAGTGGCAAAATATCACCTTGCGGTAACTTGTAAATCGCCGCAAGTATACGTTTTTGTGATTTTTCTTGCAACCTTTGTAAAAACTTCATCGCCCTGCTTGAAAATTCAATCCTCTGCATTTTCAATATCCTCCATAGAGAAGCCCAAGTTTTTAACAACTTCCTCAAGAGGGATACCAGGTTCGTCCTTGTCGGCACTTTGAGCGTAGCGTTCCGACAGATTTATGCAAAAAGCCATATCAAGCACGTCATCAATCATTTTGTACATGCTTTCTAAAGAAACGGCAAGCATTTCCAATTGCTCTTCAGGGAACTGCTCAATAACATTAAAACACCGCTGTTTCTGATTAATCGTTTTCATAACAACCTCCAAAATATTTGTATTATACACAAACTTTATGAAAATTACAATAGTTTCATCTCAATTCAACTTAATCCGCGGGTCAATAACCTTATAAAGAATATCGACAACCAGATTTGACAAAATAATCAACCCGGCGAAAAAGATTGTTGTCCCCATAATCATTGGGTAATCCCGCCCGTTTATGGAATCTATAAAATAAGTGCCGAGCCCCGGAATCGAAAAAATTCTCTCGACAACGAAGCCCCCCGTAAGAATCGAGGCAATCAGCGGTCCTAAATATGTAACTACGGGCAGAATCGCATTCCGCAGGGCGTGTTTAAACAGCACGACCATCTCGGATAAACCCTTTGCACGTGCGGTTTTGAGGTAATCCATGCCGTTTACATCAAGCATATTTGAGCGGGTAAGGCGGGTTATATAGGCAGTCGGTGAAAGGGACAGGGCGATTACAGGCATGACATAGTGAAGCGGCGTTGAAAGCCCAATCGTCGGCAACAGCTTGAAGTATATTCCGAATAAATATAATAGTATAGTCGATAAAACAAAGCTGGGGAATGATATGCCCAGCGTGCAAAACGCCATAATCAAGCGGTCAACCCAAGTGTTGCGCCGCCGCGCGGCAAGCACGCCCAGCGGAACGGCAATCAGTATGCTCAACGTAATTGCAGTCCCCCCTAAGCGCGCCGAAACGGGGAATTTCTCCCCTATTATTTCAGATACCGAATAGCCCGTTCGTTTATAAGACATGCCCAAATCGCCTTTGAGCATATTTTTAATATAATTGCCGTATTGAACGTAAACGGGCTGGTCAAGACCGTATTTTGCGTTCATCATGTCAATCGTAGCCTGTGATGAGCGTTCGCTCAAAAAAGGACCTCCCGGCACCATGAACATGACAAAAAATGTAATTGTCGTCACAATAAACATTGTAACAACCGCCAGAATCGCGCGTTTTATTATGAATATTACCATAGCCATACTCCGATTTCAGATTTGGATAACTGCTCACATAGAGTGATTTCACGTTCGAGAAAGCTCCTTAATCATGCCACTTTCCCGATACTCCGTAAAATTCCTTTGTCAAATTAATCACTTCATTTCTGTCGAATAATTGAGAGTAATATTTTGTCGTATCATCGTATTTTAAATCAATAGGCTTGTCGCCGGTTAAAACGGGGACGCCTGAAATTATGCGGTGCGATAAATCATAAACGACATTAACAATTAAAACGTATTGCCCCGAATACTTGGCTACTATTTCCGTATAAGTCATTTCAACGGGGTTTTCGACAATATTATAAGGCTTCTTTTCAACGATATTATACCATTTGATTACCTTTGACATAGCCACTCCCCCTTAAATCAATTTATAATTGACAATGCACAATGATGCTCATTCCTCCGTCACCTCAATCGATACACTCCCGGAAACTCCGGCAGAGAATTTCACCTCGGCGGTGTATGTCCCGAATGTTTTTATATCGGATTTCAAAGTAATTTTTTTCTTATCAGCCGAAACACCCAGCTGCTCTTTCAGCAATTCGGACACGATTGCAGGAGTAACCGCGCCGAAAAGCTTTCCGCCCTGCCCTGCTTTTGCCTTGTAGGTTAATGCCTTGCCTTTGAGCGAAGCCGCGGCGGCTTCCGCTTCTTGCTTTAACTTGTCCGCCGCCCGCGCCTGAGCGGCTTTTTGACCCGCTAAATCCGACATATTTTTAGCACTCGCTTCCGAGGCGATTCCTTTAGGAAGCAGAAAATTTCTCGCGTATCCGTCCGCCACATCTTTAACGTCGCCTTTTTTTGCCGTCCCCTTTACGTCCTCCAGAAAAATGACTTTCATTTCGGTCAGTCCTTTCATATTTTTTACTAAAATTTGGAATTTTGCAGTGCACGATTTAAAGCTTTTATATTTTAATCATACCACTTTTGACTATAAATGTCAAGTATTTTTTAATCAAGCTCAGGGCTAACGCACAAATCACACCCCCCTCCCCCTCATCTCGGCAAAGGCTTCCCTGCTTTTGCTTCCAACTCCTTCAATTCGTTTATTTTGTCCCTAAGATATGCCGCATGTTCAAACTCAAGGAGCTTGGCGGCGTTTTTCATGTCGGCAGTCATCTTTTCGATAAGTGCGCGCCTTTGAGCCGCACTCATCCGTTTGAATTTCGATTTTTCCGCCGCGCTGTCCGTTTCGGCTTTGCCGGATATTTCTATTACGTCCCTTATGTCTTTACTCACGGTTCTCGGGGTGATTCCGTGCTTTTTGTTATATTCCGACTGCAAACTGCGGCGGCGTTCCGTTTCGGTTATTGCCCTTTCCATTGAATTTGTAACCGAATCGGCATACATGATTACTTTGCCCTCCGCATTTCTTGCCGCGCGCCCTACAGTTTGAATCAGTGAACTTTCAGAGCGCAAAAACCCCTCCTTGTCTGCATCTAAAATAGCTACTAATGATACCTCAGGCAGGTCAAGCCCCTCTCTAAGCAGATTAATCCCCACCAGAACATCAAAGACACCCCGCCGCAAATCGCGGATAATTTCCATTCTCTCAATTGTATCAATATCATGGTGCAAATACCTAACTTTAATCCCCATTTTTTCAAGATACAAAGTTAAATCCTCAGCCATTTTCTTTGTAAGGGTGGTGATTAAAACACGCTCATTTTTGCGAACCCGCTCATTTATTTCAAACAGCAAATCCTCAATCTGCCCCTCGACAGGCTTGACAATGATTTCCGGGTCAACAAGCCCCGTCGGGCGGATTACCTGCTCCGCCGTTATTTCGCTCCGCTCCCTTTCAACCGCGCTGGGGGTAGCCGATACATATATAATCTGGTTTGCCTTGCCGTAAAATTCATCTATATTAAGCGGGCGGTTGTCATATGCGGAGGGGAGACGGAAGCCGTAGTCAATAAGAGTAGCTTTCCGCGCTTTATCCCCTGCGTTCATTCCTTTAAGCTGTGGAAGTGAAACGTGGCTTTCATCTACTATTATAAGAAAATCATCGGGGAAATGGTCAAGCAATGTATACGGTATACACCCCGGCTCTCTGCCCGCCAAAATTCTGGAATAGTTTTCTATACCTGTGCAAAAGCCTATTTCCTGAAGCATTTCAATATCGTAAGCGGTTCGCTGGGCAATCCTTTGCGCTTCGACAAGCATATCGCGCTCTTTAAAAAACTTTATGCGCTCTTCAAGCTCCCGCTCAATTTCGTCTATAGCCGTCTGCATTTCATCGCGCGGGGTGACGTAATGCGAAGCGGGAAAGATAGCGGCATGTAAAAGCGTAGCCGTAACCTCACCTGTTACAGGCATAAATTCGGAAATCCGCTCGATTTCATCCCCGAAAAATTCTATTCTGACTGCCTTTTCAAAAGAGCCCGCCGGGAATATTTCAACAACATCGCCTCTGACACGGAATTTATTCCTAATAAAATTTATATCATTGCGCTCATATTGGCTTGCCACAAGCTTTGCCAGCAATGCTTGGCGGGGCATTGTCATCCCCTTTCTAAGCGATATTACCATTGCGCGGTACTTTTCGGGCGAGCCTAAGGAATATATGCAGGATACGGAGGCGACAATGATAACATCTCTTCGCTCCGCAAGAGCCAGAGTAGCCGAATGGCGGAGCTTGTCAATCTCATCATTGATTGATGAATCCTTTTCGATATAAACATCTTTCGAGGGGACATATGCCTCAGGCTGGTAATAATCATAATAGCTGACGAAATATTCAACCGCGTTATTAGGGAAAAACTCCTTAAATTCCGAGCAAAGCTGCGCCGCTAAAATCTTATTATGCGCGAAAACAAGCGCGGGACGGTTAACCTTAGCGATGACATTCGCCATAGTATACGTTTTACCCGAACCTGTAACGCCCAATAAAGTTTGCTCACGAACGCCGCTTAATATGCCGTTTGCCAGCTTTTCTATAGCCAAAGGCTGGTCTCCCGCCGGAGTAAACTCCGATGTTAATTGAAAATTCATGTTTTTGTACCTATCTCCTTATTTTAACATTTCCTAAGCTGATACACTTTCGTATAATCACAATGCCGCTTTTCAATTACAGCAAATCCCAAATTTTCAAAATATGCGGCTAAATCTCTTTGCAGAAATTCTTTGAACCCTCTCGGCTCTAATTGCTTAATCGGAGTGAATAATATTTTTTGAGACGGGCTTTTCGGCTGTTCCCATTCAATAACAATGAGCCGCCCGTTTGGGGTTAGCAATCGTTTTGCTTCTTTCAGCATTGCCGCCCGCGAATTTTCGCTGATTTCATGCAGTATGAGCGACAGCAGGATTACGTCAAAATAGCCGTTGGGATAGCCCGTATTGCAGGCATCGGATACAATCGTTTCAATATTTTTAATACCCTTTAAGCGGAATTTTTTCTCTGCAATTTTGAGCATATCGGCGGATAAATCAAGAGCGGTTATCATGGCTTGCGGTCTGTTTTCGGCGATTAAAATGCTGTTACTGCAAGTTCCCGCGCATATATCAAGAACGCTGATTTTTTCACGGGGAACGGCGTTTAACATAGCGGTTCGCGGGCTTGTCTCAAAACGGTTGAAATAGAGCGTATCAAGCAAATCATATGTGTGGGACAAGAGCTTGTAATTCGGTTTCATCTATAAATACCGCCTGACTTTATTTTTATAATCAATATATTCCCGCCCGAATTTTTCCTCTAAAAACCGCTCTTCTCCGATAATCTGAATATGAAAAGCGGCAACGGCGGCGGCGGCAATTGAAAGCATAGCAACATTCGGGAAAACCAAGGCGCAACCGATATAAAGCAGGTCGAACCCGACAAATGCGGGGTTGCGGCTGAATTGATAAATTCCGCTTGTAACCAGCGATGTTTCCTGCCTTTTATCAAACCCCGCCCGCCAGTTATTCTGCATTGTTTTAACCGAAATACCGAAAAACACAACGCCGATTAAAGCAAAAACACAGCCGATTACTCGCACAACAAGCGGCGGGTTAAACACCGACAAAAACGGCTGAAATATCGCACTCATAAACTTAATCACAGCACCCGAATATGTAATCATTTTCAAGCCGATTTCAATCCAGACGGCTTTTTTCGGCTTATCGCCCTTACCGAGCAGGTCAGCGGAAATCCCCTGCTTTTTGAGCATGACTGCTTTTGCAAAATAGATGGCGTAAAATACAAAAAGAAAGGCTGGGATTGTTATTTGAAACAGCATTATAAACCCCCTTTACCGCTTAATAAACCCCGCAATTTGAACCATTCAGCCTTGCAATGCTAATCAAAAATTGCAGAATCCGAAACATCTCGCATTGAAATTGATTGATTCGCCCCTACTATAATATGATCTAAAAGCTTTACCCCTATTGCTTTGAGCATGTAATTAATGATTCGCGTTGCGCGGTTATCCTCAGATGAAGGGGTGGGGAGACCGTTAGGGTGGTTGTGCGCCAGCGCGGCAAGGGTGGCATTTGATTTAATTGCAGTCTCAATTATTTTTCTTACATTTATCTCTGACGCGAAAGCCGTTCCGCTTGATACCACGATATTTTCAATCAGCCTCAAATCATTGTCGAAGCAGGCAAAATAAAGTTTTTCCCGGGTTTGACCTATAAAACAGGGGGTAAAGAGAGCTTTCAGCTTTTTAGTATTGTCATAGGTTATTTTTTCGGAACGCGCGGAAAAATAAACCGCCGCACATTCGGGAATCATCTTAAACAGCACAGCCGCGTTTTCGCTTATGCCGGGCAAAGCGGCAAGCTCGTCCGCATCCGCCTCAAAAACCCCTGCTATGCTTCCGAACCGATTCAGCACAGTGTGGGCAAGCTTGTTAGTATCTTTTCTGGGGCAGGTATAAAAAAGGAGCATCTCAATAATCTGGTGCGGCTCAAAATCAGTAAAGCCCGATTTTAAAAATCTTTTCCTCATTCGCTGGCGATGCCCTGCGTTTAGATTTTCTTGCCCATCTGAAAATGTCATTTGTTGAACCTCCTTGCAGAATCGGTTGGGGGGTGGGGATACTCTATACAATGACTTAGGGTACGCCGCTTAACAACAGAAAATTAAGCAGTGTACCCTATAATAACAGCCATAATGGTGCAGATGAAGGGACTTGAACCCCCACGAACTTGCGTCCATCGGCACCTGAAGCCGACGCGTCTGCCTATTCCGCCACATCTGCACATCTTCAGTTGGCGGTCAGCCTAAAGCTATCGCCAACTGTATTTGATTCAAGATTATATATAAGCTAAGCCGGAGTTGAGTCCTTAACGGCTTTCTCCATTACTTCAATCTTATAATGTGTTACATAGTAATCCGTTACACCGTTTACGGTGTCATAGGTCTCTGTCATGGTGAAAGTTAAATTGTAGCTCGGCAGGGATAAGCTCATGGTCGTGTTAAGCTCAAAATCAATATTTTCAACGCCTGTCCTTACAGGTCTGATTTCAGCGTGCGGGTCGTGCCTTCCCCTTAGTTCCGCGCTCTTTTCTCTGAAATAGGTATTCCCAACTTCGCGGTCTAAAAGGCAGGATATTTGCTCTGAATACCCTCTTAAGACCATTTCGTTTCTTCCCGATAAGGTTTGGAAATAATATGTAATGATTGCCCTTGCGCTATCGACAAAAAACCACATTTGTTCGTCCTGCTGCTCGGGCAGTAAACTCCTAATCTCCATAAGCTCAATATCTTCGTCAACGCTCCAGATGATTTTATCTGTTTCATAATAAAGCTCAACGCCTACCCTCTGCATACCGACTACTTGGCTCAAAGGCATACCCAACCGCACTCTCGACAGTATCCCATCGTAAGTGCTTTCAATATCAGGCGACTTACTGCAAGCCGATAATGTAAACAGCGATAACGCAAGCACCATCGATACCAATAGCTTTTTTATATTCATAAGGCAAGAAATTCCTTTCAATCGGTGATTCCCGATACTTTTAATTATTAACTATATTATATAATAATACAAAATGAGAGAAAAGTCAATTGTTTTTCTTTAAAAAATGTAACTAATTTGCCATTGCATTAATTGTGTATTTTACCACAACCTTTCAGGGCGGACGGCAATCCGCCCCCGTAAGCGGCTTTAAAAAAACCTCAGCACGGCTATATTTTCCCTTTTATCTTGTCAAGTGTGTATTTTTCAAGCCTTGATACCTGCGCTTGGGAAATGCCAATCTCCCCCGCAACCTCTACCTGCGTTTTTCCCAGAAAAAACCTTAAATACAGAATATTTTTCTCTCTGGGCTGGAGAAGATTAATTGCTTCCTTTAAGGAAATTTCATCCAGCCAGTTTGAATCATCGCTTTTATCGCCGATTTGGTCTAAAACATAAAGCGTATCCCCGGCATCCGAATAAACGGGCTCATAAAGAGAGATGGGGTCGGTTATGCTTTCAAGTGCCAGTACCACCTCGGACTGCTTAAAGCCGATATGCTCGGCAATCTGCTTGACCGTAGGCTCCTTTTGATGCAGAATGGTAAGCTGCTCCTTAGCCTGCATAGCCTTGTAAGCCAAATCGCGCAGTGAACGGCTTACGCGTATGGGGTTATTATCCCTCATATACCGCCGCACCTCGCCCGCAATCATAGGGACGGCATAGGTAGAAAACCTTACGTCAAGGTCGGTATTAAAGTTATCTATAGCTTTAATCAGACCTATACAGCCTACTTGAAACAAGTCGTCGGCATTCTCTCCCCTGCCGATGAACTTTTGAATTACGCTCAAAACTAACCGCAGATTGCCGCTTATAAGCTTTTCCCGCGCAACCTTGTCGCCCTGCTTGTATTTACGGAGCAGCTCCATCTTTTCCGCTTCCTTTAAAACAACCAGCTTCGATGTGTCAACGCCGCTTATATCTACCTTATTATAATACATATAAATAATTTTGCGCGAAATTTATTCTCACGCCGCTCCTTGATTCATATCTATTACAATTATTGTCAAGGACGGATTATTTATACAAATAAAAGAGCAGTTAATATATGGCAATTTTTATACATTCTTTACCTCTATATCCAAAATGCTCTCCGCCAACAGGCTTTGGGGATTCGCTTGGTAATATTCAAGCTGCTCGGGAGAATGGCGGCGCAAAAGCTTATAAATGCCGAACACATCGTTTTTGTTATACCATACCGCCGTAGAATACGCGCTTATGACCATATCATGCAGATTGCGGCGAACGGCTTCTTCGATTAACGCGTCATCTAATCCGTAAGGATTTTCAATAATCCGTACCTTTGCCTTAATTAACGCCCTAACCCTCAGACTGCCATCGTCCGTAATCTCCGCCGTTTTGCTTGTTTTTGCGTTTGTAATGACCGTTGCCGCAGTTTTTCCGTTAATTGTTACGGGGATTGTTACTTTATCTCTTTTTTTGTAATCGTCCATAAGCAGTTTTACCCCCGCTACATCGTCGGGGTGGATATTTCCGTTCGCGATTGCATTGCTTTCCGCAAAGGTCAATCCGTTAAAACGCGCCTTCTCCCCTTCCGCCTCGGTATTCTCCGCGAGCGGATATGTTTCCAATAGCGGCAGAACACACGGCAGGTTCAGCAGTTTATTGTCGCCGGAGAGCTTCATGATTGAAGTATAAACTGTTTGTCCCCGCCGGATTGACGAATCCATCAATTCAAGAAGCTCTCCCCCGCCGCTCTCGCCCCCGCGAGATATGCTTGAAGCAATGACATTGTATGGCGAATCCGAGTAGATTACGGGGCAGCCGGGGGAAATCCCCTCGCTCAAAAGCATTTCCAAATCCTTAGAGGGGTTTAAAGCATTGCCTGCAACAATCAGCTTTATATGCCCTAAAAATAATTCCTTGCCTTGCCTTAGCTCGGCATCGGCTATTGCGGAACTTACGGTAATCCCCTCACCTGTTAAAACTCTTTCAAACGGCGCGGTCAAATCAAAATTCCCCGCGCTGTCGTGAGGGCGGTAAAGCTGAAGGCTTACCCTGTAGGCATCGTCCTGCATTTCAATCCCCATAATTTCAACAAAGGTCCGCCTGTTTACCTCCGTTCCGCAACCCGAAAGCAATATTGAACAAAAGCAGAATAAAGCCGCCGTAATGGTTAAGCTCCGTCTTTTCATTTAGCATCTCTCCTTTTTGCTCTTTTGGCAATTAATGTTAAACATGGTATAACAAATACCAATACGGCAACCGCCTGTGCCGAGCAGGCATATTGATATATAACCGAAAAATCCGCGCCTGTTTTGATAAAGAGCATCACTGCGGCAAATACCGCCGCCGAAACAAACGTGCATTTATACTTTCCCTTAGGAGACATCTCGGCGATTAACCCGCTCCCGAGGTTAATCATAAGGGAAACCGCTATCACGGAGGTTATCGTCCACAGCACCATAAATATTGAGTCGGAACGCCCGATAAATCTTATTCCGGCATGAGAGCTTACCGCTAAAAACGGATAATCGGTAACAGCCGCAAATTCTCCGAGTACACCGATGATAAGAAAAGCCGCCGTCAGCGATAAAACAGGTTTTGCGGCAATTAAGCCGTATGAGGCGCGGCTGAAATGCTCTTTAATGTGCTTAGATAATAATACAAGAGCCGTAATCTCGCCGTTTCTCGCCATATCATCAAGAACCGCGTTAAAAAGATTTTCTTGATAGCTCCTGTCATAATAAAAATTAAGCGCGTCATAGCTCGGAACAGAGGTAATTAAAATGGCGGCAAGCGTAACGGCAAAGATAAGAAACAGCAAAACCGCCGAACGCGCAAGCCCGGATATTCCCAAATGAGCACAGTAAGCGCATATCAGCAAAAAGAACCCGACCGAAATATACTCGTTAGCATTCGGAAAAAAACGAGAGCTTATGAAGCTTTGAAAATGCAGGACGGCATTTACGGTAAAGCAGAAAAAAAACGCAAAATATAAAAATGCCGTAATAATCCCTAACGCCTTGCTTTTTTCCGAAATCATATCAATAACGCTTTGCCCGGCGTATTTACTGCCCAAAACCGCAAGCGGTATGATAAGAACCGCCTGAACCGCCGCCGATATAATGGTCGCCAGTACCTGAGTGGTCGGGGTGTAGCCGTTTGCCACAAGAGGGACGAAGGTCATTAAAGTAAAAACCTTAACAATCAAAAGCAACAGCAAAAGCTGCCCCCAGCTTATAACAGTATTTTTCGTTTTCAACTCAAATTAACTCCTTTTAAACCTTCAATTGCCGTATTACCCGTAGCCATTCGCTTGAAGCCTATTCTGGTTAAGACATCGCGCATTGATTTAGGCGTAAAAGGAGATAAAGGCGACATGACGGGAGCTCCGTAGCTTTCGAGCGAACAAATGTTTATCAGTATTACCGCACCCGCCAAAGCTACGCCGTACAGTCCGGCAATTCCCCCGGCAATAACCGATATAAACCTAAGCGCGGTAATGGACTGATTCAAAGACGGTATGACAAACGATGCGGTAAATGACAGCGCGCAAGCCAGCAGAAGCGGCTTAGATATGATACCCGCAGATACAGCGGCATCACCGATTAATAATCCGCCGACTATTGAAACAGCACCCCCAACGCTCTTGGGCAGCCTCAAACCCGCCTCCCTGATAATTTCAAACGCAAATAAAACAAAAAGCGTTTCAACGGCAAGGGGCAGGGGCGTCAGCTCCTCTGCGGCGGCAAGGGTCATAATAAAATAATGGTTGAAAAGCTCGGGGTGGAATACGGTAACGGCGGTGTACAATGCCGGCAGAAAAACAGCCAGAAAAAAAGCCGCATAGCGAATCCAGCGTATAATGGTTGTGTAATAAGGGCGGAAATTATAATCGTCCAGAGTTTGAAAATTTTCTATGAAAAGATAGGGCAGCATAATTGAGAAGGGAGAACCGTCTATTAAAAGACCTATCCTACCCTCCAGTATCTTCGCGCAGAATACATCAGGGCGTTCCGTTACCGATACGCCGGAGAAAACGGAGAGCTTTGTATCGTTAAGATAAGGCTCTATATATCCGCTTCCCAAGATTGATTCAAGCTCCATGCCTTGAAGCTGTTTTTTTATCTTATTGACTAATTCAAGCGGGACACGGTCTGTCATATAAGCCAGTATCACATCGGTGTTGCTTGTTTTTGCAACGGAAAAAAGCTCAAATTTTAACAAGGGAGACTTCATTCTGCGGCGGACGAGCGACATGTTTGAGAATAAGGTCTCCACAAACCCATCCCTTGCTCCGCTGAGATTACCCTCCGAGGAAGGCTCTGCTATATTCCGAGCCGCAAATCCTTGAACCCCGAAGGAAAAAGCCGTTGCTACGCCATCGATTAAAAGCACGGCAAAGCCGTTCATCAAGCGTTTCAAAAGGTCACCGTAATCGGCGGAGTAGGATTTATCAATCGTCATCAACATATGGCAGTCGATATGGGAGAATATTTCGGTTGAATTGGAATTTTTCATGTTTAACGACAAATCCGAAAGCGGGCGCAGGATTAAATTAGTAATCACCTGCGTTGAAACCATCCCCTCAAAGCAGACAAGGTTACATTTAACCCCGCCGATTAAAAAAGGATTTAAAAGCAGGTCGGCGGTTTGAGCAAGTATGCTTTCAATATTAGACGTATTTTCGTCAATTGAAGCTGAAAGCTGAATGTTTTTATAATTTTTTGCATTTGGAGTGTTCATATTAACCTCCTTTATATATAATTTTTATTTTGTCCCTTAAAAGTAAAATAATTCATAAAAAGGTGTTTACTTTTTTGAAAAAATTATGTATAATTAAAATATAGTTATTCAGCTTTAAAGTTGAATAATCATACAGCTTAGCTTTAATTAATCATTCAAGCTAAGCTGTATATAAAATTAAATTTTAAGGAGAGAGCTAATATGCCGCATATCGTTATTAAAACCATCAGCGGTCCTTCGGAATCGCAATTAAAGCAAGCCGCGGAGCAAATTGCAAATGTTGTCAACACTACAATGGGAAAGCCGGAGAAATATATCTCCGTTTCGGTGGAGGAATATTCCTTCGGCGAATGGGAGGGCGTTTACAATGAATTTATAAAGGATAAGGACAATATCGTTTTCAAGCCGGGGTACACTAATCCGAAAACATTTTCTTAAAAATGTTATTTGCAGAGGCGGCAAATTGCCGCCTCTTAGCTTTCCTCAAATGTGCAACCATGTCGGCATAATCTTGTATCTGATTCATTTCATCATCATCAAGCACATACGGAACTAAAACCAGATTATCCCGGCTATAGCTGTATTTATGTTCGCACAAGCCTACAAGAAAATCAAGTGACACGTTAAATATCCTTGCTATTTCCATCTTTAACGCATCGTTCGGCTCACGTTCATCCCTCTCGTATTTTGCCACCGCATGTAAGGACACGTTCAATCTCCCCGCCAAATCATCCCGGGTCATATAATTGTCTTCACGCATATTCTTCAACCTACGTCCTAACATAGCCGTCTCCTTTATTTAACATAAAGTAATCATATTAACTATACCATGAATATACAATAAAACCAACAGCTTGTCAAGAACTTTGTTGAATTCGGTCGTATTTTGTGGAATTCGGTTATTTTATTCCTAATTTTGTCAATAAAAAAAGAACGAGCTTTTATACTCGTTCTTTTTTTATTATTAACAAATTAGTCAGACATATAAGGCAATAAAGCAATATAACGCGACTTTTTAATTGCGCTGGTAAGCTCTCTTTGATGATAAGCACATGTTCCCGTGACGCGCCTCGGCAGAATTTTTGACCTTTCTGTCATGCACTTTTTAAGCCTGGGTATATCCTTATAATCAATTCTGATTATCCTGTCGGCACAGAAAACGCAGACCTTTTTGCGCGATTTCTTGCCGCGGGAGGGTCTCTCCCTATCCCTTTCCATTATAAAAAACTCCTTCCATTATGAACCTGTTAAAACGGTAAATCACTGTCGCCTATAACCTCTTCAAAATCGCCCAAATCGCCGACCGAGATTGACGGGGCGGGTGCTGAAGCGGCGGGCGGCGCGGAATATTGCGGGATTTGCTGCGGCTGATTTTGATAGCTGTTGTTTGGGTATTGATTGCCTCCGTTATTGACCCCTTGCTGTTTATCACCCGTAAAGTATACGTTATCGCCAAAAACCTCAGTAACGTAATGGCGAACCTCCGGGTGGCGGGTATCGTTATAAGAACGGACGCGCATAGAACCCTCAACGGCAATCATCTTGCCCTTTTGAAAATATTTGCAGACAAATTCAGCGGTCTGCCGCCACAATACAATCGGTATGAAATCCGCTTGACGCTCCTGACCCTGCGGAACATAACTGCGGTCAACGGCAATTGTAATATTGCAGACGCTTATTCCGCTTGTCGTCTGCTTCAGCTCAGGGTCGGCGGTAAGTCTGCCCATTAAAATAACCTTATTCATGGCAACTATACTTCCTTTCTTCGCTAAGAAACGCGGGGAGACCTAGCCGAGTTGCTTTGCTTTATGATTCTCGGCAGTTCTCTCTTCCTTGGGGATATTAACCGTAATCAACGAGCGGATAACACCCTCGGTAATTTTTAAAACACGATTAAGCTCCGCCGGGAAATCGGGCGGCGAAGTGAAGCGGTACAGGACATAGTACCCCTCCGTCTGGTCGTCGATTTCATATGCCAGCCTTCTTTTTCCCCATTCTTCAACCAAATCAAGCGTAGCGTTAGCTTCAATTAAAGCCTTAAACTTTTCATTAAGAGCCGTAACGCCGTCTTCTCCGTTCCTCAAGCTGTAGATTATAATTGCCTCGTAGCTTTCATTTTTTTTAGCCATACTAAAAACACCTCCTTATGGATTACGCGCAAGCTGCAGCGTGCGCGAAGGATAAAAGCGGCATGAGCTAACACGCCACTATAGGATTATAGCACATTACAGCTTGCTTGTCAATTGTTTTTATTAAAAAATTTTATTCGGTCAAGCTGAAACTTTAATTGTAAACATTTTATTACGAGCTTGACAGAAAAGCTTTATTAGTGCTATACTGAAACAAGCGGTAATAAGAAGTTAAAATTATGTAAGGGAGCTTTGTTATATGAAAAAAGTAATATGTATAATTATTACCATTATTTTACTTTCAGCTTGCGGGCAAAACAATTTTAATTCACCCTTAGATTCAGAAACATATGCCGGTAATGCTATTGGTGCTGAACCAACTGCTTCGGCTACTTCAACGGCTGAATCTGAAAATTCTGTTCCCGAACCCGCAATAAAAGAGTACGCCACTGTTTGCGGCGTACATATGAAAATGGGTACGAGACCCGCATATTACTCTTGGATTGATGAAAATTTAAGCGATGATGATATTTTGGATTTTAAACAATTACCCAATTGGGATAATATTGAAAGCATTAGCCTAAGAAAAAATCAAATAACCGATTTATCGCCTATTGCCCATCTAACTAATTTGAAAGAATTAGATTTAAGCGAAAACCCAATCACAGATTTAACGCCCATTGCTAACTTCACGAATTTGACTAAGTTATATATAAACGAGACCCAAATATCGGACTTAACCCCCCTTGCAAATTTGGCAAAATTAAAAGAGCTGTGTTTAGCGGATAACCAAATAACAGATATATCGCCGCTTAAAAATTTATCTGATTTAGAGCAATTAGATTTAAAAAATAACCAAATCAGTAATTTACCATCGGTTTTAAGCTTGAAACAGTTGGATTTCATAAGCTTGGACAATAATAATGTTGAAGATATTTCGCCGTTATCAAGTTTGAAAAATTTATCCAATGTAAGATTACAAAACAATAACATTGAGGATATATCTGCTTTATCTAAACTGCCCGATTTACGTCGTCTGAATATAGGTGATAATAAGATTAAAGACATATCTGCTTTATCTAGACTGTCTGATTTAAGTTATCTTTATATAAGCGGGAATGAAATAACAGATTTTTCTCCTCTTTCAAGGTTGCCGGGTTTGACAAATGATTATACTGACATTGACATTAATCTTGAGGATTTTTGGGTTTACGAAAAAAGCGACAAGTGCAAAGAAATTGAAAATATGACCGATGAGGAACTCATTGAAATTGCTAATGCTATATTGAATAAAGATGATTTGCCTCAAATGAATATTCCTGATTTCTATATGCCCGATGCTTTTCCGTTGCCTTTGGGCAATGAATCTTGGACTTATTTTAATGATACATTCTCATCAAGAGAAGCGGCGGTAAACGCACTTCGCGAACATATCGCCGAAGATTGGACTGACCAAGATAATCTGCCTGCCAACGGATACAATCGCATTTTATCAAAATTTATTTATTTGGGCGAAAATGATTATTATTATCATTTTTATTTTGAAATTGAGCATACATTCGCTGGTTTTACGGGTGGAAATTATACAAGCAAAGTTCGCATGCTCATGTTTAAAGACAGTTTTATTTCGGCTGTGTTTGGTCGTTACGGTTCAGTCAGTATGACCTTGAAAAATGTGCCCGATAAGGATTCAGTCTTAGAAATACTGGATATGATTACGTTTTTGGAGATAAGGGGCAGTTACCGAGGTGTGCCGCCATATATTCATAGAGAAATACAAGAAACGGAAGATGAATATATTTATACTCTTTATTACGTTGGCATAGGTGATATGGATTGGGGGCTTCCTTTAATCGCTTATTTAAGCAGGAGAGATATATATGTTAATAAATTAACGGGAGATATAGCGAAGAGGGACGAAGGAATTAAAAACCTTGATATTCCGGGAACATCTATGTAGCCTATTGGAGTATAATAAAACTGTTAAAAGGAGCTATTTAAAAATGCCATACGTATTAGAAGTAAACGGTCTTTCTAAGAAATACCCCAAAAAAGATGTTTTTGCCGTTAACAAAATATCTTTTAATGTGGATGAGGGTGAAATTTTTGCCCTTATCGGACCGAACGGCGCGGGGAAAACCACTACAATAAGAATGTTATCAACCCTAATCCAAGTGACGGAGGGGGATGCTTTGGTAGCCGGGCACAGCGTTGTTAAAGAAGCGGACAAGGTTCGGCGGAACATTACCTATCTCCCCGATGAGGCGGGAGCTTATAAAACAATGACGGGGCATCATTACTTAGAATTTATGGCGGGTCTGTTCGCGGCTAACAAAGATGAGCTTTACAAATTTACGGCGCGGGCGGAGGCGATTTGCGGCTTAGGCACTCGCTTAAACGATAAAATCGGCGGCTATTCGCGGGGAATGGTCCGCAAGCTTTTGCTCGCGCGCGCGGTTATGACTGCCCCCAAGCTTGCCATCATGGACGAAGCAACCTCGGGACTGGACGTGATTAACGCCCTCGAAATCCGCAAAATGATTAAGAACCTTGCAAGAGAGCAGAATATGTCTTTTTTGCTTTCATCACATAATATGCTTGAAATAGAATACGTATCCGACCGCGTGGGGATTATAACGAACGGGAAGCTTATGACAGTCGGCAAGGTTGAAGAGCTTAAAAATAAATATTCAGCCGCTAATTTAGAGGAAGTTTTTGAAAAAGTAGTTCTGGAAGAAAAGGAGGGCGGCGCGGATGAAATTCGGTAGTCTTCTTAAAAAAGAGCTTCGCGAGCTGTTCACGAAGCAGATGGTCATAACTATGGCGGTTACAATGGGTATACTAATCGGTATGGGGCAGCTTATGGGGACTGCTATGGACGATATAATCCAAAGCTCCTCAACCATTAACGTCTGCAACCGAGACGACAGCGAGTTTACCAACACCCTTTTGAGCGGAATTACCGCAAGCGGAAGTGTCAGAATCAACTATATCGACATTCAAGGCGATGACTACGCAAGCGAGCTTATGCGGCTTGATGTGAACAACGCGGTTATTATACCCGCAGGCTACGCCGACAGTATTTTAGAGGAAAAAGAGCCCGCGCAGCTTATATTCATAAGCAGGCTGAATTTGGGCGGCGGGTTTATGGCTTCTATGGAGGGGATTAGCGCGTCTGATGTGATTAGTCATATCGAAATGGCTTCGACCGATGAAATCCTGCTCCAAACCTACGGCGTTGACCCGGAGGATATTGCCAGAATCAAATCCCCTGCGGCTCTGACCGAATTTACCGTATCGGGAAGTAAAACCGCTCGCGTTTCCCCGGCGGCTTTGACCGGAATCATGATGACGCAGGCTCTTATAGCACCCATGGTTGTGTTCTTTTTGCTGATTATGGCGGCTCAGATGATTATGACGGCTGTTTCAACCGAAAAAATAGATAAAACTCTTGAAACGCTCATGTCAACGCCTGCCAGCAGAATGGCAATTTTAAGCGCGAAAATGCTTGCCGCCGTGCTTGCGGCACTTGCAAACGCCGCTTTTATGATGGTAGGCTTTGCTTTCTATCTGGGCGGAATGACGGGGAACGCTATGGAGCAAATCACCGGGGCGACAGCCGCTTCATTAGAAAGCGCGGAGCAAATACAATTAAGCGTAGGGCAGGCTATGCTCGACCTAGGGCTCACCCTTTCGCCTTTAAGTTACGCCCTATTCGGCTTACAGCTTTTTTTAACTTTAGCAATAGGGCTTTCAATCGCGCTTATTCTGGGGGCAATGGCGACCGATGTAAAATCCGTGCAAACCCTTTTGATGCCGATTATGATTGCCGTAATGCTTCCTTGGCTGGTTACAATGTTTATGGATATAAGCTCTATGTCTTTCATTTTTAAAACTCTGGTTTATTTAATTCCGTTTACTCACGCGTATATTGCATTGCCCAATCTTATGGAGGGAAATACCGTTATGTTCTTTGCGGGACTTTTATATCAGACGATTTTCCTTTTAATCTGCATGTATCTTGCGGTTAAGATGTTTACAACGGATAAGCTTTTTACAATGTCTTTAAATCTTGACGCCGGGCGAAAGCGCAGACTTTTCTCTTTAAAATTATTCAAATAAGTAAGAGGTGAAAAACTATTAAACAGCATGAAAAGCTATATAAATCTAAGGCAAAGAGCAAAATCCCGCTGACAACAAGAATCGCAACCTCGGTGTTTGTCGCCGTTGTTGCTTTAGCTTGGGTTTTTCAAGAGCGGCTTGGTATTGAAAAAGGGAGCCTGCTTATGTTTTCCGGGGCGGCTGTTATTATCATTACCGTATCCTCGCAAAACAGGAGGACACGCCGCGAATTAGCGGCAAGCGAGCTTCATATTCAAAAAAACCGCGAGCTTATAGGCACGATTGACTATAAGGATTATTGACAGAAGAGTTATTGATAGGAGGACGCTAAGGCTTTGAGAAGAAAGACTGCCGTAATCACGGCTGTAATAATAGCCTTTGCTTTGTTGCCTGCAGGTTGCGCGCAGGTCAGCGAGGGCTTACCTATAAGTACGGAAGGTATACTTCACGAGGAGTTGTCATACCCGGTGGAAGTGGAAACGCTTGTTTTTAACGAATCTCCCAAAAGCGTTGCTTCCCTATCGCCCGCCTTGACCGAAATCATATGCGAACTGGGCTATGAAGGATTGCTGACGGGAATCAGCACTTACTGCAATTATCCCGAAAATATAGGCGGCAGGGAGAATATCGGCTCAGCCGCCAATCCTGATATTAACGCTGTTATCAGAATAAAGCCCGACCTGCTTTTATCGCAAAGCCCGATTGCAAAAAAGGACATTGCCTCTATCGAGGAATCCGGCACGCGGGTATTAATTCTCCCTGCAACCACTACGGTTGAGGGGCTGTATCAGCTTTACAGCGACCTTGCCGCTATTTTCGGAGGCAGATTGAATGCGGAATCAGCGGCGGAGGAAGCTTTAGCTCCGTTAAAAAAAGCCCTTGCCGAAGCGGAGGGTTCTGTTGAGAGTTTTATTTATATAATGGATTATAAACTTTCCGTTGCCCCTCCCGACACGTTTGCGGGTGATTTTTTCTCTTATTTCGGCAAAAATGTCATAAATGAAAACGGTAAAATCAATATCACCTCTGAAGAGCTTGCAAAATACAGTCCCGAATATATCTTTTTAACCTCAGAAAGCCCTGCGTCAGAACTCTTACCCGCCGAGGGCAGCCGCACAATCATTATAGACAGCCAATTTGCAGAACGCTTGGAGCGTCCTTCGTCGCGGCTTGAAAGTGTGGTTTATGGGGTGTTGGGGGAGGTTGGGTGATGAAATCCGCCGCCTTTAAGGGCGGCGGATTTCTGCTTTTTAAACCAAACACCCCCTAACCCCGTCTCGCGCAGCACTTAATTTTGCCTGCAATATATTTTCAAGCTGTGCGACCCTTCGGATAAGGCGGGTAACGGAGCGGTTTACGGCGGCGAGCTGCTCTGCGGTAGCTCCCGGGATTGCGGCAACCGCTTGAATTTTTTCGCCCTCGGCATTTATTATATGCGCCAGTGCGGCTTCCTGCAAGGCAACTGAGGCAATCACATCCGTAAACGCTTGACAGCGCGAAGGCGGAATCGGAATAATTCTTTGAATTTCCCGAAGCGAAACATCGTCAATTGCATAATCGTTGCCGATGACTTCGGGTCCCTCACTGATAAATTCGACGATAACCGCCGTATAGCCCAAGGAATTAAACACCGTCCCGATTTGCTTCCATTCGGGTACGTTTACGTTAACGGGGATAAGCTCGCCCAGCATTTCGCTGAAAATTACCTGCCCGGAGAGATTTCTGATTCTCACGCCGAATGCAGGCTCGGCGTAGCCCTCGGCTTTAAACATATTCAGTATCCACGCGCTGAAGCAATAATCCGTATTTGGACTTACTGCGGCTTGCGCTCTGAAGAATACCGCGCCCGGGTCGTATCCGTTGACTACCATCATTCTTCCTGTTTCGTTACCCGTTGTATGGTCGGCAATCCGCCACCACGCGCCGATAATATTGCTTTCCGTATTGGTCATAATATTCTGCACCGTATATTCTCCGCCGGACGGGACGAATATACCCGGTGCTGTCAAAGCATATTCAAAGTCCGGCGTAACGCCGGGGTAAGGCTCAACGGGCGCGCTCGTATTGACGGGCGTGCCTGCGGGGAAAAATCCGAAACTGCCGTTGTCGGCGGCTGTAATCAGATTAATGGGTGAAGCTAATGCACACTCATCTTCCAGAGGCTCAAACGGCGTGTATCTTACAGGGGCGTTTATTATATTCTGATTTGTTAAATGATTGTCCTCTATTACCACGCGAATCGTATTCGGCGTTAAGCAATCAAGGTTTGTACTGCCCGGGGGCGGGTTCGGCGCAAAGCTTATCGGCGGAGTTACGGCGCGGGGGAGAAACCCGAAAACGGCATTGTTAAAATTCCCGGGAGTTAAAACCGCTCCGCTTATACCGTAAGCCTCAACAATCAGATAATCGCCGTTCGGAACATTATAAAATGTGTAATCACCATCGTTGCCCGTCAAAACGGCAAGCTGTTCTCCCGTACCGATACTGTGCAAAACAATCGGCACTTTCTCAATTCCGGGCAGTCCCGCCGGAATTGCGGTTCTATTTCTGTCAAATAAAAGAAAACCTGATATAGTCGGCATAAAAAATCCTAATCCTTTCTGTTTATAGTATATCGTTGGCGGCAGTTTTATCAAATTCCGCACATTCGCCGAATTCGGCGTGAACAATCGCATTGAGCTTGGCAAGCAGTACATTTTCTAAAAGCGTAACCCTGTTAATCGTATCCGCAACTGACCTGTTGACTTCAAGAAGCTCATCAACGCATCCGGCAATTTTAACCGCTTTCTGAAGCTTTTCGCCCTCCGCGTTAAGGATATGCGCCAACGAGGCTTCAACCAAGGCTACGGAACAAATTAAGGAGCATTTGCAGCGACTGCATTTTTCTTCCTTTTCTTCCCGTTTGCACTTTTTTCCGCAGATTTTAAAAACACAATCGCTTAAAAATATACCGCATAATTCCGCTTTAAGGCTGATAATGATTGAATCGCAATCGCCATCGGAAGCAAGCAGTATAAACTCGGCAGTTTCACAAGCCTCACAACCGCTGGATTCAACATCACAGGAATTTAACCTGCGGGAGCTTCGGCAGGGGTTAAGAAAAAAATCTTTAACGCTAAGCTCCGGCGGAAGGGTTATGCACTGCGCCACACATAAACAGCCGGAATAGATAATGATTTTCTCTACCCCTCTGTCACGCCTTATAACCGCAAAATACGGCGGCATTGACGCTACCGATACAAACTCACCCTCGCATTGCTCGGGTTCTTTCAGAAGACGGCGGCATCGTCCGTCCTTTATTATTTCATAAACCGCGTCCGCTGAGGATACCAACAGCGTATCACTGCGGCAATCAAAAGAAATCCCCGTGATTCTCCCGCAAGAGCATCCGCAGAGCCTTACGGCTGAAATTTCCTCTAAATCACGGTCAAGCTTATAGACAGTATCGCTTTGATTTTCCGCAAACGCCCAAAAAACCCTATCAATACTGTCATAAGTGATTCCCGCAAACGGCTTATCCGTGCAGAAGCAATCCAAGGGCTCAAATTTATCGTCAAGCTTACATATCGTGAAAGCCTGCGGGTCGGTTAAATAGTAAAAGCAACCGTCAAAAGCGATTCCCTTAAAATGCCTGTCACATTCCCTAAACAGCGTATTTATATTCAAGCAATCAAATGTGCTCAAAAAAAACACCTCCCAATCTTATACACTTTATTATATGCCGGTAACGGTTAGCTGTTAAAAGCATATAATAACTAAGCGGCGGATAAACCGCCGCTTAGAAGTATATATCACGCGGTATCTGCAATTGAAACCGCGCATAAAGAAAGGTTGGTATTTTTATGGGTATGCCGGTTATTGAGCCGAGCACAACGACAAGGGAGCAGGCTATAACCGATTTGATTCAATCGGTAGCTTTGCAGGAAGCGGCTTTGGCACATATAATGAACGCTGAAGGGGAAAAATTGCAAGCTGTTATCGCTATTGCGGACGTTACCGTGCCGCAGCTGCTTGCCGTCAACAGGTCGGTAGAGCGGATGGTCAGTGCAATATCCCGTCTGGAAACAACGCTTCAAGCAAAGCTTGACATTTTTGCCGATGAATTGCTGGAAGAAGAAATTGACGTATTTGCATAAAAGTCAATTGACAATTGATAATTGACAATTTTAAATTAGGGCTAACCAGCCTGTTCAATGAAGATATTCTCATTCGGGAATATCTTCATTTTTCTTTTTGATTTCTCCAAGCTGTCCCTTTAAATTAGCTACAACGCCTTTGCGGTATTCATCCCGCAAAATTTGCTGCTCGGCTTTTTCATTCTCCGTAAGACCTTGCGGGGTTTTGGATTTTTTCGCAAGCTCGTTTATTCTGTTTATTTGATTGGGGGACATGTTTATACTCCTTTACAGGTGATGCGGGCGCAACTTCATACTATTGCCCCCGCTTTTTCCAACGCCTCTCTAATCGGCTTGCCCAATGCCGCCACCATCGCTATTTTTACTACCGCCGTAGGAATAAAGGGTGCAACTGCAATAGTAAACGACACAGGCAAACTGCTGGAATTAACCAAGCTGAACATCAGCATACCGCAGAAAAAATTGATTACCGCTCCTATAGTCAGCCACAATACCAAATATGCAATATTGCTTTTCTTCGCACCGATTCCCGCCGTCAAAGCCATTAAAGGAAAGGATAGGATAAACCCGCCCGTTCTGCCGAAAACAATTGCCATCCCCCCCGTAAGACCCGCAAAAACAGGAACACCGAATGCACCCAGCAATATGTAAACCAACGCGGCTAAAGTGCCGTTCCGAGTTCCCAGAACAATTCCTGCAAGCGGAATGGCAAAGGTCTGCAAAGTCATGGGTACTCCGGCTGGCATTGGTATGCTAATCTGCGCGCAAACCGTAATAATTGCCGTGAACATTGCGATATAACATATTTCGCGGACTGATATTTTTGTGCTTTTAGCTTTAGCTTCCATGAAAATCTCTCCCTTTTTATGATTGTTATTATATTATAGCACAATAAAACCGTATTGTCAACCATTTAAATAAAAAAGGTATACAATATTTTATTTTACTTGAATTTTCGGCGGAATTATGTTAATATAATAATCAAAGGCTTCTGAATTTATCCACAGAGGAGAGATTAAACCAATGAGTACAAAAGCATCTGTTCTTGAACTGCTTGAAAATAAAAGGGGTGAAAGCATTTCGGGCGAGTATATTGCCGAGTGTCTTAAAGTGAGCCGCAGTGCCGTCTGGAAAGCGGTTAAGGAATTGGAAAGGGACGGCTACAAAATCAACGCGGGTACAAACAAGGGCTATTGCCTCTGCCCTGACAATGACATTTTATCCGTTCAAGGTATGCTTCCTTTTCTATCGGGGAAGGGCATGTCCGCTAAAATATCCGTCCACCCCTGCTTGGAATCCACCAATATAACCGCTAAGGAGTTGGCAACAGCGGGTGCTGAAAGCGGAACGGTTGTGATAGCGGACAGTCAAACGGCAGGAAGAGGAAGATATGAGCGCAGTTTCTTCTCCCCGCCCGGGTGCAGTATATATATGAGCTTTATATTGCGCCCGGCACAAGTTGAGCTTCCTACGCTGGTTACGTCCTACGCCGCCGTATCGGTCTGCGAGGCAATTGAGGCGGCAACGGGCAAAACTCCGAAAATCAAATGGGTTAACGATGTTTTTTTAGACGGCAAAAAAATCTGCGGCATTTTAACGGAAGCGATTACCGATTTTGAAAGCGGCAATATGCCGTGGATTGTCGTTGGCATCGGCGTAAACTTCAAATACCCCGAGGGTGGATTCCCGGAGGAAATCAAAAACAGCGCGGGAGCAGTGTTTTCGGAAAAACCGGCAATCACAAGAAATCAACTTGCCGCTGAAATCACGAACCGAATGTTAAACTTTGAAGCCCGCGCCGAAAATAAAGAGTTGCTGTGCGAATATAAAAGGCGGCTTATGATGCTCGGAAAAAGGGTCTTTGTTACGGGCTTAAAGGAATCCTTTGAAGCCACGGCGGAGGATATTGACGATACAGGGGCTTTAATTGTAAAAAAAGACAACGGCGAAACGCTTTCGCTTTCCTCCGGCGAAATCAGCTTAAAAATGCTTTGATTGCAAAATTTTCACCTGTGCAATAGGTCAGGATTTTATTCTGTAGGGGACGGGCTTGCCCGTCCCGCAACAAAAAAACGCATCATTTCGCTATTGGCGGGACAGGCAAGCCTGTCCCCTACATAACTGCATAACCCTATTGCACAGTTGGCAAAATTTTATTTACAGTACAAAGCACATTGAACGCAAATTCTTCAAAATCATAAAGGAACACACGCTTCAAGGGCTCTTCCGCAAAGGCAAGCTTATGCGCCAGAGCTTTTGGAGCTATGGCAATGTCGGAAACCTCCAGCATCGGAATATCCAGTACACTGTCCCCCGCGCAGGCTACCATTTTCGGTTGCAAACGCTTTTTCAGCCTCGCCAAAGCCGTACCCTTATCAAGCCCCTTGGGGAATACGTAAACCTTATTGTGGACGGAGCATATGAAAAATTGATTGACATCAATCACCGTTTTAAGGTATTCTACCGCCGAATCGGGGTTTTCCGACTTGGCAAATATAAAAAATTCATCCGCATACCTTATATCAAAAAGCAAGTCACATTCCTTAATCGCGGGAAGCCCGTCTCCCAACATAGCCCGTGTTTCGCAAGCCCATTGGCGGTCAACCTCTCCGTTCACCAGCAACAATGCTCCGTGCGCCGCAAGGGCGTATTCGGGCTTTACCCCTAAAGTAATTCTTCGGTATTGCTCCAAAGACCTTGTAGTAATCGGAACAAATAAGCACTCAGAGGCAACCGTCTTTAACAGCGAATACGCCTCAGGTGACATAAATGACAATTCCTTCCCGTCTTTAAGCTCAACGCAAATATCACCTTTTTTAGCCGTTTTATATGAATGAATCATCGTATTGTCCAAATCCGAAGCGAAAAGCATATCACCCCTCCTCATAAGTCCGGCGAAAGTGCCTTGATAATTCCGCAAGCCTTATAGCATTGCAGGGGATAATGAATGACGGGCACATTCTTTTCTTTGGCAAGCTGAACGATATGGGCAATATATTTTTCTTCCGCGCCTTGTGCAACCAAAACCATATCGGGGATTCTCCGCAAAAGCACCCTTGTGGCTTCGCCTATTCCGGGCTTAATAAAGTTAATATCCCCTATATTAAATTCCCGCGCAATTTTTCGCGCCTCGCAAGCTCCGCTCAAAGTAGGCGCGGGCTTATCGAGGTTTACGTTGGAAATTGCGCGCTCATTTTCCAAAATATTAAAGCAGGCTTCAAGCCTATTGATAAATTCATACGTCCTGTCTTCTTCTTTCAAATTCTCGTAAAACGCAACCCCGTGAAATTCATCGTCTTTTATTCCGGGTCGGATAACGGTGCGGCTCATCAGTCCGCATACCGTAGCATTGAGAAATGAGCTCGCAATCGGAATATCCGCGCATGTTCCGCGCATATCCGTAACATTGGCAGGGTCTGCCATGACGGCAAGCAGCATCCTTTTGTTCTGTTCCCCGATAAATTCAAGTACCGAAGAGTACAGTTCATCAAGGATTGCGCCTTTACCTGTCCAGCCATCGACAAATTGAAGCTCTTGCGCGGGGTGCTTGCTCAATATATACCTCATAGCCGCTCCGTCAATGCCGCGCCCCCGCGCTATTGAAATCGTATAATGCGGCATATTTACGCCGTATTTTTGTTTGATATACCGCTTAATTAAAATTCCCGCAGGCGTTCCGGCTCTTGCTAAGGAAACAAGAACTGCCCGCCCGCGCTTTTCGGTATAAATTTTTTCGGAAACCGCCGCCGTTGCCGCCGCCGTCTCCAAAGCAAAGCTGTCTAAAGCGCGGTAATACTCCTCTATGTAACGCTCCGTGGGTTTATATTCCAGCGGAAGCATCTCGGAATAATGAACCCCGCTTTGAATCAGCTTTTCCCTCTCCTCCGTAGGTTTAGGCTCTATCAGCCCCGTTATATCGGTCAATAACAGCGTCACATCTTCACTGCGGAAACTGCTCTTGTTTTCAGAAAACATCTTTTACCCTCGCATAATAAATCATTTTGTTGTCTTTGCTTTGAACAGCGCGCATTAACTCCCCGCCCAAATCGCCCTCATCTAAATCGTTCCCGTCGGGCGCGTCCGTTATCATCACTACGGTATCGTATTTTTCCAAATTATACAAATATGAAATTCTATCGCTGCTATAAACGCTTGAAAATTCACACCTTGAATAAAAAGGATAACCCTCCTTATCCAGCGGCAAAAGCGGGCTTCTTGTCGTTGCTTGGAATTTTACGCTTTTTGCCATCCTTTCAAGCTCTCTCCCCGCAACTAACGCAGGGAACATAAACTCCTCCGTACCTATCACAAGTATGTTCTTATCCCGTATATCAGCTTCATCAACACGCTCGCAAAGACCTAAAGCCAAATTCATACATTGAGCATAATATTCGCTGAAAATTACGCCCCCGCGCGGATTAGGAATCCCCCCGAGGCGAAGCCGTTTAACCATGCCGGACGTTCCCGAAACGAGGGTTGAGGGTTTTAAATCCCCCGTACTTTTATGCGCGGGTGAAGCTCCCAAAGCTTCAAGCCCAAGTGCTAAATCCGCCTTGTCAACCCTTTGCAAGCAGAAAAAATCCGCATTATAATTGGAGAACACGCTCTCGTCAAGCCCGTTAAAGATTAACGCGGACACAGTGATTTTACCGCTGTATTCAATATGTTTCAAAAAATTTATGATGGTTCTGCCTGTAGTGATTTCATCCTCAACGAAAACGATTCTGTCATATAAAGACAGCCCGCCGAATCGGCTAAGCAGGTACAGTGACTGGTTTTTCGCATGACTGTGCTCCTCAAAAAAGTCTATGCTCAGCCCGAGCTTTATTTGCGGGTTTGATTCCTTAAAGCTCTCTCTTGTGGTATGAACATAAACCGCTCCCTCAATCCTCCCCGCAACCGCCGCGCCCGCCGCCGTTGCCGTTTCGGCAAACCCGATTACAAGAACCCTCTCTCCCTTGCAAGCCTCCGCGATTTTCCCGCCAAGCCCGCTGAAGTAATCCAAAGCCAAGCAGGGCTTGCAGGGCAGGTGCTTTGCAAGCATCGGGTTGACAATAACATAAGAGCGCGTAGCGGTATCACTGTCACGCAAGGCGATTTTAAAATTAAAATCCATACCTAACTCCTCTAAATCAATGTATATTATAAAAAGTCCTTGATTCCGTATATTTCAGATAATATGATTATTTTCCGTGCCCATTTTCCGTGGGTTGCAAGCTCATTCATGCGGTTTCCGCCTGCGCTTTTGGCAACGCCCAAGTCCGCGTCTTTCCAATCAAGAATCGCCTTTGCGTCCTCCACGTCCGTGCCCGATGGCTTTAGCCACCTTCTGACGACAGGGATTTGCGACGGGTGTATAACAGTTTTTCCTATAAATCCGTTCGCAATATCATTTTTAAGCTCGTTCTCCATGCCGCACTCCCAGCTTTTGTCATCGTCCGCGCCTTGAAAATATTCCCAAACGGGGGCGGAAACAACAAAGCTGTCCGCAAAGACAGTCAATATATCGGTTAAAGCATCCCGCGCAACGCCTATGTCGTATATGCTCCTGTCAATCGGTCTCCTCAGCCCGTGCGCCTTGCAAAAATCCATAGCCCCGACCCTTATGTTTAATACATAATCCTTACAGCCGTCTAACAGTTCCCTTATCCCGAGCAGTGTCCTCTTTCTGGTTTCCAGATTTAAAACACTGCCGCTTTCCAATATCGGCATGATATACAGCGGCGTTTTTCTGCCGGAATTGATTCTTCCCGTAGCGGAGCAATATGGAGCGGCGTTTGAAAGGTCAAATTTAGGAAAAATAACCCCCGTCAAAAGGTCGGTCAAGTCACCCAAAATAGAGGGCAATCTTCTGAACTGCGAACAGTTCCGCACCCGCACGAATAACAGCGGAAGCTTTTCCGGCTTATTCTCCGATATATATGTTAACGTCTTAACAAGCTGCGCTTCCGCGGCTTTAACGCCGTTTTCGTTCACCGTATCTTCAAGGCAAAAAGCAAGCGAATCCGGTCCGGGGAACGCATTGCCGCAAATATTTTCACCCACCCCCGCCTTTAACGCAGGCGCATACATCAAAGCCCCCACCTTATAAGGAAGCAACTCATTTTCATTAAACAAGAACAATACAATACCTACCTCCATCTTTTTCACGAAAAACACACGAATTAATATTTTATAAATATATTATTTATTTTATTGTTATTGTAGGGGCGACCGCCTCGGTCGCCCGAACACTTCCTCCGCCGCACTCCCTCCGCCGCCACTCCCTCCGCCGCCTGCGGGCGGCACCTCCCTCAAAGAGGGAGGCAAAAAAACTCCAGCCTCCCTCTTTGAGGGAGGTGTCACCCGCAGGTGACGGAGGGAGCGACTTTGAGGGAGGTGTCTGACGAAAGGAGCTAAGACGAAAGTCTTTACACGTTTACTCCGAAGTTTTGGCATAAAGCCTTCAGTCCGCCCGAGAAGCCGCTACCAATCGCGTTGAATTTCCATTCCGTGCCGTGGCGGTAGATTTCGGCTACAACGACAGCCGTCTCTACCGAGTAATCCTCGCCCAGGTCATAGTGAATAAGCTCTGTTCCTCCGGCGGCGTTAACAACGCGGATGTAGGCGTTGGATACCATGCCGAAATTTTGCTTTCTTGATTCCGCTTCGTGGATGGTAACGGTAAAAGCAACCTTAGCCACGTTAGCGGGAATCTTCGACAGGTCTACGTTAATCACCTCGTCATCTCCGTCGCCGTCGCCCGTGAGGTTGTCGCCCGTGTGCTCAACCGAGTCGCTTGCGTGCTTGAGGTTGCCGTAGAAAACAAAGTCCGCATCTGATTGAACCTTGCCGCTTTCTCCCGTTAAGAACGCCGATGCGTCCAAGTCGAAATCACTGCCTCCGTCATACTTATTTGTGTCCCACCCCAGACCGATAAAGATTTTAGTCAGCCCGGCGTTTCCTTTCGTTAAATCCACTTTTTGACCCTTTTGTAAACTGATTGCCATTTTCTTTTCCTCCTAGTTTTTTTATTTTAAATTTGCTGAAACCGCAAATATTACGGTGCTTAGAAATGTGCGTAAACCAAAGCTCCTTATCGCAAAATCCCCATCCGCTTAGCTTCTTTGAGCCATAGGGGGAATTCGGCAAGCATTCGGGAGTAGAGGTCTTTGTTTTTAACGCGGCTGATGTCGTCCAGCGAGAAAAAGTTCGCGTTATCTACCTTTCTTCCCCTCATATTGTCAAGCTCCTCCAATATCCCGTAATTCCCTCTGCCTATGCCTATAAATTGCCAGAATATAGGGTATTGCGCGGCGTTTGTGATTAATTCCTTTACCTTTGCGGCTTTTGAGGTCGCCCCATCGGTTATACATAAAACATAAGCGGGCAGTTTGTCATTTTTGTACTCGTCAATCACCTCGGATATAGCGGGGGATAAATCCGTTCCGCCGCCGCATTGCTTCATAAGTTTGTTCCAATCCATGGTCGCTTCAAAATAATTCTTTGTCGTTACCGCGGGCATACGCTTAGAGCGCGTCCCGAAATACCAAAGCTCAAATTCGCCGTTATCGTCAAACTCCATCGCCAGCGGGACAATTTTATCAATAACCTCCTGAACAATGCCGTTTCGGAACGTGCCCGACATGGAGCCCGAAATATCAATAAGTAAAGCGACCTGCGCGACAACGTCCGTCAGATTATGCTTTTCAAGCGAAAGCTTCAGCGGCTTGGCAAGTGACACCAGCTGAGGAGCTTCCGCCTCCAGCCGCTTCTCCAGCGAAACCTTGCTCTGCACGACTGCGGGCGGAGGAGAAGCGGGCGCGGCTTCCTCGCCTCCGTAAGCTTTAAGCAAGGCGGAAAGCCCGCCGTTAAAGCCGCTCGCAACAGCCGCAACCCGCCACACTTCCTTTTTATACAGTTCAACCGCTATGACCGCCTTTTCATCGCGGAAATCAGAGCCGCTTAAATTTAAAACAAGCGAATTGCCGCCCTGCGAAAGCGTAACGCTAAGCTTTTGAAGCTGACCCATCACGCCGTCCCCGTCTATGCTTACCGTAAATACAAGCTTGCATATATGCGGGGGCAGTTTTGACAGGCTTACCGAATAAGACGTATTCGCACCGCTCCCGTTCAAGGTGATTTCACGGCTCGGAGAAGAAACTTGATTATAAAAAATCATATAGCTTTCATCGGAAAGCTTGTCCTGCGCGTCAACCCCGAAGCAACAGGAATCATATTCTCCCGCCCCCGATACTGAAACGGACACTGTTATTTCCTTGGAAATGTCAAAGGAATCGCTCAATTTACCTCTGTAGCCGCGTTGAATATCCGCCATTATAGAACCTCCTCTTTTTACAAGATATTACAAGATAGATTGCAATTAATAATTTGTTAATATTTAGCGTTCAAAAATGCTTATTAATTAAACAGAAATTAACTGTTAATTAATTATTAATAATCACAGTTATGAAAACCGCTTGGAAAGCTCTCCCAGACCGGGGTCTTTTGTCGCTTCTCCGACCGCCGAAAACTTCCATTCACCGTTATGACGGTAAGCCTCGCCGAAAATCATAGCCGTCATATCATTGTAATTCTCGGATAGGTTATAAATGCAGAGCTCTTCGCCGCTTTGGTCGTTAGCGATACGGATAAAAGCATTTTTGATTAACCCGAAATGCTGTTTCCGCTGAACCGCTTGATAGATGTTTACGACAAAGACAAGCTTATCGCAATCCGCCGGGACTTTATCCAGATTGACCTTAATCTGCTCGTCGTCGCCGTCACCCGCTCCCGTCAAGTTATCCCCTTGGTGTAAAACCGAGCCGGATTTATGCGTTAGGTTTCCGAAATAAACAATGTCCTCCTTTGCCTTCAGCTTTCCGTTTGTGAGCAAAAATACGCTGGCATCGCAGTCAATATCTTGACCTTTCTTGCCGAACAACCCTTTTTTCACCTCGACTTCATCCCAGCCAAGACCGACCATGAGCATTTTAAGCCCGGAATTTCCTTTGGTAAGGTCAACTTTCTGACCCTTTTGCAAGTTAACAGACATAGTTTTCTCTCCTTAATTTTAATATCCCGTGATAGTCTGAGCAATCAGCTTCAATATAAAAATCACGGCGATTATACCAACTATAGTGCTTATTTCCTTTCTCCTGCCGGTAACCAGCTTTAAAATCACATAGCTTATTACACCAAACATGATTCCCCCGGCAATATTATATGAAAACGGCATCATGATAATGGTTATAAACGCCGGAATTCCCTCGGTTAAATCGTTAAAATCTATTTTTACAATGCTTTGCGTCATCATAAACCCGACTGTTATAAGGGCGGGGGAAGTAGCGAAAATGGGAATCGCGGAAAAAACAGGGGAAAAGAAGAGGGAAAGCCCGAAAAGCGCGGCTACCGTTAACGCTGTAAGCCCTGTTCTGCCGCCCACCGAAACCCCTGCCGAGCTTTCTACATATGTCGTAGTTGTCGATGTCCCCAATACAGCACCCGCGACCGTGCCAACCGCATCGGATAAAAGCACCTTTTCAATGCCCGGGAGTTTCCCGTCTTCATCAATAAATCCGGCTTTTTCGGAAACACCGATTACAGTTCCGATAGTTTCAAACACGTCAACAAACAAAAAAGCAAACATAATTACAATAAATTCAAGAGCACTGATATTAAAGCCGGAGCGCACATGCTCAAAAGCCGAAAACAAATTGTATCCCTCTACGGACGGCGGCGCGGCAAAAAGAGCAGATGGAATAAGGGAAGCCCTGCCCGCCTCGGGATTAACAACATACAGCCCCGTTAATTGGCAGGCAATTCCTATAAGCCATGTTAACAGTATCCCCAAAAGCAGAGAGCCTTTTATCTTCAAGCTGATAAGCGACATGGTTATCACTACCCCCGCAATGGTAAGAGCAGTCTCTATATTGCTTAAATCGCCCATAGCTATAGGCATTTCGGGTATATTTACAACGACAAGACCGCTGTTAACCAAGCCTATAAGCGCGATAAATAAACCAATCCCCACGCTAATCGCAAGCCTCAGATTTTTTGGAATGGCTTCAAAAATAGCCTCTCTAACCTTAAAAAAGGAGAGTATTATAAATATGATACCCTCTGCAAAAACCGCAATAAGAGCAATTTGCCAACCGAAAGTCAGCCCTACGGTAAACGCGAAAAACGCGTTAATCCCCATTCCGGGCGCTAATGCAAAGGGGTATTTGGCATAAATTGCCATTACAAGGGTCGCAATAACCGAAGCAAGCACCGTTGCCGTAAACACCGCGCCCCAATCCATACCAGCCGCAGAAAGAATATTGGGGTTTACTACGATGATGTACGACATTGTCATAAACGTAGTCGCACCTGCTATAAGCTCGGTTTGAATATTTGTGTTATTTTCTTTTAACTTGAAGCAGTTCTCTATTTTTGTTCTCAAAATTCTTAACCTCGCTTGCTTTTCAATTGTTCGCTTAAATGGTGATTCGCTCTATTGAATGATGACAAACCCGCCGCCGAACGAAGCCGCAGAGGGAGTATCCGCGCCGGAGGATTCGGATTGCTCAAACGACCGCCGCGCCAAGTTACAATCAAGCTTGACTAACGCAACATCATCATATTTAATGCGCGCCAGCTCCTCATTTGTTAAATTTTCTTTTTGGGAAAGCCGATTTGCTTGTATAGTAAGCGTTTTTTCATAAAAGCTTCGCACATCCCGCGCATTTGTGCCCGGTCGCTCGGAAAAGTACGCGCCTGTGAACCTCTCCGCATCGCTTTCCAAGGTTAAGCCCGCTTTAACGCACATTGCCTTAAAGATTTCAAGCAGCTCACCCGATGTGTAGTCATCAAAAAAGATATATTTGCCGAAAAACTGCTGTAAGCCCGGGCTTGAATGGATAAAGTGCCGCGTTTCGTCCTCACAGCCCGAGATGATTACAATCAGCTGACCGCGCCGCTCCTCTATAGCCTTAATCAGCGCGTCAACCGCTTCCCGACCGAAATTCGTTTTATCCGAGGTCAAGGCATGGGCATCATCAATAAACAAAACCCCGCCGACCGCTCTTTCGGCGACCGCGTTAACCTTAGCCGCCGTCTGCACAGCCGAGCCCGCAATCAGCTTTGAGCGGTCAGCTTCAACCAAATGCCCCTTTGACAATAAGCCGACCGCCTTATAAATTTTAGCAATAAGGCAAGCAACCGTAGTTTTCCCCGTTCCGGGATTCCCGGAAAACACCAAGTGCATCGGCACGGGCGCAATCGGCAGACCGCGCTCTTTACGCACCTGCTGTATTTTCACCATATTTAAAAGAGAACTGACCTCGCCTTTTACATCTTTCAGACCAACCAGCGAATTTAGCTCTCCAAGCAAGTCGTCTAAACCGAAAGCGCGCCGATTAGGATTGCTCCTTTTCGCTTCGGCGGCTTTAGGAACAGCTGCGGGCGGAGCTTTTTCCTGTTTTTTCACTTCAACGCCGTAAGCTGAGCATAAAGCTTCCAAGCCGTCCTTATACCCCGCGCCTACGGCGGCAAGCTTCCATTCATCCCTGTGCTTGTACAACTCGCAGACTACGATGGCGGTTTCAATTTTAAAGTCATTCTTTTCAAGGGTGTAGGAGGCGATATGCCGCCCGTCCGTTATAAGATTTACCGATGCGGAAGAGATGTGAGCGAAGCTTTGAAGCCTTCTTTTAGCCTCGTAAATCGTTAACGAAACAGCTATTTTTGAAACCTCGCGCGGAAGCTTTGCCAAGCTGACATTAATTTCCGCGCTCCCCTCGCCGCTTGCCGTCATCTGCACAGCCCCATCCTTAGAAGCGCGGTTATTGTAAAAGATAAAGTCCTCGCTGCTGTTGACTCTTCCGGCGGAATTGAGGATAAAAGCCGACGCGTCTATTTCAAGCTTATTTGCACCCTTATAACCGCCGGCATTCCAATTTAAAGCAATGGAAACACAAGCCGCGTTTTTACCGCAGGCAAGCTTTTGCCCCCTGCTGATATTTAAAGCCTGCCCCATCGCTTTTCACTCCCTTGCATAAGTTGTGCATTACTATGCCGGCTTCGCCGCAAACTTAATGATAACCTTTCTTAACAAATCCACAGGGATGATTAAGAACGCCAAACCAAGAACAAACAGCCACTCATTCGCCGTTAAGCCGTAGCCTCCAAGCACCTCGCCGCCCACATACGCCATAAATACCTGAACAACGGCGATGATAGCGATTATACGCAAGAACCCTTTGTTCTTAAGTATGTTGTCGAACAAATTAAGCTTTTCCGTGCGGGCGTTAAAGGCATGAAAAACATATACGAATACAAAATACGTAAAATAACCCGTAAGCAGGTATAGGTTGCTTTCATGTGGTCGGAAAATTGCTTTCGGTATATCGGACAGCAGGAAAAACATGCTGACGCCGAAAGTAAAAATCGCACCTGTCAAAATCATGCTCCACATATAGCCGCTGATAATTTTTTCATCTCGTTTTTTGGGCTTTTCTTCCATAAACTGCCTCAGCGCAGGCTCTCCTCCGAAAGCAATTGCGGCAAGCGAGTCCATAATCAAATTAATCCATAGGATTTGAGTAATGCTCAGCGGAGGCTCCATTCCGATTAAAGGGGACACGAAGCAAACGAATACGGCGGCTATATTAATGGTTAACTGGAAGATGATAAATTTCCTAATGCTGTTAAAGATTGTGCGTCCGTATAAAATCGCTTTGTCAATTGAGCTGAAGTTATCATCAAGAATAATGACCCCGCTTGCCTCCTTGGCAACCTCGGTGCCGCTCCCCATTGCAAATCCGACATCGGCGGCTTTGAGGGCGGGTGAATCGTTTACCCCGTCACCCGTCATCCCTACGACTAAATTCAAATCCTGCGAAACACGAACCAGACGGCTCTTATCGCTGGGCAATGCCCGCGCGATTACGCGTATATCTTTAAGCTTTTCCTTTAAATCATCATCGGAAAGCTTGTCAAGCTCGTCCGAGGACAAGACAATGTCGGAGGGGTTATTTAACAAGCCCGACTCCTTGGCAATCGCTACGGCGGTTTCCTTACGGTCTCCTGTAATCATAACAACTTGAACGCCCGCGTTTTGGGTTTCACGGATGGCTTGAACAGATTCGGGGCGAATCTCATCCCGTATTCCGATAACGCCGACCAATGTCCAGTCACCCTCCGGCAAGGAATCGCCGTTAATTTTTTCATGGGCAACAGCAAGGGCAAGCACGCGGATTGCGCGGGATGCCATCTCATCAATTTTTGCGGTAAGAGCAGACTGTTCCGCCATGGGGACAGCTTGTCCGTTTTCATCGTAATAATGTTTGCAACGCTCCAATATTTTTTCGGGCGCGCCCTTGATTAGAGTAAGGTTATAATCCCCTTTAATTTGTGCCGCCGAATACTTATTAGTGCTGTTAAAAGGAATAGAGCGAACAATTTCAGCTTTGACCACCTTTGATTTGCATACGGCAAAATTCATAATGGCGCGCTCGGTTGCATTGCCGCCAATTACCTTTAAAGCAGAGTCGCTTTTGCTGACTACTACGCTGGTGTTATTATGAATACTGGCTGACACCAGCTTTCCAAGCCCCTCTTTTACCTTGCTGAGGGATTTGTATTCAACGCAATCTCCCGAAACAAAAGCGACCGCTTCAAGCTCGCCCTTGGTTATTGTGCCCGTTTTGTCGCTGAATAAAATGTTTAAGCTTCCGGCAGTTTCAATCCCTGCAATCTCTCTGACCAAAACATTATCTTTAAGCATTTTACCCATATTTAATGCCGAAACAATGGCAATCATCAAAGGCAGCCCCTCGGGAACTGCCATAACTATAATAATTACGGCTAACATAAGCGCGTCAATTACAGCGTTGGCAACATTAACCCAGTTAGAGCAATACGCCGCAATTGCCGCCGAATCAAAGCCGTTCTGAATGACGATTCGCTGAAAAAGAAAAGCCGCGGCAATTAAGACACCGCCTATATACCCGAATCGGCTTATACCCTGCGCCAGACTTTTTAATTTGATTTTAAGGGGCGTATCGCGGTCATCGTCCAGCTGAAGCTCGCTTGCTATTTTTCCGTACACCGATTTGTCGCCGACTGTTGTTACCGTCATAACAGCGTTGCCGGAGCAGACGACAGAGCCTCGGAAAACCTTATACTCGTTTAAAAAGTCCATCCCCTCTGTTTCCGTGTAATCCTCGGGAGGGGTGCTTTTGCGCGCCTCCTTGGTTTCGCCGTTCAAAACAGCTTGGTCAACCCGAAGTTCTCCGTCAAGCAAGGCACCATCCGCCGGGACTTTATCGCCCGACTGAAGCAGAATACAGTCCCCGACAACCAAATCGTCAATGGGAAGCTCGGTAATCGCGCCGTCCCGGTAAACCTTGCAGACAATTTGAGATGCCTCGTCCTGAAGCTTTTGAAAAGCATTCTCATTCCTATGCTCCGAAAAGGTGGATACAAAGGTAGCTAAAAGCACAGCTAACGCAATCCCTACCGATTCATACCACTCCGTTTCCCCTAAAAAAACGAAAACCACATTGATAATCAAAGCAACACAAAGAATTTTTATCATAGGGTCGCCCAAATTACCTGCGAACTTGCTCCAAAAGCTTTCGGCTTTAATCTCCGTCAGCCTGTTATCGCCGTACTTGTTTTTAGATTCCAGTACCTGAGCACCGCTCAATCCATATTTTTCCATTCGTCTTTCTCCTTTTATTTTCCTGTTTATGAAAATATTTCTTTATTATTATACCTTATAGCCCCCCAAAAGTCAATACCCAAGTTTAAATCCCGCGAAAAACACATTATTAAAACAGATAATCCATAAATTTAATTCAAACACAGAGCACACCCAAACATCAAAAACAATTGCGGAATTTGAAAAAATAGAGCCTGTACTGTCGTATAGCAAGTAATTAATCGCTTCAAAACAGCATATACATTGATTGAAATACAATGTATTGGAGTGATTCATCTTGAAGGTCAGGTCGGGTAAGGACATGGAAGAAAGAGCCGTAATTTTAGGAGAGTACATTTTGGAAAATAAATCAACTGTCCGCGCTGTAGCGAAGCAGTTTGGAATATCAAAGTCAACCGTACATAAAGACATAACCGAAAAACTACCCCTAATCAGCCCGCAGCTGTATCCGCAGGTTAAGGAAATTTTAGAAATAAACAAAAAAGAACGCCATATCAGAGGAGGATTGGCGACAAAACTAAAATACGAGGAACGCTCACACAACAAAACAGGATAATCAAGCTGGTTAACAAACAAAGGATGCGGTCAAATTGCACCGCATCCTTTGTTTTAAAAATAATTGTCAATTATCAATTGTCAATTGTCAATTGACTTAACTTCCCTCATTTTCAGAAGCATCAAAAATATGCTCTATAATTTTATCAATTTCGTCAAAATCACTGTGCAGAAGTTCCTCCGAGATTTTATCAAGCTGCTTTTCAATATCGGCGTGCCAAAGCTTGTCATTCAGCTCGGCTAAGGCTTTCTTAGCGGTTCGCTTATCGAAATCATTGCAGGCTCTTTTGATTTCTCTCAGCCTGTCATATAAAAAGCCTTTATATCCGGGCTCTTTTTCGGAGTTTTGCTTCAGCCGTGCCTTTACCTTTTCCATAACTTCCCTAAGCTCCGCTAAAAACTGCGGTAACTCGTTTATGATTATCTCAAAGTCTTCCTCCCTGCCCGCGCGCTCCAACCGAAAAGCAACCCCGGAAAGCCCGCTTTCGCCGATGTATGCAAGCGCGGCTTTTATTGAGTGAATATTAATAATAAAGGAGCGCATGTCACTGCTTTCCAAATTCCCGTTCTTTTTGCAAATTTCATCCAGAACCTTTGCTATGGCTTTCGCATCCTGCATGAATACAATCTCCAGCTGGCGGGCATCGGTGCTTACGGAAACCTCCTGCCGGCTCTCTGCGCCGTCCTTCGTAGCTTTGTCACGAACCAACCTGTTCAGCACTGAATCAAGAAGCCGAATATCTATGGGCTTAGAGATAAATTCATCAAAACCATTCTCCAAAAACATAGCCGACTGCCCTACCAGCGCGTTTGCGGTCAGCGCGACTATCGGGCGGCTGTAGCCGGAATCGCGCAGTTTTTTCACCGTTTCTATCCCGTCCATCTTCGGCATCATATGGTCCATAAATATTACATCGTAAACATTGCCGCCGCTAATCTTATCAATTGCCTCAAAGCCGCTTGAAGCCGTGTCAACTTGCAGCATGTAAGGAGTCATAAGCCCCTTGGCGACAAAAAGATTCGTAGCCACATCATCAACGATAAGCACCTTGCCGTAAGGCATAGCTTCGCGCCTGATTTTAGTTTTCTTTAAAACCGCATCGTCGGTCGTTCTGAAATTGCACAAATTCTCCGCCGCTTTTTTACCGATAACCGCCGAACCCGCAGTCTTTTGCGGCAAACTGACGGTAAATACCGAACCCTTGCCAAGCTCGCTCTCTACTTTCAAGACACCGCGCATAAGCTGGATAAGATTCTGCGTTATATTCATCCCCAAGCCCGTGCCTTGAATCACCCGATTCGTTTCAACATTAAAGCGCGAATATTCATCGTACATCTCTTCAATCTGCTCTTGCGTCATCCCTTGCCCTGTATCGCTTACCTTTAATATAAGAACCGCATGACCGTCCGCTTCAAAAGCTTCCTCCGTATTCTCCGCGGATATTGAAAGTACTACCTCCCCTTTTTCGGTATACTTAAACGCGTTAGAGAGCAAATTATTCATAATCTGCTTAATGCGGATTTCATCGCCGTACATCTCTGCGGGGAGCTTTTCATCAACCGACAGGATAAATTCAATCGGCTTGCTGTCCATATTCATAAAATTAAACTGCGCCGTGTCTAAAACCAAGCTTGCGGTATCATATTTTACGGGCGATATTTCAAGCTTACCCGCCTCGATTTTGGACAGGTCAAGTATATCATTTATAATGCGGAGCAGGACGTGTGCCGAATTATATATATTCTTAAACGAATCAACAATGTTTTGGGGAAGTGAATCATCTTGAACCAGCATTTCGATGATTCCCATAATTACATTCATAGGCGTGCGTATCTCATGGCTCATCATCGCTAAGAATTTACTCTTCGCCTCATTGCTTTTCTCGGCAATTTCAATCCGCTCAATCTCTTTGAGCATCTGCTTTTGCTCGCGCAAATCCCTTGCGTATCCGACGACAATACCTCCGTCAGCCTTGACAAGCGTAATTTCGCAGGGGAGTGCTTCCCCGTCCGGCGTGCGGTATACCCATTCATCTAAACAGCAAAAAGCATTTTCAAGCTCGCTTGAAAGGCATTTTTGAATACTTTTTTGAAGCTCACCGCTACGCTGAGATTCCGGCAGAAACTCATGGAATCTTTTCATATATTCCTGCTTATTTGAAAGCCCGAAAAGCTTGACCGCCTCCCTGTTACAACCCACCGGCTCAAAATTACTGTTCCATAAGGTTACGCCCAGCGGGGTAAAATCAAGCATGATTTCATTATGCTTTTCGGCAAGCTCCTTTGCCTTGTTAACCCTCCATAAAACCAAGCTTAATGATAAAGCAAAAAGTACGGCAAGCGAAAACAGAAATTCACTCAGCAATCCGACATCCCTGTAAAAAGCTTCACTCGGCGTTACAAGCCCGATATACCAATCATTTACAATCCTGTTCACATAAACAATTGAATCCACCCCGTAGGAGTTGTCCACATTGCGCTCCAGCACGGGGGCTCCCGCCCTCAAATCAGCCCCCAAAGAAGCCATTCCATCGCCTAAACTTTCTAAGGGAAGCCCTAAAAGCTCATGATTCGGGTGAGCAATCACATTTAAGTCGGCATCCAGCGCGAAGCCGAAGCCATCCTCATGAAAGCTTGAACTTACAACATAATCGACCATCTCATCAAAAGGAACGCTAATCATTAAAACAGCTTCTAATTCCCCGTCCTCATCATAAAATGCGCGGCTGTAGGCGGTAATCATATCACTGTTCAATCGCGCTCCGAAATAAGGAGGGGTCAACGCTATATCACCCTTCGCTTCAATGGCGGCTTTGTACCACGGGCGGGACTCAACATCGAAATCCTCGGGCGGCGTCCATGTCCCGTCCGTCATAAAAATATCCGATTCACTCAGGTAAATCGCAATTCCGTAATCGCGCTCGAAGTTAAGCTCTCTGTACTCATCCATTGAGGCAGCCAAGTAATCTTTTACTAAATCCAAATTCACGTTGTATTCAAGTATAATCCGCATTGGGAATGAAAAGCCGGAAAGAACATATTCGGATTCCTTTAAATAATGCTCAAACTTCGCACTGACAAATGAAAGCCTCTCTTCGGCTTGCTTGTGTAAACTTTCTCTTTCCATATCGCTTACGAAATACCATGTAAGAGCTATCATTAATAAAAAAGACAGCCAAACAAACGCCAGCTGTATAAACAACAGGCGTATCGGCTTTTTTATATCTTTTGTCTTTGGCTTCTTTTTCATAAGAGTTCCTACGCTCTCTCTGTCGCCGCCCTAAACAGATGCTTAACATCGCAAAACACATCGACTAAGGCGGGGTCAAAATGCGCGCCCTTTTCAGACATAATAATCCGCTCCGCTTCCTCACAGCTAATCGGCTCTTTGTAAGGACGGCGCGAAACAAGCGCGTCGTAAACATCGGCAATCGCCATAATACGCCCCTGCAAGGGTATATCCGTTCCCGACAGCCCGTAAGGGTAGCCGCCCCCGCTCCAACGCTCATGGTGGGTATCGGCAAAGGTTTTCGCAAAGCTCAAAAACGAGTTATTACCCGATTTGGTTACCATATGGTTAATAATTTTAGCACCCTCGGAGACGTGGGTTTTCATCCTTGTATATTCCTCCTCGGTCAGCTTGCCCGGCTTGTTCATAATATTATCGGGGATAACGATTTTTCCTATATCATGCAGCCGCGCCGCGGAAGAGACAGTTTCAATATCCCAGCAGCTTAATTCATCGGTGTAAACATCATTGGCAAGCATCGCTTGGATAAGGATTCTTATGTAGGAAGCCGTGCGCTCGCTATGCTCAACCGTGTCGCGGTCGCGGTTTTCAACTACATCTGCTATAACGGATACAATTCCGTTCTGCAATCGGCGGACCGTCTTGGTCTGGTCGCGCACGATTTCGCCGACTTCAAGCTGAAGCTTTATGCGGTTCCGCAATACGGGGACGGAAAAAGGCTTAGATATAAAATCAACCGCGCCAAGCTCAAACCCCATCGCCTCGGAGGCAGGGTCAACAATAGCCGTTAAGAAAATAACGGGAATATCAGCGTAATACTCGTTTGTTTTTAAGGTTCTGATTGCTTGAAAGCCATCAACTCCGGGCATAGCTATATCAAGAAGGATTAAATCCGGCTTAATCCTTTCCAAAAGAGAGAACATTTTTATAGCGGAAGGCAAAGTAATCACTTTATAATGTTCCTCCAGCGCGCTTTCGGCAACCGACAGGTTAGTATCGCAATCGTCCACAATAAATATAGTTTTAGCCATACCGCAATCATGCTCCCTTCAGCTCAATTAACAATTAACAGTTAACAATGAACAATTTCGGAGTTACGCCCGTGGCGTAACATTTTAAGCTAAACCATTTCAAATCCGTCGGCGAAGCCGACACATTCATTGTTAATTGTTAACTGTTAATTGTTCATTGTAATTGTACCCTACTTTTTCTAAAATTGCAACCCCTTTTTCAAAATTTCGGCATTGTGCACAATATATATATATATATATATATTGTGCAATTTGCACAAATAAACAATCACCACGCCCCGTCAAAAATTCGGTAGCTCGTATGCTTTAAGGTATTTTCCGGGTTCTTCATTCAATTTCTCATTTAAAGTCTCTTCGGTTACTTCTCCCTCGCCATCGCCATCGGGGGCTTCGGCGGCTTCCTCCTCCGGCTCTTCGGGCTTGCGGATGGAGTTGTAATACATATCTACGGCGGTAAGGTTAACCTGCGTCATTCTATCCTTATAAACTGAAATTTCATTCAGTAAATCCTCAAACGGCAGGGTATTTTCGGGCTTGCCGTCAATAATGACGGCTCTGTTTAAGAGAGATTTCCAAGCCCTGTTCATCATCGAAGATGTGCTGTGCTCCCTTTTGGATAAAACCAATTTCTTAAATTCAGAGGGAACAGGCTTTTTAAATTTAAAATAAGGCTCTATTTTAATAAGCTCGTCAAGGCAGCTATCCATCGCGTCGCAATAAGTGAAATAAACTCTGGGCGATTTGGTCGCGCTCAAATTAGCCAGATGCTTGTTTATGGTATTAAGCCTTTTGCTTACATAGCTCAAAACAGCATCGTTTAAAAATTCCGGCGATACCATGAGCTTGCGCTCTTCCATGTCAAAAATAGTGTTCTGCAATTTAATATTCTTTTCTTTTTCTATCGCTTTAGCCTTAGGCATTATCCGTGACCATACCCGCCATAAGTGGGTAATCTCCTAAAATCGGCATGGTCTCCCCCCCTCCGAGTAAAAAAACTTACTACTATACTAATGATATTAGTATTATATCATAAATACAAGTATACAGCGTTAACTTATTGTTAATAAACCATTAACAATAATATTTTATTAATTTTTCCCCTATTATGAACAAAAAGTTAATCAATGAACAAAAAATCAAGAGCCGAAAAAAACTCCCGGCTCTCAGCTATCCGCGAATCACTACCCGCCAACTACTGCCTATTCATACCTTAAAGCCTCAATCGGGTCGAGCTTTGCGGCGCGGTTTGCGGGATAGTAGCCGAAAAATATACCGATAAACATTGAAAACGATACTGCTATAACGATTGCCGCAGGTGACGGTATGGCGGCGGCGTTCATCAGGACACCGGCAATGTTGCCCAGAATAATCCCCAAAGTAATCCCGATTACGCCGCCGATAGCGCAGATGATAACCGCTTCAACGATAAACTGAATCCTAATCGCCGTGTTGGGCGCGCCCAACGCTTTCCGCACCCCTATTTCACGGGTACGCTCCGTCACCGAAACAAGCATGATATTCATAACCCCGATGCCGCCGACCAAAAGCGATATACCCGCGATAATCGCCAGCACGGTTTGGATTATAATCAAATACTGGCTTACTGAGTTTAACATCTCCTCCATGGTATATTGCCGCACCTCAAAGGAGTCGTTATTTTCATAATACCGCTCGTTCATATATTCCGTCAGCGTTTGAGCAAATTCTACCACACCCACGCCGTCATAGGTCGTCAGCATCATATTATCGTAATAATTTGACCTGTTAGAGATTTTCATGGCTGTAGAAAAGGGTATAATTACTTCATATGTAGTCATAAACCCCGCAAACATCTCCTGCCGAACCTTATAAACGCCGACAACCGCAAAATCCCTGTTAGCTCCCCTCAAATTAATGCTCATCACCTTGCCTATGGCGTTTACGGGAGTGCCGTAGAGCTTTTCGGCTAAATCATTCGGGATGACGATGACTTGGCTTCGCCTTTCCATATCGTTATCATTTATATACCTGCCCCTTACAATATCAACCGAGCTTACGGCAGTTGATTCGGGGTTAACGCCTTGGACATTCATGTTAATCGATTCCCTCTTATGCCGCATGTTGGCACGCCCCAAGCTCTCCGTATAAACGACAAGCTCTATTTCATTTGAAAAGCGCGCGCTTACCTGCTCTATCATAGCTTCACTGATTCTGTCCGAATCCCTCATGCCGGACCAGTTGCGGGTATTATCGTCCTTCATCCCCAAATAAACCTGCACTAAGTTGCTGACCCCCATATCCGATACAAGGTTGCCAAGCCCTCTTTCAACGATAGTACCCATAGTGGTAATCGTAATAACCGAGCTGATTCCTATAATAATCCCAAGCATTGTAAGAAATGCCCGCATTTTATTAGCCTTCAGCCCCGCTAATGCCAGAGCTATATTTTCTTTAAGGCTCATGGTTCTATATACACTCCTTTTTGATAGTTAACAGTTACTATTTGGTATACTTCCTTTGTTTTAACGAAACAATTCCGAATGACTTCCTGTTCTCTCAAAAGTAATTTTAGAGTTATTTTCATAGAGCCTATAAACAAGAAGCCAGTCACTTCCAATATGAAGCTCACGAGAGTTAGCCATATTTCCGCTCAATGCGTGGTCGCGCAGTTCTTTTGGCAGTTTACTGCCATTTATAAGCAATTCTAGAATAACATCAAGTTTTGCCATATCTTTGCCTTGTTTTCTCATAAGACGCTCATCGCGGCGATATTGAGAGGTGTAGTCAAAAGTCCGCATTATTCATCTTCCTTTTCATTTTCTTCGCTCATAGCTTTACGCATATCAGCTAAAGACGAAAAATTGCGGGACGTTTTTTCAATTATCATTTGTTCGGATTCTTTTAATGCTTCAAGTGTTTTCGCATTTGGGTAATCTACTTTTAAATCCAAAGGAATTCCGCCGTAACGTACTACCTGCTTGTAAAATAAAGTTGTCGCCGCAGATATTGAAAGACCTAATTCCGATAAAATGCCCTCTGTATCACGTTTAAGAGCATCGTCAACCCTAATATTTACAGTTGCCAAATTAACCAACTCCTTAAATCAATTATACATTAAAATTGCTTTAATGTCAATACAATAATATAAATTAGGAGTTAGGGGTAAAAAACCCCCAACTCCTAACTAACCGCCAAATCACTCATACCTCAAAGCCTCAATAGGATTAAGCTTTGCGGCTCTGTTTGCAGGGTAGTAGCCGAAAAATACGCCGATAAACATTGAAAACGACACCGCTACGGTTATTGCCATGACGGACGGCATTGCCGCGACATTCATAATCGTTCCTGCGGCATTACCCGTAGCAACGCCTAAGGCAATCCCTACTAACCCTCCGATTGAGCAGATTATAACCGCCTCGACTATAAATTGAACCCTTATTGCCGTATTCGGCGCGCCCAACGCTTTGCGTACTCCTATTTCCCTTGTCCGCTCCGTTACCGAGACAAGCATGATGTTCATAACGCCGATTCCGCCGACTAAAAGGGATATACCCGCAATAACCGCTAACACCGCTTGGAGAATAAGTAAAAATGAGTTTATACTGCTTAACTCTTCTACCATGCTGTAATGCGAGACTTGGAAAGAATCGTTATTCTGGTAAAACCTCTCGTTAACATAAGCCGCGAGCCTTTCGGAAAATTCCAATACATCTACGCCGTCGTAGGTAGTAAGCATAACATAATCGAAATACCCTGTGCTGTTTGAGATATTCGCAGCCGTTGTAAAGGGCATTAACATATAATATACATTAGAAGCAAATCCCTCAAACATTGAGCTCTTTTCCCTTGTAACCCCGACTACCGCAAAATCTCTGTGAGTTCCCATTATGTTAACGCTCATTATCTCGCCGATTGCGCCCTCGACAGAGCCGTACATTTTTTCGGCTAATTTGTCGGGGATTACGATTACGTTGCTTCGCCTCTCCATATCATTTTGATTTATGTATCTTCCCCTTATAATTTCGGCTGAATTAACGGCAATTGATTCGGGGTTTATGCCTTGAATGTTTAGGTTTATGGTTTCCCTGTTATGCCTTGTGTTTCCCTGCCCCAAGTGCTCTTGATACACCACAAGCTCGACTTCATCGCTGAAACGCTCTCTGATGCTCTGAATCATGTCCTCGCTGATTCTGTCGGAATCCCTCATATCAGACCAGTTTCGGGTGTTATCATCTTTCAGCTCCATATAAATTTGAACAAGGTTGCTGACACCCATGTCCGATACAAGTCCGTCAAGCCCTTTTTCAACGATAGTCCCCATCGTGGTAATGGCAATAACCGAGCTTATTCCTATAATAATCCCCAGCATTGTAAGAAATGCCCGCATTTTATTAGCCTTCAGCCCCGCCAAGGCTAAAGCTATGTTTTCCTTTATGCTCATAAATTTATATTTACTCCTTTGTGTTTAGTTGAGGGCTGAACTCTATAATACTAAAACCTCGTTTAAGTCCCCCTTTTCTTAAATGTAACAATATTCTCATCAAAATCAATACTGAAATTGAATTGCATAAGTATGTTCATACCGAGTATGCCGTCAAAAGGAAATTCGTTAAGCAATTCATGAGAGCTTACGCCGACATCAGCCAGTTCCATATTGCCGACCTTTATTTTAGGAACAATGACCTCGTATGTATCGACAAAACCACCCGCCGTTCTTGCCGTTCCCTTTTTTGATTCGCTGTAACAGCCTAAATCTTTTAAGACATCTGAAGAAAAGGCTGTTGTTGTCGCACCCGTATCAATCATTACAAACATTCCGCGATACTCGTTATCAGAAATGCTCCAAAACGGAATTTGTGCATACATTACATTGTTTACGACCATTATTTTAATTCGCTCCATTACAGCAAAAAGCCTCCTGCCATATCGGGAAATTCTCCCATATATTGCTTGTAGCTGCTTGGGTTTTCTCGCCAGACCTTGCGGATTTCGCTCTTATCCTTGCTGACGGCTATAACCTCGCCGCCTATAATGTTGTGAAATTCACCTTTTTGGCAATTAATCATGCAAACAAAATTTCCGTCATATTGCTTTTCAATTTCTTCCATAGTTTGGTACATGGTTAATGCCTCCTTTCGCTTATAAATCCTCGTTAAACGGTCATCTTATCACTTATAATATCCCCGTCTGAAAGGGTAATAATGCGCTCTGTTTCTTCTGCCAATTCGGGGTTATGGGTGATGAGAACTATTGTTTTACCCTGCTCTTTATGAAGCTTATGGAATATATCCATGACAAGCCGCCCGGTTTTGGAATCCAGCGCGCCTGTCGGCTCATCGGCTAGGATAATGGAGGGCTGGTTTGCCATTGAGCGCGCAATGGCTACCCTCTGCTTCTGCCCGCCCGAAAGCTCGTTGGGCATATGGCTGGAGCGGTCGCTCATTTCTACAAGCTCCAAAAGCTCTTTTGCCCTGCGTGCGCGCTCTTTTGACGGAACTCCCGCGTAAAGCATAGGCAGCTCTACATTTTTAAGGGCAGAGGTTCGCGCTATGAGGTTAAAGGTCTGAAACACAAACCCTATTTTTTTATTGCGGATGACCGATAATTCCTTGTCTGACAGGGCAGCGATGTCCGCGCCGTCAAGGCTGTAGCTGCCCTCGGTCGGGCGGTCAAGCGCGCCGATTATATTCATAAGGGTAGATTTCCCCGAGCCGGACGCGCCCACTACCGAAACAAACTGCCCATCCGGCACATCAAAGCTAATCCCGTGAAGAACTTCAAGCTCATTCGGCGTACCGATATAAAACCGCTTATATATCGAACCCATTTCGATAATATTATTTTTTGTATTATTCATGCTAAATAAACATTCCTTCCAAGCTTATCGGTTAATTGTCAAGCAGAACAGGTGCTCCGTCGTATAGTGTTGAAGCATCGGTAAGTATAATCATGCCTTCCTTTAAGTCGTCGCCTCTTATTTCGGCTTCAAAGTCTGTTTCCATTCCGAGGGTTACGATAACGGCTCTTGCCGTATGTCCTCCGTCTGTTCCTTCCGCGGTATAAACAATGTCATTCCCGTCCTCGTCAACGCTTATGGAATCGTACATCACGGCGAACACATTCTCGCTTTCCTCAATAACAATGGAAACCTTAGCAGTCATACCGACCATAAGCGGAGTGCTTTTAGAAAGGACGGTGATTTCAACCTCGAAATTGCTTGAACCCGCTCCCGAACCCGTCATGTCCATCCCCCTTATAGCTGTGGGCGCGATTTTGCTTATAATCCCATCGAAAGTGTCATCCCCCGGTAAGGAATCGGAGCTGACGGTTACAGGCATATTAAGCGAAAGCAACGCAATATCATATTCCGAAACGGAAGCGGTTACTTTTAAATCCGAAGTATCTTCAATGATAAACAACACACCCTGCGGGAAGCTGCCCTTTTCAGCATTTACGGCTGTCACTATCCCATCGCTCGGCGCGATAATTACGGCATCGCTTAATTTAGACCTATAGCTTTCAAGGAGGATAACCTGCGGATTATTATTGCCGGACAGGGTTCTTTCGCGCTCTGCGGCGGCTTTTAGGGTTGATAATCCGGCTTCAACATCCCTGTTGGCAAGGCTGAGGTTATTTTTTGCATTTTCGTAAGCTACCTGTGAGTTTGTAAGCATAGACTTGTAATGCGCTATGTTATCCTCCCGCGCTTTATCGGAATTCACGCTTCCGTTTTTCGCGCTTTGGAGTGAAACCTTTGCGCTTTGGAGAGCAATTTTTGCATTTTCGAGCCCTACCTCAGCGGTCTCAAGAGATGCTTCGGCACTTTCAACCGATTGCCGTGCACTTGTAACAGCGCGCTCTGCGTTATCGAGCTTGGATTTGTTAGCGGAATCCATATTCTCGATTGCCCTGTCATAGGCAAGAACCGCATCATCGTAGGTTCTTTTGGATTTGTCAACGGCATCGCGGTTATCGGGAACATAGTTATCTCCGCCCAGCCATTGACCTTTTCTTTTGTTCTCTTCAAGTGCTTTTTGATACACCTCAAAGGAGTCTTCCTTAAACCTTCTCATCTCCTTTAAGGACAGATAGTCCTCATCACCGACCTCTTTTAAAACGGTATCGTAACTATCCTGATAAAATTCAAGATTTTCAATTGCGTTTTTAAGGTTGCGCTCCATGTTTGTAATAGAAATTTCCGCATTTTGAACGGAAAGCTCCGCATTTTGAACGGAAAGTTCGGCAGAACTAATCATTGATTCGGAATCCGAAATCGTTCCGTCAAGCACGCTTTGGTAGTCGCGCTCCGCTTTTTCGAGAGATAGGCGAGCGTTTTCGACAGCCTGCTCCGCCGCAACGATTTGCGAATTTGTTCCGCCTTGATGCTTCTCAACGGCTTCTCTGTAATTCTTTTCCGCATCGGTAAGCGTATAGTTTGTGTTTACATCGCTGTTGCTGACTGTCGCTTGCTGCTGAAGGATTTGGGTTTGCAAATCGGTCGTATCAAGTGTGCAGAGAACATCGCCTTTTTTAACCGCGTCCCCCACCTCGACGTTTACCGATTCGATTTGATATGTAAGGTTTGAAAAAACCTTGCTTTGGTTTACGCTCTCCACCGTCCCCGTTACGGATATACTGTTTCTGAGTGTTTTCCTTTCAAGCTCGGTTACATCGGATACCGAAGCCGCCGTTGCCGCCCTGCTCAGCATCACAATGGTTACTCCTACCAGCCCGATTCCCGCGATGATTGAAGCGGGAACAATCATTTTTTTAGCTTTCATAAATAAAATACAACCCTTTCTCGTATACTATACAACATATAATATTATAACATAATTTCAACCAGCTGTCAATACCTAATTTTAAAATTTTTAATATTACATGTTGCTGTATAACTGTATTAATCAACTAATACAATTATACAATAGATTTTCGGTAATGTCAATAGGATTATTTGTTAATTTTCTGTTAACTGTTAACTAAAAATAAGAAAGTGTTTTAGCATGTTACGCATCCCCGCCCAAAACTTAAATAAGACAAGCAAATCCCTTTAAAAACCAGAATATTATGTAACGGGAGGTGATACAGTTGGAAAAAAATGATAGGCAATCTTCATGTAAAAATGTATTTAAAAATAAAGATAAAGAAAAAATGAAGGAAATATTTACAGACAGATGGTTAAACATTATCAAAAGTTTAGAACAAGCCCCGCGCAGCACTGCTATTACGGAGGGAGGAACGAAACCATGCTGAATTCATGGTCATAACTATGAAAGTTGCCATATATTGCAGACTATCAGAGGAGGATAGAAATAAACGAACGGAAAGCGATGACAGCGAGAGCATACAAAACCAAAAATCCATGCTTGTTAAGTATGCTGTTGAGCGCGATTGGGAAATTTATCATATTTACAGCGATGACGATTATACGGGGGCAGACCGAAACCGCCCCGACTTTAACAGATTGATTCAAGATGCCGAAGCGTGCAAATTTGATATTATTCTATGCAAAAGCCAATCAAGGTTTACCCGCGAATTAGAAATGGTGGAAAAATACATACACGACCTTTTCCCAATATGGGGAGTTCGCTTTATAAGCGTTGTTGATAATGCGGATACGGCGGTTAAGGGCAATAAAAAAGCCCGACAAATCAACGGGCTTATTAATGAATGGTATCTTGAAGATTTATCGGAAAATATCAAGAGTGTTTTCAAAGCTAAAAAAGAAAACGGGGTTCATATCGGTTCGTTCGCGCTGTATGGTTATATGAAAAACCCCGAAAAAAAGGGACATTTAATGATTGATGAGGAAGCCGCCGATGTTGTAAGAGAAGTATTCAGCCTTTTTATTCAAGGTTACGGCAAGTCAGCCATAGCACGAATACTTAATGACAGAGGAATCCCTAACCCGACCGAATATAAGCGGCTCAAAGGCTTGCGTTATTGTCAGGCAAAGAGCCGCAACAGCACATTTTGGCGGTATTTCTCAATTTCCGATATGCTTACTAATGAAATGTATATCGGGAATATGGTGCAGGGGCGGTATAAAAGTGTTTCCTACAAGTCAAAAATCACCAAACCCGTCCCAAAAGATGAATGGGTAATTATCCCGGATACTCACGAGCCGATTATAGAGCGCGGGCAATGGAATATAGCGCAGGAATTGATAAAAAACAAAACAAAGCCCTTTTCGGATACGGGTAAAATCGGGCTGTTCGCTAAAAAGGCTAAGTGCTTGAATTGTGATTATACAATGGTATCCGCAAAAAATCACGGCAAGCATTATCTGAAATGCGGCACCAGAAATATCGCCAAGGATTCCTGTATAGGCTCATTTGTTCCTGTTTCGGAGCTTGAAAAAATCGTTTTGTCGGAACTTCACAAATTGATTGATGAGTACCTGAACAAATCGGAGCTCTTGCGCCGCATTGAGCTTAACACAAAAATCCAAGCCAATATAGACAAAACCGAAAAAACATTGCGTACATATGAAAAGAGCTTTAGCGATTGTTCAAAAGCGGTTAAGGATTTATACCTTGATAAAACGCGCGGAATTATTACGGAGGACGATTTTATCAGCCTATCTAAAGACTTTCATTCCGAGAAAGGAAGGTTTGAGCGGCTGATAAAGCAAACCATCGAGGCTCTTGGAGCATTAAATGAGCGCGTAAAAAATTCCGATGACAAGTCGGCTCTTTTATCCGAATATTTGAAAGTAGAAAAATTAACCCGCGAGCATGTTAACGCCTTGATTGAGTGTATTTATATCGGAAAGCGAAACCCAGAAACCAAAGAATTACCCCTTGAAATACACTGGAACTTTTAACGCGGTAGTTAATGCACAGTCGCGGCAGAACAAAAAGCCCGCACAACATACGACAATATCCTGCGCTTTGCCGATGACCCGGATGTTATTGACCCGATTAGGTTTTTACGCCAGCGCGAGATTGTACATTTTCAAAGGTTCGGAGAAGGTCTCCGCATTTGTCAAGATAATCTTGATTCAAGGAATTTCTATGCTTTTAATCCAAGCTTCGATTAGCCACTGAGAGCTTCTATACTCCTGCACCAAACATTCGACATTTTTACTTGTCTGCAGTTTGGGGCAGGAGTATATTAATTCGCAACAAACATAGCGCAATGCTGTCAGCACTGTTTTGAAAAATTATAAAAAACAAGAGGGCGTATCATCAACCCCCTCGTTTAATCAATTTCCAACTCCATAACACTCTTCAAATCCCTCATACCATGTAAAATCCGATGAACCTTAATTGTTTCGGTTTCTTCGTCCACATGGTAAAAAAGACGGTATTTGTAAGGGAGTATCATGCTGCGAAAATAATCATCTTCTTCATAAATCCGGCACATAAAAGGATTGCCTGCAAGATTTTTCATTTGGTGTTCAATGGCTTCTGTAAACTTGTCGGCGGCTAAGGGGCTTCGTTCATACAGATAATTTTCTATTTCCAAAATGTCATCTGCGGCTGAGGGTAAATATTCAAGCTTGTGCACTATCCTCTCGCCTCTCTTTGCTCTCTCAATCTACTCATCAATTCTTTGTGAGATACCCAATTTGCATCGGGGTCGGCAGCTTCAAGTTTAGATTTATCTAATTCTGTCTTTACATACAGCCTGTAAGCATCATCACGGTAAGCCTTTTCGGTTTGCAGGTTAAAAGGGATTCTTTCTTCCCGGATTATCGTTCTCAAAAGCAAATCTATGGCGGTGGTTAAGTCTATGCCTATCTCGCTTAGGATTTTCTGCGCGCTTTGTTTTACTTCCCCGTCTACATTGACGGATATTCTTGCTGTCGGCATTGCAATCAACTCCTCACATTTATATTATACACCCGCTATGTGCATATTGTCAATATATTTTTGTAATTGTTATATCTTATAAAAAATCTCAAAACCCTATTGACTAAAACTTATATCTTATGATATAATAGATATATGAGGAGCTGATAGTTATGATTATCAGGGAAAATTATTTATCGAAAATCCGTCCGCTTATCGGTAAAGACGTTATTAAGGTGCTGACAGGTATCCGCCGGGGCGGGAAAAGCGTATTGTTAGAGCAGATTCGCGATGAGATAAACAGCCCTAATACTGTATTTTTAAATTTTGAGGATTTAGGAAACCAACATCTGTGCGAATATAACGCACTTCACGACTATGTATGCGGGAAGGTCAACAACAGTAAAGAGAAGTTCTGTTTGTTCTTCGATGAAATCCAAGAGGTGCAAGGTTGGGAGAAGGCAATAAACTCCCTGCGGGTAAAATTCAACGCCGATATTTACATCACGGGCTCTAACTCACGCCTTTTGTCGGGCGAGCTTGCTACCTACATCGCCGGGCGTTATGTTTCGTTCGTGATTTATCCGTTTTCATATGCGGAATTTAAAGAGGTAAACGCGAATTATACTTTCGATGATTATATTAAATACGGCGGAATGCCGTTTTTGTCAAGCATAGGCTTTGAGTCTGAAATAAGCAAGAATTACTTGCTGGATGTGTTTAACTCAGTCGTGTTGAAAGACATAGTCAAGCGCAATAAGATAAGGGATGTAGACCTTTTAGAGCGTATTATCTCGTATGCGTTGGCTAATGTTGGCAAAAGCTTCTCGGCGACAAGCATATCAAAATTTTTCAAGGCTGAAAATCGAACGGTTGCCCCCGAAACGATTTTTAATTATCTGAAAGCCTGTGAGGAAGCCTATTTGCTGTATCGTTTAAAGAGCCAAGACGTAAACGGCAAGAAATTGCTTAAAGTAAACGAGAAATATTATGTAGTTGACCACGGTTTGCGGGAGGCAGTCGTTGGCTCTAATCTTCAGAATATTGAGATTATACTTGAAAATATCGTGGGGGTGGAGCTTCTTCGCAGAGGTTATAAGGTCTGTGTCGGGCGTGCCGGAGTTCAGGAAATAGACTTTGTCGGCGAGAAAGACGGCGATAAGCTGTATTTGCAGGTTTGTTATCTGCTGAACGAAGAATCAACGATTAACCGAGAGTTTGGTTCACTGTTAGAGATTAAAGATAACTACCCTAAAATCGTGTTATATAAAGAAAGTTCTTTCAAGGGGAACTACGAGGGTATTCCTGCGGTTAGGGTTGAAGATTGGCTGATGAGCAGATAGTTTATGAGGAGTGGAAAAAAATAAAATGATAATTAATAGTGTTTTGGATGTTATATTGGCGGTAGCTTTGGCTATTATAACCTTTCTCGGATTATATACCATGATACGCTGTGAAAGCCAAAAGAGGAATTCATTCATGGCAATGCTTGCGTCTATATTTTTATTTGTGCTGGGCTATTTAATCATGATTACCGCGCATACTGCGGACGGGGGCTTCGCCGGGAAAAAAATCGATTATATGGGGGCGGCGTTTTTAGTACCCATTTCGTTTTGGTTCGTGTCCGATTACTGCGAGCTAAAGCTGAACTTGAAAGCAAAGGCATCGCTTTTTATAGTGCCCGCGCTAATTGTAGTCCTTATGTGGACAACCGAGGTTCACGGGCTGATTTACAAGTCCTTTGACTTTATAACAACTACTTCGGGAATAAGACGTTTGGAAATTGAAAAAGGTGATTTATATTATTTAACGCATATCTACGCCGCGCTCGTTATCGTTGCCTCGTTATCGGTACTTCTGCATCGGCTGATAAAGTGGGATAAAAGGCACAGGGCGACATTGTTTCTAATCGCTCTGGGGGTAATTACGCCCGCGGCTGCAAACAGCCTGCATGTTCTTAAAATAAGTGCGTTAGAAGGCATTAACTATACTCCCGTGTCCATGACGGTTGTAGCGGTCGTGTTTTTTATAAATATTGTAAGAAACGAAATGTTTGATGTTATACCGAGGGCTAAGGAGGTTGCTCTGCAATCTCTGAAAGAAGCCTTGGTGCTGGTCGGGTGCGGAAATAAATTTTTGTATGCCAACGAAACGGCAAGAAGTATTTTTCCGGGGCTGGGCGCACTGTCTGAAGGTGAGCATATGCAGTTGGTTGAGAGTTGGCCCAAGGAATTGTTCTTTTGCGAAAATGAAAAGAATAAGGAAGCTTTCGGAGTTGAATTTAACATATCTCACGAGCATTATGACGCCGCTGTAAGCTCCCTTATAACGAAAAAAGACAAGTTGATGGGTTACATTATCATTATCCGCAATGTTACCGAATCGGTCGTGTTTACGAAAAAACTAAAGGAAATGGCGCATATGGACGCGCTTACCGGGGTTTATAACAGAAGGAGCTTTATGGAACTGGCGGCGGTGCAGTTTGAAAGCTGCAGGCGTTCCGATAAGCCTTGCTCTTTGTTAATGATAGACTTGGATTACTTTAAAAAATGCAACGATACATACGGGCATCTTGCGGGAGATGAGGTTTTGAGGACAACGGCGGCTCAAATTAAGGGGTGCACGCGGGGCAACGACATCTTCGCCAGATACGGCGGGGAGGAGTTTGTAATGCTTATCGCCGAAGCCGAAGCCGAGGTAGTCAAGATGCTGGCAGAGCGGATACGGAAAAAGATACAGGAAACGGTAATAACATATGAAGATTTCAATATCAATGTCACTTGCAGTATAGGCATAGCGATGAGAAGCGGAGACGAATCCATGACCGACACAATGGCGCGTAGCGATGCGGCGTTGTATCAAGCTAAAAACAACGGCAGAAATCAAGTCTTTTTGCAAGTATAGCTATAGTTGTTCAACATAAAAAAGCGGCTGAAATTTCAGCCGCTTTTTTTCACTAAACGATTGGATTGCTCCAACAGCACAACCCTAAACTACTAACTGTTACATGTTAACTGTTTCACTGTTCTGCATAAACACTGACCTTTTTGCGGCTGCGACCGAATCGCTCAAAGCGAACCTTACCCGATATAGTTGCAAACAACGTATCATCACTGCCTATGCCGACATTACTGCCGGGGTGAATATGAGTACCTCTTTGACGGACTAATATGTTACCCGCCAAAACAGACTGCCCGTCCGCTCTTTTAACCCCCAGCCGCTTTGACTCGGAGTCGCGTCCGTTTTTAGTAGAGCCCACGCCTTTCTTATGCGCCATTCAAAATCATTCCTTTCAAGTCTTACTTCATAGGGTCTTGCGCCCTCTTTGATATGATTAAGTGATTCGCCTAAATCTGCTTCAGAGCCTGTTTAAGCTTCGCCCTTTTCCTGCGCTTTCATAAGGCGCTCTGCGGTATAATTCTTAAATCCGCCGTCCTCTTTAGCCGGCTTAGCCGCAGGTAAAACCGCACCGCTTGCATCGTACAGGGCGTCTATCCGCACTCTGGTGTACGGCTGACGATGCCCCTGCCTTTTATGAGATGAGCCTTGCTTGCGCCTGTAGGTGAATATATTGATTTTCTTGCCTTTTCCGTTTTTAATCACGGTCGCCGTAGCCTTTGCACCGCTGACGTAAGGGTTTCCCGCTTCAAATTCGCCCTCCTTGGCGAGTGCTACGACCTTGTCAAATGTCACCGTTTCGTTTTCGTCCGCGCCGAGCTTTTCAATAAAAACCTCATCGCCCGCTCTGACCTGATACTGCTTACCGCCCGTTTCAATAATGGCGTACATTAAAAAATCATCTCTTTTCTAAAAATCTCGCTGTATTCGGGCGCGATAAACGGGGGCTTGGACTTTATAAATGAGGTCAAGTCCGTGCTTTGCCGAATCGTCTTGTATTCTTAAACAAAATAACCCGAAACATGCGGAAACAGCGGGTAAAGAAAGCCGCTGTTTATATAGTATATCACGTCTTTATTATAATGTCAAGGGTTTTTTAATATATTTTCACGATATTTTCGCGGCAAAAATCCTCGAAAGAACAAACCTGCTTTAAATCTGAAAAACTATAAACGCCAAATCAAAAATAATTACAGCTTAAGTATGCGCTTTATATCATCATCAGACATTCCGCTATTTTTAAGGTTGTCAATAACCTCTTTCAGAACCTCTCGCCTGCCCTCTTGCCTGCCCTCTTGCCTGCCCTCTTTCCGCGCCGCGCCCAGCATCAAGCGTTCGTTAATTTCCGCCTCTTCTCGCGCCCGCGCCATTTCGCGGATTCTCGTGTCCTCACTCATATCGCGGATAACCCGCGCAGCTTTTTGAATGGGCTCAAACCCTGTTTGTTCCAACATTTCAAGCTCCTCCTCCGTTTCGGCGTTTATAAGCTTCAGCCAAAGCTCCGCCTTATCATTTACATTGATTGCTTTGCCGATTTTTTTAAGCTCAAAAAAATGTATTTCGCATTTATCGGACAATATTTCATGGCGTTGCCTCTCCATCATAGTAAAGCTTGAATGATATTCCTTGCAGTCAAAAATGCTGTGATTAACTATATTTACGCTGATGCTTGGTTGTAATTCGCCGTAACCCTTGCCGCTTTTAGAGCCGCTTTCATATAACTTCGACCAGTAAAGCAAGGCGCGGTCTTTGTAGTTCATATCTGCGCCGTATTGCATTTCAACATTGATTAGCTTACCGTCCGCCTCTAAGTTTAAATCCATTCTTACAAATTTTCCGTCTATGCCGTTCGGCAGAATTTCCGAGTTTTTAATCACGATATTGTCGATTTTAGGCAAGTTAAGTAATCCCATCAGAAGACTTTGGAGCAGGTCGCTATTCTCCGTGAATGTCTTTTTAAAAATAATATCAAGTTTAAGTTTTATAACATTTTTTGCCAATGTTTTCACCCTTTCTTTGTGTAAAGTCACTGTCGGTTTGTTAACTGTTAACTCTATTATACCCCCTACCCCCCATTTTGTCAACATAAAAACCAGCAAACAATTAACACTTTCCCAAAAACCTTGACACCCCCGCCCCAAATATGCTACAATTTTAGCAAGCAAGCGGGTAACTCCGCTCTTTTGGCGTGTCTTAAAATTTATATAAATATATGGCAATTGCCCCCTGTTTAGCGGGGGCGGTTGTCTTTTTGTTTTTTGAGGAAAAAGTCAGCACTTTTGATTTAGCTTTGGCTGACGGAGGGTTGCAACAGATGAGTAAAACCGTATTTATCAGCCGCCGCTTTTATTTTCTCTTGTAATCGTTTAGCTTGCTCCTCTTTTGTGAGGTTTTTGGTTTCCTCATAAAGCTTTAAGCGGATAGAATCAATCTCCGCCTCGCACCTATTCATCTTCGCCATATTCTACCACCTCCGAGGGCGCGACTATAATAATGGGCTTGTAGCCCTCTCTGATATTAACGCCGCTTGTCATCGTCTTAGTTCTTAATTTATTGATATGTTTAAAATTCAAGCTGAAAATATATTCCAAATCATTCACGGTAGCGCAGGCTATATGCAAGCCGTCATAACGATACTTATTCGGTATAATTCCCTCGTTAACATATATATCGGCTAACTCCTGCGATTCGTCTGAATGACTAAGCACAGTCACATTATACTCCGTTATTAAAGCAAGCATATTTTTTCGCTTTAACTCATTATCAGTTTTTAAAAGCTCATCAACGACATATGCCGAGGTATACGGCTTGTATTTTCCCGCCTGTATTTCCTTGAACAGCGCAACCGTATCGCCATGTGCATCCCGCTCTGTGTCAAAATAATAGTTAAACATTGTTGTTTCAAGATATATTTTAGGTTTTCGCATTTTACTGCCCCCCCTTACTATTACCTATTATACCCCCTACCCCCCATTTTGTCAACATAAAAATCAACAAACAATTAACACTTTTCCAAAAACCTTGACACCCCCGCCCAAATATGCTATAATAAAAACACAAAAAATTAACAAGAAAGGTCTTGACAAAAATGCCAAAACATGCTACAATTTTAGCAAGCAAGCAAGCAAGCA
>WRLG01000001.1 GCA_009777725.1 Oscillospiraceae bacterium | reverse complement strand
AAGTACACGAAAAGAGAACATAACCAGTGCTAAAATATTAATCGCACAAAACTTTGTATTAGTGGCTGAGTATGATAGAGGTGACGGGCATCGAAGGGATGTATATAGAAAGGATTTATAGAAGAATTTTATCAAATAATTTCTTTTTCCCGCTTCAAATAATTCTATAATCATCAGTAAATAATTCAAATTTTTGTCCTCATTCGCCGCCGTTATATCTTCAATCCGATTTTCAAAATCATTGCGGTTGCAGATATTATGGCGGTGCATATACGTAAGCAACTCGCCCATTTGCTGAATGTCCCTTATCGTATGCCGCTTTGGGTTTGGCTTCTTGTGATAGACGGTAATTTGAAGTTTACGCAAGCAGAGAGCATACTCAATCTGAATCCCTTTGTATCTTTGCATAATAGCGGCAACGCTGTATTCCTTGTCACGATTAAGCAAACGATACTCCAAATCTTTCTCGGAATAGCCAACACCAAGCCTGTATGTGCGAACGCCCCGCTCTCCGTTCGGGGGGCGGATTGTTATATATTTCCCACGGCGAATGTGGTAATTGTTGTCGCTCAATGATTTCAGTAAATCATCAAGGTTTGCAACACTCTCATCTGCAATAAGACCGTCAATTTGTCATGCCGCTTGCATATTTCATGTCGGCGGTCTTGTCGCCATTCAGTATATATTTAAGAAATTTAAGCGGCGAAACATGGATTGCGATATGTTTTACTACAGGCATAATTCCACCTCACAATTTTTCATATTCAAGCTGTGCTAAGTACCGTTCAACGTCCCTCTCGATTTTCGCAACATCAGCTTGCAGACTTTCAATGTCGGGTTTCAACACCGAGCCTGTTGCATTTGCGATACGGGCAATTTGATTGAGATTATTGCCGTAACGGTTAATTGAATAGGACAACTTATCGGCGGAACTCAAATCATATTTTTTTATCAAAGCGTTCAAAGAAATTTCTTTAATATACGTCCCCGTTCTCATGTTAAGCATAGCCGCAAATTTGCATATTCGTTCCCATTCCGATGGGGAGTAATAGACCTTTTTTTCCTTAGTTCCTTGTTTCTTAGGCATTGCATTTCGCTCCTTTGTAATGAAATAATTATATAAATATATTCGGGGTTTCAGGGCTTTGCCCTAAGAATGACATAATGTGATTTCAGCATTATGTATGATTGGTAGACCTAACAATCTGTGCTTGCGAAGTCTTTGTGAAGTCTTTGACATTCTCTTTAGAACATTCGCCGCTTGCAGAGAATACTTTTGCATAACTCATAACACGCCCGTTGAAATTTCGCCCCGCTTCATCGTTGTCAACGCATGATATGATTTTCATTCCTCGCTCCGCAAGGTTCTTAACCGCAAAATCTTTCAGTCCCGCCATTGAAACAAACTCGCCGCTTAATTCGGGATAAAGCTGAACAAAACTCATAGCATCGATTGTACTCTCGAATATGTAAGCAGTATCGGGATTGCCGCCTTTGAAAAATCTGAAAACGCTCTCGTGAGTTCCCGCCGCAATGCCTTTAAATGGTTTTGCCGAAAGAGTTCCGACTAACTCCGCCCCGCAAGTATTACCGTCATTGTCAAGATGAACAAATACGGCGTTGCCTTTAACATCTTGATATAATATGTTTTGGCTGATTAACGCACGGATAATATCGGGCGAAATTTTTCTTTGCTGTATCAGATATGCAAACACACGCCTATAGTCGCTTGCTTTTTCCGGCATTTCAAGCGTTCGCTTTTCTTTGACTATAAGCGGGGAAGAAGTGCCGACAACAGCGTTCCCGCCGCCGATTTTTTTTGAATGACAATAATAACTGCTTTGCGTTGGGCTTCCGACATACAAGCCGCCGAATCCTCTGACATGAATATCTTTACCCGCCTTTTCGCAGGTGTAGCCTCGCCTTTGAAAAGCCGCCGCTAAATCCGCTGACTTAGCCTTTGCAATCTGCTCATCGGTATACAGCATATAACTAATTCACTCCCTTATTTTTTGTGTTGAAAACTTACAAACAAACCGCTCTCTTGTTTGTTCGCTTGTTTATAACTTGTTTATATCTTGTTTATTACTTGTTTAGACCCCTCGCAAACCTTGATAATTACAGCGTTTAAAAATTTACTTCCCTACATTGCATTGCAAACTTCCCTACATTCTATTGCAAACTTCCCTACACTCCATTGCAAATTATGCGAAATTAAAATGCAGTTTCAGCTTTTAATGTTGAAAGAAAGTATGCAAACCTGTTGCGGACGGGCGAACCCTCGACAGCCTTTTTGTCAGCCGTATAACAAAACTCGTTATATTTCATTCGCAGATAATCGTAATGTTGCAGAGCCATAGTATGTTTGCAAATCGTGAAAGGAACTGCCTTTATAACAACATCAAATATAACTCTCATCTGCCGCTCCGAAAACTCCTCATCGCAAGCTTCGGCAAGAAATTCAAGGTTTTTATCTTTATATATTTGCGGCATTTGTAATTGGGGAGCAGGCGGAGATTCCTCTGTTGTCTTGCCTCTTTGCATAAACTCATCAAGGCTAAGCGGAGGTGCTTTGGGCTTGTTGGCTTTGATATAAAATGTAATTGCAGTAATGCCGCCGCCTTTGCCGTTGCGCTCCGCAGGCAGATATGTAAACGATATATCGGTATACTCTGCAAGGGCTTTTCGGCAAGCTTCAAGCACTCTTGCCTTGAGGTTATCGTAACGCTGATACTCGTTATTCTTAATGCAAAGCAACCGCTTTAAATCGGTTAAATTTAAAGTCCTCTCGCCCTTATATTCAAACTGTTTGAGAATTTCATACATACGGAATTGGTTGGCGGATTTAAGCCTAAGTGTATTCCAAAGTTCGTATTTGTAGTATTGCGTTTTGTAATCGAACAAGAGCGGCAAGGCATCATCGTGAGCATCGATTGAGATGTGCCATGTTTCGTTATGTTTATATACTCGGCATTTCTTAAAAATCTGAAACGCTTCAAAGCCTAATCCTTGCCCCATAACATCACCCGCCTTTAGTTTATTCTTTGAAGTTTAGCAAGCCGCTTTTCAAGGTCTGCAATATCAAGCCCCTAATTTTAGGTCGCTTAATCACGGGATATTCCATAGTTTTTGCCTCCGTTCATTTGTATTTGCTCATTCCCCATCGGGGAGCGGCTTAATTTAAAGAGGTTCAAATTGCCCCTCACTATATTTGCCGTCAACTTCGCAATTCAGTCCGCTATTTTTTCGTTTATTTTAAATTTCGTAATTTTCAATAATTCAAAACGCTTTTATTTATGCACAATTTCAAAAAAATCCCCCCGCTTAGACAAAGCAGAGGGACGGGCTATCAAAACTTAGCCCTTAAATAACCTGCGGATTTTTGCTAATGTTTTGATTTTACGGTTATGTATCGTAGTTTTTGGTATTCCCGTTTCGGCTGACAGATTAAATTCACTTTTGCCGTCAAAATAAATGGCAAGTATTATTTCTCGCTCCTGTTTGTCAAGTAAATGCAGGCAATCTTTCAGCATATTAAGCATTGCGGATTTCTCGGTATCAATCGAATTATCCGCAAATACAATGTTATTCTCGGTAAGCCTATCCAGCGAATCCTCACGGCTCGGTTTATAGTAGACCTCGCCCTGCTCGTCCCTGCTTTTTTGCTCTTGTTTCAGGTCTTCCTCGAAATAGCGGATTTTCCTGTCGCTTTTAGTCAAGGCTTTGAATGTTTCCTCGTCCACCATAACAGCTTGCCCATAATCGGAATTATAATATGAATACAGCTTGTCCTTACTGCTCATGCTTTCTGCCTCCTTTCCTCAAAGTAGGAAAGGGGTATTTAAGGGTATTTGGCTATGTAGCAGAGCCAGTAGTGCAGTTGCTTAAATACTTTAAAAAACAAAAAAAGCCCATCGGTTAAGATAGGCTTTTTCGTTTTGCAGTTATTTTTTGTCGGGATAGTTTTTTGTCATTGACGGTTCTTTAGGCTGATACATCGCCCATACTGAAGTAGCTCCGCAAGATATGTCAGCCATTTTCCCCGCTATTTCCTTAATAATTTTTATCGCAACTGCCTCAGATTTTTCTATCGCTTTCATTCGTATACCCTCCTTTCTTTAATTTCGCTACTATTATTAACGCTGTAACCGAATACAGCGTATATAATGTTAATGCTCCAAATTTATGTTTAGCGGTTATCAGTAAAATACTTATCAGAAATAAAAAGCCGCTTAACAACAACGATATGTATTTCAACTTATTTTTACGCTCGTCTTTTATGGGTTTATTTATGTTTTCTATAGGGCAAGATATGCAAATAATAATCAAGCATAAAAAGCCTGTCAAAACGCTTGTTGCCACGCCAATGCTTTGCCAAGTATAGGTGTACAGACTTATCACAATCAAAAACACAGCACAGAATGTCATATTGCATTTAAAATACGAATCGGCGTGATAACCTCCTGTAAATTGGCGGAGCGTAATAAAGCATGATAAAAAAATTATGCTCTCAGCGATACACCCCAAAATCAGACCTATTAAAATAATAAGAACTATGTTCAAAATTGAAGAAAGCGTTATTTCCACTCCGTATTTGTAATAAGCGATTTCGTCCTCCGAGTTCTTTGAAACAGCGTTTTTATTCACTAAAAATGATATTAATCTTCCCGAAACAAATTCTATCATGGCGTTCACATCGTTTCTATAAAAGGATATTTAAACTTATCATATTGTTAATTTATCATACAAAATTAAGCTTGTCAACCCTTTTGGCATGAGGTGCAATTTTTTGGCATGAACGACAAAGCTGCCGATTAAATTAAAAAATCGGCAGCTTTGTCGTTCATGCCAAAAAATTGCACCTCATGCCAAAAGGGTTGACAATGCTTTCCTAATATATTACTATTAAATTGTAATATTTGGGGATATTATGTGTAATTAAACAATAAGGAGGCGATACCAATGTTCTATTCAGCAGGCGACTAGCCGATTAAAAAAGCAAAATCCATTATACGAAAAAAATTAAGACGGCAACCCAACGGTTGCAGAAAGATGGAGGTAATCGAATGTTTAAGAATAGTTTCGTTAAAAAGTTTAAGCAAGCTCTTTCCGGCTTCATCGCAACAGCCATGACTTTGACAATTTTTGCAAGCATCCCGGTCGTGGCTCAAACAGGGATTACTACATTTAATTACAGCGATTTTACGGTCGAATATAACATCATGAATGAGTGGACAGGCTTTCAGAATATTCAGATAACCGTTACAAATACAGGCGATGAGCCGATTTACAATTGGGCATTAAAATACAACGCAGGTGGCGAAGTTACGGGGATTTACAACGGTGTTGTTGTCGATAATAACGGCACAAATTACGTAATTAAAAATGCCGGATATAACTACGAAATTATGCCGAACGCAAGCGTTAATTTCGGGTATACTCTTGCGGGCGATAATCTTGAGTTGCCGAAAAATTTTGAAAATTTCTCAAAAAGGGTTGACATTACAGAGGGTTTTGATGTACAATTAATAGTAACGAACGAATGGGACGAGGGCTTTAACGGCGATATTATTTTATCGAATACGTCAAGCACTCCGCTTGAAGCATGGATGCTTTCATTTGATACTAATTTTGAAATCGCTGACCTTTGGGGCGGGGCTTTGGTTGAAAATTCGGCTAGCAGCTATAAAGTTTCAAGTTTGCAGATGAGTAACCCGATTCAACCGGGGGCTTCGGTTTCGGTTGGTGTTACGGCGGTCAGAGAAGTTGGTGTTTTGCCATCTTTGAGCAATGTTGTTTTGTCGGTTGTCCAGATTGGTGAGGCTGGGAATAATAATGGTGATGACGATGATGATGACGATGAAATCACCATTACTGCAACTGCTGAGTACGATTCTGAGACAGGTCTGGTTACTGTTAAATGGGAATCGACCGTGAAGACGGGCAGTTTTGAAATTCTCGTATTAGAAGATGGTGAGGATTTTACTGTTTTGGCAACAGTAAGTAATGTTTTTTCCTATTCTTTTGCCCCGGCGGAAAATTTTGAACGGCTTGTTATTCTTGTTCGACAAACTGTAGGTGAGAGAATCGCCGTTAGCGATTTTTGCTTTGTTTTTAACATAGGTGAGGAAATCGACTGGAGTGATATTACCGACACAGATGGTGATGGGCTAACAGATTTAGTCGAGATTTACATAACGAAAACCGACCCCAATAACCCTGACACCGATGGGGATATGATACCCGATGGTTATGAGCTCTTCTGGCTCGGAACTGACCCCGCAAAAGCCGATACAGACGGGAATGGAGTTTCGGACGGTGATGAGGATTTTGACAACGATGGATTAACGAATTATCAAGAATACATAAACGAAACCAACCCTCATGTTGCTGACACAGACGAGGATGGACTAAGCGATGGCGATGAAGTAAATGTGCACAACACTAACCCAAACAATAAAGATACAGATGGCGATGGTGTTTCGGACTATGACGAATTAATTCTAGGACTTGACCCGAATAATCCTCGAACTTTCGGCTATCCCGACAGCGAATATACAGTACAGCAGACCATAAGTGCAGATAGTGACAGCCTTTCCGAAATAAACAGTATTGCAGGCAATCCCTTTGATGTTTCGCTTGAAATCAAAGCGGCAGGCGTTGTCGCCAATAACATTGAAGCTTTTGAAAGCGTTTATTCCTACGCAATGAGCAACGATGCCATTATCGGCGTAGCCCCGCAATTTGTTTACAACGAGGGATTAAAAGTTGACGAAGTGGTTGTCAGCTTTAACCTTGATAACTCCGTTGTTAATAATACTCATGGCGGTTACGCAGGCACTTCGCCGGAATTTGAGGGCATTAAACGCTTAAATGTTTTCAGATATTTTGAAGACCTCAATATGCTCCTGCCTGTCGAAACATTCCATGATGTTGCGAACAACAGGGTTTACGCAGAATTTGACGATTTGGGTACATATTGCCTAATGGATATGGAAATCTGGCTTGCTTCACTCGGCATTGAGCCGGAAGAAAATTATCAGCCGATTTCCCCTGCAATGTCTCCGATTATGCCTATGCAAACAACGACTGCTCTTATGGGGAGCAACTTTGTTGAAGAGGGCGATAATCTTGACGTGATAATCACCCCCTACATTTCGGGTTTAACTGCAAATAATGTTAATTTGCACAAAGCAGAGCTAAAGAAAACCGCCGATGAAATATTCAGAAAAGCGGCGGCAAAAAAGGCTAACGCAAGAATTTATTTTGTCTTATGGACAGGAAATGTTGTTCTGAACCCTAATGACCCCGACAAAAATTACGTCTCGAATTACAGCGAAGCAGAAATAGTGATTGACCAATTGACGGGCATTGACACTCGCACTATGATGCCCGATATGATTCCGCTCCAAAGAGTAATTACGGGTATTACGCAGAACATTCTTAACAAATCGCCATATGACGGCGGGTTAAGAGCGGACAGCAAGAAATATCTTTTTATTACCGACCATTTGTGTAACCCGGACCCCGGAAATACAGGCACAGTATTCATCACCGGTAATGTTGTTTACAGGGCTATAAATCAATATAGAGAACTTTTCAATATGGATACGTTCTTTATAATGAATATGAACAGCGGTAGTAAGCCTGATTATGTCAGACTGACAAGCACAGCTTTAAACGAAAATGGTCATCTTGACATTAACAACTTAAATTATGGCAATTGCTTCGAGATGTCTATCAAAGCCGCTCATTATGCAGTAGACGAGCAGGGCAACCAAATTTTAGATGAATATGGTGAGCCTATTGTTGTTCCGGCACGGCTTGCGTTTAGTGAGTTTGTTATTGATGTTATATTTGACACCTTTGTCGACGATGGCGCAATACGAATAATGCTCCCCACAGGATTGAAACCTTTACCTGATGATTTTGGGAAAATAAACATCAATAGTGACCAAGACTATGACGATGATGGATTTTTGGACGTTGATGAAATTAATTTCGAGCTTGAGGACAAAAACGGCAACAAGCTTATTAAGGTTTACTCTAATGGTTATGCTGAACTTCCGACTTATGTCGACTGTATTGAAGCGTTAGACAACAAGTTTGTTAAGCATGGTTTAACCCGCTTTTATAATCGCATAGATGGTGGGGAACTGCTTTATATTAATTTTTTGAAAGCGTTTAATATTTTACCAGTCCATTCTGACCCGACTTTGGGGGATTCTGATGGGGACGGGTTAGATGATGAATTGGAATTGGCAATTGGAACTAATCCGTTTTCATCAGATTCGGATGGTGACGGGTTAAGTGACGGTTTAGAGTTTGAAATTGGGTTTGACCCCCTTGACACGAACCCGGATGGTGATTGGTATAGCGACAAGCGAGAATATGAAAATGGAACTTGTCCTTTCACATATGATTTCGCTTCGGGAGAATGGGCAGCTTACTTCGTTGAGGGACTTATAATTGGCGATTTTTCACCGAATAATAATACTCCTGTTTTACTCGGAACAATTATAAGAGGAATTATTCCTATACTAGGCGTTGGTGCTGATGTCACAGATACTTTAGCAAACCTTACTCAAGGTCAGTTAATTGGAGCGGGTTTTAGTGCTATTGGCGTTATTCCCTTAGCGGGAGATGCGGCGAAAGCGGCAGGGGACTTGGGGAAGTATGTCTTTAAAAATGCTGGTGATGCACCGAAAATTGTGGGTGCAGTCGTAGATGTAAGTAAAGAATTCCCTGACGTAGTCAAGCACTTGCCTGTAGGAGTTACTGACCATATCGTAGATTCACTTCACGGTAGCAGACGCATATCTGTATCAAAATACGATGAATTGCGGTATGTCTTTGAAGCAGGCGGTAAGAATTTAGACGAAATGTTTTCTGCTGGAAAAAAATCAGCTGACGAGCTTATAGACAGCAAAAACTTTGACCGTTTCACCGGGAAAGTGACGAATCTCTTTTCGGATTCAAAAGGATATTCTAATGCTTTAGCAGATTTTGAATCTATGCCACTTTATAGTGTTAGTGTAAAATCTAATGGAACTAAAGTCGGATATTTACCTGATGGACGTGTGGTTAATGTAAGAGAAATTAGTAGCCAAGGCTTCCCGACACTTGAAATTCTTGACCCGGTAGCAAAAACATCACATAAAATTCGTTACTAATCATTATTCAACTGCAAGTGGAAAGCACCAAGCTTTCCACTTGGCAATGTTTTATGGAGGTTACAATGGAAAAATTAATTCACTTGCCCGATTATCCTAAAATTGGATTTATAACAAATATGATACTTTTACAGCGGGAAGCAAGGATTTATTTTCTTGATGCAAATAGGGACAGCTATGAGCTTTATTTTCCTGATGTTTGGGATTTTAGGTGTTGTGTCGAAATTGCTTTTAGTATGAGAAAATTTGAATTCAATAATAGCCAAACTGCTTTTAGTGTTTTTCGTGTTGTTGAAAATTCTGAATTTCTTAAAAAGTTTACATATGATACAGGAGGAGTTTACGAAACCATTGATTTTGAACACTACATTATTTTTGAAGACGTTGATGCTTGCATTGAGTTAGTTGCCACCAAACCGCCGGAGTTAAGGTGTTTAATAAAGCATTGCACATAGCTTTTCGACTGTTGACTACTAAAATTGTGAATATTATGGGGCGTATTTCCCAAAATTATTTATGAAAGGTTATGTGTTTATGTATAAATTGCTATCTGTTTCCAATGCTCAAGTTACACGATATTTAAGTCTCGAAAATTGTGAAACTGGAAAAATTGAGAATGTATTTGATGATTCTGATTTGAATCATCAAGGTCAACTTGATTTTTATTTTATGGAAGTAGGTAAAACTTACAATTGCAAGCTGCTTCTATTTGCGGATATTGCAGAGTGTATAATATGCAGTTATACCGACAAAAGTATTATTATTGGCAATGAAAAGTTTTTTCAAGTTAAACATAATAATTGTACTTATTTCATATCCAATAATGATTTTTCTAAAATCTCTAACAAGGATAGTTTTGAATTTTGTGTTTTAAGAAAAGAATTGTTACAAGTTGATAATATTGCCAATACAAGATTTTTTGAAAAAGGGTTTAATCATCAATTAAAAACACAATCGAATACCGAAAAAATGTATAAAGTGCTAAATGTAACCGAATTGCAAATGAGTAGGGAAATAAAACTTGTGAATATATCAAGTGGCAAAACTGAAGAAATTTTTGTGTCCAAGCTAAATTCGCAAAAAGAATTTTCTTTTATGAATGTTGGTGGAACATATGATTGCAAGTTACTTCTATATGGCTGTCCATCTGAATCTGAACACGCTATGTTATGCAGTTATACTAACAAAAGCATAATTCTTGGCAATGCAGAATTTTTTCAAGTAAAACACAATGATAACACTTATTATATTTCAAAAAGTATTTTTGATAAAGTATCAGATAAAGACAATTTTTGGCTTCATTCTTCAAGAAAAGATTTGATTCAAGTTGATAATATTATAAGTCCGGGATATTTTGATAAAGGTCAGTCAAATTGGATATAGTTTGCTGACATAACAGACATTCCCGATAATTTAAAAGGAGCAAATTGTTATATGAAACAAACCGATAACTTAGCAAAAGTAATTTACTGTTGTGAAAAGCGTTCTGATGTTTTAATTAATAAACTATCAATGAGCAAATACAACTACTATTACGATAAAATGAGAGTGTATGCAAAAAAACTTTTTGAAGAAAAGAGGAACATGGAATTACTTCCTTACCTAAATGATGAAAACCTTTCTGTTCAATTTGACATTGCTTGTTTGTTATATAATTCATATGAAGACTTATGCAAAAACAAACTGTTGGATATTTCTGAAATGACCTGTCAGACGGGCTTACCTAAGCATTTTATTATGTTAAACGTAGCCGCTGATGCGAATTTGAAATATGGCATTCCGAAAGATTACCCTTAATGGTTAATGTGATATGTAAACAATTAATCTGTGGAGGTGTAAAATGAAAATAGGCAACATAATAAAGTTTGTCGGCTATGATTGGAAAATTATTGACGTACAAGACAACAAAGCATTGATTATTACAGAAGACTTAATAGAAGACCGTATTTACAGCAATGAATACGCAGCTTGGGTTGATTGTGATTTGAGTAACCGGCAAACCCCACGGCGTTCGCCCCGCTTTGTGGTTAAACATGGAATAGAAAATGAAAGCGAGTGTATGTTATGAAATATAAAAAAATTCTTAAATCTCTGCAAAAAAATGCCGTTAGAATTAGGTATGCGGAAACTAAAAATGAGTGCCCGACAGGTGCTTCTAAAATCGGAGGAAAACCCGATTTGCCCGCTGATTTTGAATGGTATTATTTCAACAATCGCCCGTTGAGTTTCTTAGCACAGATTAACTGCGAGGAAGCAAAACCGTTTGACAAAGACGGTTTGTTGCCGTCAAAGGGCATACTGTATTTTTTCAATGAACTCGATCTTTGGGGCTATTACCCGAGAAACAAAGACCGTGCAAGGGTTTATTATTATCAAGGTGACATATCTGATCTTGTCAAGACGGATTTTCCCGATGACTTAGATGAGGATTTCATAATTCCGGAATTTCCTGTTTCGTTATCTTCGGAAATAAATCTGCCCGATTGGGAAGAATACTTTGGTAGCTGTCCCGATGACCTTGACGACTATAATAACGCAAAATACAGCATTATTCTCAAAAATAACAGCAAGGATTTTGAGTATATTGATTATGAGGACGAAATTGAGGAATGTGATGATTTCGCTGTTATCCATAAGCTTCTCGGTTATGCAAATGTAATTCAAAATGATATGCTTTTAGAATGTGAGAAAGTAGCAAATGGCATTTATTGCGGAAATTCCTCTGAAATTTCAGAGAGCGATTTAAAAAGATACAATGAAAACCGCTCAAATTGGCAGTTACTGCTTCAACTCGGAACGATTGAAGATGATAACTTCGAGTATATGTGGGGCGACTGCGGGCGAATATATTTCTACATAAGAAAAGACGATTTAGCGAATCGCAATTTTGATGACTGCTGGCTTATCCTGCAATGCGGGTAATGAAGGATACCCGGATGAACAGCTTGAAATTCTTGAATTAGTAAGGCAAGTAAAGAAAGATTTGCCAAACGGTGTATGCGAACATCGGGTTTATCAACAAGTGCGTAAACATATTTAAACGACACATAAGCACATATTATTCTAAACCCAATTTCCCCCTTTGCGGAAGATTATTTCGCAAGGGGCTTCTTCAATATAAAATGTCTAAACTGTAAATTTTACTAACCATCGCTTTAAATCGTTAAATTGCCATTGACAAATTGAGGCATATGATATATAATTATCGTAAGAATTAAGGCAAAAGTAAATTAACGAAAGGGGAGCGAGTTATGCCGATTTATAAAATGGAGGGGAAAAAGGACGGTAAGCAAAAATATCGTGTCCGCATTAACTATCTTAATTCATTAGGTGAAGCGAAACAGATTGACAGGGTTGCGTATGGGCATGAGGAGGCAAAAGCTCTTGAAGCCAAACTGTTATATGACATAAAAGAAGAACCCCCCGCCCGGTCAATGACGGTTAAAACATTGTTTGAGGAGTATCTGAGTGCAAAAAAGCATGACCTTAAAGAATCGTCGTTGGAGTACAACAAAGAAAGATTGGAAAAATATGTTCTTCCGAGATTGGGCGGCATAAATCTAAAAAAGCTCGATGTCCGCAAACTTCAAGCTTTTAAAGAGGAAATTTCCGAGTTGGATTTGGCATTGCGAACAAAGCAAACAATATACGCTTGCTTGCGGGCGATGCTGAATTATGCCGTTAAAGGCGAAATTCACGCTTTGCAATGGGCGGACATAAAAGACGGCTATTTGTCTGTCACAAAGAGTATAACCCAAAAACTGAAAGGTGAGGACAGGATAACGCCGCCGAAAAATAAATCCTCCGTCAGAACGATACAACTGCCAATTCCATTGATTAACATTTTAAATAACCACAAAGACCGTTGCATGACATACGATAATTTTACCGACAACTGTTTCGTTTGCGGAATCTCAAAATCTCTTAGGGACACCACCATACAAAACCGCAACGATAAATATTCTAAAGCGGCAGAAGTGAAAACCATACGCATACACGATTTCCGCCATAGTCACGCAAGCTTGCTTGCAAATGAAGGGATAAATATTCAAGAGATTGCCCGGCGACTCGGACACAGTAAAATTGAAATAACATGGCAAACTTATTCGCATATGTACCCCCGCGAAGAAGAGAGAGCCATTAATATTTTAAATAAAATCGTGTAAAAAACGTGTAAGAAAAAATAAAACCGCCTATTTAAGCGGTTTTAAGGCTATTTGGTTCGAGTGTCCCTATAGGACTTCCCCGAAAAGCACGGTAAAATCAGGGTTTGAGGGCGGTTAATAAGCGGTGTTTTCATAAAATTAAGAATATAAACCCTAAATTTTATCGTGTTTTTGCAAAATACAGCCCTAAAAATACGCTCGTTCAGTCAAGTTACAGCCTTTACCATAATGAGTAGATACTATATATTAAAGCATATTTTTAACCCTTTGTCAATGGGTTTTGCGGTTAACATTTTGTAAACATTAATCGAATAACATATGAACAAAAGGCGGGCGGTGAGAAATCAGCTTGCCTTTTTGTTTGCTTGAAGCATAGTTTGAATGTGTAGTCAATAGGTAAAATGCACAAAATTTTAGGCAATTATTGCACGTTGTTCAAAAAATTGCCAATCATACGCATAAAATCAACTTATTGTCAATACGCAGTTTCGACAAAATTTAATCAATATTATTGGTTATTATATTATTCGCAATCCCGTAAGTTTCAAACTTTCGGGATATTTTTATGCTCAAATTTAATGCAAAGGAATGATTTTTATGTCGGTTTTTCGTGTTGAAAAAACAAAGGATTATACGGTAATGTCGAATTATCATTTGAAAGATAAAAGTTTGTCTTTGAAAGGGAAAGGGCTGTTATCGCTGATGTTGTCGTTGCCGCCGGAATGGGATTACAGCTTGGCGGGGCTTGCGTACATATGTAAAGACGGGATTGACAGCGTTCGGTCGGCGGTGTCCGAGTTGGAAAAATTGGGATATTTGACGAAAATTCGCATCCGAAATGAGAAAGGGCAGCTGACCGAAACGGAGTACACGATTTATGAAGCGCCTGCTTCGGTTCAGCCTAAATTGGAAAATCCAATGTTGGATAAACCTAGGCGGGGCAAGCCTGTTTTGGAAAATCCAACGCAATATAATAATCATAAATCAACTATTCAAAAATCAAATACTGACTTTGTAAATCATTCAATCAACCCCGCTGATTTGATTGATACGATTGATGCGTATCGCAAAATTATACATAACAACATTTCATACGACATTATCAGACACGAATATGAAGCGGAGAAACTCAATGAAATTGTCGAAATAATGCTTGAATGTATCGTTTCGCCTAAAGATGTAATCCGCATTGCGAAACAGGAAATCGCACAAGAGGCGGTTAAATCACGTTTTTTGAAAATTGACTCATCTCATATTGAATATGTGTTTTTGTGTTTGAGCAAAAATACTACAAAAATCCGCAATATCAAAGAATATTTGAAAACGGTGCTGTATAATTCGGTTGTGACAATCAGCAATTTTTACTCTGCCGAAGTCAACCACGATTTATACGGCGATAAATAAGGTTTCAGCCGCTTTAGAAAAAGCGGTATTTTTATATAAAAATTTAAATTTAAGGAGCGTTCCGAATATGCAAAAAACATTAAAAATCATCTGCCAACAAGAAGTGTTAGGCAAAAATTTCACCGTTTACGGCGATTTTGAAAATCCACTATTTTTAGCAAAAGATGTTGCGGAATGGATTGACTACTCTAAAACAAGTCGTGGTGCATACAACATTTCAGCAATGTTGAAAACGATTGATGAGGACGAAAAGCTGGTATTAAAAATCTTAATATCAGGTCAAAATCGTTCAACGTGGTTTCTCACGGAGGACGGCTTATACGAAGTTCTTATGCAGTCCCGCAAGCCGATTGCGAAAGCGTTCAAATCCGAGGTCAAGAAAATTTTGAAATCAATCCGCAAGCATGGTGCGTATGTCAACAGTAATTTGCTTGACGAATTGATTAGCAACCCCGAAGCGTATATGAAGTTATTGTCGGCTTTAAAATCGGAGCGTGAAGCGTTGAAAAAGGAGCGAGGGAAGCGGGAGGCTTTGGAGGATTTTGTCGAGAAACTTGCCCCGAAAGCTCGGTATTGCGATGTTGTTTTGAATTGCAAAAACGCGATTGCAATCTCGGTTATTGCGAACGATTACGGCGTATCGGCGGTTGCGTTCAACCGTTTGCTCAAAGATTTGGGTATTCAGCGAAAAGTTAACGGCACTTGGATTTTGTATAAAGAGTACGCAAATCAAGGTTTTACCGTAAGCAGAACGCTTTACGACAATGCGGGGAATGTCTTTAAAATCCACACTTATTGGACGCAATCGGGGCGTATGATGATATACGATATTTTGCGGCACTTGGGGATTTTGCCCGAAGTTGAGCGGCTGATGATGTGATTTTGGGCGGCGGTTATCGCCGCTTTACATATGTGATTTTGAAGCGTAGTGCATGAAATAGGCAAAAAATTAATGTCAGTTTATTCTGATGAGGAGAGTGAAAAATCAAGTGAAAAATCAAGTGTTTCTTTGTGACAGGTGCGTTAAAAACTTAAAAAATAAAGCAGGAAAATTCGTTGTCGGCGAGGTTGTTGAAAACTCCGATAACACCTGTGAATGGTGCGAAATATCCGATTCGGATTTGTATATTGTAAGTACAATTTTTTCAAAAGGGCGGTGAAAATAATTATCCAAGAAGAAACCACGAACAAAACCGTGACATTGACGATAAATGCAAGCAAATTCACGGCACAGACGGCGGTTAAGATGATGAACTCGTTTTTGGAACATCAGAAAAACAAGTCAAAAAATCCGAAAATTTACAAGGGCAAACAGCGGTTCAAAAACCTTATGAAAAGCGGCGAAAAGTTGACTAATATTGAGGTTACTGACGAAAACATGAAGCCGTTTGACAGAATTGCCCGCAAATATGGGATTGATTATTCGCTCAAAAAAGACAATTCCCAAGAGCCGCCGAAATATTATGTTTTCTTCAAAGCCCGTGATACCGATGTTCTAACCGCCGCTTTTAAGGAGTTTACACACAGGCAGATGACTAAATCAACAAAAACACCGATTAAACAAAAGCTCCGTGATTACGCTCAAAAAACTCTTGAAGATATGCAGGAGCGTTCTCGTGAAAAGAAGAAAACGAGGGAGGCGGAGTTGTGAATATAAAGTTTGACAAACAGCTTCTAATCAAAAATTTGCCGTATGTTTTGTTCGGATATTTTGCGGGTAAACTGGCGGAATCGTTCAGAATTTCAAGCGGTGAAAACATTGGTTTTAAGCTGATGAACACGCTGAATAATTTCAATGCGGTGCTGCAAAATCCCCTGCCGAGTTTTCATATGCAGGATTTTTTAGTCGGAATTATCGGTTCGTTAATTATCAAATTTGTTGTATATGAAAAGGGCAAAAATGCTAAAAAATATCGCAAGGGAGTTGAGTACGGCTCGGCTTGTTGGGGGGCTTCTGACGATTGGAAACCGTATAAAAATCCTGTGTTTTCCGACAACGTAATCCTCACCGAAACAGAGCATTTAACAATGGAATCCCGCCCGAAAAATCCGAAATATGCACGGAATAAAAACGTGCTTGTGATTGGCGGTTCGGGTTCGGGGAAGACCCGATTTTTTGTCAAGCCTAATCTGTTACAAATGCACTCGTCATACGTGGTTACAGACCCCAAGGGTACGCTTCTCACGGACGTAGGGCGGGCGCTTCGCCGTGGTACTCCGCTCGTAATTGACAAAGTTGACAATGACGGAAAACCGCTTCAAGACAGGAAAGGCAACTGTATAAAAACGGTTGCTCGTGATAAAGACGGTAAAATAATTTATGAGCCGTATAAAATTAAGGTGTTCAACACAATTAATTTTGCAAAGTCGATGAAGTACAATCCGTTTGAATATATCCGTTCTGAAAAGGATATTTTAAAGCTCGTCAACACGATAATTGCGAACACCAAAGGCGAGGGCGAAAAAGGCGGCGAGGATTTTTGGGTCAAGGCGGAACGCCTGTTATATCAAGCATATATCGGATATATTTGGTACGAAGCGGACGAAGACGAGAAAAATATTATCACTTTAATTGAGATGATTAACGCCTCGGAAACTCGTGAGGACGATGAGAATTTCAAAAATTCCGTTGACTATATGTTTGATGAATTAGCGGAAAAAGACCCCGACCATTTCGCCGTTCGCCAATACCGCAAATTTAAGCTTGCGGCGGGAAAAACCTCGAAATCAATTTTGATTAGTTGCGGGGCAAGGCTTGCTCCGTTTGACATTAAAGAAGTGCGTGATTTAATGGAATATGACGAATTACAGCTTGATACTCTCGGCGACATAAAAACCGCACTATTTGTCATAATTTCAGACACGGATGACAGTTTTAATTTCATAATTGCAATCATGTATACGCAGTTATTCAACATTCTTTGTGACAAAGCCGATGACGTTTACGGCGGCAGATTGCCTGTTCATGTGCGGTTTATTTTAGACGAAATGGCGAACATCGGTCAGATTCCCAAGTTTGAAAAACTGATTGCAACAATCCGAAGCCGTGAAATATCGGCTTCAATTATTTTGCAGGCACAGTCACAATTAAAAGCGATTTACAAAGACAATGTGGACACAATTATCGGCAATTGTGACACAACTTTATTCCTCGGCGGCAAGGAAAAAACTACCCTCAAAGAGTTGTCGGAAGTGTTGGGAAAAGAGACGATTGATTTGTATAACACATCGGAAAACAGAGGGCGGGAAAAGTCGCATGGTTTGAATTATCAGAAAGTGGGAAAGGAGTTGATGAGCCAAGACGAAATTGCGGTTATGGATGGTGGAAAGTGCATTTTGCAGTTGCGGGGTGTTCGCCCTTTTTTCAGCAATAAATATGACCTCACAAAGCATCCAAACTACGCTATGACTTCCGATTATGACGAGAAAAACACTTTCAATATTGAGCGGTATTTAAGCAAAAAGTTAAAGCTTAAATCGGACGAAATTGTTGAAGTTTATGACTGCAATTAACCAATTAAGAGTTAAGAATGAAGAGTTAAGAGTTGTAATATTTTAAATAACTCTTAACTCATAGCTCTTAACTTTTAACTAAAAAAAGAAGGAGCTATTTTAATATGGAATTTTTTGAATCAGCGATAGACACTTTAGGTATACTCGTAATTGCAATTGGTGCAGGGCTTGGAGTTTGGGGTGTTGTTAACCTTTTGGAAGGATATGGGAATGATAATCCGGCGGCGAAAAATCAGGGAATAAAGCAATTTATGGCGGGTGGTGGCATCGTTTTGTTAGGTTTAACTTTGATTCCCCTGCTTTCGGGGCTTTTTGCAACGTAATTTACAATAAAGTTTGTGACAATAAATTGTGGAATTCAGAGTGTGAAAACAGAGTTTTTCACGCTCTGTTTTTTCCCCGAAGGAGGAGTGTGTTAATTTGAATGGATAAAATAATCGAAAGGCTTTTTGAGGCGATTCATGAGTTTTTAGTTGAGGTTGTCGGCGGGATTTTTGTTGGGATTTTTGATGATGTGAACGAGAGAGTGGGCAGTATTGCGGCGGATGTGGCGCAAACTCCGCAGGAATGGAACGCAAATGTTTGGGATATTGTGCGGACTTTATCGGACACGGTAATCATGCCGATTGCGGGGCTGATTATCTCATATATTTTGTGTTATGAACTGATTACTGCCGTTACCGAGAAGAACAATATGAACGATATAGGCGTTGGAACTTTCTTAAAATATATTTTGAAAGCCTGCGTTGCCGTGTTTTTGTTGTCCCATGTTTTTGAAATTACAATGGCGATTTTTGATGTTTCGAGGTGGCTTGCCGAGCAGTCGGCTGTAGTCATTACGGGCGAAACTAGCGTTGATGTTACAAGCATATTTTTAGGTTTTTCAGACCAGTTGGAAGCTATGGGAATCGGCGAATTATTCTTGCTGATGATTGAAGCTTTGGTGGTCAGTTTGATTGTCAAAATCATTGCCGTGCTTGTGACTGTCGTGCTTTTGGGGCGGATGATTGAGATATTTTTGTACTGCTCTGTCGCTCCGATTCCGTTTGCAACATTTGCAAATAAAGAGTGGGGAACTATCGGGAATAACTATGTAAAAAGCCTGCTTGCACTTGCGTTTCAAGCGTTTTTCATCATGGTGATTTTAGGGATTTATTCCGCTCTGATTCAAAGCGTTGTCAGCGCCGATAACATTCATGCACTGCTGCTGAAAATCGGTGCAATTTCCGTGGTTTTGTGTTTGACTTTGTTCAAAACTTCAAGTATTTCACGTTCGATTTTTAATGCACATTAAAGGAGGGAATTTTTTTTATGACTGACAATTTTAGGGCTCTTGCCGACATGGAATTTCAAAAATATCTATGTCAATATTTTGATGATTACGATAACGACGGCTACAAAAAATTAGCCGATAATTATCCGACTTTATGGGGGGATTTTTTCTATGCCATACGTCCAAATTTCAAAAGATTTGTCCAAAATTAGGACAAAAATAGCATTTAATTTGACAAAAAGGCAGTTAATCTGCTTTTCACTTGCGGCGGTAACGTCAGTACCCGCATATTTTTTGACGAAAGACACGCTCGGAACAGCAGTTTCGGGGTTGATTTTAATCATATTATCAATCCCGTTTTTTATCGCCGCTAACTATGAAAAAAATGGTCAGCCGTTTGAAAAAGTCATTAAAAATGTGCTGATTAGTACATTCGTAAGACCAAGGAAACGACCCTACAAAACCGCAAATTTTTATCAAATTAAGGAGGGTTTAAATGCCGAAAATTCAGCAAAATCAAAGAAGAACATTAACGGAAAAGATAAAAATTCTTATCCACGGAAACGCTGACATTCCGCAAACTGTTCAGCAGAGTATACCATTCAAAAAGATGTTTAAAGACGGAATTTGCAAGGCTTCAAACAGGTTTTATAACAAGACAATTCAGTTTTATGACATAACATATCAGCTTGCACAAAACGAGGAAAAGACAGCAATTTTCGAGAACTACTGCGATTTTCTGAATTACTTTGACAGCAGTATTGCCGTGCAATTATCGTTTCTGAATCACGCCGCAGATATGGATGATTTCAAGAAACAATTTGACTTTGAAAGCCAAAATGACGGGCAGGATGATATTCGTTTCGAGTATTCCGATATACTCAAAAGTCAGCTTGCAAAAGGCAACAACGGGCTTGTTAAAACCAAGTATATCACGTTCGGAATCGAGGCGAGCAACCTCAAAGAAGCCAAGCCGAAATTGGAGCGGATACAGACAGATATTATCGCTAATTTCAGAGTTATGGGCGTGTCGGCTGAACCCTTGAACGGTGCGGAACGTCTGCAAATTCTGCATAGTTGCTTTAATCAAAACAAAGAAAAATTCAATTTTTCATGGGATTTGCTCACGCAATCGGGGCTGTCTGTTCATGATATTATTTCACCGTCAAGTTTTGAATTTGCCAATGGCAACAGCTTTAAAATGGGCGGAAAATGCGGGGCAGTTTCGTTTATTCAGATACTTGCAAGCGAAATGAGTGACCGAATGTTAGCGGATTTATTGGGAGTTGAACATTCCGTAACAATGAGTATTCATTTGAAAAGTGTTGAACAAACCGCCGCCATAAAATCAGTTAAACGAACCTTGACCGACATTGAACGCATGAAAGTTGACGAGCAAAAAAAGGCGTTCAGGCAGGGTTACGACATGGATATTATCCCCTCCGATATTAACACCTACGGCAAGGAAGCCAAGAATTTGCTTGACGATTTGCAGAGCCGAAACGAGCGGCTTTTTATGGCGACAATTCTGATTATGAACACCGCCGACACGAAAAGAAAACTTGATAATATCATATTTCAGCAAAAGGGAATCGCACAAAAATATAACTGCCAACTAAAGCGTTTGGATTTTCAACAGGAGGACGGACTGATGTCAACCGTGCCAATCGGAGTTAATTTGGTTGACATAAAACGAGGTCTGACCACGTCGGGGGCGGCAATTTTTGTGCCGTTCACAACCTGCGAATTATTCCAATCGGGCGAGGCTTTATACTACGGTTTGAACGCACTTTCAAACAATATGATACTGTGCGACCGCAAGGGTTTAAAGAACCCGAATGGGCTTTTTTTAGGCACTCCCGGGAGCGGTAAAAGTTTCGCCGCAAAGCGTGAAATAGTCAATATTTTTCTCATCACAAAGGACGATATAATTATCTGCGACCCCGAATCGGAATACCATGCTTTAGTGGAAAAATTGGGCGGTCAAGTTATAAAAATATCGCCGACAAGCACGCAATATATCAACCCGCTTGACATTAATCTCAACTACTCAGACGACGACAATCCGCTTGCTTTTAAGTCTGATTTTATCCTGTCACTTTGCGAGTTAATTATCGGCGGCAAAAACGGTTTAGAGCCGATTGAAAAGACGGTTATTGACCGCTGTGTTCGGCTTGTTTATCAGCCGTTTTTGGCAAGCCCCGATACTGCCCCAATGCCGATTTTAGAGGATTTATACAACCTCTTACTCGAACAACCCGAAGCGGAAGCAAAGCGGGTTGCAACGGCTTTGGAGATGTATGTCAAAGGCTCACTCTCGGTATTTAATCACCGCACAAATGTTGATATTTCAAACCGCTTAATCTGCTTTGACATTAAAGAATTAGGCAAGCAACTCAAAAAAATCGGTATGCTTGTGGTGCAGGATTGCGTGTGGAATAAAGTTACGGTAAATCGGGCTGAAAAGAAGTCTACACGGTACTATGTAGACGAATTTCACCTGCTTTTAAAAGAGGAACAAACCGCCGCTTACAGTTGCGAGATATGGAAAAGATTCCGAAAGTGGGGTGGGATTCCGAGTGGTTTAACGCAGAATGTCAAAGACCTTTTGGCAAGCCGTGAGATTGAAAATATCCTTGAAAATTCCGACTTCATCTATATGCTCAATCAAGCCGGGGGCGACAGGCAAATCCTCGCAAAACAACTTAATATTTCACCTCATCAGCTTTCGTATGTAACAAACAGCGGTGCGGGCGAAGGGCTGATTTTCTACGGAAATACCATTATTCCTTTTGCGGATAAATTCAATACCGATACAATTTTGTACCGCACAATGACAACGAAATTACTTGAACAAAAGTGATTCATTATATAATCCATACGGGAGGTTGATGTTGAAAATATGGCGGGGCAAAAATTAAAAGGCAGGGATAAAATTGTTCTGCAAAACACAAAAGACGGCGTGATTGAAAAGAATTTAGCGGACGGTACGACTGTAAAAGTGAGCGGTCGTATCGCCGATATTTCTTTCAATTTAAGAGAAGCAAAAGGGGCGGAATTTTTAGTTCGTTCGAGAGAGAAAACTTTGCAACCAAGCGGGAAATCAAAACGCCGATTTCATTATGAAAATCGCCCGGAGCAAACGTATTCAAGTGCTGATAATACCGTTAATAACCTCTCTGATGATTGCCCCGAAAATGAACGCCAAACGGTTGAAAAAACCGATATAAACGGTGAACCTGTTCTTTACAAAAGCGGCAAATCAAGGCGGGAATTATTGCTTGTTGAGAGTGAAGAATTAAGAGTTGTTGAGAATGAAGAATTAAGAGTTAAGAGTGAAGAATTATTTGTTTTTGGCACTTCAAATCACTCTGGAAATTCGATTGATAATAAAGCTCTTAACTCATCACTCTTAGCTCTTAACCAAAGGGCAATTGGCGGTGCGGTTTGGCTTCAAACTCATAGGCAAGTCAGCAAATATGAGGACGATAATCAAGCCTTAAAAGCGGCACATGGGGCGGAAAAACTTGCGGAACAGGCAGCCCGAAAGGGGCTTAATATCGCAAAATCCGCTAATCAAAAATTGCGGAATAAGCCGTATGAAAAGGTATCAAGGCTGAAAGAAAAATCGGCGGATATTCAAGGGAAAATCACCAAAATTGACAGTAGAATTGCGTATCAAAAGGCATTGAATAAAAGGCGGCATCTTCAGCAGTCAAGGCAGGGTGCAAAAGCCGCCGAAACCGCAAAAACAGCCGTCACAAAGTCGCAAATAATTCTCACAAAAATAGCCGTTAAAGCGAAGATGATTGTTGCTTCAAACATCAAAGCGATTTTAATTTTGATTGCGGCAATTTTGATTTTTGTGCTGTTAATCAGCATTTTCAGTTCTCTGATGATGATGTTAGGGCAATCGGCGGCGGGCGAAATTATGTCGAGTTATCTATCCGAAGACAAGGATATTTACGCCGCCGATGATTATTTGATAGGGCTTGAAAACAATTTGCAGAACAGAATTGCCAACATTCAATCGGAGTATTCGGGCTTTGATGAGTATCGAATAAATGCCGCCTTAATCGGTCACGAGCCGCATAATTTGATAGCGTTTTTATCGGCATTAATCCCCGCTTTTGAGTTTGACAACGAAACAAAATCAGCGATTGACGGGCTGTTTGGTTTGCTGTATTTTCTTGAAATAACGTCAATTACAGAGATACGAACAGCGACTTATACAGCATACGATGATGACGGAAATCCGTACACAGTAACGTATCAATATGAATATAAAATCCTTGAAGTTACGTTAATTGCAAACGACTTTGACGAAGCCGTGCGGAGTTTACTTGACGAGGACGATTGGGAATTGTATCTCGCACTCGTTAAAACAAAAGGAAATCGAGATGATTTATTTTAGTTAGGAGTTGATATTTTGGCAATACAGAAAAATGAAAAACGGCTTAATAAGCTGAAAACAGAGCGTGAAAAATTTGACTTGCAGTTAAAGGAATTGCTTGATAAAATCAAGGGAAATGATAACTTGACGGAGGAAACCGAGAACACGCTGATTGTTGAGTTAGTGCGTGATATGCAAATATCGCCCGAAACGCTTAAAGAAATTTTGAACGCTAAAAAGAGCGAGGAATTTATCGGCACAAGGGACATTCCGCAGATTATTCCCGAAGCGGATATTACCGCTAAATCACCTGCAAAACCCAATATTTTTGAAAGGAATGATGTTGAATATGAGGAAGAATAAGAGGTTAATTTCGCTCCTGTTATCGGGGGCTTTTTTGTTGCCGATTATGACATTTACGGCAACCGCCGAGTGGCGGTTTGACCCGTTTTTAGGGTTTGTTTGGATTGAAGAACCAACCTCTGACGAGGTAATTTTCAGCGAAATCAAAGAGGAAATCTTGATTGATGAGGAGATTATTTTTCTTGATGATTACTGCAATGAGTGGGAGAAGTACGGTTGCAAATGCAGTAGTAGTGAGGAGTTAGTAATTAGGAATGAGGAGTTGACTAAGCCTGCTGAAACAACGGTAAAACCAAAGGAAACTGCTCCTGTTATTACGACAGTTCCCGCAGTTACCACACCGCCGATTGTCACAACTCCACCGCCTGCTACAACACCTAAAATTACTGCTCCTGTTGTCACAGAACCGCCGATTATTGAACCTATTTCAGACGAAACGGAAGAGGGGGAAGTTGACGTTGAGCCGATTATTGAAGTTTTGGAAATAACAGGCAGACCGCCGCTTGTCAACCCGCAAGGCGGCAATGCAACCATGATTGAATCAGTTTCAAGCGGCGATGTTGACAGGGAATTTATCGCTGTTCAATCAAAAAACGGAGCGGTGTTTTATATCATAATCGACAGGGACGAAAAGAGCGATAATGTTTACTTTTTAAATCTTGTTGACGAATATGATTTGTTGGCTTTTGCAAAATATTTCCCCGATAATTATGATGATGAAACCGCCTCCGTTATCATTGAGGAAACCCCGGAAGAGCCGCCTGTTCAGCCTCGGAAAAAAGGAAATTCGATGCTTCCAATTGTAATTATTTTGGGTGGTATCGGTGTGTTTATCTATTTCAAATTTATCAAAAATAAAGGCTTGGGAGCGGCGAATAATCAAGGTTTCGGCTATGAAAATGACGATGAGGAGGAAGACGAAATTTATGAGAATGAGAGCGAAAGTGAGGAATAATTTATGGTCTTAGTTTTGGCAGAAAAAAGTTCAGTTGGAGTGGCATACTCGAAAGTTTTAGGTGCAAGCGAACGCAAAGAGGGCTACTTTGAGGGCAACGGCTTTATCGTAACTTGGTGTGTCGGGCATCTTGTAGAACTCGCTAACGCTGACGTTTATGACGAGCGTTACAAGCGTTGGAATATTGCGGATTTGCCGTTTATTCCCGACAAGTGGCAATACGTTGTTTCGCAAAGTAAAATCAAGCAATTCAACATCGTGAAAAGTCTGATGAACGACAACAGAGTGAGCGAAATTATCTTAGGAACGGATGCGGGGCGTGAAGGTGAATTAATCGCACGGCTTGTGTATGAAAAAGCGGGCTGTACCAAACCTTGCAAAAGATTATGGGTTTCGAGCATGGAGGAAAGTGCCTTAAAATCAGCGTTTGATAACCTCAAAGATGGGCGGGAATATGACAATCTGTATCATTCAGCATTGTGCCGCTCCAAGGCAGATTGGGTCATAGGAATCAATTCAACACGAATTTTCAGCAAGCTCTATAACAAAAAGCTGAACATCGGCAGGGTGCAAACTCCGACTTTGGCAATGCTTTTTGAGCGTGATAATTCGATTAAAAATTTCACAAAAGAAAAGTATTTTCACGCAAGATTAGGCAATAAAGATAGCGATTTTGAAGCCGTATCTGAACGGATAAACGACAACGCAGAAGCTGAAAAAATCAAGCTGAATTGCAACTATTCGCAGGCAGTTGTAACGTCTGTAACAAGGGAAAAGAAAAGCATTTCCCCGCCGAAATTGTATGACCTCACGACCCTGCAAAGAGAAGCAAACCGCCTTTACGGTTTCACCGCTCAGCAGACTTTGGATTATGCACAAAGTCTGTATGAATCCCGCTTGATTTCATATCCGAGAACCGACTCAAAATATCTTACGGACGATATGGCAGACACGGTAAAACAACTTTTGGCGATAATTCCGCAAGTAATTTCGCAGTTTGAGGGGTGTGTTTCGGACTATGAAATTTCAAGTGTTATTGATTCCCGAAAAGTCAGCGACCATCATGGTTTGGTTCCGACAATTGAGCTTGCAAACACAGATATTAACAGCATTTCAAGCGGTGAACAAAAAATACTTTTGTTGATTGCAAACAGGCTGTTGTGTGCCGTTTCGGACAACTATATTTACGAATCTGTCACAGCAAAAATTGACTGCAACGGGCATATTTTCACGGAGAGAGGAAAGTCGGTTATTTCGGAGGGGTGGAGAAAGTTAAGAGTTAAGAGTGAAGAATTAAGAGTTGAGGACGGAAAAGAGCAACTTTTAACTTTGCCTTTAACTTTAATTGAGGGGCAAATAATTTCTAATATAGAGTGCGACATTACCGAGCATTTCACAAAACCGCCAGCCCATTTTACAGACGGAACTTTGCTACAAGCAATGGAACACGCAAAGGTAGACATTTCTGCCGAAGATGAGGAAACAGAAATTCCTAATCCCTCATTCCTCACTCCTAATTCCTGCGGCTTAGGTACTCCTGCTACTCGTGCGGGCATTATTGAAAAGCTGATAAAAACAGGGTTTGCGGAGCGTGACGGTAAAAAGTTGTGTGTTACAAATGCGGGCAGGGAGCTTGTTGAAATTGTTCCCGATGTGTTAAAATCTGCAAGTTTTACGGCTGAATGGGAGGACAGTTTGGCACGGATTTCACAGGGGGAAATGACGGCTGATGAGTTTATGGCGGGCGTTGCCGAGTTAACCGAAAGCATTATTTCTACTGCGAAAGATACCGTCAAATCTGAGTTAGTCAATCGTGGGAATGGTGATATAATCGGCAAGTGTACACGTTGCGGAGGTGACGTTCTTGACACGCCGAAAGCGTTTTCTTGCGTGTGCGGATTTGCGATTTGGAAGGCAAATAAATTCTTTGAAAATGCTCGTGTTCCGCTTACGAAAGAGATTGTTTCTGCCCTTTTAAGTGACGGTAAAATTGAGGTTAAAGGGCTGTATTCGCAGAAGAAAAACAAGACGTATAATGCCACGGTTTGCCTTGACGATACGGGGGAGAAGTGGGTTAATTTTCGGTTGGAATTTCCGAAAAAATCAAAGAGAGGAGTGTAAAATATGCCGGAAATTGCAAAGGAAAATAACGAGCGGTTGAAAGAAATCACCGACAAATTAGAGCGTGGAATTAAGGAGCTTTTCGAGGGTGAAAAGTTTAAGGAATATCTTAAATCCATGTCGAAATTCCACAATTACAGCTTTAATAATACTCTGCTGATTGCTATGCAAAAGCCCGATGCGAGTTTGGTGGCGAGTTTTAATTCTTGGAAAAATAAGTTCGGCAGGCACGTTAATAAAAACGAGAAAGGGATTAAAATTCTTGCTCCTGCACCGTTCAAAGTGCAAAGAGAAGAGCCGAAAATTGACGATGATACGGGGCTTCCGTTGCTCGACCGAAACGGCAGACCGATTGTTGAGGAAATCGAGGTGACAATTCCGCATTTTAAGACCGTTACGGTTTTTGATGTGTCACAAACCAATGGAAAAGAACTCCCTCAACTTGGGGCTGATGAGTTGAATGGGGCGGTTAAGAATTACGAGAAATTCTTTGAGGCATTGAAGTCAGTTTCGCCCGTGCCGATTGAGTTTGAGAAGATTTTGGACGGTAGCAAAGGCTATTATCATCACGGCGAAAAGCGGATTGCAGTCAACGAGGGAATGAGCGAAACGCAGAATATTAAGACTGCAATTCATGAAATTTGCCACGCTAAATTGCACGACAAAGACTTGATTAAAGCCGATTTAGCCGTGAAAAAAGACCGCAAGACAGGCGAAGTTGAATCGGAAAGTATCGCATATACGGTTTGCCAACATTACGGCATTGATACGAGCCACTATAGTTTCGCATATATCGCCGCTTGGGGGTCCGGAAAAGACACGCCCGAACTGAAAAATTCACTCGAAACTATCCGCTCAACCGCAAGCGAAATCATCAACAAAATCGATGAGATTATGCTTGCTAAAATCAAGGAAAAGTCACAGGAACAAGGCGAAAAGACACAGGTTGAAAAGTCTGAAAATTCATCTAAAAGTAGTAATATAATCGGCAACACAAAGTATGCGGATATTGCCGATAAAAACTATTTCAAACTTGAAACAAAAGTCGCTCTTGAAGTCGCCGCTAAACTTGAATCGGAGGGTGTTTCATTCAGCGGTCGAACGAGCAAAGAACACACAACTTTGACAATCGGTGCGGCTGATGTTGATAAATTTAGGGCGATTGAAAAAAGTGTGAAATCAGCAGTTAAGGACATGAAAAAAGAACCCGCAAAAACTGTTGAAACCACAACAACTCCTAACTACTCAACCCTAAACCCTCAATCCTCGCCCATTATCGGCAACACGAAATATGTGGATATTGCGGACAAAAAGTATTTCAAAATCGATGCAAGAATTGCTGAAAAGGTTGCGGCTGAACTTGAAAAACGGGGCGTAAAATTCAGCGGGCGGATTGGTTTAGAGAAGACCACTTTAACAATCGGCAACGCTGATGTAGGCAAATACAGGGCGGTATATAATTCCGTCAAAACTGCCGAATCTGAACTTAAATCCGCTGAAAAAATGCCTGATAAAACCTACACTTACAGCATCTATCAAGTCAACGATGACAATAAGGATTTGCGGTTTGCAACTCTGAAAAGCCTCGGCGAGAGAGAGGTTAATTTTGCCGATTACGACCTTGTTTATTCCGCCGAAATCACCGCAAACGGCAGGATTAAAGCACAGGTTTTAGAGGATATTTATACCGCTTTTAACGTCGAACATCCTGCTGATTTTAAGGGACGTTCGCTGTCAATCAGCGATGTAGTTGTCATGGAAAATGACGGCGAACAGACGGCTCATTATTGCGATAATATCGGGTTTTTTGAAGTTGAGAATTTCTTTGAAAAGAGGGCTGTTGCTGTTGCCGAAAAGCCCGAAAATCCTAAGGAAATTTCCAAGAAAGTGCCGTCTATATCGGAGAAATTAAAGGCAGTGCAAAAGCCTGTTGTTGCAACAAAATCCGAGTTCCCCGTGGTGTATGTCAACGACCTTAATTTTGCTCGTGAACATGATGAGGTTGAGGCATGGAAAATCAGCAAAACTTTGAATATCGAATGTGCGGCGGCGATTGACGAGGCGATTCGGGCAAATTCCAAACCCGGTCCGGTGACGGGAACGCAGTATGTCGATACCGAAAAGGCATTGAAAGACGTTGCAGGAAAGTTCGGTATTGAGAGGGTTTCGGCGGTTACGGCGGCGATTGTTGCCAACCAAGATTGGGACGGCAGGCTGTCGCAAACCAACAAGAATTGGGCGAAAGGATTTGAGCATCCGCAAAATAAAGTCTATGTTCAAACGCATTTAACAATCTTTGACGGCTTCGTGAATAAGGTGCGAAATTTTGAAAAAATCCTTGATAAGAAGCCGTCTATCAGCGAGCAGTTGCAAGCGAAAAAGCCCGATATTACCGTTAAAAATGACGGTGTGAAAAGGAATAAAGGAGATGTTGATTTGTGATTAATTTTACTGTTCCCGAAACAAATTTACTCTGTATTTACGGCGTTCAAAGCAGGGAAAAGACAATCTTAAACATCATGGATTCGCTCACCGATATTGCGGACTTTGACATGAAAAAACTTGCCGAAGATGTTATCGTCAAACTTGACGAAATGTGCGACAATGACTTTTATGAGTGGGATTTTGCAGATGAATTTGCGGACGATTATTATGATGACGAGTAACATTTTCACGGAGGTTAAAGAGCGGCTGAACTTGCGTGAGGTTGCCGAATATTACGGCTTGGAAGTGAACAGGGGCGGCTTTGCAAGCTGCCTTTTTCACGCCGAGCGAACGCCGTCAATGAAGCTCTATGACGACCACTTTCATTGCTACGGCTGTCCTCATCACGGCGACGTCACCGACTTAACGGCGGCTTTTTTCAACCTCTCCCCCATTGAATCTACACAAAAACTTGCCTTTGATTTTGGGATAATTTCGGCTCACCGCAAGTTTGAAAAGCCTGCAATCAAAGAGCAAATCAAGCACTATTCGCAAGCCTCAAAAGAGCGAAAAGCAGAGAGGATTTTGCGAGATTACTGCGATTTTCTCAGCTACTGCCGCCGTGAGTATGCACCGAAAGAACAAGGCGAAAATTTGCACCCGCTGTTTACTCATTCTTTGACGGAACTTGATAAATTTGAGTATTACAGGGATGCTTTTATTTTCGGGTCAAAGGATGAGCGAATGGCGTTTATGTGCGATTTTGCGGGAGTTTTAGAGGGAATTGAAAGAGGGCTTGGAAAGATAAAAAATGCGTGTCGGGCTGTGGAAATGGCTTGACACGGGGTACATAGGGAAATTTTAGGGGATTTTTTAGGGAAAATTATCGAAAAGGGGTTGACAGTTCAATTTTTATGTGTTATGATATATTTAGTGGGACGGCTTGGCTATTTGGTTTCATGGATAATATTGGTAATTGGGAAGTTGGCGGTGACTGGTGGGGTTCTGAGCATGAATATAACTAGAGGCTCAAAAAATAATATATCATATAAAAAGGCGGGTTAAATTGATCATGAATAAAATTTCTTTAATTTACACAATAGAATCGTTGATTAAATTTTTTGAAATCAACTTATTTACTACGAATGGAATTAAAACTTTAAATAAATTAGCACCAAATGCTAATGCCCTTGCTATTTTTGAGTCTATTTATGTGCAACCATACTTTGAGATGGATGGAACAAAAAAGACAGCAGAAAAAGAAAATGAAATATTAGAACCTTACAATAAAGCAAAAAGAAAAATTGATAAAGAAAACGATAAAAATAAGAATAAGGAGTTTATTAAGCGTATTGCGAATGGGAAAGAACCCTTACAACTAATTTATGGTCGTGCCGGTTCTGGTAAGTCAACTTATATTAATCGTATATTATCGCATATTGAGAATAAATCGGAATATATAAAAGCGATTATTGAAGATGAAAACGATTTACCCGAGTCATTTGAAACGATAAGAATTGAATTTAATAAAGAAATAACAAAGGTTCGTGGTTTCGGTAAAGACTGGGGGTTGTTTGATGCCAACGAACCTGTGAATAGCAGTTTTGAATTAATAATTCTACACAGTCTTATTGAGAGTTTAGATGGCATTTTTAAAAATAAGGAAAAAATTAATTCTATATGTAAGAACTTTAGAGAGTTATTCAATGATGCGGGAAAATTGTTGCAATTTCAAATAGATTTTTTTGATGATTTAAAAGGTCTCTTGAAATTGCCCGCTCCTTCTCAAGGGAAATTGAATATTTTAGGTTGTAAATTGATTAAAGGAATAAGAACCAATGGCTCAGAAAAACCTACTCTATTTGATGTAACTTTGAGGCTATTGGAAATATATATATTATTACTTCATTGTGAAAACCCTAAAATGCGATATGTGCTACTGTTTGATGGTATTGAGGTGATAATTGACACACCGAGGCATTTTTTTGATAATAATGTAGTGTTTATTGTTGAAACAATACGTAGCTTTTGTGCTAATCTTGGATTACCAAATAACCAATTTATAGTAAATGGAGATAATATTTTTGAAAGTAATTTTGTCTTTGTATTACCTATGCGTGATACAACAAAGCGTTTCTTTGATTTTGATACCGTGCAAGAGCAAACGGGTGAAAACATACAGATGGATGTTACAGCTTGGTTTGACACGTCTTTAGTGTATGAAAAACATTTGCAGATATTCAAAAATCATTGTAGTCATTTGATTCATAGCGATTTTACTATTATTGAAAATATCCTCAAAATAGTAATGAATGACATAGCATATAAGCCCGGAAATGGTCTTATGGAATGGCTGGAACCGATGTTTAATTATGATAAGCGCCGTTTAATGGAATTGCTTCTCAAGTCAATAAACCTATTATTAAAAACAGATAATGCCCAAAATTTCATAGGTCATTTTTTGAATTATTGGACTTATTACGAAAATACTCCAATGGGTGAAAGAGTATATTGCTATAGATATTTATGTCGTCGTGCCATAGTTCGTATTATTTTAAGATACATTTCTATAAATGATAAAAACTGTCTTTTAAATAGAACTGAGGAAAAAGAAAAAACAAATAACAACAAGGAAAAAGTTAGCAGTTCACGTAAAAGAACTCACATACGAAAAATTTTACTTTATTTAAGCAGTTTTGAATCTGAGTATTTAGATTTCACAACTCTTAAGAATTTGGTATTGCGTACTACTGACGGTGATACAATTGATAAAGACCATCTTGATAATTTCATTAATACGCTTTATTATTTAGGAGATTATGAATTGCACATTGAAAGTTGGCATCAATTCATAATAATAAAATTTAATGATTCAAGATTAGAAAAACTAACATTACCATATTTCAAGCAAAAAATGTTAGAATTCGATGATGGTTCCATTACTGATGATGAAAAACTAAAGTTTGGTTTTAAAATTTCTGATACTGGTGACTTTTATATTTGGTTTCAGCCAGAGTTTGAACTTTTTGCTTGCAAATTCTGCAGAGAGTATCCTTTACCACTTATTTTTTACAGAAAACCCGAAGAAATAATTAGTGTAATTAATGAGGTCTATAAAAACGTTTGTACTTGCATAAGAATCGTATTAAGAGATGAATACAATTCTTTTCACGACTATAGTGACATGAAAAACCAAGGCTATCTCTACAAAGATAAATACGGAAATGAGATACCTTTTCCCAAGAGAATAATTATGAGCCATATCGAATATCTAGAGCATTATTTAACATTTGTCGAGGGTAAATCTTCAAACGAATCTAAATGTGGCGAATTTCACAGTTGAAAAAGGGAAACTTTTGACACATATAAAAAATACTATTCAGAAATATAAGGATTTACATAAATGTTTAGAAGAGGGAACTGCCCCTCACGGCACACCTCTTGCACAAGATATTTATGGGTTTCCTAAATTATGCGGTCGTCCGTTACCAAATTTCCCCAATGGCAAACCTTATTTATCATCTTTTGGCAGATAAAAAAATCAGTCTTGAATATTTCATAAACGAGGTGCATATAATTGTGAACAGTGGTAAAAAAATACGATTTAGATTCCTAACAAGGAAGAAAAAAACAAATTTTTTATTATGGCTGACAGTTATTGTTCTGTTGCTTTTATGTTTTGTTGCATTTTTAGAAAGTTTTGGTGTTGTAGACTTTTTAAATTCACGTGCTACAATTTTTACAGTCTGTTTTGGAATCGTGGAAGGTGTACTTGCTATGTCTATTCTTGGTAAAAAGCAAGAAGAAGCAGTTTTTAATTTCTATCCGCAATTTAAAATTATACTTGACGAAATAGATAAATTTCTTGCAAAAAAAGAGGGAGACCCTCTCCATAATAACACAAAAATATTCAGAATTCTTATTTCGGATACATACAATGGTTCTGCGGAATATAACGAACTTGACCCAAACTATATTTGTTCCTTTCAAACTGCTTCCAAAAATGTACGTTCTTTTCTGGCAAACACAACTATCGTTCCGCCCAGTTCAATAAAAGGAAAAGTATGGCATGAAAATCTTGAAACTCTTACTTTCTTTTTGAGAGTTGGTTCAGATTATATGCAAAAAGATTTCGTGTTTGATGATGAAAAATCACTAACTGATTATATTACTAAAGTTCAAGAAAGTTATGCTCTTTTGAGTGAATCTGTTGAAAAAGAAATTTCTGATTATTTTGGGACAGATTAAACATGATGAACTAATATGGCGAGGGAGTGTGTGTTTTAGGGTATTTGATGATTTTCAAAGATATAGCTGAACCTCCCCCAATAACCATTCGCTGAAACTCCCCCAACCTCCCCATTAGAAAAATAACCCCCACAAATATTCCTACGTAAGAGCTTGTTTAAAACAGGCTCTTTTTTCATGCCCAAATCCAAAGGAGGAACGCCTATGTCAACCAAACTCAACCACTACACCGAGCTACTAAGCAATTCAGTCAACAAACTAAGCGACACCGAAAAGTGGCAGAATTTTTTAGCGACAGCTTCACGGCTCTACAAATACAAATTCCGCGACCAAGTTATGATTCACGCACAACGCCCAAATGCTACGGCTTGTGCGGGGTTTGATTTGTGGAAACGCCCCGATTTAGCGGACAGGCACGTCAAGCGTGGAAGCAAGGGAATTGCCTTGCTTGACGACAGCGGGGCAAGGACGAATTTGCGGTATGTTTTCGATTATGCGGACACGGAATCGCAAAGCCAAAAGAAGCTGTTTTTGTGGAAAATCACCGATGAAAACGAGGGCTTTGTGAGCAAAATGCTTGAACAGCGTTACGGCGTTGAGGGCGAGCTTTCGACCGCCTTGCTTGACACCGCAAAGCGGCTGACAGAGCGGTTAGGCGGCGATTTTGCCAACGAATTAATCGACTACACCGAGGGGACTTTTCTTGAAGAGTTGGACGATTACAACGTCTGGGTGCAGTTTTCGGAGGTGCTTGAAAACAGCATTGCATACACGCTTTTGTCACGTTGCGGATTCGCCCCGAATGAGTATTTCGGCAAAGATGATTTTCAGAATTTGCACAATTTCAACAGCGTTGAAACGCTGACGATTTTGGGCAGAGCGATGAGCGATTTATCGGAAACAGCCTTGCGGGATATTGAACGCACGGTAAAATCTTTTGAGAGGAGCAAGCGAATTGAAAGAAATATTGCAGGAAAAAATCACGGAGAAATTAGCGGACGGCACGAAAATGACGTATCTGTTGGACGAGGAAACGCAGACCTATTTACCGCAAAATCCGATAATTACGGAGCAACCGACAATCGGATTTTACGGGCAGATGAGGGCGAATTATCTGAAAGAAACGAAGCCGATGGCATACGAAATCATGCTAATCAAGGGGACGTTGCAGAGCCACTTGACGGAAACAGAGCGAACAGCGAGGGATTACGAAATTACGTTACTGACGGAAATGGCGAAGTCGGCAGGCGTGGACGAGAAATTGAAATCGGACAATCAAATGCTCTGGGTGCAGAAAATGAACCTGCTGAAACAACAGGCAAGGGAAATCGTTCTGAACGAAATAATCCACAACTAACCGCCGAAAATGGCGGTTTTTTAACGCCCGAAACACTTGACATTATCTTGAAAAATGACACTAATATGAATGTCAAAAAGCCCGAAATCCTTGAATATTTTCTTGAACATGACAGCCCAAAAAACCGTGCGAATTTTATAAAAGCGGCATATAATATGGACTTTACTCTCGTTGAAATAGGCGAGGATAAATTGTTGTATTCGTATCAGAAAACAGCCGATAATCTTGATGTGTTTTTAGGCGGAGCAAAGGTGCGGATTCCGTGGCATGATGTGCAGACACAAGTTGCGAATTTAATCGCAAAGCATGAATATCTTGACGAAAATCCAATCGACATTGCGGGTATTAGCGAATCCGCTTTTTTTGCGGCTGAACCGCCTAAAAGTCAGCAATTATCACTCTTCGGTGAGGAAATCAACGTTCCCGAAAAGCCTGTAAAATCCGCACATTCAGCAGAAGATGAAGCGATTATTAAATCTGAACTCATGCGTGGAAGCAACTTTGAGGACAGCAAATTCCGCATTGAAAAATACGCTAAATCCAATCCAACTACAGCTGAATTTGCCAAGTTTTTATCCAAAGAATACGGCATCGGCGGACATAGCGGTGACGGCATTGTCAAAAGTTCAGACCATAACGGCAAAGGTATTCACCTGCGTTTGTATGACGAAAATTCACCAAACGGCGAGAGAAAAATCAGCCTTAATTGGAATCAAACCGCAAAGAGAATTGCCGAGCTTGTCAAGAGCGGCGAGTATATCACAGAGGACGATATTTCAAGGCGAATCAGACACGCTGAATATGTTTTGAACAACTATGCCCCCGCCGATGATTACAATTTGCGGCGAATTGAGGAGGCTGAAAAAGTTCTTGAGCTTTATGGGATGTTTGAGGATAATGAGGAATTAGAAATTAGGAATGAGGAGTTGAATGATACTCCAAAGCCCGATAAAACCGAGGTTTCAGAAACTCACGAGATGCCCGAAACAAGCGAGTTAGACGAAGATGATTACCCCGATTATCTTGTTACCGAGGGAGATATTCTTGAACTTGATGATGGCATTTATGAAGTCGTGCGGATTTGCGACGGCGAGTTGAAATTGAAAGAAACTACTACCGAAGAAATTGTTTCCATGAACGAGGACGAGTTGTATAATCACGGTTTTGCTGTTGTCGAGAAAGCTGTTCTTGATGATGATTTATTTGATATTAGCGTTGATGAAGTTGCGGCAAAACCTCACTTTGACGAGATTGACCCTACAACATTAATAGGCAAACATTATGTCATTGACGGGCGGGAAATGATTGTTGAAAAAGTTGACACAGAATGGGACAAAGTCAGTTTTTTAGACGTTGCTTTGATGCACTCTTATCCAATTTCACGCTCCGAAAATATTGAATTTTTGCTTAATATTGAAAGGGCAGAACGTGAAAAATCAGAGCTTGCAACAAGCGAAATTGACATTACAGATTTAGCGGTTGAAGACGAACCCGAAATAATTATTACCCCGCTTTTTCCTCATCTTTCTAAGCCTAATGAGGTGCAAGAATCGCCTAAATCTAAGGGCGAAAATTTCCGCATTACTGATGATAATTTGGGTGTTGGCGGTGCAAAAGAAAAATTCAAAAACAACATTGCGGCTATCAAATTATTGCAAGAAATTGAACGTGCGTTTGATTTTCACCAGAGTATTTCTTGCCCGGCGGGAACACGACCGCCGTATCCCAACGATGAGGAAAAAGAAGCGCTGTCACGCTATGTTGGTTGGGGCGGGCTTTCACAAGCGTTTGATGAGAAAAATCCGCAATGGGCGAATGAGTATAAAACGCTGAAAAATACGCTTTCCGATTATGAATATGAGTGTGCGAAAGAGTCTGTTTTGAATGCTCATTATACGTCACCAATGGTCATAAAAGCGATTTATGAGGGGCTTGAAAATCTTGGTTTTAAATCGGGGAATGTGTTAGAGCCGTCGGTTGGAGTAGGCAATTTCTTTGGCATGATTCCCGAAGAAATAGCGAAAAATTCTAAGCTCTATGGTGTTGAACTTGATAATGTTTCGGGACGGATTGCAAAGCAACTTTATCCGCAATCTGATATATCAATTAGTGGGTTTGAAGACAAGCAGTTTTCGGATAATTTCTTTGATGTAGCCGTCGGCAATGTGCCTTTCGGCGGATACAAAATCAGCGATAAAAGATACGATAAACTCAACCTAAATATCCACGATTATTTCTTTGCAAAGTCGCTTGATAAAGTCCGTCCGGGCGGGGTTGTGGCATTTATTACAAGCAAGGGAACGCTTGATAAACAGAACAGCAATTTCAGAAAATATCTTGCCGAAAGAGCGGATTTATTAGGTGCAATTCGTCTGCCGAATACGGCGTTTAAGGCGAACGCAGGGACGGAAGTGACAAGTGATATTATCTTCCTCCAGAAGCGTGAAACTGTCATGGAAACTGAACCCGAATGGGTGAAAATCGGCAAAACTAATAACGGAATTTCCGTCAATAAATACTTTATCGACAACCCGCAAATGATGCTCGGCACGATGTCAAACGACAGCGGTATAAGGCTTTACGGCGGTGAAAACAGCACAACTTGTGTGCCTTTTGAGGGTGCAAATTTAGCTGAACAATTGAAGTCTGCAATCGCAAACATTCAAGGAAATATCCCCGAATATCAGCATGAAAATGAGAGCATTATTGATAGTATTCCTGCCGATGAAAACGTCCGAAATTTCAATTATACTGTTGCAGAAAATCAGCTTTATTACCGTGAGAACAGCCGCATGAATCGTGTTCAAATGCCGAAAATGACGGAGGATAGGGTGCGGGCAATGGTCGGTCTGCGAGATTGCGTTCGCAAGCTGATTGACTTGCAACTCAACGAATATCAAGACAGCGATATTGTGTCACAACAGGTCAAACTCAACAACTTATACGACAACTTTAACCGCAGATACGGGCTGATAAATTCCACCGCAAATGCGGGTGCTTTTCGTGACGACAGCAGTTATTATTTGCTTTGTTCACTTGAAATTTTAGACGAGCAAGGCAAGCTTGAACGCAAAGCCGATATGTTCACAAAGCGGACGATTAAACAGCGAAAAATTGTCACTTCCGTTGATACGGCAAGTGAAGCTTTGGCGGTTAGTATCGCCGAAAAAGCGGGCGTTGATTTAGACTTTATGTCGGAGTTATCGAGTCTGCCAAAAGAGCGTTTAATCAAGGATTTAAAAGATGTTATCTATCAAATTCCATCAACTTTTAACTCCTCACTCTTAACTCTTAACTACGTCACGGCGGACGAATATTTGTCGGGCAATATCCGTGAAAAGTTGGAAACTGCACGGCATTTTAACGAGAACAAAGGCGGGTTTGAGGGCAATATTAAAGCGTTGGAACAGGTCATGCCGAAGCCGCTTGAAGCCTGCGATATTGATGTGCGTTTAGGCTCAACTTGGATTGAACCCGACACCATAAAAGACTTTGTTTTTGAAACGCTCAAAACGTCTTATTATGCGAAAAGTGCAATAAAAATTCACTACTCGAAATACACTTCCGAGTGGAATATATCGGGGAAAAATGGCGACCCTCGAAATGTTTTTGCTACCACAACTTTCGGCACTTCCCGTAAAAATGCCTACCATATTATTGAGGACACTTTGAATTTGCGGAGTTCAAAAGTATACGACAAAGTAGTCGGCAGCGACGGCAATGAAAAGAGCGTACTCAACAAAAAAGAGACCATGCTTGCACAGGAAAAGCAAGAAAATATCAAGCAATCATTCAAAGATTGGATTTTTAAAGACCCTCGCAGGCGAGAGCATTATGTTGAAAAATACAATGAATTATTCAACTCATCTCGCCCTCGTGAGTATGACGGCTCGCACATAAATTTTGTCGGAATGAACCCCGAAATTACTATGCAAACTCATCAGCGAAACGCTGTTGCTCACGCACTTTACGGCGGGAATACGTTGTTTGCACACGAGGTCGGGGCGGGGAAAACGTATGAAATTTGTGCCTCGGTTATGGAATCGAAGCGGCTTGGAATTTGCAATAAATCGCTGATTGTAGTGCCGAATCATATCACAGAGCAGTTCGGCGGTGAGTTTTTGCGGCTCTATCCCGCCGCTAACATTTTAGTCGCAACTAAAAAGGATTTTGAAAAGAAAAACCGCCGCCGTTTGTGTGCTAAAATTGCGACGGGGGATTACGATGCCGTGATAATCGGGCATAGTCAGCTTGAAAAAATCCCGATTTCACAGGAACGTCAGCAACGCCTTATGAAAAAACAAATCTTTGAAATCACGCAGGGAATTAAAGAAATGAAACTTCAAAAAGGCGATAATTTTACGATTAAACAGCTTGAAAAAACAAAGAAAAATCTTGAGGCGAAACTCAAAAAGCTGATTGAATCGCCCCGCCGTGACGACGTTGTGAACTTTGAGGAATTGGGCATTGACAAGCTTGTTGTTGACGAAAGCCACTACTTTAAAAATTTATTCCTGTATACAAAAATGCGGAATGTTGCGGGCGTTCAGCAGACCGAGGCACAGAAGTCAACCGACCTGTATTTGAAAACGCAATATCTTGACGAGTTGACAGGCGGGAAAGGCACGATTTTCAGCACGGGAACGCCTTTGAGTAACTCAATGACGGAACTCTACACCGTCATGCGTTATCTGCAATCGGGGTTGCTAAACCAAAAAGGATTGAGCCATTTTGATGCTTGGGCGGCGACGTTCGGGGAAACACAGACGAGTTTTGAACTTGCCCCCGAAGGAAATTCCTATCGTTCACGGACGAGGTTTTCAAGGTTCTTCAACCTGCCCGAATTGATGAATATGTTCAAAGAATGTGCCGACATTAAAACCGCCGAAACTCTCAATTTGCCAACACCGGAAGTTGAATTTGAGACGGTTGTAGTCGAGCCGACGGAACACCAAAAACGCATGATTGCCGATTTGTCCGAGAGGGCGAAATTAGTCCGTGATAAAAAAGTTGACCCTTCTGAAGATAATATGTTGAGGATTACAGGCGATGGTCGTAAAATCGGATTAGACCAGAGAATGATAAATCCGCTTCTGCCCGATGAGCCGGGTACGAAAGTCAACGTCTGCGTTGACAATGTTTTCGGCATTTGGAACGACACAAAATCGGACAAATCAACCCAACTTTTGTTCTGCGATTTTTCAACTCCGAATAAGGACGGACGGTTCAATGTTTACGATGATATTCGTGATAAACTTGTATCCCGTGGCGTTCCGAAACATGAAATTGCTTTCATTCACGAGGCGGATAGCGAGGAGAAAAAGAAAGAATTATTTGCGAAAGTCCGCAAAGGGCAAGTGCGGGTTTTGCTTGGTTCTACCGCAAAAATGGGGAGCGGAACTAATGTGCAAAATCGGCTTATTGCACTTCATGATTTGGATGCGCCGTGGCGCCCTTCTGACATGACCCAGCGGTTGGGTCGAATTAAACGGCAGGGGAATCGGAACGCAAAAGTCAAGGTTTTCAGGTATTGCACCGATAAAAGTTTTGACAGTTATTTGTATCAAATGCTTGAATATAAGCAGAATTTTATCAGCCAGATAATGACTTCAAAGTCCCCCGTCCGCTCCTGCGATGACGTCGATGAAGCCACGCTCTCGTATGCCGAAATCAAGGCACTTTGTGCGGGCAATCCGCTCATCAAAGAGAAGATTGATTTGGACGTTTCCGTTGCGAAATTAAAGGCTCTGAAATCAAATCATGTCAACGAACAATATCGGCTTGAGGACAATATTTTGAGGTATTTCCCCGAGGCTATATGCAGGACTGAAAACCGCATAAAGGGCTTTAAAAGCGACTATGAACACCTGAAAAACATTGCAATTCCCGCCGACAAAAAGATGTTGCCGATGACGATTACGGGTGCGAATTTCACCGACAAGGAAGCGGCTGGAAAGGCTTTGATTGAAGCCTGCAAACAGCTTAAATCTGCCACTCAAACGCTTGACATTGGCGAATACAAAGGCTTTTCTATGGCACTTTCTTTTGACAGTTTTGAGAATGTCTACCGCCTTGAACTCAAACGTGAAATGTCGCACAAAGTAACATTGGGCGTTGACCCATTCGGCAATATGACGAGGATTGACAACGCTTTAAGCGGGATTGTGCAGTATTTGGAAAGCTCTGAAAGTCAGCTTGAAACGCTGAAAAACCAACTCGCTGATGCTAAATCGGAACTCGGCAAACCGTTTCCTCGTGAGGCGGTGTTACAAGAAAAACTTGCACGACTAAACGAATTAAATGCCATTTTGACTGTTGAGGGTAAAGACGGGATTGAGGTAACTGCGTCGACTAAAGCGGCTGAAAATTCACCGAATGTTGCCGCCGATTCTCTGCTCATAAATCTTAAAATCAAGGATAAACTTTTGTTGTATAAAGACAGGTCGCAAAAATGTGAAACTACAAAAACGAAAACCATTAAGGTCGAATTAGAATAGTTTTGCAAACGCCCCGATTGTTAATTTCGGGGCGAATATTTTTTTAGAAAGAGGTTTTTTATGCCAACCAGAGAACGCCCGAATGTAGTAAAATTCTATGTTTCAGACGAGGAAAAAGAGTTTATCAAAAACAAAATGGCAGTTGCGAAAACGAAGAATTTTTCGGCATATTTGAGGAAAATGGCGATGGACGGCTTTATCCTAAATGTCGATTATTCAATGTTTCGGGAGCTGAATTCTTCGCTCCAAAGAATCGGAAACAACATCAATCAAATTCTGAAAAGGCTTAATTCAACGGGGCGGATTTATGAAGCCGATGTTGAAAATATCAAAGAAAAACAGGAGGAAATATGGCGGTTACAACGCTTCATTCTATCAAAACTACCCTAATCAGGGCGGTTAAATATATCACAAATCCCGACAAAACCGACGGCAAATTGCTTGTTTCATCACACGGTTGCAGCGCCGAAACAGCACATTTTGAATTTGATTTTACCCGAAAAAATGCCGACAAACAAGGCGGCGTTCTCGCCTATCATTTAATCCAAGCGTTCAAGCCGGACGAGGTTGATTACAGCACCGCCCACGAAATCGGAATAGAGTTTGCCGACAAGATTTTGCGGGGGAAATATGAATATGTGATTGCAACGCATACGGACAAAGACCATTGCCACAACCATATAATTTTCAATTCTGTCAGTTTCAAGGACAGGAAAAAGTATCATTCGCCCGCAAATAATATTTATCGGATTCGCAGGGTTAGTGATATGATTTGCAGTCGGCGGGGGCTGTCGATAATTGAAAAGCCGAGCGGCAACAAAGGCAAGTCGCACTACGAATGGCAAAAAGAAAAAGAGGGGCAAAGTTGGAAGTCAAAGTTGCGTGAAACTATTGACAGGAATATTTTACAGGCTCAAAGTTGGGACGAGTTTTTGTCGCTTATGCAAGCTGAAAATTATCAAATTAAGTATGGCAAATATATTTCTTTCAAGGCGAATAATCAAGAGCGTTTTACTCGTGCTAAGACGTTGGGTGTTGAATATTCAGAGGACAGAATCCGAGAACGGATTAAGGGAATATCCAAAATCACAAGCAATATTTTAAACCGAAACGACGAGCAAATCAGCTTGATGATTGACATTGAAAATCACATTAAGTGTCGGCAATCTAAGGGTTTTGAGAATTGGGCGAAGCTGAATAATCTTAAAACGGCGGCGAAAACTTTTAACTTTTTATCCGAAAACGGCATTAAAACTTATGAAGATTTAGCCGCAAAATATGATGAAGCCCGCAACCAAAAAGATGTGTCGCAAGAGAAAATCAGAACTGTCGAAAAGCGGATAAAAGAGATTGACGTGATTATCAAAGACATTGAAATTTACCGCAAAACTAAGCCGATTGTTGAGAGGTTAGACAATGTTGTTTTCAAGGCTCAATACCGCAAAGAAAATGAAGCGGAATTTATACTTTTTACCGCCGCTGATAAGGCTCTCCGAAAGCATTTCAAAGACGGCAAGTTGCCGTTAATTAAGACTTTGCGGGCTGAACAGCGGGAGATTTACGAGAATAAAAATCACCTTTATGCCGAGCGGAATAATTGCCGTGATGCGTATCACGAAATCAAAAAAATGAAAGCAAATATTGATTTGATTTTAGGTAAAAATCTTGAATCGGAGATTGGAAACAGGCGAATTAAATTGAGTGAGATTGAATAAAAAATCAACGGAGTAACGGCATTAGGCGACGAAAAATACAGCGAATGTCAGCCAAACTACAGCAAAATTAATTCAAGTTCACCCTGCGGAAGCGGTTCGCCGTTTCCGCAGGGGATTATCTTTTTTAGCCGTTTCGTTTTAGGAAGTTCCCAAAAGAATTTAATGCTTTTCCTTTTCACAAGGTTTGCATTGACATATTTATCATAAATGTCGCTGTCGGGGGAACGCTTAATGAGGGCTCGAAATTCCTTGATGTCAAGCTCGCCTTTCGTTTCGCCGCAAAGCGGACAAGCGGGGAAAATATTAGCTATAGTGTCTTTTCCGCCTTTAGATACAGGGAAGCCGTGCGTAATTCGCATTTCCTCAAACGAGGTTCTGATTCCGCAATATGAACAAAGACCGCCGTATCGTTTATATATTCGATTTGGCTTGCTCTCGCAAAATTCTCTCAAGGTTTGAATGCTCTGAATATCATTGAGCGGCAGTCCCATTGACTTTGCCAGTCGCTCCATTTTAGGCAATTGAAAATAACAGGTAAATTCCTCGCCGATTAAACCGTTCTCAAAAGCGTTTTTGTAGGATAAGCTGTCGGGAGAAAGCATAATTAGATTTTTGAAATTCTTTATTGATAATTCCGCCCTCATATCCGAACAGCTTTTGCAAGCGGGATTCATATTTTCAACTATTTTTTTGCCGCCCTTTGACAGAGGTTTTATATATTCGGATACCATATCATTAAACGAAATACTAACGCCGCAATAGGCACAATGCCCCTCATATCTGCAATATAATTTTTGCTGAATATGCTCCGCTATTTTTACTGTTGACATTTCAATCTGTGCCATTACATCGTCAACTGACATAAAACGCTCGAAATAAAAGGTAACAGTTTGTGGATTTTGCGAAACATCTATAAGCCCGTTCTTCACGCCATTTGCATACGAAGGATATGTAAGGTCGTTCATTTTAATGACTTTAATTCTCAATGCTTCTATAGATATATCCGTCTTTAAACTGTTGCAAGGTTCACAAGCGGGGAACAAATTATCCTCATGACCGCTCCCGCTTTTATTTTTCGGTATGATATGGTCTAACGTCATTTCATCAAACGGACGATGAACGCCGCAGTAGGCACAATGCCCTTTAAACTTAGCATATACCTTCTTTTTCTTGTTGTTTTTCGATTGTTTTCCCATTATAAATTTACCTTAATTCTTATTTTTCTTTTTTCAATATATCATAAACAAAGAAATTAATCAAGCTTTTTTAGACAGCTTTCCAAAAGAAGCAACCAGATTTTTCATATTCATAACCTCCATGAAAACATCATCGCTTACAGCTATATTATATCACATTCAACCGATAAAATCAAGCGTTTTAAAAAAAATAAATGCCCCCTGCGGACGGTTCACGCCGTTTTCGCAGGGGGCGTTTTCTTTTTATCCGCTTCGGCGGCGTTCTCAAAAGCGACAGCGAAAAAAGGGTTTTAGGGAATCCCCTAACAAGCATAATTTCCCACATTTGAGCCTGCGATAATGGGGGAAATTGCGTAATGGGACGGTTTGAGTACCATTATGCGATGCTTGTTAAAATTTCCATAAAATGGAAATAGATAGTTTTATATAAAATCAAACTTAACTCTAAAACCTCCAAACAAAAGGAGTTTCCTGCTCTGTCAGCCCTGTTCCGTTGGCTTTAATGCGGTAATACATAGTTGTTCCGCCCTTGCCGTCGGGGTTAAAATGAAATCCCTGAAAATAAAAATAACCGTTATCAAGTTCTACATTTTGAATCCTCATCTTATCATCAGAGTCATCAGAGAAAATTTTCTTTTTCCCCTCGCCGTCCTTTAATGAAACCTTATACATTGTGCAACTTATAACGTCATTGTATTTGGTATCTATAATGTTTATACCATAATAAGCATAATCACCATCAATAAAAAAACCATACAACCTTTCATTTGAGCCTAAATCATCAATGGCAAAAAGCCGATTAAGATTTTCGCCGTCATGATTCATATGAAATAAATCATACTTAAAAGGCGTTTCGGTATCACCCGGCGGCAGTTCGGTACATTCCAAATAATAAATACCACTATCATTAACCGCAAGCCCTGTGATATATTTTGACATATGGTAAATTTTATCGTCAAAATATGAGCCGGAATTGTATAACTCATACCTATTTTCACCGTCAAGTGAAAACTTGTATAATGCACTTTCATAAAAGATGTCTGTTTCGTGATAATAGCGACTAACCGCCATATATATTTCATCATTAAAAAAGATTGTGCTACCGCTATCCATGCTCACTTGACTTTCTTGCGTTCCATCAGCTTTTACTCTGAAAAAAGAACGTGATGCCGGACTTGCCCATTCCAGTTCTGAATAAGGAACATCTACATAATACAACCATTCTCCAAAATAAGATACTGCACTGGTAACAGAGCGCGACATTAATCCTTGATATAGATAATCTTGAAACTTTTCATCATATACTAAAGAATAAAAATCTCCAATCTGCCTATGCCCGGTATCGTCATAATGAGCAACACAAGGATAAACCTCATCATCACTTTCATGCCTGCAATAATACCACTCAAACGGAGTTATAAAATCAACCTTATTAGAAGCCCTACCTAAATTAGCTTTACCGCCAACTTCTCTTACAGCGGCAACAAAATAAGAGTATTCCGTTTCCGCTTCAAGGTTAGTCAAAGTAATAGAGGTACTTTGGGTTTCATGCTTTTTGGCATATTTGCCCGTTTCGGGGTTAAGCTGATAGATAAAATATCTATCAGCCCCCTCCACCCTGCTCCAACGCAGGGCGATTTTATCGTGATTAATCAGCCTGTATTGGAGAACAGGCGGTTTTAAGGCAGGGGATTCGGCGGTTGCTGCTGATATGGGGAAGATACAGATAAGTAATATTGCAAGGGTTGCTGATAGTAATTTTTTCATTTTCTAACCTCCACTATAATAATTTCTATCACTATGGATAGTTCCGCTATTAAGAATATATTGCCTAATCCTCAAACTGTCACTTGAAACATAACAATAAGCATCTCTGAGGGTATTAGTGCCAGGGACAGGTTCTTTGTATGTAAAAATCATCTCAGGCGTTCTAATCGCTTCTGATAATCTTAATGTAGCATTTTCTGTCGAATGAGGAACATATAATTGACGTCCCCCTGTAGCAAAATATAGCAATGCCATTTCAATATTATTCGGGCTTACACTTCTCGGAATGAATGCTCTGTTTGCACCTCTTATTCGTTCCCTCATGATGTCATCGGAAGGAACTTCCAATAGATTTACATATGGTGTTAGGTTTCGTGTTATACCATTTACAGAACATTGATTTATATTTGCACTAGGATAAGCATCATATAATCCCAAAATGTGTCCAAATTCATGAGCAGCTGTTTCTCTCATTAATCTCAAATATTCAGCCCTATCTCCGTCAGTTGTAACGCCACTTATATTATTGCTAAATACAATAAGATTCCTGCCAGCGTCAGCAAATGCGTTACCCTTAAGCCTACTATTAACCACACAAATTCTTATTGAGTTATTAGCAACACTCTGTGAAGTGTTAGGTACTATGATAACATCAACTGTAACTTCATCAATTCCTGTATAAAAATCGTATAGACTTCCATTATACGTTCCCGCCCAGTTATCTCTAATACCCCTTATAATATTTGTCTGCATATCATTTTCAGCGGCGGCGTTAGTAAAGGTAACAGTAGTGTCTGCGGAATAGCTAATTCTCGTATCATTCATATGACGTATTGCTGTTTCGTTAGGATAATTAACAGAGAGATTAGATGCCGGGTAAGTTACACTAGTATTGGCATTAAGATAATTTGCAGTAATTGCATTACGATATACTACCCTAGTCTCCGAAACATAAATTATCGTCACACCATCACTAAAAGTTTCTGTGCTTCCTGAGGCGTAGTTTTGGCGTTCGTTATTAATGACAACATCAGCTCCATCCCGGAAAAATATTGTTGAACGGCTAGGATAGTTTACACTAGTACCGCTATTATAACTCACGCCATAATTAGCTGGATATGCCACTTCTGTGTTGCTGTTAATGTACTGTATTTCAGTCTCATCGATGTATCTTACTCTTGTGTTTGCAGGATAGCGGACAGTTGAGCCTGTATAAAAATTTTGATTTGAATTTGCAGTAAATCTTGATGTATAAGTTTCAGGAAATGTAACATTCGCCCTAATTGACACGGTGTTACCGGTTATATCCATGCTAACGGGATTTGTTCCGCCCAGCACATTCGATATATTAACGCCTTCCGTGTTTGCACCAAAAGTAATAGGTCTGTCATTAGATGTATTGTTCTCATGAATTCTTTGAAATATTATCTCAAGTGTTTCTCTCCTCGTAGGGTTTAGTGAATTTCTGGCTCGAGTTGCAGGAGGATTATTATTTGTCGTACTATTTGAAGTGCTGGTTGTCGTTGTGTTTGAATTATCAGACCCCTCGAAAAAAACTTGGTTTCTTCCTTCATAATCTAATACTTCACCCTTAATTACCATCATTTCGTCAAAATCAAGTATTCCGTCTTGGTCTCCGTCTTCGTGGGTAGGGTCGGAATAGATCGGAATGATTCTGACGTTCTCTAATTGCTCATAAACGCCGTTAGCTATTAGAAGTTCAAGTCCTTTTTCAATATGGGTTTTACCCGTATGGTTAACACATTCGGCAAGGGTCGGGAGCTTAACCGCTCCGTTCTCAAATGTAATCAAACCCAAATCAAAATTAATTTCCTCAAAGTCATATAAGCCGTCACTATCAGTATCGGCATAACCGCTGTAACTATTTCTTTTATGCTCATTTTGCCATAAATCCTGTGCGGCGGCAATGTAATCTTCGGTAATAGGTGCATCAAGCTTGACAGACTGATAACCTGTCGCAATTACTGCCTTATAACCGATTCCAAAATCTCCAAGAATACTTTTAATATGCTCTTTAACTTTTTCAGTATAATTACTGTTTTGATATACAATTCCGCCCGAAATATTTGCCAATTGCGAAGCATAGGCGTATTCTGCAATTTCATCTTTTCCCGTAACGCAGATCGTACTAATATATATCTTTCCTACGTTATTACGAACTGTGTCTGATAAAACCTTAGCGGCGTTAATCTCGCTCAAAACATTATCAGCGGCAATGATATGATAAATCAGAGTAATATCATCGTTGCAAAGTTCTATTATATTCTTTGTTTCCACGGCAAAATTGTACATACTAGTGCCTTGTGTGCTACTAATGCCATTCATCGCTTCAACGACCTCGTCAATGGTTGTGTAAAATGTGTCGGTGTCAAGCCCATTCGCATAGATGTATATTTTTATATCAGAATATGTTTCTAACGCCCATTTTGATATATTCTTAACATCTTCCTTAGCTTTCGTAAGACTTTGCTCATTCATTATTTCACGAGTATCAATGCGAAATACGATATTGGCAGGGGGATTTTGGGAATTAGGGTTTTCAGCGATTGAAAAAGAGGTTGTAGCGGCGGATATTGAAATTGGCTCATATTTATCATTGCCGCTTTCCGAATAATATTCTCCGCTTGGGATATTTGCAATATTACTCGCCCATTTTTCCATGTCAACCAAGCAATATGTTCCCACCTCATCAACAACGGCAGAAACTGTGTTGCCGTTATAAAAAGTTTCAACAGGGAGAAGCATATTTAATTCCTCGACATATGTAAAAATCCCAATTCTCTTAATTCCTTGCAACTCAGCATTAGCTGACGGCAAACCTAATGAACTTTCCAATGCCGAATCCTCTAACTCAAATTTTAGTGTCATTGATTTAACAGCTAAACCTCTGTCATATTTTAATTCGGGAATAATCCCTAAAATAGCATTATTTTCACGCACAATTGCGGTATATCCGCTACGGCTTACCGAAAGGCTGTTTACAGCATTTCCGGCTGATTCAATGTCAACAGAAAGCTTAAAGGGGCTATTTGAAGTATTTATTATGTTAAAAATGTCATTATTTGAATCAATAGATATGTTAAAAATATATTCTGAATCATGCACACCAAATGTGTGCGTGTCTAACGGATTAAGCCTGACTGAAATCTCATCGCCGTCAGATATGCCATCACCGTCTGTATCCCAATTAAGCGGGTCTGTTTTATATCTGAAAATTTCATCAGAATCGCTCAGTCCATCGCCGTCCGTATCGGAACTCCACGGATTTGTACCATGTAAATATTCTTGATAATTAGTTAATCCGTCCTTATCAAAATCATAATTTCCGTCAGATTTCCCCTCACCTAAGGTGTCGTATTTCAAAGGGTCTGTTCCTAAGACATATGCTTCAAAGCCGTCCGGCAAGCCGTCGCCGTCTGTGTCCGCATTAAGCGGGTCGCTACCATATATGTTCACTTCCTCATAGTCGGTCAAACCGTCTCCATCGGTATCGGGATTTAATGGATCTGTACCGAATATGTACTCGTAAATATCGGGTAACCCATCTTCATCGCTGTCAATATAATAATAAACAAGACTTCCGTCCTCATCCGTATAGAAGATAATATCATTTGACACAATGGTATTTCCGTTATCTGTGGTTTCGACTGTAAAGTGATAATAATCTCTTAATGAGGTTTCATGTTCATGAACATTGCTATTCTCAACACTTGCAATTAATATTTTCTGTGTTTCACCTAAATGCTCATAAATGTTAAATAGTCTATCGTTATTTTTGTAAGACCACTCAAAAACTATAGTGTTTTGCCTAATTTCAGCGTAACCTAACAATACACCTTCAACATGAGGTAGCCAAGGGGTATATTTATATTTTTCGTAGTCGTCCTCATCATCTTTTTCTTCATTGTCCTCCCCAAACCCAAATTCAAGCGGAATAACAACCCCCGTAAGCCTAAAATTCCCCAAATAAATCTCCTCATCAGGCTCTTTATTTCCATTAAAATTGAAAGTAACTGAAGCCCCCTGTTCGATGTTCATTCTGCCCCAATCGTCGCCAAAACTGACTAAGTATCTGCCGTCGCCGCCGCTCAAAAGGCTTGCGTTCCAAACGCTCTCAATCTCGGCGTTCGCATCGAAACTAAGCTGCCAAGCCTCGATCGGGGCGGCGGATTCGTTGGTGATTGTCGCCGCCGCTTGATACCTGTCGCCCCAATCTTCCTCTAAATTATATTGTACATCAAAACCGCCCGAAATGTCAAGCCTTTTTGAAACTATTTTTATATCGGCAGGAAATTTGAAATTTTCGCCGCTCAAAGTATACCCGAAATTCACGGACGAGCCGGGTAATATTTCATAATTATGTCCCGCATTTTTCAGAATATATTCAGAATCCTGCTTTCCGAATACCAAAGCATTATAAAGTCCGCTAACCTCGCCGCCAACATCAAAACCGACAGCCCAATTTTGCATCGGCACATCGCTCGTGTTCGTAACAGTGACTTGAATGTTTTGATTCCCCGACCACTCACTGACTACCCTGTACTCGACAGCATAGCCCTCGTGATAATAAATTTTTACGTTCTCCGCCAAAACACCCGGGAGCGTTCCCGACACATTGACCACAAATATCAATGCCAAAAAACTTGATATGATTTTCCTGTAGATTTTCATATTTTTCATATTCAACATCTCCTATAATTCTCTAAAATTTAACAATTATTCTTTCCCGTCCCCCCATTATTCCGGCTGAGTCCATTTAAACGAAACGGTATAACGCCCTGTGATTGATTCGCCCGGTTCTAGGACGAGGGTTGGGTCAACTGCGTCATAAAGGAGGACGTTGAAGTAAATTTCGCCGTCGCTTTCGTTCGGTTTGCCGTTGTTCCAAGGGATAACCACCGTGTGCCGAGGGTATTCGACAACCATGTCTGTGATTTCGGCTTCAGCGTATTTATTGGTGACTAATTCGCCGATAAAATCAAATTGAACATTGTAAATCGGGTCTTTTTCCGAAATATTAGTCAGCGTAAACTCAACGTCCCAAGTTTGTTTGCCCTGTGCAAATCCGTCATGGATAATTTCAAATTTAATTGCTTCGCCGCCCAAAACCACTAGCGGTTCAGCCGTCGTAAAAGTCGCACTAATCGGTTCTCCGAAAGGCATTAGCAGCCCTGTGAAATTGGCAGTAATATCGTAAGAACCCGCCTTGTCGCCTCGAACGATCCAAGAGGCTGATTTTGTGTCGCCGCCGTCGATTGTTCCCATGTTGATTTCCCCGACCTCCAAGCGAGCGGTGTCTGCAAGCGATAAGCCATCGGGCAGGGTAATTGCCGCCAAAGCATCCTCAATGCTGAAATCCGAACCCGCATGATTCGTGATGCTCAACTCCACCTCATAGAAACTTTTCAACCAAGAAGTATGTTGAGTTATTTTGAAATTTACCACGGGGGGATAAGTGGCAGGCTTTGGGTTTGCAATCGGATTTAAGCAAGGCCGCCTCACCCAAGGCTCGCATGAACACGGAATCGGACCGACGGTGTGGGTACACGGATTTGGATTTTTACAACCCGCACATTCGCCGCAATCGGAACTGCCCGGTCTCGACGTACTCCAATTTCCCCCGATAACTCCCGTTTGTTGGAACACCAAATTCCCGCTTGTATCGGTGAAAGTCTGCCCGCCGACATGAACGGTCTGCCCAAATTCTTTCGGCGTTTCGCCGCTGATATTGCTCCTAAACGTGACAGTATCCGTCTTGCCGTCATACTCAACTTCGTAGGTATATTCAAAAACAAACTGATTAGCAGGATCCGTAATATCAATGCCGAGCGCAATAATTTCATCAAGTTCAAGCTGACGAACAGTAAGTTCACCTGTCATAACTTCTTTCTTTTCAAGCCGAATATTTACGGTGCTTTTGTTGGTATCAACCACCACCATTTGGGGCAGATAGCCGTTAGAATAGAAGTAAAAATCATAAATTCCGCTGTTCAAAATCAGCTCATAGTTGCCCGAACTATCGGCGAAAACGTCAACGCCTGCCTGTTCGCTGTAGATCCTCATAAACCCGACATTTGAGGTGATTTTTACAATCGATTTGTCAGAGCCGTAAACGGTGACGATGACGGAATGAGTGTCGCTGTTTCCTGCACTATCTTTGACGGTCAACGTTACCGCATACTCGCCTTGCTCTGCAAAAACGTGGGTAGGTTTTGCGGTGGTTGCGGTGTTCCCGTCCCCAAAATCCCATTCATAAGAAGCGATGTGATAATTATCCCAAGATTTTGAGCCGTCAAACGACACGGCTTTGCCCTCGATTTCCTGCAAGTCCGAGCCTGCATGGGCAATGGGTGCGATGTTGTCCTCGTGGGTCGGAACAGCCGAAATTTCCTCGCTGATTACGGTGTTGCCGAAACTGTCAACTGCCTCAACTTTGTAGAAATATTCCAAGCCCGCCGTCACTTTTCCGTCTGTGTAAACCGTTCCTGTGATAGAAGCAAGCCGTGTGTAATTTTGGGAATTAGCCGCTCTTTTATAGATATTGTAGCCCAAAAGTTCGTCCGTGTTCGCCATTGTCCAATTTAGTTCAACAGACCAACCCTTGCCTGTCGCCGTCAAATTCGGTGCGGAAATAGTAGGTTTTCTGTAGTTATATGTCACCAAGAAATACTCGCTTTCGTTACCCGCATGATCTGTCGCTTTCGCCCTAAACTGATAATTCCCCGTAGCAAAGCCTGTCATATCAATGTTTACTGATACAACTTGTGCGTGTTGGTTAAGATTTTCGCTGTAAATTTCAGTCCAAGTTTCGCCGTCTTTTCGCTCAATAATCAACCCTGCAAGCATAAGATTATCGAAACAAGACACGCTTATCGTCTGAATTTCGGAGATTTTCGAGCCTGTCGCAGGGTTGATACTCAAAATCTGCGGCGGGACAATATCATCAGCGATTGACACGGTTATTTCATTGGAATATTCGCTCTCGTTGCCCGCAAAATCAACGGCGGTAACTTTATATGTATACTGCAAACCAAGCGTAATATTGCTGTCAGAATAGTCGATAAATTTGTGGTTATCACGGACAAGTTTGAACTCTGATTCGTTGCCCGCTTTCCTGTAAACTCTGAAATGTGAGGTGTCAATATCGGCTTCGTTGTAATTCCATTTGACAACAATTCTCCCGCCCGACAAATCGCTCGTCAGATTAAATGGTGCGCTCGGGGCTGTGTTGTCGACGGTTATCGAGTAAACAGGGGAGTCGGCGGCGGTGCTTGCGTTGCCCGATTTATCCTCGGCATATGCACGAAGATTCAGCTTTCCGTCCTCAAAATTTTTGGTGTCAAAAGTAACTTTCAGCGTTTCTTCCGCCCTGCCCAAAGCGTTGGCAACCCCGACGTCAGTCCACGAAACGCCGTCACTTGAAGCTTGCAAAACGACCTTGGCTAAAGCGTGATTATCGCTTGCTTTTACGCTGATTTCGGCATTGCCCGAATGCAAGTTTTTGGTTGAAGTTATTGATAGTATTGCAGGCGGTTCTTCGTCAGTTCCGGTGAATACGTTCAGTTCATCACTCTGCTCCGAAGAGTTGCCCTGTGCATCAAACGCAATCACATAATAGGTATAAGTTTTGTTGTACTCGACCGCCGTATCGGTGAAAGTTTCCGCACCTGTAATTGTCCTGTGAAGAGTGCCGTTTTTATACAAAACATATCTCGTAACCCCGATATTATCGGTGCTTTCAAAGTTTAGGATAATTTGATTTTCATCAGCCGTTTGTAGAGAAAGAACAGGTTTTGTCGGGGGCTGATTGTCGATACTTGCGGTATTGCTCGGGGCAGAAGCGTTGCCGTCCCGATCTTCCGCCTCGACATAGTAGGTATAAAACCCGCCGACCGCCGTGTTGTCCATGTATGAAGTGCCGTTCGAGTGCCCGATTAGCTCATCATTCCGCCAAATATTATACCGCTCAACCCTCGCCGAATCGGGCGAACCCGTCCAAGTCAAAGCAATAATATCAGCCGCATGAATCCGCAAAGAAAGGTTGACAGGCGGTGCAGGAGCAAACTCGCTAACATCGGTAGAAGCCGTTAAAACCTCGCTTTCCTCCGATACATTGCCGTTAAAATCCCTCGCCGTTATGTAATATGTGTACTTAGTTTTGGATTGCAAACCATTGTCGATATAATCGGTATTTGAAGTCTGTCCGACAAGAACGCCGTCCCTGTAAATCTGATAACTTTCAATCCCTCTATCAGTCGCCATATTTGTCCACGAAAGCATAATTGAAGATGAAGTGGAGCGGACAAACCTAAGATTATTTGGAGCATCCGGCGCACCTTGTGCCTGAATTTCAATCAGTTCGTTCCAGACGGGGGTTCTGTTGAAAGTGTAACCTAGGTTGAGTTCTTTTGTGATTTCTAAGATGTTAAATTTTGATGATGTGCTTTCAAAGGAGATGTGTTGAAGTCTGTTGCCGCTTAGGATTGTTTTGTGTGTTCCTGTTGCATAAAAAGCCAGAGGATAAGATGTAGAGTATTGTTTTTGCGTGAAATGCCCTTTAACTTCAAGCGTTCCGGCGGTAAGATAGCCGTTTGACGAATTATAAGAGTAATTGTTATAGTCGCCGTTTACTAAAACATAGTCTGCGGCATTTGTCATTGTAAGTCTGCCCCCGCTGAAACTGTTTGCTGTCCCGAAATTGAAATTGCCGCCTATTGTCAGATTTTTGCCGTTGATATTCAGAGTTCCTCCCGCAAGCAGGAGCGAACCGCCGATGTTTAAATCGTCCGTCAATGTCCTGTTGTCGCTTATTCTGATGTCATGATTCCAAGCATTATCCGCAAAAATCATACTTGTTGCGGCATAGAGATTAAAACTGTTTGTTACAATAGAATCAGTATTATGCAAACTACCGACAACATAAGTTTGACGTGAAAAATCTACTCCATCAACAGATGTATTCGTGATTTTAAGATTGTTAATCCTTGATTGACTGCTTGAATTATTTGAGATAGATACGACTTGTTTTTGGTTACCGTTGAGGATAACTGTATGGATTCCCGAAGTGTAAAAGTTGTTGGCGTTTCCTCCGATTTGCGTTAAGTTTCCGCCTATTTCAAGCGTACCTGCTGCTAACAAATTGTTGTGTGAAATGCTTGATTGCATGACAAAGTTACCGAAGACCTTTACGGTATCAGCATTATTTGTCATATTCAAAGTGCCTGAACTATTTGAATACGCATTATTTCTAAAAGTTTGAATTCTATAATCGCCATGTACCTCAAGCTCTCCGCCGTTGATTAAGGCAATGCCACCACTTTGGGTTAAATTGCCTGTTATTGTAAGTTTATGACCATTCAAGTCAAGCGTTCCTAAACCAAGAGTTAAATCGCCTGTTATAGTTTCATCTTCGGTTAATTTCCAACCTGCACGTTCGTCGCTTGAAAACGAGATGGCATTGCCGTTGTCGATGAGAGTTACGATTGTGACGGGAGTTAAAAGCTTAACGCCTTCTTCTGATTCATTTTGTATTTCAAGAATATTAAACCGTGATTCGATGCTTTCAAAGCTAACATTTTGCAAACTTTCGCCGCTTAAAATGACTCTGTGGCTACCTGTAGCATAAAAGCCCAGGAGATAAGATGTAGAGTATTGTTTTTGTGTAAAATTTCCTTTAACTTCAAGTGTTCCCGCCGTGAGATAACCGCTTGACGAATTATAAGAGTAATTGTTATAGTCGCCGTTTACTAAAACATAGTCTGCGGCATTTGTCATTGTAAGTCTGCCCCCGCTGAAACTGTTTGCTGTCCCGAAATTGAAATTGCCGCCTATTGTCAGATTTTTGCCGTTGATGTTAAGCGTTCCGCCTGTAAGAAGAAGTGTTCCGCCGATGTGCAAATCTTCTGCTAAGGTTCTGTTGTCATTTATTACCAAGTCATGATTCCAAGTATTGTCTACAAAGACCGCACTAGTAGCGGGGTAGAGATTGTATACATTCGTGAGAGGTGTTTCGGTATTATGCAAATTGCCGACAACGTAAACATATCTTGCAAAATCAACGCCGTCACTTGACGTGTTCGTGATTTTAAGATTGTTAATTCTTGAATAGCTCTGACTGTTGTTTGCTATTGATACTGTTTGTTTCTGATTGCCGTTAAGAACTAATGTGTGCGTTCCCGAAGTATAAAAATTATATACTGAACCACCCGAAACTTGCGTTAGATTTCCGCCTATTTCAAGTGTTCCTGCCGTCAACAGTCCATTATGGGTTACGCTTGATTGCGTAACAAAGTTACCGAAAACCTTTACGGTATCAGCACTATTTGTCATATTCAAAGTCCCGGAACTGCTTGAATATGTATTATTTCTAAAAGTTTGGATACGATAATCGCCCTGCACCTCCAATTCACCGCCATTAATTAAGATAATGCCGCCGCTTTGAATTAAGTTTCCTGTTATCATCAATTTATGACCGTTCAAATCAAGAGTACCCAAGCCAAGAGTTAAATCACCTACTATGACTTCATCTTCGGATAATTTCCAACCTGCACGTTCGCCGCCGGAAAATGAAATCTTGTTACCGTTGTCGATGAGAGCTATGATTGTAACTGGAGTTACAAGAGCCACACCCTCGTCTGATTCATTTTGTATTTCAAGAATATTAAAGCGTGATTCGATACTTTCAAAGCTGACACTTTGCAAGCTTTCGCCGCTTAAAATAACCCTGTGACTACCTGTCGCATAAAAGCCCAGGAGATAAGATGTAGAGTATTGTCTTTGTGTGAAATTCCCTTTAACTTCAAGCGTTCCCGCCGTGAGATAGCCGCTTGACGAATTATAAGAATAATTGTTATAGTCGCCGTTTACTAACACATAATCGTTGACGTTTGTCATAGTAAGTCTGCCCCCGCTGAAACTGTTTGCTGTCCCGAAATTGAAATTGCCTCCTATTGTCAGATTTTTGCCGTTGATGTTAAGCGTTCCCCCGGTAAGCAGGAGTGTGCCGCCGATTGTCAAATCTTCCGTCAAAGTCCTGTTGTCGTTTATTATCAAGTCATGATTCCAAGCATTATCCATAAAGACCGCACTCGTAGCGGGGTAGAGATTGTATACATTCGTGAGAGGTGTTTCGGTATTATGCAAATTGCCGACAACATAAACATATCTTGCGAAATCAACGCCGTCGCTTGACGTGTTCGTGATTTTAAAGTTGTTGATTCTGGAATAGCTCTGACTGTTATTTGCGATTGATACAGTTTGCTTTTGATTGCCGTTAAGAACAACTGTGTGCGTTCCCGAAGTGTAAAAATTATATACTGAACCGCCCGAAACTTGCGTTAAATTCCCGCCGATTTCGAGTGTTCCTGCTGTCAACAATCCATTATGAGTTGTGCTTGATTACATGACAAAGTTACCGTTCACTTTTACAAGGTCGGTTGTGTTAGTCATATTAAGAGTTCCCGCACTATTTGAATACGCATTATTTCTAAAAGTTTGGATTCGATAATCGCCCTGTATCTCAAGCTCACCGCCGTTAACGAGAACAACGCCGCCGCTTTGGATTAAATTGCCTGTTATTGTGAGTTTATGACCATTGAAGTCTAATACTCCCATGCCGAGAGTTAAATCACCTGTAATTATTTCATCTTCAGTTAATTTCCAACCTGCACGTTCGCTGCCGGAAAATGAAATCTTGTTGCCGTTGTCGATGAGAGTTACAATTGTAACGGGAGTTAAAAGAGCCACACCCTCGTCTGTTTCATTTTGAACGTCGAGAATATTAAACCGTGATTCGATGTTTTCAAAGCTGACATTTTGCAAACTTTCGCCGCTTAAAACAACTTTATGGCTGCCCGTCGCATAAAAACCCAAAGGATAAGATGTAGAGTATTGTCTTTGTGTAAAATTCCCTTTAACTTCAAGTGTTCCCGCCGTGAGATAACCGCTTGACGAATTATAAGAATAATTGTTATAGTTGCCGTTTACTAACACATAATCGTTGACGTTTGTCATAGTAAGTCTGCCCCCGCTGAAACTGTTTGCTGTCCCAAAATTAAAGTTTTCGCCAACGTAAAGATTACCGCCATTGATGTTCAAAGTTGTTGACCCCAAATTAATGTAACCATCGACAGTAAGAGTTTTCCCGTTCAAATTAAATGTCCCGCCATCAAGAATTAAATTACCACTGATACTTAAATCTTCCGTTAAAGTCCTATTCTCAACTATTCTTATGTCATGATTCCAAGCGTTATCAGCGAAAACCATGCTCGTTGCGGCATAGATATTCGTTCCTGTTGTTACGACAGAATCAGTATTATGTAAGTTGCCGACAATATAAACATATCTTGCAAAATCAACGCCCTCATCAGACGTATTCGTAATTTTAAGATTGTTGATTCTCGAATAGCTCTGACTGTTATTTGCGATTGATACGCTCTGTTTTTGGTTGCCGTTAAGAACGACTGTGTGCGTTCCCGAAGTGTAAAAATTATACACTGAACCGCCCGAAACTTGCGTTAAATCCCCGCCTATTTCAAGAGTTCCCGCTGCTAGTAAATTACTGTGTGAAGCTGACGATTGCGTGATAAAGCTACCGTTTACTTTTACAAGGTCAGCAGGTTTTGTCATATTTAAAGTTCCCGCACTTGCGACGTAATTTCCGTTATTGAGCCGCTGTATTCTGTAATCGCCCTCAATTTCAAGCTCGCCGCCGTTGATATTTACAACGCCGCCCGACTGCAATAATCCGCCTTTAACTGTCAATTTGTGTCCGTTCAAATCAAGCGTTCCCGAACCCAAATTCAAAGTCCCGTTAAAAGTTTCGTCCTCTGTCAACCGCCAACCTGCACGTTCGCCGCCGGAAAATGTTACGTTACAACCGTTTATGTTCAAAGTCACGCTGTTGACAGGAGTTGCAAAAGCCACGCCCTCGTTGGAAAAATTTCGTATATCAAGAATGTTAAACCTTGATTCAATCCTGTCAAAACTAACCATCTGCAAGCTCGTCCCGCTTAATCTCACCATATGATTTCCGCTTGGTGCAAAATTATTTGTGTCGCCGCTCGTATATTTCTGCGTAAAATTGCCCTTGACTTCGAGAATGCCATTGGTCATAGTGCTTTGGTAATATGCGTTTGTAAAAAAATCGCCATACACGCAAACGTAATCTTCGACGTTTTGCATCGTAAGGCGACCATAATTATTGGTATTCCCTGTTCGTTCTATCCTAAAATCGCCCTCGGCGAATAATTTACCTTTATTGATATTTATGTAAGCATTTGACGTATTTAAGCCCAAATATGTATCGCCCTTGACAGTCAGAGTGTAACCATTGAGGTTTAGCGTTCCGCTGTTTACCCGCAAGTTGCCCACTATTCTGTCGCTCGTCAAAGTAGTATCGGAGGTCACGGTCATGTCGGCGTATTCGCTTGCGGACACACTAACGCCAATGCTCCCGCTCCCGCCATTGAGCAAACCTAAAGGAACTACGCTTGTAGCCATAGCGAAAGACAATGTGCAGGCTAAGAATTTGTTTAAATAATTTCTTCTCATCATTTTTTACAACCTCCATATTATAATTCATATATTTTGCCTTAAAAAATTCAAAATATATACTGTTATATTTTATTATAACATACCTTTTTTGCAAATGCAACCCGCTAAAAGCTATTATTTTTACGGCTTTTAGCCGTATTTACGTAATTATACGTTTGCATATTCTGCATCCGAGGATTTGTAGAGACCAATAATTGCACGCAATATTTTTTCGATACGTATTAACTCATCGTTGTTTAGAGCATCAAAAAGTTCTGTAATGCTGTCATACCCTCTGTCATTCCGTCTACCTGAAACAAGATAGTCTATGCTAACACAAAGCAAGTCGGACAAAATGTGAAGCCGCTCTAATGAAATCCCCTTTCTTCCTGTTTCAACGTCATAAAGGTGTTTGTTTGTTATATCCAGATGTTCAGCGAGCCATTCCTTTTTCACACCTCGCATTTCTCGTGTTTCTCGAATACGTCTTCCCACAGCTTCGTTAAATTCATTCATTATATCCGCATATCCGCCTTTCTTCAAAAAAGTCTCTGCTATATATATGTATTTTTGAGGGGGGCATTACAGAAAAATACTAAACTTTGTATACAATTCTAAATTTCGACTAAATATATTGTGCAAAAAGGCAACAAAAACCGCTCCTCAATAAGAAGGAGCGGATAATAAAATTGACAAAAATATGTTTTAATATAAATTTTCTAAAAGTGACTTTAGCTTCTCAATTTCTTGATACGAGGTATGCAGACTGTAAACGAACCCGTCCTTAATCCAAAACGCTTGATAATCGCCCATATTAGTGTGAATATCGTAGGAAACACCGTTAATAATAAATGTTTCGTAGTAACCATTATCATCTTTTTCAATTTGCCTTTCAAGTAATTGAGATATGGTTAATGCAAGAATAGAATCATCGTTTTCGGAAAACGCTGCGAAAATACTGATTATTTCTTCTGACAAATAGCAATCCGCAAGCAGAAAATCGAAATTTTCAAACATATATCGAGGAATTAATTCTATTACATCGTTGGGAATTTCCTCAATTTCAACGTATTCCGTTGCCACAATATAATCTTCGCCGTTATTTTCCGCTTCCGATAAACTCGGGTTTAAGACTGAAACGACTTCCTCCTTATTCCGATTGATGATATAATCGAACAAATCAAACCCAAAAGCCAAGCATACTACTTGCAGAGTAATTACAGCTAATATCGCCGCCGTTAAACCCACCATAACACGCACTAGTCTTTTAATAGCAATTTGGCGGTTATATACTTCATCTAAAACCTCGTCAATGTCAAAATTTTGTTCGGATATGTCGCTGTATTTAGGAAATTTAGACAATCCCGTAAAGCAAAAGTCAATTATTTCATCATCGGGAAATTCTAAATCTAATTCCTGCTGATATAATGCGGTGTAGTCTTCTTCGGTCATTAATTCAGCGGAAAGCTCGCCCTTAAAAAAAAGAGAGCGTAATTCCTCCTCTGAATAAGAATCGTATTTCCCCATTACCTCACCGCCTTTTTTATGTATAATGCAGTTAAATTTCATTTAGGATTTTTTGCACCTTTATTTTTAAACGCGACCGCCTTACGGAAGCCGCGCCTTTTGATATATCCAAAGTTTCTGCTATTTTCTCATCGTTAAGTCCGTCAATCAATAAATTGAATAAGATAACATCATTATCATTCAATCTGTCGGATTCCATAATTATTGAAACGTAATTTTGATTATTCATTCGCTCCCACTCAATCTCTTCAATTAGCGAATCTGTAAACTCACTCACTTGAGCTATTTCATCTATCTGCTCGATGGGGTGTTCTCGGTTTCTGCTCTTTTGTCTGTTATAATCACGAGCTATGTTTTTCGCAGTCTTTACAAGCCAACCCCGTATATTCGGGTGTTCGTCTAATCCGATATTTTCCACAACAGCCATAATAACATCATGTATGCACATAGATACATCATCGGGGTCGGAGGAGTGTATTGTATTTTTAACTGTCAGCTTTATAAAGTCGTGATAATCCTTATAAATTTTTGCTGTGAAATCCTTGTCCAACACACTCACCTCCCCAACTTTATGTGTGCAACGGGTTTTTGCTAAATAGTATACTCGCTTGATGTTCTTGTCGTTGATTGACCGTCAATAGTTACCGTTATTTGCAAACGATAAGTACCTTTACCGCTTGTCCGTGTCTTGCTTACACTTGACGACATTTTGTCAGTAAACGATGTTGAAGCGGAGTCCTCGGAACTCCAATTGCTGCCGTTCTTTTTCTGCAACTCAAGACTAATACTGCCGGAACAGGAGCTTTTCATATAAACAATCGCACCGAATCCCGAGGAAGAAAAAGAATAAGAAATAGAGGAAGTATTTGCGTCCGCTCTTTTAACGTCGCTGAAAATATAGTCGTTTTGTTGTGTTACCGCCGACGATGTAACCATTCCCGTCCCGCAAGCTGTCACAATGCTTAATGTCAGAATCGCTGAAATAAGTCTTTTCATTTTGAATACGCTCCTTATATAAAATTTTTGCAGGGCAGGGCTTGTCCCTTTGTCCCGACCTACTATTATTATATATGTATTTTATCAGATGCGTTTACAAAAATCAAATGAAAAAACTTCAAAATCCATTATTAATCGACTGTGATTAGAAAAAAATTAAGCTAAACGGCTTATGAACGACTGGTCTGTCCTACTTCTTCTTCTCTATTATCTCATAGTTTAACAGTATTCCGTAAAGAATATCTTTCAGTAAGTTTTTATGCCCCAGTTCCGACAATAATGCTTTTTCATTATCAATATCCGAGCTAATCCTCCGTGAGTAGTCACTTTCGCCTAACAGATAATCAGTTGACACGTCAAAAAATCTTGCAAGACTTATAAGATTTTCCGCAGTCGGCGTGATTTTACCCAATTCATAAGCTGATATTGTTGATTTGACAATATTCAGCTTTTCGGCTAACTCTTTCTGCTTTAAACCCCTGTTTAACCTTAATATTCGCAATCTTTTCTGAAAGCTCATAAGTTTACCCTCCCCGCTATTAATTTACGCATTAACATAATTATACCGCTTACTTAGGAAGGATAATAGTCAATATCGAAACTAATCGTCATAATCCATTAATTTGCTACTGTTTACTTGTAATGAACCCTTAAAAAATACATATTATATACGTTGGAAAAATTATGGAGTAGATGATATGAAAAAAATGCTGACTTTAGGGGCTTTTTTGCACTATAAACGAAAAGAGAACGGATACACTCTCGGCGATATGGCGGAGGAGTTAGGTATCTCAAAAATGTATTTGAGTGAACTGGAAAACAGCAAAAAAACCAACCCGAGCATTGAAATAATGCAGGGGATTACTGGAATGAATTCACGGATAAAATAAATAAATCTAAGGAATAAAAGAATTGCGGAAGTTAAAATTCCGTATTCTTTTCCTCAAAAAGTAAGCCAAAAAGCTTATTAATTATTTGCATAAAATTAAATTAATATTGAAAATCACAGATATTTATTACAATTTTGCGGCTTGAAAAAGTTAGTCAAAGGAGTGTAACAAGTAGCTTTTAAAGCTGTTGTTACACTCCTTTTGCTGTCCCTTCGTTCTTGCTTTAAAAGCAGAGCGGAGGTTTTTATGATTTCAGACTGGCAATGTTACATAGCCAAATACCCCTAAATCCCAACTTTTCTCAATTTTCGAGGAAAGGAGGGAAAACATGAAAAAGGATTATTATATCAAAATCAAGGGCAAAAAATACCCGTAACCGAAGCGGTTTACAGAGGATATAAACGCCCTGTATGGCGGGAGAAGAAAAAACGCCGGGAACGAGTCGAATACGAGCGGTCGCTTGAAGCATACGAAGATAGCGGTTTCGAGCCGATGAGCAAATCGCCGCCTATTGTCGAAAGTACCGAGGGCAAGTTTTTATTGCACGAAGCCATTATAGGCTTGGAGTTTTGGTTTGAAGTGGGTAAAGCGTAATCGAAACACACGCTGAATTGAAACAATAATTGCCCAAAAACCCAAAAAGGCTTGCAAATGAATTTAATATATGTTATAATATAAGAAATAAAATATAGAGGAGTTCCAGAAATTATGGCTAAAAAAACAAAATTCAACTCTAAAGCCCCAAGAATCAATAGCTTTGGCAAGGCACTTGCCGCACTTGGCTTGACCGTATTGCTTCTTTTAAGCGGTTGCACAGGTCAAAATCAAGAGCAACAGGCTGAAATCGAAAGTCTAAGGGCGGAACTTGCCGAACTTCAAGCCGACGGCACAACAATTTCCGAAATCGAGGCGGCAATCGAAAGCGAAATTAGCAACAACGAGGAAAACGCTTTCTCTCCATCTGAAATTGAAACCCTCACCCCACAAGAAGTTAAAAAAGGTCAACTTTCCGACGACGGCACAAAGTGGGTTCTTCAAAGCGGTGGCGTTCTCGACTTGGCGGACGTTCAAACATATTTTGGCGGCACGCTTGTAGGCGGCTCGATGGTTTTCGACGACGAACAGGCGGTCACAACAGTTACAGAAGTAGAAACAGCGGCATCAACGGCGGCATCAACAGGGGCGGCACCAGTTGCACCCGTGTCAGAAGTTGCAACAACAGCGGAAACGGCGGCAGCTACAGGAGCGGCAACAGGTTCACCAGCACCAGCAGCGACGGCGGGGGCGGCTCAGGCGGGTGGTTACACGGCGGAGCAGCAGGCGGTGATAGATTATATTCGGAATGAATACCGTAAAGATGTTGGGGTAGCAAAGTTTCTTTTTGACAGGGGTTCGCTTGATAAAGGTGTAGAAGCAACAATTGCAACTTTGAATATAGATGAGTTAGAAACGTTATTAAGGCTTTTAGATGAGAACATAAGCCGAACGCGCTCATTCGAAGACATGGCGGATTCAGTCGGCTTAGATTTGACTCATGTTACCTACTCTTGGAGAGGAATTGGACCTTCTATCCAGCAGATGATAGACGAAGCTATAGCTGGACAGACAGAAAAGCGGAAGTCTGCCCAAAGTCGAGTAGCCGCTTTGAAGGGAGAAAGAGAAAACGTTAATTAACTTTTAAAATTAAGACAGTTTTTATCTTCACAGTATAAAACCATTTGACGAGTGAGAAACTAAATGCTATAAGAACTTATAGGATTGGTGTTTTTCGCACTTTTTTGATGGGGAGGAAGAATGACAAACAAAGGAAAAGTTACCAAATGGACGGCTATCGTTGGTTCGCTTGTCATGTTTGTTGGTGCTATGGTTACCGGGTTGATGTTTCTTCTTGGTGGCGGAATCGGAGGCTGTTGTGAGGAAGATTTTCAAGGGCGTTCATGAGCCGATTATCGACAGGGCGGTCTTTGAGCGAGTGCGGGAAATGCGGCAAAACGGGACGAGAAAAAAGCCGCAAAAGAGCGGCGAAAAGAGTATGTTTTCGGGGCTTTTGGTGTGCGCCGATTGCGGCGGCGGCTTGAATTTTCACTTCAATCAAGCCAACCCCGACATCAAATACTTCAACTGCAAAAACAATAACACAACCCGCAAAACCTGCGATAAAACCCACTACATACGGGTGGATTTTTTGGAGCAAGTTGTGTTGCAGGAAATCCGCCGTTTGACGAAATTCGCAAACCGCCATGAAGCCGAATTTGCCAAAATTATTATGGGACACTCAAAGCAAGTATCCGAAATTGACGGCAAATTAAAGCAGAAAGAACTCGATAAAATGGTTGCTCGTGACAAAGAGCTTGACCGCCTTTTTGAGCGGACTTATGAGGATAATTTGGCAGGGAAGCTCTCCGATGAGCGGTATGCTAAAATGACACGGAATTATGAGTTGGAGCAGGGTGAACTGTCAGCCAAAATTAAGGCACTTCGGACAGAGCTTGAAAAAACTAGCGATAAATCCGTGACTGCCGATATGTTCATCTCCGCCGTCCGCAAGTATACGAGGGCGAAAAAGTTGTCGGAACGTATGCTGAACGAACTGATTGAACGGATTGAGGTTTACCATGCTGAGGTCATTGATGGTGTGAAAACCCAGCGGCTGAACATTCATTATAATTGCGTCGGCGTGATTGACATTCCCGAAACAGTTTCGCTTGAAATGCCCGATATTACTGTGAATACACGCAAGGGCGTTTCCGTTTCATATTCGGCGTGAGGGGGTGTTGCGAGTGAAAAAAATTGCTTTATACTGCCGTTCTGCTATCGCTGACAACAGCAAAATTGAAGCACAGAAACAAAGACTGATTGACTTTGCGGGTGGCGATTGCGTTTTCTATATTGACAGCGGAGCAAGCGGGAATCCCCTCGAACGCCCCTTGATGAGCAAGCTAAACGCTGATATTCGGAGTGGCTTGGTTAAAACAGTTGTTGCGGTTGATGTTTCGAGGATTTGCAGGGATTATGTTAGGTTTTCGGAATGGCTTGAATTTTTGGCAGGAAATGGGGTTGGGTTTGTTTCTTTGGAGGAGGAGCGGTTTGGGCAGAGAGACTCCTTGGGTTCGTAATTGGTGGGCAAAAAAAGAATACTGATATAGAATTTATTTCAAATCCTATATCAGCACTCCAACTGGTCTGAGTGACAGGACTTGAACCTGCGGCCTCTACCACCCCAAGGTAGCGCGCTACCAATCTGCGCCACACCCAGACAAATATAAGAAACTATTATCCAATGAATTTTATTATACACTTTATTTTTAAGAATGTCAATAGTTTTTTAAAAATATGCACAATAATTTTATTTGTTACAAATTGTTCACAAACAAATAAGGGTACTGTCCTCCCCGTTGCTCAGCCTTGCGTTCAAAATCTGCCTAACGCAAGGCTGAGGGGTGGAGTAATAACCGGGGCTTAAAGAGCGTGATTCTGCGAACGCCTGATAAGTAGCTTTTTAAGCTCAATAACGATAAACGGAGTAATCGCAAAGCTAATTACAATAAGCCAATGAGTTATACTCAAAGGAACACAATAGAATATCCTCATCATGGGCGGGAAAAGCGCGGTAACAGAAATAAGCAAAAATGAAAGACATGTGCCGCCGAATAACAGCTTGTTTGACGTAAAGCCGATTGTAAAGAGCGATTCCTTAAAGCTTCTGACGTTTAGAATGTTAACTACCGAGGCATAAGCAAGGATAACATAAGCCATAGTCCTGCCAACGTCATGAGAGGGGATAATGCCCGGATATACTTCAACATGAGCACCGATATAGTAACCCGCCATCGTGATAACGGTAAAAAGAACCGCCACCAGCACCGTTCTGAACCCCAGACCGAAAGCAAAGATATTTTCACTCTTTTTAATCGGTTTTCTTTTCATAGCGTCCTTTTCAAGCCTTTCACGGCACATACATAAATCCGGGATTCCGTCTGCAATCACATTGATGAATAAAAGCTGTATCGCGGCAAACGGTGTCGCCCTAAAGATGATAAAGCCCAGAATCATCGCCAATATTTCCGATATATTGCTCGGCACTAAGGAAATTAAAACCTTACGGACATTGTCGTAAACCCTCCTGCCTTCTTCAACGGCAGTGATGATTGAAGAAAAATTATCATCGGTAAGAATCATATCGCTGGCACCCTTTGAAACATCTGTTCCCGAGCCCATGGCAACGCCGACATCCGCCGCTTTCAGCGCAGGAGCATCGTTTACGCCATCGCCCGTCATCGCAACAACCTCATTATGCGCTTGCCACGCCTGCACTATGCGGATTTTATCTTCGGGGGTAACTCTCGCGTATACAGAATAATCCTTTACATTTTTGATTAAATCTTCATCGGACATCTCAGCCAGCTGAGTGCCGGTAATTACCTTTTCGCCCTCGCACAAAATACCTATATCCCGCGCTATGGCAGTAGCTGTTTTGGCGTGGTCGCCCGTAATCATAACTGTCCTTATGCCCGCTTCTTTAGCGGTTTTGACCGAATCCCTGCTTTCGGGGCGCGGAGGGTCAATCATCCCGACAAAGCCCGCAAAGGTAAGTCCGTGCTCCAATTCATTCTCGTCCATAACCTCCGGCAGCTTATCATAATACTTGTAAGCCACTGCAAGAACGCGGAGGGCTTTATCCGCGAAGCTGTCATGAATTTTCTTGGCGGTAGCGGCGCAGACCGATGTAGCGTCAATCGGAATCCTATCAAACGCCCCCTTGGTTATTGAGATATACTTTATATCTCCCTGCTCCTCCAAATCGCCTCTTTCATGGACAGTTGTCATAAGCTTTCTGCTCGAATCAAACGGGATTTCATGCACTCTGGGGTGAATCGTTTCAAGGCTGTACTTTTCTATATGCTTATTGCGAAGCAGTCTGATAATCGAGGTTTCCGTAGGGTCTCCGATTTCCTTTTCTTCTCCGTCTTCCGATATTTCTACCGAAGCGTTACAAGCGAGGCTCATGATTTCAATAAGCCGCATTTCATCATGGTTAAATTCATCCTCTGCGTTTTTAGGCTCATGACCGACAGCCCAAACCTTTTTAATTGTCATCTGATTCATCGTCAAAGTGCCTGTTTTATCCGAGCAGATAACCGATGCGCTTCCAAGCGTTTCAACAGCCGGAATTTTGCGTATAATGGCGTTTTTCTTAGCCATTGTCGTAACGCCGTAGGCAAGGGTTATGGTGACGATGATGGGCAGACCTTCGGGTATTGCGGCAACCGCCAAAACAACTGAGTATAACAGCCTCTGCGACAGCTCTATAGCGTTTCCGTTAATATCCGGCAAAAAGGATTGAATCGCAAAAAGCAAGCTTCCCGATATAAGTGCGATAACGCATATGAACTTAGCCAGCGCGTCCATCTTCTGCTGAAGCGGGGTTCTTTCCTTTACCGTGGAATTGAGCAAGCCCGCTATTTTGCCCATTTCGGTAGCCATCCCTGTTTTTACAACCACCGCCTTGGTTTTTCCGTTTGTAATAACGCAGCCGGAAAACAGCATATTAAATTGGTCCCCTAAGGAAGATTTTTCCTCGATTACCGCATCGGCATCTTTTTCAACGGGAACACTCTCGCCGGTTAAAATAGCCTCATCAACTTTCAAATTTACGCTTTCAATAATACGGGCATCGGCAGGGATTAAATCCCCGGCTTCCAGCGTCAAAATATCACCCGGCACTAACAGCGACGCGTCAAGCTCCTGCCTTGAACCGTTGCGGAGGGCAATAGTCATCGGCGCGTTCATGCGCTTCAGTGCTTCTAATGCCTTTTCCGCCCCCATCTCCTGCTTGACCGCAAGGGTGATGTTAATAATCACAATAGCGAATATAACAATAGCATCGGTCGGTCCCTTGCCCCCGTCCCCCCATATGGACGAATATAACGCAATTATACCTGCCACCAGCAATATGATAACCGTAAAATCCTTCATGTGGCGGATTAATTTTTGCGTAACCATTTCTTTTTTTTCTTCATCAAACTTGTTTAATCCTTTTTCTTTTTGAATATCAGCAGCTTTTTCGTCGCTTAACCCGACATTTGGGTCTGTTTGCAACGCTTGGTAAATAAGCTCCAGCTTTTCCGTTGTGTAGTTCATTAAAACGCCCCTAAAAATTATTAAATTTATCCTCGTATTATCTTCGCAGCATTATCTTCGCAAGAAATTTTCTATTATTTTATGCCCTTCCGGCGTGAGTATTGATTCCGGGTGAAATTGCACCCCGTATACGGGTTTTTCTTTATGGCATACCGCCATGATTTCGCCATCGTCTGTTTTCGCAATAATTTTTAATTCCTCCGGCAGCGTTTCCTTTAAGCCCGCCAAGGAATGATACCTTGCCGCTTGTATAACCGCCGGCATCCCTTTAAATAAGGGATTTTCATTTTCTAAGCTTACCATGGAGGATTTGCCGTGCATCAGCCTTTCGGCATAAGAAACCGTGCCGCCGAAAGCTTCGTAAATCGCTTGATGACCCAAGCAAATTCCAAGAATAGGGATACTTGTATAGAAGCTCTTAATCACCTCAACGCATATGCCCGCGTCTGACGGCTTGCCCGGACCGGGGGAGATAACGATAAATTCGGGAGCTAACTCTCTGATTTCGTCTATGCTTATTTGATTATTGCGTACAACCCTTAAATTAGGTTCAAGCACCCCTATAATCTGATATAAATTATAGGAAAAGCTGTCATAATTATCAATTAACATCAACATCAGTCAATCCCTCCCTCCGATTGTTTGAGCGCGTTTTGAACCGCCATAGATTTGTTTAAGCACTCTTGATATTCGGATTCGGGATTACTGTCGGCAACAACGCCCGCTCCCGAGCGTATGAAAACCTTGCCGTTTTTCTTATAAGCAATCCGTATAGCAATACAGGTATCCATATTCCCGGTAAAATCAAGATAGCCAATCGCGCCGCCGTATACACCGCGCTTGTTATTTTCCAACTCATTTATAATCTGCATGGCACGTATTTTCGGTGCTCCCGATAGCGTTCCGGCGGGAAGAACGGCGTTAACGGCATCCAGCCCCGTCTTTCCTTCGCAGATTTCTCCGCTAACCGTTGAGCCTATGTGCATAACATGCGAAAAGCGCAGGATTGACATATAATCCTCAACCCTAACAGTCCCGAACCTGCTGATTTTGCCCAAATCGTTACGCCCCAAATCAACCAGCATATTATGCTCCGATAATTCCTTTTCGTCCGAGAGCAGGTCTTTTTCCAAAGCATTATCCTCAGCCTCGGACGCGCCGCGCGGACGTGTTCCCGCAAGGGGAAAGGTGAACAATTTGCCGTCTTGAAGCTTTACAAGCGTTTCCGGCGAAGCTCCCGCTATTTCAAAATCGCTCCCGCTGAAATAGAACATATACGGCGAAGGGTTTATAGTCCTGAGCAGTCGGTAGGTATCTAACAGACTTCCTTCAAAATCCGCCTCAAATCGGTTAGATAATACAACTTGAAAAATATCCCCCTCCCTAATATATGCCTTAGCCCTATCAACCATTTCACAATATTCATCCTTTGTAAACAACGCCTTAAACTCGGACTGAATGCGCGCCGCCTCGGATGGCTTACGCGCCCCGTTTTTGATTATATTTTTCAGTTCTTCAAGCTTACGCGTTCCGCGCTCATATTCCTCTTTAAGATTTTCCGTGCCGATGTTTACAATTAAAATAATCCTTTGCCGATAATGGTCAAAGGCTATAACCTTATCAAAAAGCATCAAATCAACGTCTTGAAAATATTCCTTATCGCAAGCATTTAAATTTAAAGAGGGCTCGGAATATTTAGAATAGTCATAAGCGAAATATCCCACCAAGCCGCCGGTAAAGGGCGGCAGATAATCGTAGCTTACGCTTTTATGCCTTGATAATATCTCCTGTATATGCTGATTGGGATTATCTGTTGTAAAGGTCTCGCTCCCTTTCGGAGAGGTGATTCTCATATCGCCGTTTAAACAGGCTATTTCCAGCTTAGGCTCAAAGCCTAAAAACGTATACCTGCCCCAGCCTTTCGCATATTCCGCGCTTTCAAGGATAAAACAGTGGGTGCTTACGCCTTTAAGCTTTTGAAGCAATGAAATCGGAGTGATTTCATCCGCGTATAACTCTGTGCTGACGGGGATTATATCATACCGCCCCGACGGTATCTCCAAAGCTTCTTTAAAAGTCGGTTTAATCATATTTACGACCATGCTCCGCCTGCGAACAAGCGAATAATAAAATCAGCATGGTCTCGCCCCCCCTCTGTTTTCCGATTCCTTCAAATTCCAAAAGCCTTTTTATTATACACTATTTTTAAAGTAATGTCAAGGTTTGAGGGTGTATCAGTTTAGTTGGTGATTACTGCAATGTTTTTAGAATCTGTATTAAATGTCCGCCCCTGAATAAAATGAAACAGTCATCATTGGTATATTAGGCTGGGTATATTCAGTCATTTTTAAGAGGTTGCCATCTAAATCAAAGGTTGCAGACCTAACTATCGGCTTGCTTTTATCAACAACCTCAAATCCATAGCCCAGCACTGTCAATTTTTCATCATAATAAGCAAGGTCATAAAGAAAATCAAGACTGACGCTCCCCGATATTTGAGCCGATGCGTAGGAAGATTCATCGCTTGAATTATCGGTATCCTTGCTGTTGCATCCTGTCAAATAAGTCGCAAAGAACAGCAACAAAATAATATTAACTATTTTTATTATTCTCATTATAATTCTCCTGTTTTTTAGGTTATAAGTTTGGCGAACTATAAACGGTCAACAAGCGGCAGCAATTACTTACCGCCGCTGTTGTTCATATCCTTAAGTTGTAATCTGTAAACACTATACCACAATACCCAAACTTTGTCAATAACATTTTATACAAACATATAAATTTTTCACTATTTGTACAATTTTTAAAAATTTGAGAAAGTGCGGTATTTCCCCAAAAAAACTTTTTTGATTTCGCTAAATTTGTATTTAGCGAAATTGTAAGGAAAATATAAGGAGGGTGTTTTTTATGGTCTATAAGGAATTGGTTATGACTTATCTACTCAATAAGCGGGATAAGTTGGAGCAGAAACATATTTTGAAAACACGGTAGAGTACCTGTCTAAAAGCTTGATGTTAAAAATCTCTGAATAGGGTATTTTGTAAGGCTCGGATTGCCAAATGCCGTTTGCGTCAAAGTGCCTGAAAACGGCGGTGTTTTTGCCCGCTTTGATAACCTTGCCTATGTAAAAATCGTAATCATTGCCCAATTGCGTTTTGGCTTCGATTATTATATTTATATTCATAGATATAATGCTCTCAAAAACAACCCGCCAATTTTGAATATCAATATTCGGCGGATTAATTTCATTCAGCAGACCAATATCGCTGATTATCTTGTTGCAAAGGTCATTTTTAACCTTAATTTTTGTAATGTCTTTTATCCTGAAAACAGCGTAGCCATCAAGGATAAAATCATCTTCAAGCACCGATAAAACAAGGCTTTCGCCGATAGCCAGCGGAATCGCGTTATAATAATGTCTGTCATAATTAAGATAAATATTAGCAACTTTCATGCCGCTCTTAGCCTTATCAAGCCGCTTTCTGATCTTGCCCTTTTTCATACTACTCCGCCCTTTTTAAAAATAATCTCAACCTCTATTACATAACAATGGGTATAATCCTCCTCGCATTTTGTATATAAAAATTATAGTAAATAATCATAGATATACGCTGCAATAAGCCCCTTTCATATCTATCTCAAACTTGCCTAAACATCCGGGACAGGCTCGTTTATGCTCCGAAATGAATCATATGTTTGTCAGCCTCAATGGCTTCTTGAATCTTAGCCGCTAAATTCGCAAGATTATCATCTGTATTTATCCTCCGATCTGTAACTACTATGTCTTGAAACAGCGGCAATGACTCCGGCGGTATTATCGTCACTCCTTGGCGTGCAAGTGCAAACGACGGTCGGTTCATATTGTGAAAATATGTTTTCATTAAGCCCAGCCGCTCCCACCAATCGTTTATGTATTCATCATCAATATAAATACAGTTATACTTTTCGGGTTCGTATGCTCCGTAATCCTTGGAGCAATCCATTTCATCAATTATGCCAAACTCTGTTTTTATCAAGATTTTTGCCCTCCTGTGATATAAATATAGTGACCTATCATGCCGCCCTTTTTAAAAACCAAAGAATTTCATATATTGTTTGATTATAATTCATCAAAAACCACAATGTGTTCTCCGTTAATAAAATCAATAAACCGATAATACTCATATTTTCGAGAGCAATTTATAAATGTTTCAAAGTAAACCCCATTTTCAAAATCAATCCGCAAATCATTTGTGCTTGAAATACAGGCATTTTTTATTTTTAAGGGCAAATAATTTTCTTTCAGCTCTAATCGCCGAACATCAAAAATACTGCTCTGCTCTTTCTCCCGCCCGAAAATATCCCAATCCCACTCATCTTTATATTCTAATTCGGGAGCGTAAGGGTTATAAATATCGCAAGAAGCCAGCAATATTTCGCCGCCCTTGACGAAACGCCATTGGCATTGAAAATGTATTGCAAATTCCGAAACCTCTTTAGACTTCTTCTTGCCGGTGTACTCAATTTCAATAATATGCGGCTCACCGATTGAAAGCCAAAGCATATCAGCGGCTCTGCCTAGGTCGCTAATGTTCTTATCTTGAATCAAGGTTGCCAAATACTCATTAAAAATCAAAATTAGGACCACCCCAATCAGCATTTAACTGAACCCACTCTTTTTTAGCTCTTTCACCAAGATATTTAAACATCTCCTCGGGGTTTACGGAATTATTGCCCCAAACATTTTGAATTGCTTCTAAATATCCTACAGTAGCTAAATTATTGAGTTCCTCGTCCTCATAGGAATATAAATCTTCAATAAAATTACCTGCCGAAATAAGCAAATTGTCATCATTATTTTTATAGGCTTCTAATAAATAAAGTGCAAATCCGCCCGCTATGCAATACGGCAAACCGCAGCTTATTTCATCAGGTATAAATTCGGGAAATTTTTCCAAAAGATGATATTCAACGTCTTCATATTTCATAGAACCCAAAGCCTTTCTAAAAATCAAAGAATTTCATATATTCATCCCTTTTGATAACTCTCTGCTCCGATTTGTCCCCATTGTCTGTTTTTAAAACTAAATTCTCTCCATCCCAATGGCAAAAATCAATATCAAAATAATCATCATCGTCATCGGGAAAATGGTGCAATTCATGTAGTTGAGCGGTAATCTTGGCGTTTTTAAGCGGGTCAGTAAAATCAACGAGAATAACGCTGTAGCGGCAAGCCCAATAACAGCCCTCAACCGCCGCAATATTATTAATTGGATTATAATGAACCTCGCACCAAATAAATGTCTCACCATGGGGGAACGAAGCGGCGGGGAAATAATCATAGGCTTGCGCCGTGGTTAGGTCAAGTATGCTGTAGCCGTATAAATCTTTTTTAAAGAAAAGATAATCCCGCCCGTTTTAGTGCGTGAAAATGCTGTTGCGGTTTGAATCGTTAATTAGGGTATATTTATATATTTCCTTGCCATTTTTATAAACTGTATTTTCACTGCCGCTAATATGATATTCGATTTTCGGGCTTTTCAATTTTTCGGGAAAATACTCGTAATTTCTCGAAGAAACGGTTATCCCGCAGCCAAACCCTTTTCCGTTGTCACAAATATAACATTCATGTGCTATAACATAGCTTTGAATCCTTGCAGTTTCTTCCCTGTATTCCTTTGTGTCAGCTATATTTGTCATGTCATTGTTATCTGCCCCGTGCATAGTAATCACCGTCCTTATAATTCATCTAACCTATCCAATTAGGTTCTCCCCACAATATCTTTTTGCTGATGTTATCGGGAATCAACTCACTGTTTTCGCTCAATAATCGAGCTATTGTTTCCTTTTGCCTTTCGGTTGGTTCGGCGAATGATTTGTTGAAGTTTCGTTGCCATATTTGCATGGATTGCTCTGCTAACTTGCGGGTGCTTTCAAATTCGCAGGTTTGCGCTTTGAGTATATATATGTATCTGTTCCACTTTCTGTCGGTAAGTAAATATTTAAAGCAGAAATTTTTGGAGTGTTCGTATTTTGTATTTTGGAATATTTCATAGGTTTTGTCGTAATTCTCATATGAATAGCTGATTGCAAGTTTATATGCCGTTTTGGCTATGCTCTTGTCAAAGTTGTCTAACATCGCTATAACCTTATTTTTCAGTTCATCATCATCTGCCCGCATTGCTGAAATCATAGCGGAGCAGACAATAAAGCTGCGGCTATTCGATAAATAGCCCGCAATCAGTTCCTTGTTCTCTTTAGGTGCAACCTCGCCCAGCCCTAAAATTGCCCTCGCTGTATTCTCCTCCAATTTTTCTTTATAAAACGCCTGAAAATCAAAGTCGGGGTTTACCTCGGCTATGATTTTACAGGCGAAATTTCTGATAGAGCCGTTTTTATCCAAAAGAAAATCAAGGCAAACGGCGGCTATATCGGGGTTGCCCGCCTTATAAAGATATTCCAAAGCCGCCAGCCTATTTTGCGGATTTTTGTCTTTTAAAAGAACAAGTGCGGGGGCTGACATATCGGGGCAGAGCGGCAATAGTTTTTGAAAAATAATCCTTCGCAAAAATAAATTCGGCTCTCTTTTTAAATGCTCTTTTATAAAACCAATATCGGGTTCGGGTGCATTAAACAAAGCTTGGATACACATTCGGCGGACTTTTATATTACTGCTGCTCAAACCCGCCGATAATTCAAAGCGAAACTCGGGGCTACTCAGCTTTTGAAAAATGAGCTTTTTGACTCCTGCGATTTCTCCCATGCCGCTTCGCAACAGCTTTTCGGCATAGGGCAAAGCCGCAATAAGCTCACCGCTCGACAAGTTTTCAAACCTTGCCTCAAACGCTCTAACCGCCGCTTGGCGAACCTGCAAAACCCAATCATTTTGCCTTAGAATAATAAACGCCAGCGTCCCCTCCATTGAACCCATCAAGAAAACAGCCCGCTCCCTGATATATCCGTTAGGGTTGAAAGAAGCAAAAACCGCAACGGCTCGGCGTTCCTTGTCGCTCATCTTGCGGGTGAAAAAATCCCCTATTTTAAACTTTCGCCAGTTAATGTACCACTCCATTGAAGTTCTTTGCCTCATGCAGGATTCTGTTTTCACAATGTCGTCAAACGAAAATTTTTCGAGTACTTCGCTTAGAGCCTTTGCGGCTCTTAGCTTTGAGGCAGGGTGATTTTCGGCAAAAACGCAGAATATCCGGGCGGCTTTGCTGTAATCCCCGCTGTTTAAATCCTCGATGTTTCGCTCAAGTTTACCGCCGAAAAAACCTGCCGAAAAGCTAGCCGGCGAATGATTCTCCATATGAGAACGCCAATCTTTCATAAGCCTGAGCATTTCGGGGAGATTATGAATATCGTATGCTATTTCCCGAATTTGGAGGTAATTTTTATTTCCGGCTAATTTGATAATTTCAAGCGTTTTATCCTCAATTTCGACAATCAGCCTCGCCCTTACTTCATTCATATAAATATCGCAATATTTAGCATATTCCCGCCCTAAGCAGAATAACCATTCTGTATCATAGGGCTTGGCGGGCATAATTTTAGCCCTGTTCAGATATGTTTCAAAGCTTTCAATGCCTTTTAAAACCATGAGCAAATCTTGAATATTCCCGGTTTCGCGAGACAGCAAGCTTTCCGTCTGTGGCTCTAATTTATATTTAAGAAAATGCTTTTTAAGCGGCAGATTTCGTATATATATAATAGACATATGGATAAGCTCGGTGATTACATACAGCAAAATGCCCTCAATCGGGGCTTCATTGGTATAGATAACTTCTAACCAAACCCCGTAAATCTCGTTACAATTCAAAAATAATTCCGCCGCTTCAGCGATTACATCGCTTTTTATGTCCGCCGCTTTTAACTTAAAAAGCTCGTCCGCAGTCATTTCATTAATATCTGAATATTTTTTCGCAATATTTATTTTAGCTATCATGACGGGTTCTTCTTTATCAACGCTGTTAATTCTGACAAAATCTTGATAGTTTAACTTAGCACAGATTTCATCGGCAGTTATGACAAAGCCGCTTGGCATATTGCAGTCCGCCGGGGCTGATAGGTAAGCCGCTTGCTTTTCGGATATGGTTATATCGTAAATCATAATAAGCTCCCCCTAAGGAATTTTCTTGCATATTCTTGCTGTTAATCCCTATGTTTCTCAGCGTGTTTATAGCGGGCAAATTATGTTGTACTGTCATGCTACAACCTCCCCTACTGCATTAACCGAACCTTCTTCTTTCATTTTATCTGCTTTACCTATTTTACCACGTTTTCCCTCAATTTACAACCCCTTTTCTCAAAAATCCGGCTTTTTGCACAATATATATATATTATGCAACTTGTACATATCATGCTTGCTTATATTTCCGAGGAGGTTATATTCAGAGTATGACATCGAAACATCTATACAAATATACTACTTATTGCGTCCCAACCAAAACTTGTCCAAAGTTTAATCGTTGAATTCACTTCAGACGATCCCACTTCTACAATTTTTGTTTCTTTTGCCATAAAAAACATCAAAAAACATCCTCCTACATATGTAATTCGGGTTGTCAAAACCTGTACTTTTTGACGGACTTTTTTATTTCCCCCTCCCCGCCTTATACTCCCGACACCGCCTGTAAAACGTGCTTTCGGTGAGGTTTAGCAGTTCAGTCATAATCTTTCCGCGCTTTCATTGTTGCTATATCGTGTCAATCAATTTAATAAACTCCCCCTCACTCAAAACAGTAACCCCCAGTTCTAACGCTTTCGCAAGCTTCCCGCCTGCTTCCTCTCCGGCTATGACGTAATCGGTTTTTTTTGATACCGAGCCCGCCGCCTTGCCCCCGAATTTTATTACAAGCTCTTTTGCCTGCTCGCGCTTCATAGACGGCAGAGTGCCTGTAATTACAAAAGTTTTGCCCTCAAAGCGGTTATCCGATTTTTCCGCCGCAGAATATTCCATCTTTACGCCGCGCTCTTTGAGCGTAGCTACAAGGTTAAGAAAACTTTCATCCGAAAAAGCTTTCGCTACATTTTCGGACATAACGCCCCCGAAGCCGTCAATTAAAGCAATCTCATCAGCGGGGGCATTTTTTATGCTCTCAATGCTCCCGTATCTTTCACACAAAAGCTTTGCGTTTGCCTGCCCGATATTGCGAATCCCCAAAGCGAAAATAACGCGGTCAAGGGGGGCTTCTTTTGAAGCCTCAATTGCATGTATAAGGTTCTCGGCAGATTTTTTACCCATCCGCTCCAAGTCTTCAATCTGCTCCGCTTTGAGGCTGTATAAATCGGCGGCGGTTTTTATAAGCCCGTTATCCAAAAGCATTGTAATAACCGCCTCGCCCAAGCCGTCAATATTCATAGCACTTTTGCTTGCAAAATGTATAATATTGCGCTTGATTTGCGCGGGGCAAAGCGCGTTTACGCAACGCAAAGCCGCGCCCTCGCCCGTGTCGTCCTTTACCGCCTCCGCTCCGCAAGCGGGACAGTTTTGCGGCAAATTATAAGGCTTTGAATCTTCGGCATGAGAAACAACGGATACAACCTCCGGGATAATATCGCCCGCTTTGCGGACTATAATTCTGTCGCCTATGCGTATATCTTTATCGCTGATATAATCTTGATTATGCAAAACAGCGCGTGAAACGCTTGTCCCCGCTAAAAGCACAGGAGCAAAAATTGCAACGGGGGTAACTGCTCCCGTCCGCCCGACATTTACCTCAATATCAAGCAAGGTTGTTTCCTTTTCCTCCGGCGGAAATTTGTAAGCGACCGCCCATTTGGGCGTTTTAGATGTAGCCCCCATTTCCTCGCGGTGCGCGAAGCTGTCAATTTTAACCACCGCGCCGTCAATTTCAAAGGGATATTCTCCTCTTTTTTCACCTATATATTCAATCCGCTCCGCTATTGCGTTATAATCCGGCGCGCTTACATAATCGCGTATAACTTTAAACCCTAACCCGCGCAGAAAATCAAGGGCTTGCTTATGGGTTAAAATTTCTTCACCCTCGATTTGCTGAATGTTAAATATAAAAATATCCAGCTTTCTTTCTGCTGTTTTTTTCGGGTCTTTTTGGCGCAATGCGCCCGCCGCCGCATTGCGCGGGTTTTTAAACGGTGTTTCACCATTCAGCTCCTGCTGTTCCGTCAGCTCCGCAAAGCTGTTTTTCGGCATGAAAACCTCCCCCCTGACCTCTATAAAAGGCAGAGGTTTACTAAGCTTCAGCGGGATTGCTCTGATTGTTTTCAAGTTAGCGGTAACGTCCTCGCCTATGAAGCCATCGCCCCGCGTAGAGCCGCGGATAAACTCCCCGTCAGCATATTCAAGCGATACCGAAAGCCCATCAACCTTAGGCTCAATAATATATACGGGGTTTGTTACATTTTCCTCACAGCGCGCCGTAAAAGCCTTTACCTCATCATAGGAAAACACATCCTGCAAACTCCCCATCTGAACCTTGCGTTCAACTTTTTTAAAGAGGTTTAAAGCCTCCCCGCCTACCCTTTGGGTCGGGGAATCGGAGGTGAGCAATTCGGGGTGTTCTTCCTCAATTTGCTTTAATTCCCGCATTAGATTATCGTAAACGTAATCGTCAACGATAGGGTTATCAAGGACGTAATAATTATGATTATGACGTTCAATTTGAGCCTTGAGCTCACCCAGCCTGTTTGTGATTGCTTCTTTCATTTTGGTGATTCCTCCGTACATAAGGTTAAATTTAATCAACTATCAAATTATACAGTATTTTCTATATTAAGTCAAGAAAAAACTTTTTACCTTAAACGACATTTGAATGGAGTATAATATGGCAAAATTATGTTTATTTCGGAATTAAATAAAAGCTCAAAAATTGATAATACTAGAGTTAGAAATTAAAGCCTAAAAAAATAAGAAGCGGGAGCCAGACCATGCTGATTTCATTATTCGTTTGCATACAGACGAAGCATGGTCACCATTATAGGAGTTGACCTTATGGAAGAGCTATTTGTAGCAACAGAGCAGGGAAATATACCGATTGAGCCGAGAATTGCGGAAAAATACAATTTGAAAAAAGGCGTGAAAACTCCTTTTTCAAATCACACGATTGTTGATAAAAACGGCAATGCAACACCTGAGCCGCCGAAAAAAGAACCCGTTGAAGAGCCGGAGGATGAGGGAATCATTCTCACAACTGCGGAAGTGCTTGATTTTGCCGCAGGGGCTGATTCGTATACTACGTGACCCTTGCCCGTATGAGCAGAAAAATATGGTTAATTAAAGAGAGCGGTTTTTAAAGCCGCTCTCTTTTTCCAATTAAATTAAATATCCGATACATGGGATACAAGATAAAGATTTTTATTAACCCTCATCAAATTGCCCCGGATTAGAATAATACGAAATTTGGAATATATCCCTGTCGCTCAAATAACCTGCCGCGTAGGCTTCGCTTATCTCAATGAAAGACGAATCTTTGTGAAGATGAAGCATCATACCTCCGCTCGGCAAATATATCGACTCTCTGCCAACGCTCAACACCTTTATATCAGAGGTATACATTTTATCCTTTTCCGTTAACGAAACAACTTCACATCCGTTGTAAGTACCAAAGTATAATGAAACTTGAAAATCATTGGCTGTAAATCTGAAAGGCGAGGAAATGAACATATTTGTGTAAGCCGCGTAACTTTCCCTGATTCTCAAATCATCAGCCGCCGAAAGCGGGGCAAGCGGCGGGGGTGTCTCTGCCTCAGTTTTAACTGTTAACTGCTTAACAATAGCTTTGCCCAATGCTTCGCCCATTTTGTCGAGGTTTTTTGTGTTCAACAGCCACTCGTAATCATCGGGTGAACACATAAAGTTCATTTCAAACAGCATAGCGGGGCTGACTGTCAAGCGTGAAAGCGCGAAATTTTCGCGAATCGGAGCGATATATTCAAAGCCCAAGCTTTCCGAAATTTGCTTTTTAATGCTTTCAGCCGCCGATTTGCCGGTATCAAAGGTGTAATACATCCGAGCTCCTCTAACGGTTCTGTAATCCGCGCTTACGGGCATAGAGTTAGTATGTACGGCAACTGAAATGTCCGGCTTGTAATTCAAAATAGCGGCTGTTCGGTCGGCAAGCGGTATCGCCGTGTCATCGGAGCGGGTCAGCAAAACCGTAACGCCTTGGCTTTCAAGGTATTCCTTAGCTTTTAGGGTAACGTAAAGGTTGAAATCCTTTTCAAACGGACCTTTTTCTCCCGGAGGACCTAAAGCTCCGGGGTCGTTGCCGCCGTGCCCTGCGTCAAGGACTACTCTTGCTTTATCTAATGCTTTTGCCGCTTGCTTGAAGCCTACCGTCATCCTGCCGTTTTTGAACTCAACGTAATGACCAACGGGGCTTTCCCAAAATTCAAGGTTATATGAAATTCTGCCGTTACCAGCGGAGGCTTTGGAAATTCTCCTTATCAGCGAGCCCTGCGGAATCTGCGGTCGTCTGCCGGAATCTCTTTGCGCGGTAACCGTCAGCTTTGCTTTATTGCCGATAACATCAAGGCTGTAAAGCGAGTTGACGTTCATATCCAACGCAAATTCTGCAAAGTCACCTTTTTGAACAATTTCCATGCCGGATATAACATTGCCCGGAACTTTTCCTTCAAAAGCGTTCACCGCTGATTTGTATACATATGTTCCGCCGTCTATTATGTAATAATCGTTAATCTCGCCCAATAAATTAAAGGTCGTGCCGTAAGCCAAGGGCGTAAGCAATGTCGGTGATTCGTCAGGTGCTTTGCGGTGAGTAATTGAATCGAGCTTAACTCTGCCGTAAAACGGCTTGTCGTAATAAGAGGGCTTAGGCGCGACATACACCCCGGACGGTGCGGCTGCGGCTTTTCTTGTTATAACAACCGTTTCTTCCTTATTGTTATTTGTAAAAACAAATGTGTTAACGCCCTCGGTAAGCTCAACATATACGGCGAAAAAACCGCGCTCTGTCTTTTCGATTTCCTTGCCGTTCATATAAAGGGGATATTCGTAATCACACGCCCCCAGTATGCTGACACTTGATGCCGTAGTGCTGCGCGTCGAGGCTTGCGGCTGGGTGATAATGATGCTGCGGGGATTCTCATAGGGGATGCGCTCATGAATCAGCGTTTCCAAAGCAGACGGGCTCTTCGCCTCATCGGCTGAAACCGGGAATTGAAACGACAGCGACAGCAACGCCATTACCACGGCTATTATTGCTTTCATAATATTCTTCCTTTCTCTCTCAGAGCCTGTAAAAAATAGTTGGACATATTGCCGACAGCTCTTTACATATCATATCATAAATCGCCTTTATTGTCAATAGACCAACAGCGATTTATTTTTTCCTCCTTTTCTTTGCCCGTTCTCTTTCCTCCTTAATGTCCTTGGGGTCAACAAATTCGTCAACTATATCGACAAAAAGCCGTCCGTCAAGATGGTCAATCTCATGACAGATGCACCGCGCCAAATAGGACGAGTATTTATGCTGAAATTCCTTGCCGTGCCTGTCAAAAGCCTTGACGGATATGTGCAAGGGGCGTTTGACGTATCCCCATTTATCGGGACAGCTGAGGCAGCCCTCAATCTCCCGCTGAAAGCCGCTTTGCTTTATAATTTCCGGGTTGACAAGCTCAACGCCGCCCTCTCCCTCTCCTAAATCAATATAAACGACCCTGCGTAATATCCCAACCTGAGGAGCGGCAAGACCTATACCCTCCACCTTGTACATGGTTTGCTTTAAATCGTCTATCAGCGACCAAAGCTTTTTATCAAAAACCTCGACAGGTCTGCTTTTTTTCCTCAATAAATCCTCCGGCTCTTTAACAATGCCTCTCAATGCCATAGAAAAACCTCCGAAAAGTCAATTATCCAAGCTTCCGTTAAAATCAACGGAGACGCTTACGCCGGAAAAAGCCTTTGTAAAAGTAAGCTTATAAAGTCCGGCGATAAAATTTCTGAATACGCTGTTGTTTTTGCATTTTATAATAATCCTGTAACGATATTTACCGTTTATTTTTTCATGAATACATTTTGCAGGACCTATTACCCTTAAAGGCAATTTTAAGTTTTCCTCATTTAATTTGCTTCGAAGCAACTCAAAAAATGCTTTGGACGCGGCATCAGCGCGTTGAACCGATTCCGATTTAAACTCCAAAAGGCAGGTATCGCAAAACGGCGGATATATAAGTGCCTTACGCATAGCGATTTCCTGCTCATAAAAGCCCCGGTAATCCTGTAAAGCGGCTAGGTTAAGGACGTAATGCTCCGGCATAAAGGTCTGGATAAACGCCCTGCCCCGCATGTCGCTCCGCCCGCATCTGCCGACAACCTGAGTTACCAAAGAAAATGTCCTTTCATAGCTTCTGAAGTCGCCGGTAAACAAAGCATTGTCTACCGAAAGCACCCCCACTAAGGTGACATTAGGGAAATCAAGACCCTTAGCTATCATTTGAGTGCCGAGCATTATGTCATATTCGCCCTTCTTAAAAGCCGCGAAGCCTTTTTCATAGGCATGGCGCGAATATGTTGTATCCGCATCCATGCGGAGTATTTTGGCGGCGGGGAAAAGCAAAGAAATTTCATCTTCAACCCTTTGCGTTCCCACCCCCGTCAGCATAATACGCTCCCCTCCGCATTCGGGGCAGTTCTCGGGGGTCGCCGCTGAGTAGGAGCAGTAATGGCAATGCAGCCTGCTCACCGCCTTGTGATAAGTCATGGGTACACTGCAATTAGCGCAGGTAATCGGCTTTTTGCAGTCGGCACAGCTTATAAAGGTATGATAACCTCGGCGGTTCAAAAGCAGTATAGTCTGTTCCTTGCGCTCTAAGTTTTGATTGATTTCAAAAGCAAGAGCCTCAGAAAATATCTTAGAGCCGCTGCAAAATCCCTTTGAAGCTAAATCAATGATATTAACCTCGGGTAAGGCTTCTTGATTATATCTGTCCGGCAATGAAAAAAGCTTATACCGCCCCTTCAAAGCATAGTAATAGCTTTCTACCGACGGGGTAGCGGAAGCCATAAGCAACACCGCGTTATGCGTAACGCAGCGTTTTTTTGCAACGTCCTTAGCATTATATCTCGGGGAGGCTTCTGATTTATAAGTCCATTCCCCCTCCTCATCGATAATCATAAGCCCTATACGTTCAAGCGGTGCGAAAATAGCACTCCTTGTACCTATAACAAGAACAGCGCGCCCGTGCTTCACGCGCTTATATTCGTTAAGCCGCTCCTTGGGCGGTAAGCCGCTGTGAAATACCGCGACCGCCTCTCCGAAAATCGACTTAAACTGCCCTACAACCTGCGGGGTAAGCGATATTTCAGGCAGAGCTAAAAGCGCGGTTCTGTTTTTTTTCAGAGTATACTCAATCAGCTTTGCATAAACAGGCGTTTTGCCGCTGCCTGTAACGCCGTGCAACAAAGCGGCGCAGGGCTTGCCGTCATCAATCAGCGCTCGTACTCCATTATATACCGAGGACTGGCTTGCGGTTAATTCGATTGATGAAGCTTTCGGCGGCGCGGCTGAAAAGCCTCCGCCGTCCTTATCCGATATAAGCGGCTCGGAAAGCTTATCCTTTTGATTTAATTTTACACTTAACCCTGCGGGTATAAGTGCTTTAAAAGCATCAAAATAAGTGCATAGAGTCGTTTCGCGAAGCCAAACGATTAAATCAAGCATTTCGCCGCCGATAATAGGCGCGTCATCTATGAGCGAATCAACTGTCTTTAAAGTTTCCAATTCGGATTTTTCTATGCTTATACTGCAAGCATCGTCAATTTTAATGATAAGCGCGGCTCTTTTAGCATCGCCCTTGCCGAAAGGCACAAAAGCCCTCATTCCTACTTTTGCCTGCAAGGATAAATCAAGCGGTATAATATATCTGTACCGCTTATCATATCCGTAATCCGTATCGCTAACCGCAACCGCCGCAACCAACAAATTAATCTCCGCCTCTGCAATTGTTAACTGATTCAGCTTCCCAGACTGTACTTCCTGTTGGCAAATTCCTCTACCGCAGTTTTAACGGGCTTTTGTTCAAGCACTTGGCTGTTTTTGTATAAATCGTCCGCAATCTCTCTGGCGCGCTTTGCAACTCCTATTACGATGGAATAGTGGCTCTCATTCTTTGAAGAAATTTGTGAAATAGCAGGTCTTAACATTACAACTATCATCCTTTCCGAAAATTTATATTGGATTCCCGTTTAGGTAAACGGCATCCTTACATATGTCAATCCTATTGTTCCATACAATGGCACTGTCAACACTTTGAGCAATGTCCCAAGCTATACATTTATTATATACAACCCCTATTCCTAAGCTCCTCCGCTCTTATAACGGTCTTTAAGTCCTCCGCGGCTGTTTCAAGATTTTCGTTTACTATAATATAGTCATATTCCTTCGCGGCTCTCATTTCATTTTCAGCCTGAGCAAGCCTTTGGGCTATTACCTCCTCCGTTTCTGTTCCCCGTTTCAAAAGCCGCCTTTTCAATTCGTCAAGAGACGGCGGCACTACAAATATAAGTGCGGCATCGGGGCATTTTTCCTTTACTTTCATAGCTCCTTGAACCTCGATTTCGAGCATTACATGCTTGCCGCTGTTCAACATATCTTTAACGGGGCGGGCGGGAGTGCCGTAATAATTACCGCAATATTCGGCATATTCAAGCATATTTCCGCCTTGGATAAGTGCTTCAAAGTCCTCTTTTTTGATAAAGTGATAGTTTACGCCGTTTACCTCGCCCTCCCGCGGCTTGCGGGTAGTCGCCGAAACGGAGTAATGAATATTGCTGTTTGTTTCCGTAACAAGCGATAAAACAGAGCCCTTACCGCACCCCGACGGCGCGGAAATAACAAAAAGAACGCCTTTATTCATTGTGTGATTCTCCTTATTCTTTTATGCCTATAATTTTCAGAGAAGTGAGAGAAACGTCCATCATTATCGGCAACATTTCCTCAATAGTCCATTCAGTCGGTTTTGTATAAATTGAAACTGCTTGCAACATAACGGATTGTCCGTCAATTGATATAAATATATTCTCACAGCTATTTTGGTTGATAGGTAAGCTATAGTTTGCAGAAGTAACTCTGTCAATTCTGTTTAGTGAGCCTATATCGTGTTTTAAAGTAGTCTCTGTTCCATCTGGGCGATTTACTGTTATAGGTTCTGTAAGAAAATTTGAGCCTTGCAAAAATAAAATATAAGGAAAATGTTTTTCATCAATCATCATGTTTCTTATTTCATTAATGTTTTTATGAGAACGCTCAATAGCATTTCCTGCCGGCATTAATTCTTTGTCTTTGTTTTTGCCAACCAAAATTCCCTTGTTAATTCTTTCAATTTCTTTTCCTTGATATTTTGCCTCACACACTAAAACAATACGCCATTTTCCTGTCTTGTCCTTAACTTCAATAATTCCACCGTCAGGTTTTATTGACGCTCTTTCGACAAACATTGTTAACCCTAATCTCGAATCAACCGAATTGAGCTTTTCATTAATTTCTTTTTTGTTAATGCTCTTCCTAAACCGAAATTCAAGGTTCGAGAAATCATTTCTTAATTTTTCAAAAATAACTTTTGAAAAATTATTTACGGATATGTCATGTTTTTGGGCATTTTCACCATATATTTCCTTTGGTCCTTGACCTCTTATTTTTTCTGAACTTAGTCGTTCTGTTTGTTTTCCCATTTTTACTATTTCCCATACATTTTATTTTTAATTAAAATTCTGAAATAAGGGCATTTGCCGCCAACAGACAAATCTTTGTCATCGTTGCCCTTTCTAAATTTTATTATCTCAAATTGCTCCGGGCAGTACTTGTGAAGAAAAGAAATCGGCACACCCATAACTCCGTTATAATCAGACGGAATAGCATCGGTAAACGGAATTTCTATTGCATCATAATTGTCATATTTATCAAAACTTGACTTTTCCCTTATTTCCTTATGCTTACTTGCTTGCAAAACATCTTTCATTGTCATAAGCGGCAATGGTTCGTGGCGGCGACCATGGTCTAAATTAGTAAGCCAAATCGTGCTATTGGTTGATACTATTCGATTGCCGTCATCATCAATCCTTGCCTCCGAACCGTTTAAAGGATAATTCTTAGGAACAATAAACCCTTGAAAACTTCTTCCGAACGCCAAACCGAGCCACATCTTATTTTCCTTAATCAACGGAAAAATCTCCTTATAAGTAATTGCATTCATATTACCAATAACAAGAAATTGCTTATTTGCCTCCATAATCCAAGCCATAAACTCACGAAACAGAGAAAAGGGCGGATTTGTAACAATTACATCAGCTTCATCACGCAAAGCTTTTACTTCTTCACTACGAAAATCGCCGTCCCCCTCAAGTCGTGTCAAAGCCCCCTCAATATTTGCCATAATCCATTCAATATCACGCAAATCAGTTGCTGTATCTTCGTTATAATCTTTAAACTCGATGATTTCGATTTTATGCGGAACTCTCGTAGTTTTATTATCCTCGGGTTCGCGAGCAAACAAAGTCAATTGTGTACTCGCAATCGGAGAACCCGCATAGCAAGTCGCGATTAACTTTTTAAGCCCGAAATCTCTAAAGTGCAGGGCAAAATACTTAAAAAAGTTGCTCTCGTAAGGGTCATCGCAAGGGCACAAAACAGTTTTCCCCTTGAATACATCGGGGTCATATTCTAAATAAGCTTGTATTTCTTTTTCAATGTCAGCAAATTGTGTATAAAACTCGTCATTTTTGGCACTTTTAGCCTTTTTAAGTTTAGCGTTATCTGCCATTTTCCTCACTCCCTCCGCTTCAACTCATTCAACTCCCTACCCTACCTCGCCTCCCTCGGAAGCGGTATCAACCCGCCCTGCCAGCGTTTCATGCTGAACTGCGGATAGTATTATATGCCCGCTGTCCATTATAATAACCGCCCTCGAACGTCTTCCGTAGGTAGCATCTATAATACATTTTTTCTCTCTCGCATCTGCAATAACGCGCTTAATCGGGGCTGATTCCGGGCTTACAATCGCAATCAGCCTGCTCTCTGAAATCATATTCCCAAAACCGATATTGATAAGCCTCATTACCTCATTCCTCATTCCGTGCTGCTGCTCTACTCCGCATTCTGAATTTGTTCCCTTATTTTTTCGATTTCGGATTTAAGCTCTATTACAATTTTCGTAATGTCCTGCGCCTGAGCTTTAGAGCCGATTGTGTTAACCTCGCGGTTAAACTCCTGAATCAGAAAATCAAGCTTCCTGCCGACTGCTTCATTAGAATCAAGAAGCGCGCGGAATTGGCTTATATGGCTTCTGAGCCTTACGGTTTCTTCGGCTACAGCGGTTTTTTCGGCGAATATTGCGGCTTCGGTAAGAATCCGCTGTTCATCGGCTTGATGAACGGCTAATATTTCATTAAGCTTAGCAAAAAGCCTGTTTCGGTAAGCTTCCGTAACAGCGGGCGACATAATCTCAATTTTTGAAACGCAATCTTCAATCGTCAAAAGGCGCGCTGAAATATCTTCTTTCATCTTAGCACCTTCGGTTTGCCGCATTTCTATAAAGCTTGCAAGGGCTTTTTCAGCGGCTGTTTTAACGTCCGCCCAGATAACGTCCTCATCCTCAATATTTTTGCGGACGTTAAACATATCGGGAAGCCTCATAAGGCTTGAAAGGGTAATGTCATCGCAAAGCCCCAGCTCGGCGTTCGCTTCGCGCAGGGCATTTAAGTAGCCCGCCGCAATCGGCTTGTTTACTTCAATCAGCGCGTCCTTACCCTCTGTGTTGTAAACAGTAATCCCGACATCGATTTTCCCGCGCGATACCTTACCCTGCAAAAAAGATTTAAGCTTCTCTTCAAGGTAGCCGTAAGCGCGCGGAACACGCGCCGAGAATTCATAGTATCTATGATTCACCGATTTAATTTCGACAAGTATATCCCTGCTGTTTATAGTCTCCGCGCATCGTCCGAAGCCCGTCATACTCATTAACATCATATCGCCCGCTTAACTATTATTTGCATTGAATAGCTCCCTTACGTTTAGGAGTATATTCTAATATTAACATATTTAATTGGTAAAGTCAAGGGTTTTGATAATATTTCGCAAACACAAACCAATTTACAACACAGACAGAGCTTTAACTCTCACCAAGCAACGTCAACCTCACCCGTATATGTAGCGGACGTAACATTGTTACCGATTTTTACGGTTATTTTTACGCTGTATTCCTCGCCGTCATTTAACCTAAAGCCGGATTTTGAATCCCAGAACCAATATTTGAAAGAACCCTTTCCGAAATCATACGAAATAGTTTCTTCATGTATATTAACGGGGGATTTTCCGAGCGAAGCGGCGGTTAATTCGGCGGTTATTTCAATATCCTTAGGAACGTCATATGGTGAAGTAACCTCAATTCTTAATGAACACAAGCTATTCCTCTTCGCGTCAAGGTTAGGGTTATCAGACGGCATGTAATCATTCCATATACTTGCGCTGATTTCCTTTATAGTTAATTCCGCCGAAATTTGGTCGGGGGGTATGACCGGTTTTATTTTAGACATGGCTTCAAGCTCGTTAATGTTCATAATCTCGGTAGGAGTTCCCGTAGAAGAGCGTTCCGGTAAAGAACGCGGACCCCAAGCCCACATACTGCCATCGGATTTTATTGCAACAGTATGTTCCATTTGGTTAGAATTACTACTTGTTACGAATACCACATCGTCCATAATTTTTTTAGGCAAAAAGTCATCATGAACTTCTTCAAAATGCAACTTACCAATAAATCCTCTGCCCAAACGTCCATCATTATCCCTGCCCCAGCTCCATAAGCTCCCGTCTTTTTTGATTGCCATAACAAATTCGGAGGAGGCTGTCGATACAAAATCAACGTCATCCAAAACTTTGACGGGGTATATTACGTTAGAACTTGTTCCTTCTTTCGTATATATGCTTCTAATACGTTCACCATTGCCAATCGTTCCCGAATAATTGTCGCCCCAGCTCCATAAGCTGCCGTCAGTCTTTACGGCAAAAGTGTTGTGGCGGTTTGAGTATACCATAGATACCCCATCCATAATTTTAACGGCTTCTCTACCCGTTTCTTCTTTCCCGATACCCAGTCGCCCGTAATATTCATTTTTTCCCCAACCCCAAAGGCTGTCGTCCTTCTTAATGGCATAAGTAATTTCATGAGCCGCAACAGCATATTTAACTCCGTCTAAGACTTTGCGCGGTTTTAATTCGCAATAGCTTGTATTTCCCCAACCCCAAAGAGAGCCATCCGCTTTGACAGCCATAATATGCTCTTTTCCCAAAGAAAAAGATGATACATTATCAATTATTTTAATCGGTCTAAGCTTAGGAGCGGGCATGGTGTATTTGCCGTTTGAGTTATACCCGTTTTTATTCCCATCCCCCATAAGACCGTTTGAGTTACTGCCCCAGCCCCATAAAGTTCCATCGGTTTTTAAAGCAAACGTGACATTGTTTGTCGTTTGCACATCGGCTACTCCGTCCATAATTTTTACGGGCTTAAATACATATTCGTCTTTACCATTGCCGATATAAGCACTGCCCCAGCCCCAAAGACTGCCGTCATTTTTAATCGCCATATAGGTGCGATGCTCACCTGCCGAGTTAATTGCTTCTTTGGATTCCGAAAAAGCAAAAAAGGCGACATCATCAATTACTTTTCGCGGAATCATGGTGACATTAGTATCTACGGTAATCACTCCAAGGCTATCGGTAGCTTCTTTTCCCCACGCCCAAACAACCCCATCTGCAAGTAAATGGCGTTGCTCAGCCCGATTACCGCCGAGCGACATTAAGGGTGTTGATTTTGAATCAGAGCTGCCGGCAACTCGTATTGGTGCAGCAAAGAAAATCGGCAGTACTATTATAAGCGAAAGCAATATGCCCAACTGTATTTTCAATGATTTTTTCATAACATAACATTCCTCTCCTAAAATTAACCCCTAAACCCCTGCCCTATATCCTCTCTCATACGCAAAGCCTCGCAACGCGTAGCCTCGGTCAAGCTCATATCGGTTATATTCTGCCACGCGCACATAAGCGAGCGCGAAGCGTTTACAACCGCGCCTAAGCCGTCTTTATCAAACGCGGGCGCAACGCTCTTTCCGCCCCCGCCCTGCGCGCCGTAACCGGGGACTAAGAAAAAGAGGTTGGGAAATTTTCGGCGCAATTCCGCAAGCTGTTCGGGATAGGTCGCCCCTACAACCGCGCCGACACCTGTATAACCGTGTTTACCCGGCAACTCCTTGCCCCATTTCGCGCACAATTCAGCCATCGCTTCATATACCGTTTTGCCATTGCCCAACCGCTCGTCTTGCAATTCACCCGATGAGGGGTTGGAGGTTTTGACGAGCACAAAAATGCCCTTATCATATTTTTGGCAAACCTTCAAAAGCGGCGCAATGCCGTCCGTCCCCAGATAGCCGTTAACGGTTAACGCATCGCCGCCGAAAGGGGTAAAAGCAGTGCCGTCAAGAGCGGTTTCCCCCAGCCAGCTGTTGGCATACGCTTCCATGGTAGTGCCTATATCGTTCCGCTTGCCGTCAACTATAACATACATGCCTCTGGATTTTGCATACAAAATCGTATCAGCCAAAGCGCGAACTCCCTGCCAGCCGTACATTTCGTAATAAGCGGCTTGCGGCTTAACCGCGGGGATAATATCGCAAACCGCGTCAATCAAAGCCTTGTTAAAGCGCAAAAGCGCGTTTGCCGCCCCCTCCGGCGTTTTACCGTGAATTTCAAATGCCTCTTTTTTAATTCCTTCGGGAATCAAGTCAAGCTTAGGGTCTAAGCCCATTACGGTAGGGTTTTTGGTTTCAATGATTTTTTCAATTAGTCGGTCTAATGCCATCTTCAACAGTCCTTTCTAATAGGTTTAATTCACGTACAACTTCTATTTTATAGTATATCATGTTAAGAATAAAATGTCAACGGGGGTAAAATTGAATTTATAAACTGTTATGATGTTCTTGTATGTTACGACCCTGCTATGGTACAAAATAAAAAAAGCTAATGTTTCTATGCGAAGCATTAGCTTTTTTTATTCCCTCCCTATCCGCCCCAAGTCCCGCCATGTTTTTTTGTATGCCTTAAAACTTAAAAAATAATATTGACTTACCAATCAAAAAATGATATAATAATAAAAACACTACTTACTATAAAGAGAGGACTCCTTATGCCAATCAATATCCCTAACAATCTTCCGGCATACCAGTCGCTTACCGATGAAAATATATTTGTGATGACCGATATTATAGCCAGCCGTCAAGACATACGCCCGCTACGCATTGCCATAGTCAATATCATGCCGAAAAAAATAGAAACGGAAACCCAAATATTGCGGCTTCTCTCGAATACGCCGCTTCAGGTTGATATTGAGCTTATACAGATGGCAAGCCATGTATCAAAAAATACGCCCAGTGAGCATTTAACAAAGTTTTATAAAACCTTTCACGATATTAAGGAAGAACGCTTCGATGGGTTAATCATAACCGGCGCGCCCGTAGAGCAGATGCAGTTTGAGAGCGTAAACTACTGGGATGAGCTTTGCTCGGTAATGGAGTGGTCTGAAACTAATGTTTATTCTTCCATGTATATCTGCTGGGGGGCGCAGGCGGGGCTTTATTATCATTACGGAGTGCCTAAACACGCGTTGCCCGGCAAAATGTTCGGTATTTTTCCTCACAAGGTTCTGGTGGAAAATCACCAGCTTTTAAAGGGCTTTGACGAGGTTTTTTATGTTCCGCACTCGCGCTATACCGCGACTATGCGGGAAGATATAGAAAAAAATGAGGAGCTGATGATACTGACCGAATCGGAGCAATCCGGCGTTCATATCGTATCGGATAAAACCGAGCGCAGGTTTTTTATAACGGGGCACTCGGAATATGACCGCGAAACAATTGCAGATGAATATCGGCGCGATTTGGATAAGGGGCTTGATATTTCAATGCCCGTCAATTATTTCCCCCAAAATAATATTAAAGCCCCCCCATTTTTCAATTGGAGGGCTCACGCTAACTTGATTTTCTCAAACTGGCTCAACTATTGCGTATATCAGAAAACACCGTATGATTTGAAGGATTTGACGCCGGTTAGGGGATTATAATGTACACAGAAAGGCTGAAGCATATATGAAAATAACGGCGGCTTTATTATCGCTATTGATTGTTTTAACAATATTTCCCTCGTTTAAGGTTAAGGCTATAACCTTTACACCGTCCTTTGCGGTATCAAGCGATGCGGCAGTGCTGATTAACCTTGACAAGGACGTTGTGATTTATGAGAAAAATCCGACAAAAAAGATGTACCCCGCTTCGCTCACCAAGCTTATGACGGCAATCGTAGTTTTAGACCACGTAAAAGACCTTGACAACACCTACTTTGAAGCCCCGCTTGTAGTCTTTGACGAATTATTCGGCAAGGGTGCTTCTAATGTGGGGCTGTCAAGGGGTGAGATTACAACGGCGACTGATTTAATGTATTCCATGCTTATGCACTCCGCTTGTGAATCGGCAAGTATTCTTGCTTACCATGTCGGCGGGAACAGTATACCGAATTTTATTAATATGATGAATGAAAAGGCGGTTGAAATAGGCTGTACCGGCACTAATTTTGCCAATGCTCACGGGCTTTATGACGACAATCAATATACAAACGCGTGGGACATGGCGTTAATTACAAAGTACGCAGTTGAAAATTACCCTAAGCTTGTTGAAATTGCTTCAACCGTTGAATACAGAATGAAAGCGACAAATTACCGCAGTGAAGACGGCTGGGTAACGATTTATCACACGAACAGAATGCTTATGAAAAACAGCGAGTATTATTATCAACATTCAAAGGGCTTGAAAACAGGTACGCTTGACCAAGCAGGGCGTTGCTTAGCCGCTTTGGCAAGCCGCGATGGAAACAACTACCTGCTTGTCACAATGAACAGCCCTTTAGTTGACGAAAACGGCAATGCCGTGAATTACCATTATGATGACCACAGAAATATATTTGAGTGGGCGTTTGAAACCTTTGCTTACCAAAAGCTGGTCAGCGTTACCGAAGAAATTACGGAGGTTTCCGTTAAACTCGGGCAGGACAGAGACCATGTATTGCTTTTACCCGCCGAGGATTACTCCGCGCTTTGGCCCCTAACCTTGGACGCATCGGCTTTGAGAAAAGATATAGTTACCTATACCGATGACGATGGAGCGGTCATCGCGCCCATAGCAAGGGGGCAGGTACTGGGGGCTCTTACGCTCTCGCTTTCGGGTGAGACAATCTGCGAGGTTGATTTAGTGGCGAAGGAAAGCATCGAGCGTTCTCAGCTTGAATATTCTTTTTTAAAGGCTAAGGAATTTATAAACTCATCTTGGTTCAAATTTGCCATTGGAATTGCAGTAACCTTGATTGTTCTGTACGTAACGCTGCTTATCTTAGCAAATAAAAAACGGAAGCAAAAAATTAAAAAGGTTACTAAAAGCAGAAGGTTTTAACTGCAATGGAGTAGTATTCAGATTCATACCGGCAACAGGAAAGGAAGATTAAGGATGCCAAATCAACCGCGCGAAAAGCTTTGCGACCCCGGCGTATTAATTAATACAAATCTTTAAGCAATCATATTTTCAAGCGATTCTATAGATTGCATCCCGCTCATTTTCTTATCCGTTACTCTTCCATCCTTAAAGATTATAATCGTAGGATAGGCATCTACTTTGTATAGGTCGGCAAGTTCTTTTTCGCTATCTGCGTCCACTTTACCTACCTTAACATTTTCATGCTTGATTGAAAATTCCTCGGCAATAGGCTCAAGCATTTTGCAAAATCCGCACCAGTTTGTTCCAAAAATAACCATTGTCAAACCATCGGCAATTTCCTTTTCAAAATTCCTGTTTGTTAGTTTTAGCATGAAGCTACCTCCTTATATTTTACACTATTATTGATGTATTCGCTTGCGGCTAAAGCCGATATTGAGCCGTCATTAGCAGCCGTTACAATTTGACGAACCGCTTTTGTGCGGGTGTCTCCGGCGACAAATACTCCGGGTAAGTTTGTTTTGCAATCTTCTCCTGCAATAATATATCCTTTTTCATCCAAATTAACCTCAGGAGCAAACAACAAATTATCCGGCTCGAACCCAATTGCAATAAACAAGCCGTCTATGGGAATTTCCGTTATTTGAAAGTCTATTTTATTTTCAATTATAAGCCCTTCTATTTTGTCAGCTCCAACTATTTCTTTTACGTTAGAATTAGTTATAAATTGAACATTTTCCTTTGCCCTTACTTGTTCAAGCTGCATACGTTCCGCTTCGAAATTTTCAGAGCGATGAATGATTGTCACCTTTCGGCAAAGGTCAGATAGCAGCAAGGCATCGCCTATAGCAACATTTCCGCCGCCAACTACAGCAACAGCCTTACCCTTATAAAGCGGCGCATCGCAGGTAGCGCAAAAAGCTATCCCGCGCCCAACCCATTTTTCCTCGCCGGAAACGCCAAGCATTCTCGGTTTTGCTCCTGTTGCAATTATTACCGCTTTCGCTTCATGAACACCCTTGGAGGTTGTAATAGCTTTTGTATCACTTGAAAGGTTTACCGAATTTATTGTTTCATATAAAATTTGAGCACCTAAAGCCTTTGCTTGATTATATAATGCAATAGCAAAATCAGCACCGTTAATACCCGGCATACCGGGGTAATTTTCAATAGAGCTTGTTGATATAATTTGCCCGCCGTAAAAAGCCTTTTCAATAACTTTAACAGAAAGCCCTGCGCGAGCTCCGTAAATAGCAGCAGTTAAGCCCGCCGTGCCTGCGCCGATAATGATTATATCCGTCATAAATTTAATCCTTCCTTATTTTATATTGTCCTATCCATGCACCTTCCGATATTTCATTTTCACTTAGGACAGTATAACATATATTTCCACTCTTGTCAACCCTTTTTCGTCAAATTTCACAAAAATTTTGCCGATTTTAAATTGCATCATAATTGGATAGTGAACATAGGAGTAATATACAAAAAAAAAAAAATTTAAAAATACTATTGACATTTAAGCCGTTATAGTATATCATGTAATACATACAGATTTAATATGTTAAGGGGTGTAATATGCTATGATAAAAGAAATCACTGAATATATTTTGAACGATTTTGACAGGAGCGCGGTGGAAAAGCAGCCGAAAAAAGCCGCAGTTTGCGTTATTATTGAAAAAATGCGGCTCATTCTCTTCCCCGAGTGCTTTGGAAGCGGCGTTCACGATACGGAATACGGGTTGGGACACGCCTTAGAGGAGGTTTACGCCGAATTAAAGAGCCAAGGCGTTCCCGCTGAAAAGGCGGAGAGCTTTATGCGTAAAATACCGTCACTCAGAGAATGTTTGAAAACCGATGTTGAAGCGGCTTACGAGGGAGACCCCGCCGCCTGCAGTAAGGCTGAAATCATCATATCCTACCCCGGATTATTTGCGGCTATGGTGCAGAGAATCGCGCACGAGCTATACCTGCTGAACGTCCCTATGATTCCCAGAATCATGACGGAATATGCTCACAGCATCACCGGGATTGATATTCACCCCGGCGCGTCAATCGGAAACTATTTCTTTATAGACCACGGAACAGGCGTAGTAATAGGCGAAACAACAACGATTGGAAATCATGTTAAAATCTATCAGGGGGTTACGCTCGGCGCATTGTCTACAAGAGGCGGGCAGAAGCTGAGAGGCGTAAAACGCCACCCGACCTTGGAGGACTATGTTACCGTATATTCCGGCGCGTCTATATTAGGCGGTGAAACCGTTATAGGCAAGAATGTGACTATAGGGAGCAACGCTTTCGTTATAAAATCAGTTCCGACTCAAACAAGAGTAAGCGTTAAAAATCCCGAGCTGCAGTTTAAGAACGGCGATAAAAAGGAAACTTCGTGTATTGAATTGGAGCAGAATGAATTTTGGGATTTTGTTATATAGACTTATATTCCTAAGGAGCTGAAATATTATGGAATTTGAAACCTTATGTATTCACGGAAGCAAGGATAACACCCACAATACGGGGGCGGTATGCGTTCCGATTTATCAAAGCGCGACCTTCACCCACCCATCCGTAGGTGAAAGCACGGGGTATGATTATTCGCGCCAGCAAAACCCTACCCGCGAACAGCTGGAGCAAACCGTAGCTAGTCTGGAGGGCGGGGCGGGTGCTCTTGCTTTTTCCTCGGGGATGGCGGCTGTCGCCTGTATGCTGGAGCTTTTTTCACCCGGAGATGAGATTGTAGCTTCGGAGGATTTATACGGAGGAACAGTGCGGCTGTTCGAGAGTATCGCCGCCAAAAACGGCATTCGGATTTTTTATGCCGACACGGGCAAGCCGGACGAATTGCAAAGCGTAATTTCGTATAAGACAAAAGCAGTTTTTATAGAAACGCCGACCAACCCTATGATGAATGTAACGGATATAGCAAAGGTGAAGAGAAGCCTTTGCGGCAGGAAGCTTTTGCTTATTGTTGACAACACCTTTTTAACGCCCTACTTTTGCAAACCCTTAAAGCTCGGCGCGGACATAGTGATTCACAGCGGAAGCAAATACTTAGGCGGGCATAACGATACAATAGCAGGCTTTTTGTCAGCCAAAGAATCCGCGCTTTGCGAGAAGCTGAGGTTTATACAAAAAACAACGGGAGCCGCTCTCGCGCCCTTTGACAGCTTTTTGTTGCTCAGAGGAATTAAAACGCTTGCCCTTCGCATGAATCAAGCGCAGAGGAGTGCCGGAGAAATCGCGCAATGGCTGAAAAAACAGGAAAAAATTAAAGCAGTACATTACGTAGGCTTGCCGGAACATCCGGGATATGAAATTTCAAAGAAGCAGGCAAGCGGCTTCGGAGCTATGATTTCCTTTGAGGTTGATACAAAGGAAACCGCCGTGTCTGTGCTGGAGCGGGTAAAGCTGATACTTTACGCAGAGAGCTTGGGCGGCGTTGAATCGCTGATTACCTACCCTATTTTGCAAACGCACGCCGACGTGCCGGAAGAAAAGCGCGTTAAGCTGGGCATAAACGAACGCCTGCTTAGACTTTCGGTAGGTGCTGAAAACGTAAAGGACTTAATCAACGATTTAAACCAAGCCATCAATTAAACCCATCGGCAAATCCAACACATTGAACCAGCCCCGCTCGGCGGGGCTTTTCGTCTGCGGACGGGGTAACGTGGGCAACACTGCCTTTCAAATGTTTTAATTTTTGCTTGACAACAAAATAAAATCGTGATATAATCATAATAGGTAATTGTGATTGAAAGGATAAGCCCCGAATGGATAAGTTTAAAATATATATGGATAACTGCTGTTACGGCAGACCGTTTGACGACCAAACACAAATAAAGGTTAGACTTGAAGCGACTGCAAAAATGTATATTCAATCGCTCGTTAGGTTCAGAAGCCTTGTTTTATACTCCTCGTTTATGCTTTCGCATGAAGTGGATAAATGCCCTGTAAAAGAAACAAGAGAGTATATTGCACAATTTATAAAAGAGTTTTCGTCTTTTCATGTTAGCAAAAACAAGGATAATGAGGTTACACCGCTCTCAAATGAAATTATGGAAACAGGCATAAAATACAAAGATGCTATTCACTTGGCTTGTTCAATAATTGCGGGGTGTGACTACATGATTACAACTGACAAGCGGGTATTAAAATACAAAACGGACAAAATAAAAATAGTAAATCCAATCGAATTTGTAAAGATATGGGAGGAAAGCCATGACTAATAATGTACAGACTTCCGCTATAATGAGCGCGGGAATGAGGGCATTGCGTGAAACGCTCGGATTGATAGAAGCCGAAATTTTTATAACAACCATTAAACAAGACCGTTTCGACTATACCGAATGGCGGCGCGATAATTTGTTTGAGAATATGACCCTTGAACAATTGGTACATGAAGCCGCAGAATTTGAACGGCTGCACCCCGAAACTATTCCGCCAAATGCGGTAATTATTTAATTTAAGCACGAAAGGGTGTACATTGTATGGATAAAATGATACATTTAGTCTATTGTGATGATGAGGCACTTTGTGCATTGTAAACGAAAAACCCCCTCTGTGAGGGGGTTTTTCGTTTAATCCTTCAAAGCCTTTGCAGCATCCATTTCCTCGCGGCTAAGCTTAATCTTAGCGTCTTTAATAAGTGAAACATCGGCTTTGTTAAAAACAACCGCCGGGTCATCTGATTTTTCCGGCTTAACCTTTAGCTTGCCTGCAAAAAGATTTACATCCTCGACATATCCCTTAAAATCGGGCGTTTTGACATATGCGCCCACCTTAGGCGTGCTCCTGAGAAGCTCCTCATAGGTTTCCTGCTCGTATTTTAAACAACACATAAGCCTGCCGCAAGTTCCCGAAATTTTTGTGGGATTCAAAGAAAGCCCCTGCTCCTTAGCCATTTTTATTGAAACAGGCTGAAAATCTCCCATAAACCCTCGGCAACAAAACATTCTGCCGCAAATCCCAAGCCCGCCCAGAATTTTCGCCTCATCCCTTACGCCGATTTGCCTAAGCTCAATGCGGGTGCGGAAAACGGAGGCAAGGTCCTTTACAAGCTCGCGGAAATCAACCCTGTTCTCAGCGGTGAAGTAAAAAAGCATTTTATTATTGTCAAAGGTACATTCAGCATCTACAAGGCTCATGTTAAGTTTATGAGCGGCTATTTTTTCTTCGCATATCTTAAAGGCATTCTGCTCCTTTATTTTATTTTGCTCCATTATTTTCAAGTCATTGCTGTTAGCCTTACGGATAATGGGCTTTAAGGGCGCGGAGATTTTATTATCGTCAACCTTTTTATTCGTCATAACTACCTCGCCGCACTCAACTCCCCTGGCGGTTTCAACTATAACGGGAGTTCCCATTGGAATCGCTTGTCCTACGGGAGAAAAATAATAAACCTTCCCTGTCCCCTTAAATCTCACCCCAATTATTTCAGTCATATAGATGAACATGCTCTGTTTGCGGATAAACGGATAATGAAATCAGCATGTTCCTTTCCCCCTTTCGATTTTTCTTTCGGTTTTTGTTTATTCAAAGCATAACTGCCCCGCAAGAGCGGACATTGCCGCCGTTACGTTTACATTTCCTCGACAATAATCCAGTGCGTTGTGTATAGCATCGTTTATATGAACCGCCTTGCGGAACGAAAGCCTTTTAGAAAGCTTTTGGGCACCCTCTCCGAAGCATCCTATAAGACCTATATGATAATCGGCACTGCCGGCAGAGTTTAAACGCACGATACACGCATCGCGGATAATTTGATTGGTAAGGATAAGGATTTCAGTGATTTTTTCGCGGCTTTCACCGATTTGGGCAAGAGCCGTCAAAATCCTGTACTCATCGCCCGCGATAATACCCTCGGTGATTCTTTTTGCAGATAAGGCAAGCTCTTCGTCAATCACTTCATCCCGCGCTCCCCCGTTAACGGAAAGTGCGGCAACCCTTGATAAAACAGTAGGTAAAAACACGCTCTTTGAGCTTGCCGTAAAGATAAAGTAAACATTATCGGGCGGCTCTTCAATAAGTTTCAGCATAAGGTTTTGAGCGGCTTCTTCTATATGCTCGCAATCGCTGAAAATATAGACCTTAGAATCGCAATCGTTAGGGCGGATAAATGCGTCACTGCAGACGCTCCTTATAGTCGCCTTACTGTAAATGCGCTTTTTCCCCGTCCGCTCGGGAAGCATCACATCGGGGTGCACAGCCGCCTCAATACGCCTGCAATGGCGGCATTCCCCGCAAGCCGCACCATTTTCGCAGAGCAAAAGCTTTGCGGTATAAAGTGCGGCATCCATACTGCTCTCGCTCTTTTCGTCCGTAAAAAGAAAGGCGTGAGGCAGTCTGCCGGATTTCTTCATGCGTGCAACAATATCCCGCGCCGTCATACCTTTTCAAACCTCTCAATGTCGGTGACGAATATAGTAGCCCCGCCGACCGTCACCTCAATAGGAAACGAGCCTCCGACCTGCCCCGCTACCTCTGTATTGATTGCCGGTATAAACTGACTGCGCTGACTGGAACAGCTTTTGATTATTTCAATTATATCTCCGACTTGACTATCCTCGGAGCAAATCAGAAAGGTATTGTTCCCGGCTTTAAGGAAGCCGCCGCTTGAAGACAGCTTAGTTGCAAAGTACCCCGCTTTAGTAAGAGCGATTGATACATTGTGGCTGTCCTCATTGTTAACAATAGCATATATCAGCTTCATAAAAGCAACCCCCTTACTACTATTTTACCACATTTACTCTGAAAATGCTATAGCTTTTTAAAAACAATACCGCTTCATCGGAAAAAACCTCCCCCGGTGCCGCAAATACAACCCCTGGCGGGCATACCGATATTGCTTTGGAACAAATTCTGCCAACACTTTTGTCAACTGATATTTCCTCCGAATCAGAAAAAAAGGCATCCCTAACCGTCATAACACTTTCAAGACGGGGAACCGACAGCGAAGAAACCAACGGCGGGAACGGCTCTGATTCGGGAACAGCCTCAAAAGCTTTGCGAACACGCTCAAAATCATCTTGCGTACTGCAAGCCGAAAACATAAGCACGACATGCGTTAAGTCAGCGTATTCGGGTTCAATTCGGGCGTTACGCAGAAAAGCGGACAGCTCGTACCCCGTATAGCCGCCCGAAGGCGCGTAAACGGCAATTTTAAGCCGCTCGCCGTCCTCAACCTTAAATTTAAGGCGGATGCTTATCCTTAATTCCGAAACCCTTTTTATGCTCTCCTTTAAAGCCGAACGAAATCCGCCGTCAAGATAAGAATTGCATAAATCAAGCGACTGCAATATAATATAGGACGGGCTTGTGCTCGCAAAAAGCCGCATATATTCCTTAGCCCTCCCGGCAAGCCGCATATCTCCTATATGAAGATACGCCCCGCCTGTCAAGACGGGCAGGGTTTTATGAGCAGAATCACAGCAAATATCCGCACCCAAGCATATTGGGTGCTCCGAGGGCTCAATAAAGGAAAGATACGCCCCGTGTGCATTATCAACAGCCAGCTTAACGCCGTGTTTTTTGCATATTTCGGAAATATAAGAAACATCGCAAAGCCGTCCTAAATAATCGGGCGATGTAACATAAACGCAAGACGGCTTATCCCCTTCTTCGCTTTCCAACGCTTCCTCAACCGCTTTCGCAGAAATAACTCCTGCCGCATTAGGATAAATCCACTTGATTCTGAGACCGAGCAAAACGCACACATTAACAAACGCAGAATGGCAATTCCGCGCCGCCGCAACCACCTCTCCCCTGCCGCAGACTAAAGCAAGCATTGCCTGTATGCAGAGGGTAGAGCCGCTTGTGCTGTAAAGCGTCCTTGCAGAGCCGAACAGCCGCGCGGCGTTCTCCTCGCTTTTAAGGATAATACCGTCAGCCTCAAAAAGCGAATCCGCACCGCTTATCTCGGTTATATCATATGAATAAGCATCCGAAAAAACATCGCCGCCTCCTAAAGGCTCTCTTTTACCCTTATGCCCCGGCATATGAGCGCGGACATAGCCCGCGCCGACATAGCCCTTTAAAAAATCATATATAGGTGTATCCATACTTATTCGGCTTTAAGCCAGCTTACTTCCGCACTCATGGCAGAATTTAGCCTTTTCGCTGATTGCCTTAGCACCGCACTCACTGCAAAAATTCAATTTAACAGCAGCCTTTTCCTTACCGGCAGCAAGCTCCTTTTTAGCGGATTTCAACTCAAGCTTGTTTTTTATTCCGGCTTCCGGCTTCAGCTCGGGCTTTACAGCAGACTTAGTTTCAAGCTTCGTTCCTTCCTCAGCCTTGTTCTCGGCTTTGACCATATCGGATAAAGGATTTGAATAATCGCTCTTTTTTATGGAAGGCTTCTTTTTTACGGGCGGCTCTTCAACGGTTATTTCCTCTGTTGAGCCGCTTATAGCCGTTGTTGCTTTTTCCGCTTCTTTATTAGCCGCTTCCGTTCTCTTATCCTTGACGAAAGCGATGAGGATATTTAAAGCCTTAACTGCATCCTCAACGGTCGATTTAACAAATGAATTGGGCATAGCGATGGTAAGACCGCCCTTTTCGGTAACCGACAAGGTAGAGGTTACAAGTCCTTTCTTAGAGTTAAACGAAACTATGTCGTCAATTCGGATTTTACTGCTTGCGCCCGGCTTTTCGGTATAATGCAGGTACTCGTTTGACAAAACGAAGCCCTCATCCGGCGAAGCCTCGTGCATGAGCAAGGGTATCTCAAATCTGCCCGGCGTGATATACTTCTTGCAGAAGTTGTCATAAGCCTTATCGAAATCTTTTGTCGCGCCGGGTACGCAGAGGCAATTCGCGGGCAATGAAACCTCGTTTATAGCTTTTCTGATTAAAGCGATAAATTCTCTGGCTTCCTGCTCCCTCAGCTTCATAATGCGAGAATCCAGCAGGTTGACGAAACGCGCTTTAATTTCAGCATCCTCAAGCCGCATAATGTTAAGATGCCTGATAAGCTCAAAGGCTTTTTTAACGGTAATTTCTGAAATATCACCGCAAATTTCCTCGATTTCGATTTCGGTGATTTTCTTAATCCGCAGGTCAAGCCTTTCAATAAACGGCTCACGCACCTCGGCGTATTTCTTATTTTTAAGAATCTCGCCTTTCAGCTCCTGAACTTTCTCGACCTCCGTCAGCTTATCAATATCGCCGCAGAGCTTTTCAAGGCTGAGCTTAGCAAGCTCCCTTTCCCGCTTGGCAATCTTTTTAAGATAAAACACCGTCAGTTCCGAGTCGTATTTATTGTCATTCAATATTGCTTTAATGGCGGGAAGCTTATGTGCCTCCATTGATTCTATATCCTTGCAAAGCTCAGCCAGCTCTGAGTTTTTAAGCTCCAAATGCCTCCCGGCAATTTTTTCGCCGTATTTTTGAAGCAATACGGGATTGTACCTGTCCTTGCCTCTCTTTAAATCGGACTGCAGCTGAATTAACTGTACCTTATCCATCTTGTCAATATCCGCGCAAAGGTCGATAAGCTCCTCTTCAAGGATTCCTTCTTCGCGTTGCTTAATCTTTTTCAAGTATGGGTTTAAGGTTTCAAGTGAGAACATACCCTCTTGAAGCTGTTCTTTTAATTCGTCAAGCTGCTTTTGATTCGCAAAATCAACACCCTTGAAGAACTCCTCGGCGCGCTTTCTCTCGTATCCGCGCAGTAAATTTTCTGTTTTTGAGATGATGCGGCTTGTATATTTCGGCGGGTAATCCGAGCCCTTCAGCTTTTTCTGAAGCTCAATAAGACCGACGGCATCCAATTTTTCATATTCCCCGCAAAATTTATCTATAGCCGCCTTTATGCGCTCTTCCTTGACAAGGGTGATTTTTTGATTATAGTGCTTCTTAAAAATGTCGGCATATCTGCCGGAAAACAGCTTGCTTTCCATTTTGCCCAATTCGTCATCGCTCATTTTTTCAATATTGGAAAACAATGCCGAGAGCTCCTCGCGCTGTGCGGCAAGTATGCGTTCGTTTATTTTAGATATGTAGGGCTTTACAATGGCATCGTCAATATTCTTTGACTTGATTTTTTCTAACAGTGCCAACGCCCCGTCTATGTCAAGCAAAGGCAAATCCCAGCATAATTCGTTAAGACTGCTTTGCTGGCTTCTGTTCAAAGCCATTTTAATTTTTACAAGGTATTTGCCCTTTGTTTTATCGTCAATAGTATGGGCGGCTATATATTTCCTTAAATCAATTAACTCCGCCTCAGACATAGCCGACAAATCGGCGCAAAGATTACGCAATTCAATCTCAGCCGACATCGCCTTTTTCATATCCTCCGCCGAATCAAAAACAGTTCCGTTATAGGTTCTGCTTTTTAAATCGCAATCATCGATATAGCCGATTAGATTACTTAAAAGCTCGGAATCCTTAAAGCCGTATTTTGAAAGAGCATTTTTAAGCTGCTCCTTTATAATCAGCGCGCGCTCGTAGCCCGGCTTTAAGCTCCCCTCTTCGTAGCAATCCTCCGGGAGATAAAGGTCATGTATTTTTTGAAGAACCGCGTCTTTATCAATTTCGTCTACATTCCAAAATTCCCTGATTTTTTCAAGGTTTTCCCTTTCCTTGGGGTAATTGGTATTGATATAATCAAATATCAGCTCATCTTCGGGCTTATGTGACAGGGCGGTGATTAAGTTGAAGATAATATCCTCCGAGCGCGGTCTGCTCTGCTCAACCGTCCGCATAAGCTCTCCGTATGAAGCCGCTCCTCCGGCAGGATATTCAAGCCCGCCCTCCAGCCTGTCTTTCAAAAGCGACAGGTAAGCCAGCTTAACGCCGTCAACCTCAATAACGCCGGATTTTACATTCAGCCCGTCAATACGCTTGTCAAGCTCTTCCCTCGGCAATTTGGATACGGGTAGATAATATTTATTGAAAAAATCTTCCTTATGAATTGAAATTCCGTCTCTCTTCGCCGCGGCTAGAGTAGTTTCCGCTAAAAAGTCAACCATAGAGAATTTATAGCCCGTCAAGCTTAATATTTCGGCGTTATCGGCAAAAACGTCAACAGCACCGTTAATGTGCTCAAAATATCTATCAACCGCAATCACCCTCATCGTGTTGTAGTCAATGTCAACAACACTGTCAAAAATCGGAAACGAGGCTTGGCTTACATTTTTGACAGACGGTATTTTCTCAACGAAGCTGTTGAAATACCCGATGATACATTCGCGAACCAAGTTTTCATCAACGGAAATAACCTTACCCTGCTCAGCCTTTCTCCAAAAAAAGCTGCTGGCAATCTTTTTAAAGGGTAAAACCGTGTTTACAAGCGGCGTAACGGGGGCATATTTTTTACCCTTTTCCTTCATATAGGCAACGCTTACGATAATCGTATCATTTTTACCGTTAATCATCCAATCCTCGGCGACAAACGAGCTTTCTAAAAGGAAATCCGTTATATAGATAAAACCGTTTTGCTCCGCTATCCGTCTCGCTTTCAATAAATCGAAAGAATCCCAATTATTGTTATCCGTTGACATTAAAAGCAAATCGGACAAGCGGCAGATATGGTTAGCATTACTCCGCGCCTCTTCCTTCGTGCATATGGAGATAATTTCTCCCTCTTTCAAAGGACTTAAGATAACGCTTGTGTTTTTAAAGCAAGCTGCCTTAAACGATTCCTCAAAAGCATCGCATTTTTTCCTGAACAACTCATAATTTTTATATATTTCCATATCAAACTGCCAACCTTTCTGTGTAAAATTTGATTTATCTTGCACCTTTAATCTGCTCTATCCGCTCCTTTACCTCTTGCGGCTTGCTGAAGCCTAAGCTTACCGCCCTGTCAAAGGCTTGGTCAGATTTTTCATATTGATAATCCATGGCGTAAGCAATGGAAAGCCATGCGAAAATAACAGGGTTTCTGCCTGTAATGTCATTGGACGGGTCAGCGGCTCTGGCTTCGTCAAGTGCCCTTGCTTTTTCCAGATAAAATATTGCTGAAAACGGTTTGTAAGCAGTGATATAAAAATTTCCCAGATTCATGTACAGCATGATGGAGGCGTAATTTTCGGGGTCGTATAAAAGTGCCTGCCTATAGCTTTCATAAGCCTTATCCCGCAGTCCGACCATTTCATAAGCAACGCCCAGATTCACATAAGCGTCAAAACTGTCCGGCGATAGCGCGATAGCCGACCTGTAAGCCTCTATACTGCCCTCGTAATCCCCCAATCTAAACTTGACCCCGCCGATATTAAAGTAAAGGGTCGTTTTATCGAAGCGGTTTAAGCCTTGCTCCTCTGCGCGCTCTAGATATTTAAGCGCGTCCTCATAATTACCCTTCGCAAATTCCGATACTCCCCTTTCAGCTAAAGCGTCACCTTGATTTGCGCCGCATCCCGACAATAGCAATGCCAAAGCTGAAATTAAAGCAAAAATCCTTTTCATCACCGCTAAATCCTTTTTACCATTTCATTTTCATACCCTTCCGGCAGATACACGTAGCATCCCTCAAAAAGACCGCTTGTTTCCGAGTTATATTGATAAATTTCCCCGTTTTCTTTCACCGAAGCCTTATAAGCCTTGCCGGGGTTTTCAACGTGGTATAAAACAAGCTTGCTCCCGAAAGGACCGAAAGCTTCTATGGGTCTTATGCTGTTTGTGAAAATATTGCCGCTGTTAATCACAACAACACCGTTATTTACCATAATATTACTGTCATTGCCCGATTTAGACGACGCGCTCAGCACAACATTTCCTAAACGGACATAACCGTAGCCATCCGGGTCGCCTACGCATACAGCGCATTTCCCCTCGCATTTTATGTCGATTACTCCGAAAATCAACGCGACCTCAACATTGCCGCCCAACGCGCCTATACCCGCGATTTTTTTAGCGTTTACCGTGATTTTCGTGCTTCCACCGTTAAATCTGACACTTCCCTCTCCGCCGCTTAGTGTCCCTACGCCGCAGCAAAGGTCGCCCGAGCTTACCAGCTGAATATCAGCACCGCTGTCGATATTGACGTTACCGCTTGCAGAGCCGATTCCGACCACGTTCTGCCCCGCGAAGTCCCCCTCTATATGGCAGTTATTCAGCTTTACCGCTACCTCTCCGCCGCAAGAGCCGATGCCCGTAACATTTATACCTCTGGAAACAATCTTAAACCGACCCGAAACAATATTAATCAGAGAGTCCGCGGCACCCGTTCCGCCCCCTATGCTGATACAGTAATCCCCTTGGTGTGACAAATCAACCAAGCCCGTGCTCTCCAAAATAATCTCGCCAAAGTCCTCCTTACTGTTTCCGCCTATGCAAACGCCGTCGGGAACCGCGCAGTTAATGCTCAAATTTCCATCGCCGGACAGTAAGAACCTCGCGGAGGAAGGAACACGGATTCCCTGGACGGACATGTAGTTGTCCCCCTCAATTACCAATCTGACAATTGAGTTTCTGCCGATTTCCATAATCGGAAGCTCGGTGCTTTTTAGGTTTACATTTTTGAGATAAATGGTGGACGATGAGTTATCCTCGCAGATGATTCTCATATTAACGGCTGTTTCCTTATCCCCCGTAAGTATACAGCTTTCAGCCTTAACAACAATATTAGTATACCCGAAAACGGACAAGCTAACCAAGTCTACGGGGCTTTCGTTTGTTACCTCGTAAACCCTGTCGCCGCGCCCCTTATGTTTTAGGTTATAGTTTACAATAACGCTTCTTACATCGGTAGGAATATCCAGCATTAAAATTGACACAGCCTTACAGGCGACAAAGCCTTGAATCAAGTCAATCCCCAAAAATATAACCGTTTCAAGCTCCTCGGTGGTCTCAACGCCCTCCGCTAAGGACTTGATGCCGTGCAATGAGGAGAAATTTATGATATTGGAAACAAGCTGTTGTTTATTAAAGTCGGAGTCAATCCCTGCGGTCATGCTGCGGTCAATCTTTATGTAGTCCGGCATTACGCTCAAAAGGGTTGATTCATTGGAGTAGCCCGCCCCGTAATCATCGAGAGCGATTTGAGCATTATGCTTCTTAAATCTTACATCAAGCAGGTCGATGGTTTCCTTATTGATTTTATCAAATTCCGTTATTTCAATGACAACCTTTGAGAACAATTCCCCGTAGCTGTTATAGAGCGTTTCATATTCCGCATTGGATAGGGATACGCTTGATATGCTGTTTATAAAAAGCTTTCTTCCGCTGAAAAAATCTTGATTCTCCGATAATATCTTAAGAGCGTTAAAGAAGGTGTAATTTTCAATCAGCTCAAGCTTGTTTTGGCTTTTGGCTATAGACAGCAATTCCAAGGGAGTCAGCCTTACGTCCTCTACGCTTTGCGGGCGCATTAAGGCTTCATAGCCGTAAATTTCGCCTGTCCTTGCGTTTACAACGGGCTGGAAGTGGAAATCTATTAAGCTTTTTTCGATAATTTCATTGAATACTTGAATTTTCTTAAATTCATGCGCGCTGCTTGCATAGGAAGCGGCATCGTATTCAACCGGGCTGTAGCTTTTCTGCCTAACCGCATCAAAGGCGGCGAAATCAGCCAGCCCTGTCAGCGCGCCTATACCTTCCTTCGTCTGCTCGGAGATGGCGTAGCCGCAGTAGGCTTTAATATGAATTTTTTCCTCCTCCGGCATTTTTTCAATTAAATTTAAAACCCCCGCATGTATTTTTTCGGCGATTTTTCGGCATCCGTCGCGATAGGTATCGGAAATGGCAACGGAGAATTCATTGCCGGTCGTCCTGCCGACAAAGGTGTTGTGCGGATTTTCATAGGTTTTGATAAACGATGCGATGGTTAAAACGGCACGGTCGGCGGAAGCCGCGCCCAAAAAGGATAATACTTTATCTACGCCCATCACCACAAAATGAATAACGCCCAATGTCCCCGCGCTGTTTTCGCCGACTTGACGAATCTTATGAGCGAAAGCTTCCTTGGTTAAAAGCCCCGTAACCGAATCACAGTAGCGCAGGCTTCTGATAAGGTTAATGCTCTTTACATAATCGGATACGTCTTTGATTACGGTACATTCAACCGTTTGAACTGTAAAGGTCGAAAGCTTTAACCACCTTTCGGGGCAACGCGAAACGTAGATACCATGCTCATAAGGATATAGCTCCGCTTTGATTTCCTCCATAAAGCTTAAATAGTCCTCTTCGGAAATAACCTTAGTAATATCAATATCTATGCCCGTCAAAGCCGCCACATCGCCCGATAGCAAGGCGGAGCGTTTTTTCGAGTCATATTTGATATATCCAATATCCGCAGTATTTTCTTCTAAGGCGAGCCGGAAAAGATAATCCTTGTTTAGCTTTGAAAAGAGAGCATAAAGGCTTACTATTAACAAAGCAAAGCACGAGCATAAAGCCGCTAACCCCGCAGGCGTTGAAAAGCCGCTCTTAATAAGAGCCGCCGCCGCAAACGGAGCTACAGCCGTAACGAAAATGATGCTCGCCGCTGTTATGGCGGCTATGACTTTTTGTCCTTTAAATTCGGCTTTATTATCCATAAAATCCCAACCCATTTCTTTAAAACCGGACACATTAACTTATTATACAATATTTTTAATATAAATGCAACAGTTGTTTTTTACTAAAATGTAACTATTTTTTTATCTTCTCGCTAATTTGACCCATTTCCCGCGCAATAAACACTGCGGTTATAATAAACGCGGTCATATCCGCCACGGGTCCCGCGTATAAAATACCGTTCAAACCTATAATGTGTGAAAAAATAAACATAAGCGGAAGCAAAAGCGCGAGCTGGCGAGAAATCGTCATAACAAGCCCCAGCAGAGGCTTCCCGATTGTTACAAAAAAATTAGCGGTAACGACTTGAACGGCAATAAGCGGGAGCATCATAAAATTTATACGCAAAAACCGCGAGCCGAATTCATAAAAGGCTTCGCTGTCAGTTCCGAACACGCTTAAAACAAAGGTCGGGAACAGCTGGAAGCATACCAAGACAGGTAATGAAATCAGAAAAACCGTTATAGCGGCTTTACCGTAAATTTCCTTTACTCTGCCGTAATTTTTCGCCCCGTAATTAAAGCCGATAATCGGCTGACAGCCCTGAGCCACCCCTAAAACCAAGGTGAAAAAAATAGCGAAAACCTTTGTAGTCGCCCCTGCGGCGGCTAGCGGGAGGTCGCTCCCGTAGCTTGTAAACTGCCCGTGATAGGTCAAAAGGTTGTTAAGCGCGATTTGGATAAAGGTTACGGCGATTTGATTAATCCCCGGGGCTACCCCCGACAGCACAATTAAGCCCGTAAAGCCCGCCATAGGTTTAAGATACTGCTTATTTAACTTGATAACCCGCGCCTTTTTAGCAAAATAGTATAAGGCGAGCGACGATGACAAGGCTTGTCCTAAAACGGTAGCCAGTGCCGCGCCTTTAATCCCCATCCCTAATACGAATATGAAAATCGGCGTCCCTATACAATTGAAAACAGCTCCCGATAACACGCAAACCATAGAAAATATAGGGCTTCCGTCCGACCTGATTAATTTGCCTGCCACTATTGAAAATATAAAAAAGGGAAATCCGAGCGCGGTAATGGCGGCATATTCTTTCGTATATCCCATTGTAGCCTCGGTCGCGCCGAATATGGATAAGAGCGGCTCTAAAAATACCAAGCTGACAAGAGCGATAAAAACGCCCGAAGCCGCAGACAGAAAAATCGTATTCCCGGCAAAGCTCCTCGCCTTTTCAGATTCTCCCTTACCGAGAAGCAGATTCATATTGACAGCCCCGCCCACGCCGAAAGTTAAAGCTAAAGCCAAGCATATAGTCGTAAAAGGGAAAGCGACATTGGTAGCCGCCATTCCCAAATAGCCCAAGCCCCGCCCTATAAAAATCTGGTCTACAATATTATACAGCGAACCGACCAAGCCGCTTACTACAGCCGGTATTGAATATTTCGCTATCAGAGCCCATATATTGCCGGTTGCAAAGGAATCCCCCGAGGTTTCGTGATTAACGCCGGACGTATTTATATCAATTCCACCCAACATTTGGAGTTTTTTTATTTACCGCTTGTTTCTAAGACCGATTAGTCTGATAAGATTAAGCAGAGATACTAAAAGCGCGGCAACGTAGGTCAAGGCGGCGGCATTGAGAACCTTTCTGACGTCTTTCAGCTCCTCACCCTCGTATCTTCCGGTACTTTCAAGTATTTCGCAAGCTCTGGCGGAGGCGTTAAACTCAACGGGCAGAGTAATCAGCTGAAATAATATAACCGCGCAGAACAGTATAATACCCCAATCGAGCAGTGCCGGCATACTAAAGAAAAATCCCGAAAAAATAAGAGGACCTGACATTGATGAGCCGAAATTAGTTACAGGCAGCAGCTTGTTTCTGAAAGCAAGAGGCGCGTATGAGCCGTTATGTTGAATCGCGTGACCGCATTCGTGAGCGGCAACGCCGATTGACGCTACCGAAATTTTACCGTAAACCGCATCGGATAAGCGGACTGATTTCACGCGCGGGTCGTAATGGTCGGTAAGATTTCCGCGGACATGCTCTACCTTAACATCGTGAACGCCCGCATTCCTCAATATCGCTTCAGATACCTCCTCCGCCGTGGTCCTGTCCCTTGACTGTACTTTTGAATATTTCGCAAAGGTTCGCTTAACATTGAAAGAAGCAACCATTGATATTACTGTTCCCAACACGATAAAACCCCAGCCGTAAAAATAAAAATTTAACATAAACAAAAGCGACCATGCTCCATTGAAGCAAATATCCGTATCAGCACGGTCTCAAGCCTCCTTAAAGCTTTATTTTTTAGTTTCTTGTCTTATTATAACCCATAAATTACCGCATGTCAATAAAAACCTCCGAAATTTTCGGAGGTTTTTATCTTAGCTTAGAAAAAAGTAATATACAAACCCGTATACAACGGAAGCCGCTACTCCGTATAAAATGACAGGACCTGCTATGATAAAAATTTTTGCACCCAGTCCTGTGACATAGCCTTCGGATTTAAATTCAAGAGCGGGCGATGCAACGGCGTTGGCAAACCCTGTGATTGGCACCAAAGTTCCCGCCCCGCCGTGCTTTGCCATTTTATCGTATAGCCCCGCACCCGTTAAAAGCGCGCCGACTAAAACCAAAATCACCGATGTCCAGCCCGCCGAAGCCGATGTCCCGAACCCTGCCGCCGTAAAGATGTTCATAACCGCTTGACCGACAGCGCAGATGAGCCCTCCTATTAAAAATGCTTTCGGGATGCTGGAAGTGCTTTTTGAATTAGGCGATGCTTTTTTTACCATTTCGCCGTATTGCTGTTGAGAAATACTCATAAACATAATCCCCCTCTAAAGGTGTATTTTTAAATAGTATTCCTTAAAGCTTTAACGCTTATACCCGCCATTTCTCCGTTTCCTTATTAATTTCATTTTTTATTTTTGTAAGGCTGTCGTCATACAGCTTTCTGTCGCACTTATCATTGCTTACGATGAATTTTTTTTGCAGGCTAATCGGCTTATTGCTGTACACATAGATAAAATCCCCCGTCAGCAGTGCTTCATCTATATCGTGTGTAACGAAAAACACCGTTCTCTTATCTTCTTCATAAAGGCTTAAAAAGGCTTTTATGATACTGTGCTTCAGCGCGATGTCAAGAGCCTTGAAAGGCTCGTCCATCAGCAAAATGTCGGAGGGATATGCAAAAGCCCTGATTAAAGCAAGCCGCTGGCGCATCCCGCTGCTCATTTCGTGGGGGTACAGCTCCGCCGCCCTTTCTAAATCGGAAATTTTAAGGAATTTATTTATTATCCTTTTTAATTCAGCCGAATCCTTATAAACGCTCTTCAGAACCAATTCAAGGTTTTTGCGGGCTGTTTTCTGCAATACAAGAGCATCTTCATGAAAAACGTATGAAACTCTGTTTGGCTTCGTGATGTGACCGCTGTCTTCATGAAGTATGCCGCTAAGCAGGTTCAGCAAGGTTGTCTTACCGCACCCGGATGGTCCTAAAATGCAGTTAACCTTATTCTCTTCAAATTCCCCGCAAAAATTCTCCATAACCGCCAGAGCTTTAAAGCTCACATTTACATTGCTAAAGGTTATCATAAAACCTCCAATTTACCCGCCGCCGGGCTATCACTTAGAATCAGGTAAAATCTTAGTCGGCTCATACTTTAAAAACCTAGATTTAATACCGTTCCCGCTATCAGCCAGTCCCTCAACAAAGCCTAATTCTCCGCTATATACAGAAACTGTTCTGCCGCCATGTCCGGTAAAATCAACACGAGCATTTTTAATCGGATTCCCATCCGTGTCAACGACCCTGATTTGGTCTAAAAGTTCCATAACGATTACAGCTAAAGCCTGCCCTTCGATGGAAGCATTACCGTCTTTGACTTCAACATTATCAATGGTTTTGGGCTTGTAGTTACCATGTTGAAGCTTTAAAGTGTAGCTAGCATCGAACCAATTTGTGGATAATATGCCGTTTTCGTCCGTGGAATTAGATGTGGGCGGTCTGGTTTCGCTTGTTCGGCTGACACTCACCCCCTTGATAGGCACTCCGTTGCGGTTGACAACGGCAATTTCACGCGGCGGAGCAGCATCTCTGGCATGACCGCACTCAGTGCACTTAGTCCAACTTATCAAATCCCATTTATGGGCTTCTTTCTCTTTGTAAACACCGCATATTGTGCAAACTTTATCATGCGTTGTTTCGGTAATTTCTTTTTCAGGATAATTAAAATCATGGTCTTTATGTTGCCCCGAAATAACCGCCGCGCCTTGTTTGTCGGCTAGGGTGATTGTGGTAGGGGCAGACCCCACATTATACATCAAAGAATTCGGATTAGCTATATCTTTCAACCCGATAATATGACCTAATTCGTGAAGTGCCGTATGGGTTAGGTTTTGTTTATATTTGGCTGTTCCGCTTCCTGCCGACTTTTTTAATTTTCCCCAACCTATCCATATTTCAATGCTACCCGGCTCTTGCAAATAATGCCCATTTTCATCAAGCTTCTTGTTTTTCCATGCTATGTTAAACATTACCATTCCCCAAGAAGAAGACTTTTGCTTGCCATCAACAAATTCTTGATCAGTTTTATTTAAAAACACAACAGATCCTTCATCATCGTCAATTTCCATGCTCAACAATTTAGAGCCATTAAATGTTTGACTATCCCAAGTATTAACTGCCTCGGTAATATAGTCATAAAAATCATGTTCCTCTTCAAAATTCCCGTGACTGACAGTTATAGTTTCCTCATAGTTCGACCAATGAGGACCGACAATACGGGTAATACGACCATCGATAGTTTTATCTTCTGTTTCATATATATCCCAATCGGTCGAATATTTAGATTCAGAATCATATCCATAGCTATAACCACATTTGTGGGGATTTTCATAATCATGTGCATTTGCGGTTATAGGTAATAAAAATATGATAGTTAAAATAAATAAGGGTAAAATTAATTTTTTCATCTTATCTTACCCCCATTTGACTGACAAGATTGTCTGTATTATCAAAAGCATATCCTCTTGCAGACCAATCTTCTCTAAAGAAAGCAACCAAATCATTAAGTAGAGATTTTTGTGTATATTTGACAGGGTTGTTTATAGTAGAAGTAATAACGGACTTCTCAACATTAAAAAGTTCCATGTCTAAATTGAGGTATTTAGAATCAACGAATCTTACCGCCTCAACATTTGCTATATAGTATGCAAAATCAAGTCCGTCTATATTGTAAATGGCAAATAAGAAATCAAAGTCTGCTACACACCAATTAGGATTGTCAAGACCTACTATAGGGGAAGCATAGATTTGTCCCGGTAAATATAGGGGGTCACCCTCAAATTGACTTCCCGAAGAACCGGGTTTCGACAAATTGACTTCAATATTAAGTTCCTTTTGATTAAGATAATCATAAGTAACTCGTGCGCGATATATAAGATTATCATTTTTAGAAGTTTCGCCCTTAATTGTGTCTGCTTCTTCGGGCGTGTATTGATACAGAATTTCGTATCTTACAAAATTCATTGTTTCATACTCGCTATCATAGTAATAATCCAGCAAATCTTCATAACTCGTTGGGATATATTGGGGATTTAAAAGTCTAAACTCCACCTCCCCATAAATAGGCTCAAACTTAACGTCTAAAACATAATCTGCGCTATTGAGCTTTTGGTTAGGTTCTTCTTCGGGCTCTTCCTCAGGTTCTTCTTCGGTTTCGGGTTCAGTGATTTCCTCGGGTTCTTCTTGCTCTGTTTCAGTTGGTTCAGTGGGTTCGGTTTCGTTTGTTTCGTCAAGGGGTAAGGTTTCGGAAAAATCGGGGTCTGATAATTCCTCTGTAATTAAATCTGCGGGGGGGTTGCAGGCGGTTAGGGTAAATGCGAGGATTAAACTTAGGGGGAGGAGTTTTTTTAGTTTCATAGAAAACACTAGCCTTTCTTTAATTATTTTTATAGTTTACCGTAAAGTCATTTGATTTTCGATGTTGTCAAAATTTTCAAATATATATTCTCTCTCTGCCCAATCTTCTCTAAAAAAAGCCGCCAGTTCGTCAAGCAATGATTTTTGGTCATACCTTACGGGGTTGTTAGCGGTAGAAGTAACAACAAACCGCTCGCTTTCAAAAAGTTCCATGTCAAGATTAGGATATTTTGGGTTGATAAATTTTATTGTATGACTGTTTTTATCGCTTTGTATAAAGTAAGCGAATTCCAATCCGTTTATGTTATAAACAGCACATCGAAAACTTGAAGCAACGCACCAATCAGGCTCGTCAAGAGCGGTAATTCTCGATACATAAGTTTGCCCCGGCAAATACGGGGGGTCATGCTCCACTTGAAGTTCTGAATTTCCCCAGTCTGCTAAATTAACTTTAATATTAAGAGGTTTTTGGTTCAAATAATCATAGGTAATCAAAGCACGGTATACACTGCCGTTATACGGTTCACCCAAAATAGTTTCGGTCTCTTCGGGCGTATATTGATACAAAATATCATATCTTAAAAAATTCATTTCCTCTTGTCCGTCCTCGTTTCCGTAAAAGAAATATAGAAAAATATCATAATCCGAAGCCGTAGGGTCTGGCGGCATATCGAAACGAAACTCCACCTCCCCATAAATAGGCTCAAACTTAACATCTAAAACATAATCTGCGCTATTGAGCTTTTGGTTGGGTTCTTCTTCGGGCTCTTCCTCAGGTTCTTCTTCGGTTTCGGGCTCAGTGGTTTCTTCGGGTTCTTCTTGCTCTGTTTCGGTTGGTTCATTGGGTTCGGTTTCGCTTGTTTCGTCAAGGGGTAAGGTTTCCGAAAAATCGGGGTCTGATAATTCCTCTGTGATTAAATCAGCGGGGGGGTTGCAGGCGGTTAGGGTAAATGCGAGGATTAAACTTAGGGGTAGAATTTTTTTAAGTTTCATGGATAACACTAGCCTTTCTTTAATTGTTTTATATTACCTTTTTATCTCACGTTCATTTGACTGACAAGATTGTCCGTATTTTCAAAAGCATATCCTCTTGCCGCCCAATCTTCTTTAAAAAAAGCAACCAAATCGTCAAGTAGAGATTTTTGTGTGTATCTGACAGGGTTGTTTATAGTAGAAGTAATGACAGAACGCTCTTTATCAAACATTTCCATGTCTAGGTTATAGTATTTGGGATTTGTGAACTTTATGTTATCATTCATGTTACGTGGCATATAGTAGGCAAAATCAAGATCGTTTATGTTATGAACAGCAAATAAAAAATCGCTATCTGCCACGCAAAAATCTTCGTCTTCAAATCTTACTATAGGGGAAACATAGATTTGCCCCGATAAATACGGAGGAGTACCCTCATATTGCCATTCCAGAGAACCGGATTTCAACAAATTGGTTTCAATATTAAGCTCCTTTTGATTAAGATAATCATAAGTAACTCGTATACGATATATAGGTCTACTATCAGGACTATGAATTTTAGAAAGTATGTCTGCTTCTTCAGGCGTGTACTGATACAGAATTTCGTATCTTACAAAATTCATGGTTTCATACTCGCTATCATAGTAACGATCCAGCAAATCTTCATAACTCGTAGGTTCATATTGGGGGTTTGGAGGCATAAAATAATCAAACTCATAAATCGGCTCAAACTCAACATCTAAAATATAATCAGCACTATTAAGCTTTTGGCGGGGTTCTTCGGGTTCTTCTTCCGGCTCTTCTTCGGGGTCGGTTTCTTCTGTTTCCTCGGGGGTTTCTTCGGGGTCTTCTTCCGGGTCGGGGTCTTCTGTTTCTTCGAGGTCTGAAAGGTCTGTTTCTTCAAAGATTGATATTTCCGAAAAATCGGGGTCTGATAATTCCTCTGTAATTAAATCAGCGGGGGGGTTGCAGGCGGTTAGGGTAAATGCGAGGATTAAACTTAGGGGTAGAATTTTTTTAAGTTTCATAAGAAATACTAGCCTTTCTTTAAATTGTTAATTTTTAAAAATTTTTTTAAAATTCTTAAATCCGGGTATTTATAAGGCATACAAAGCCTGCTCACAAAGTGAAGAATCCCTTCGCAGATAAGACTTAATATTACCGATATAACAAGCCACGCGAACGAAACGCCGAAATCAAAGCTTTGCCTCGCGGACAGCATAAGGTAGCCTATTGACATAGACGGCAAGCCCATTACCTCCGCTGAAATCACTACCTTTATATTAAGACCGAATCCGGCTATAATTGATGAAAATATAAAGGGAAGCATTGAGGGGATATAAATCCCCGTTATTTGGCGAATTTTGGAAAGCCTAAAGACCTTAGCCATTGTTATCAGACTTTTATCTGTTTCGGCTATAGCCGCCCTCATATTTTCGTAACAAAGAGGAAAAACCACCAAAAACGCAACCGCAATCGGCAAAAGCTTGCTCCCTACCGAAAGCAGTAAGATTAAGACCAACGCCATAGTCGGCATTGAGCGGCAAAGCGCGATATAGGGGCTCAGCATATAGCCTACAAATTTTTTGTAGGCAGAAAGCACGGCTAAAGCACTTGCCGCGGTAAAGGAGATTAAAAAGCTGACCAAAGAGCTCTTTAACGTGCTGAATATAGCCTTGAAAAAGCTTTCCTTACGAATTTCTTCTCCTATTATCCGCAGAGTGTCCGCCGGGGTCGGGATTACACCTGTTTGCTTAAAGCTTGTTTCGGCAAGCAACCACCAAACAGCTATAATAAGCGCGAAGGACAACAGAGAGAACATGAATTCCTTGATTTTACTCTTTATCATAATAAAAACTGTCCGGCGGCATTTTGCCTCCTATTAAATTGGGACTTTCCTCCATGATGATTTGCAAAAAGCTGTTTACCGCATTTTTGGCATCATTGGCGTAAGCAAAATCAATCGGCAGTCTGCCCGCTTCGTAAGCGTTGCTTATTATAAGTCCGTTAGGAATCGCGGAGGAGCCCAGAGTAACTGCCAAATCCCCTGCCTTTTCGGGGTTGCCGTTTGCGTAAGCCGAGGATTGCTCGACTGCGGAGATGAACTCGTTAACAAAATCCGCATTTTCGGTTAAAAGCCTTTCGTGAAAAATTAAAGCGGCTTGCGGATATATTTCTCCGTTATTATTCCTTGCCCATTCTGTTTGCAGGTTTATTTTTGCTGTAAAGCCCGGTCTGCCGGAATTGTTGGCAAAGCCGCTTATAGCCGTTGCCACAGGCTCAGCCAAAAGACCAAAGGCGGCAGGCTTCCCGCCTATCTCCATCCCCGTGGCAATAGCGTCTCTGACATCTCCGGCGGCAGTCAAATAAACAATGCTTACCTTATCGGGTTCGGGTGTGAAGCTTAAATCGTTCGGCTCGATAAAGTCAATGTTATTTTGCTTAAGGACGCTCCTTAGGGTTATTCCGGGTACTCCTCCCCTGCCGAAGGCAACGATTGTTTCGCCCTTTAGGTCTTGGAGCGTTGAAACGTCTTGGTCGGAAACAATGTGCATGAGCCCCCATACCGTAACTGCGGCAAGGCGGTAGCCGCTTCCGTTATTATTCATCATTGCCGCAATATTCACGGGTGCAATTGCAAAATCAGGCTCTTGATTAAGCAATGAAGCAACGAGGGCATCTAAATCATTTGTCATGGTATACGAAATATCGTATCCGTCTATACCCGCAAATTCATCCGACATCATATTGGTCATGCCGAGCAACGGCGCGCCGTCCACCAATATAACATTAACAGCCTTATTTTCTGTGGCGGCTGATGTCTCTCCTGCTGTTGCCGCCGCATCTCCACCACTGTTTTCAACTCCGCTTCCGCAGGCGGCAAGGGCAAACGCCAGTAAACCGCAAAGCACAGAATTCCTTATTTTCTTCATAATTTTAATCTCCTCAACTCTTATTTAAATTACACGTTCAATATTATACCTCAACCGCATAAGCTGTAAATAGACAAAAAGTTAAAATTTTGTTAATTTTCAAAGATACATGTAACTTTTTTGTAAATATTAGAAAAATATAATAGATATAGTTGGAATAACATGATATAATTTAGTTGTTGTTATCATTTTGTTACAGATACAGATTTAAATAAGGAGAAAAGGTTATGCACTGTATTAAAAATATTACCGAGGATTTATTATGGGTAGGGGCGAACGACAGGCGGCTTGCCATGTTTGAAGGCGTTTACTCTGTTCCCGCCGGAGTTTCATATAATTCTTACCTTCTGCTTGACGATAAAACCGTGCTTTTTGATACCGTTGATAAAGCGGTTCGTCAGAGGTTTGCGGAAAATGTAAATGAAGCGTTAGGCGGCAGGCAGTTGGATTACCTCATCGTTCAGCATATGGAGCCCGACCATTCCGCTTCGATTCAAGAGCTAGCCGAAAAATATCCGCTTATGAAAATCGTCTGCAATTCAAAAACGCTGGCTTTTATGAAGCAGTTTTATGATTTTGATGTAGACTCGCGGGCTGTCATTGTCAAGGAAAATGATGTGCTTAACAGCGGCAGGCACACGCTTAGCTTTGTAATGGCTCCCATGGTTCATTGGCCCGAGGTCATGGTTACATATGATTCAACGGACAAAATTCTCTTCTCCGCAGACGCTTTCGGGAGCTTCGGCGCGTTAAACGGCGCGATTTTTGCCGATGAAGTCAATTTTGAAAAATACTATATGGATGAGGCTAGGCGTTACTACACAAATATAGTAGGAAAATACGGCACTCAGGTTACGGCTCTGCTTAATAAAGCCTCCTCTCTTGAAATTAATACCATATGCCCGCTTCACGGCTTTGTATGGCGCAAGAATTTAGGAGAAATCCTATCTAAATATTTAGTATGGAGCAGTTACGAGCCGGAGGAGCACGGGGTTATGCTGGCATACGCCTCTGTATACGGAAACACCGAAAACGCGGCTGAAATCCTCGCCAGCCGCCTTAGGGATAAAGGAATCAGCACCGTTATGTACGATGTTTCGGTGACTCCCGCATCGGAGATTGTGGCGGCGGCGTTTAGATGGAGTCATCTTGTATTCGCGTCTACTACATATAACGCAGGCATATTTGTTACAATGGATGCACTTTTGCATGATTTAACCTCGCACAATATCCAAAACCGTACAATCGCCTTAATAGAAAACGGCTCTTGGGCGGCTTCAAGCGGTGCTCTTATGCGCGAAAAGCTGGAGAAATGTAAAAATATTACTTTTATCGAGGATAAACTAAGCTTAAAATCCGCCCTTAAAAGTAGCCAGCTAAGCGAAATTGACAACATGGCGGAGGCAATTGCTTCAACGCTTCCGGCTTCGGCGGTCAAAGCCAAGCCCGCAAAAGCTGAAAGCTCTGCCGCTCCCGCAGAACTTGACCCGTCCGCGATGTTTAAGCTGTCCTACGGCTTATTTGTTCTCACTGCTAAGGACGGCGAAAAGGACAACGGCTGTATCATAAACACCGCAATGCAGGTCACCGCATCGCCAATTGGCATTTCAGTTGCCGTTAATAAATTAAACCATACCTGCGGAATGATTATGAAAAGCGGCGAATTCAACCTGTCCGTGCTGTCTGAGGATGCTCCGTTTAAGGTATTTGAGCAATTCGGCTTCAGCAGCGGAAAGGATACCGACAAATTTGCCGGAACTGACGAGAGTAACCGCACTTCAAATGGCATACGATACGTGCCCGAATACGCAAACAGCATGATTTCCGCTAAGGTAACTCAGACCGTTGACTGCGGAACGCATATCATTTTTATCGCGGAGGTAACTCAGGCACTTATCCTGTCGCAAGTGCCGAGCGTAACTTATCAGTATTATTTTGAGCATATCAAGCCTAAGCCCGCTCCGCGCAAGGAAAGTGTCAAGGGCTTCGTTTGTAAGATTTGCGGCTATGTTTATGAGGGTGAGGAATTGCCGAGTGACATCATATGCCCCTTGTGCAAGCATGGCGCAAGCGACTTTGAGCCTATGTAAGAGCCTGTCGGACAGGCTTTAAAGGAAAGGAAAGCGAGCATGGAGAAGCCTGTTTCCAAATATTTCAGAGTATCCGAGCTTAGAAAAAAGCGCGTATCCGAATCAAGAACCGAGCAAATTCAAATTGTCATGCCGGGCGACATAAACGGGAACGGACGGCTATTCGGCGGACGGCTGATAGAATGGATTGACGTAGTTGCCGCTGTAGTCGCCAGACGCCATTCCGGTCATGAGGTGACAACGGTATCTATTGACAATCTTCATTTTAAAGCACCTGCTTATGTAAACGATACGGTGGTTTTAATCGGCTGTGCAACCTATACGGGGCGAACCTCAATAGAGGTAAGGGTAGATACCTACGCCGAAACGCTTCGCGGCGAACGCAGTATGATTAACAGAGCCTACGTTGTGATGGTCGCCATTGACGAGGATGAAAAGCCTACGCCTGTCCCCTCCCTGTTGCTGGAGGACGATGAACAGCGCGCGGAGTGGGAGGCAGGGGAAAAGCGGCGCGAATTTATAAAGCGCAGACGGTATGAAGGGTTTTAAATAACTTAAATCAAGCTTCACTCCGGGAAGACCCGGTAAAAAAATAAAGGAGAGTATGATTATGAAGTATGAATGTGTATGCGGGTATGTATACGATGAAACTGCGGGAGACCCCGACAACGGAATCCAGCCCGGAACAAAGTGGGACGACCTCCCGGATGACTACGCCTGCCCGCTTTGCGGAGCAGGTAAGGACGGCTTCACCAAAATTGATTAAGGAGTAAAAAACTATGTGCGGTAAACAAAAATTTTTTATCTGCAAACATTGCAAAAACCTTGTTGGTCTTATCGATGACAAGGGAGTGCCGCTGGTTTGTTGCGGCGAAAAAATGAGCGAGCTTATTGCTAATACCGAGGAGGCAAGCACAGAAAAGCATCTGCCGATTGTAACCGTATCGGGTGACAAGGTTAATGTTAAAATCGGAAGTGCGGCGCATCCGATGGAGGAAGCGCATCACATAGCTTTCGTTTACACGGAAACAGAGCTTGGCGGTCAGCGCAAGTGCTTAAAGACGGGCGAAGCTCCCGAGCTTAATTTCAGCTTTGTAAACGACAAGCCGGTTGCGGTTTATGCTTACTGTAATCTTCACGGGCTTTGGAAAACTGAAATAGCTCACTAAAGTCTGTAAAAAAATTACATATTCCCTAAGAAAATTGCCCTGCTTTGTTAAAGCTTTCGTGCTGAAGCTTTAACAAAGCAGGGCAATTTTCAATTATTTTATACCGTCCCATATTTAGGGCACATTATAACCGCCCTACCACTGTTTTTGTGAAAATTTGAATTTAGTGCATAACTTCCGTTCGGTTTTTCGGGCTAATATAATATGCCCTAAATATGGGACTACTGAGTATTTTAAGGTTACACTCTATTCTCCAACTCCCCGCCCTCGAAGAATTTTGTTAAATTTTCTATAGTAACCTCGGCGATTCTTTTTAATGCTTCTTCCGTCAAAAAGGCTTGATGCGATGTAACTAAGACATTCGGCATGGATACCAAAAGCTGTAAAATATCGTCTTGAATCACCGTGCCGGAATAGTCTTCAAAGAAAAACTCGGACTCCTCTTCGTATACATCAAGACCCGCCGCGTGAACCTTTCCGCTTTTAAGAGCCTTTAGCAGCGCATCACTGTCAATCAGCTGACCTCTGGACGTGTTTATAATAAAAACGCCGTCCTTCATTTTATTCAAGGCTTCGCTGTTTATCATATACCTCGTATCGGCAGTAAGCGGACAGTGAAGCGAGATAACATCGCTCTCGGAAAACAGCCTTTCCAATGAAACATATTCCACGCCGGCATCTTCATCGGGATAGGGGTCAAACGCCAGAATTTTCATACCAAAACCCCTGCATATATCCGAGAAAACCCGCCCGATTTGACCCATGCCTACAATTCCCGCCGTTTTGCCGTAAAGGTCAAAGCCCGTCAAGTCGTTTAAGCTGAAATTAAAGTCTCGGGTTCGGTTAAAGGCGCGGTGGATTTTACGGTTGAGCGTTAAAAGCAAAGCCATCGCGTGTTCAGCTACGGCATAAGGCGAATAGACAGGTACTCGCACCACGTCTATTTTGCCCTTAGCGTAATTGACATCGACATTATTATAGCCCGCACAACGCAACGCAACCAGCCTTACACCGCACTCTACCAGCCTGTCAAGCATTTCACGGTCAAGAATGTCGTTTACAAACGCTACAATAGCTTTACAACTGCAAGCCAAACCCGCAGTATCGGGGGTAAGCCGATGCTCGTAATATTTAAATTTGTACCTGTCCTTACCCAATTCCTCAAACCACTTCATGTCATACGGCTTCGCGTCAAAAAACGCAATCTGTTCTATTGTGAACAACCCCTTACTCGTTTTTATGTAGAGGCGGCTCGGGTGAATCTGTAAGCTTGGTTTCGTTGTTTTCAGCTAAAGCAACAGATGCCTTTTTCCCTTTGCGCTTTTTCAGATTAATCAATACCAATACAATAAACGCAATAATAAGTACGGGCAATAAATTTACAACTATGATAATCAGCCATTGGAACAAGGAGAAAACCGCGTTGGAGGTTCTGAGGAATCCGTTCGACATTTTCAGCCACATGCTCTGCCCGTCCATAGAATTCCAGCTGAATTTTATTTCTTCCTCCGTTTTGTTGGGGTCGTCCTTTTGAATGAACGTAATGTTAATAGTGGATTCCTTGACTAATGAATCCCACATCCGCAAACGTCCCTCAAAGGCTTCTATCTCCATCGTGATTGAATCAATTTGATTCTGAAGCTTGATAACATCTTCCATTATGCTTGCTTCATCCAGATATTGATAGTATTTCTCCAAATTCCTGCGTTTATTCTCAAGCCTTATTCTGACATCGTAATATTGCTCCGTGATGTCATCGCTTGATGTAAAAATGCTTGTAACCTCCCCGCACTCGTGAGCATACTCAACTGCGGCGTTCAATATCTGCGGCGGCAGTTTTAAAGTAGCGTGGATGGTGGTATAATCCCCCGAGGATGAAAGCTCCATATTAAACTCATATCCGCCGTGAGTGCTTATGTAGGCTAAATACTCGTCATACGCCCGCTTAACGTCAACAGCGCGGACCGTAAGTGAAGCGTTACGGATTATTTTTGCCGAAATGTCAGATTCAACGGTGTCTAATGCAGCAGTGCCGCCTCCGCTAACCTCGGGGCTAGCCATTTGCATATACTCGCCTTCATACGCTCCGTCATATGCAATGTTAGGACTGTAATTGCTTCCTCCTCCCGATGCCGAGCTACCGCCGCTACTACCGCCATCACTGCAAGCCGATAGTGAAACGCAGATTGACAGTGCCAATATTGCAGATAGGTATTTTTTCATCATACACTCCTTATCTCGTTCGCGGGATTCTTTCACCCCCCGCCGAACATATTCCGCCTGTAGAGGCGGGGGGATTTTAGCCCCCCTCCTTACTCCTACGTCCTCACGCCTCATTAAAGCTCATCGGGCTTTTCGGGAGCTTTAGGTGCTTCGGGCGCGATGATACCCTCCTCGGGCTTTGTATCCGTTTGAGGCACGTCAAGTCCTGCCTCTTTTTCGTCCGCGCTGTCCTCATATTCGCTTGCGGGGATTTTACCGTCCATAAGCTTTTGAAATTCCTCGCCGTCGATTTTTTCATGCTTTAAGAGATATTTCGTTAAAATATGCAGGTCATCCATATGCGCTTTCAACAAATCCTCGCACCTTTTATAAGCGGTATCAACGAAATATTTAACCTCCGCATCAATCTGAGCGGCGACCTCTTCACTGTAGCTTCTGGCATGTCCGTAATCCCTGCCTAAGAATACTTCATCGTTTTCATTGCTGTATACCACTGTTCCGAGCTTTTCGGAGAAGCCGTACTTTGTCACCATCTCACGCGCAATCCGCGACACGCTGTTAAGGTCGCTTGAAGCCCCCGTTGTAATATCGTTGAATATAATCTGCTCCGCTACCCTGCCGCCTAAGCAAACGACCATTCTTTCTTCCATATAACGCTTACTGCGGTAAGGTCTGTCATCTTCGGGGCGGTGCATTGTAAAGCCTCCCGCACTTCCGCGCGGTATAATGGTAACGTAATGAACCTTATCCTGCGTTTCAAGATAATGCAAAGCGATTGCGTGCCCGCCCTCGTGGTAAGCGGTCATCCTTTTATCCTTTTCGGTAACAACCTTGGATTTCTTTTCCGGTCCTGCTACAACCTTAATGGAAGCCTCCTCAATGTCAGCCTCGGTTATAGCCTTTTTATTGGCACGTGCCGCCAAAATTGCCGCCTCGTTTACGAGATTTTCTAAATCCGCTCCTGTGAAACCTGCGGTTGTTTTGGCAATTGTTGCCAAATTAACATCGGGTCCTAAGGACTTTTTCTTTGTGTGAACCTTTAAAATTTCTTCCCTGCCCTTAATATCGGGATAGTTAACTACAACATGCCTGTCAAACCTGCCGGGGCGTAAAAGCGCGGGGTCTAATATATCGCGGCGGTTTGTCGCGGCGACTACTATAACGCCCTCGTTGCCCTCGAAGCCGTCCATCTCGACTAAAAGCTGGTTTAGGGTCTGCTCGCGCTCGTCATGACCGCCGCCTAAACCCGCACCTCTGTGCCGACCTACCGCATCAATCTCATCTATAAAGACAATGGCGGGTGAATTTTTCTTAGCGGTTTCAAACAAATCCCTTACCCTGGATGCACCGACGCCTACAAACATCTCGACAAAATCCGAGCCGGATATAGAGAAGAACGGCACACCCGCCTCCCCTGCCACAGCTTTGGCAAGCAAGGTTTTACCCGTCCCGGGAGGACCCTCCAGCAAGACACCTTTGGGGATTCTTGCCCCGATTTCGGTATATTTTTTGGGGTTCTTTAAAAAGTCCACAATTTCGGCAAGCTCTACCTTTTCTTCCTCCGCGCCTGCTACATCGTCAAAGGTATTCTTTTTATTCGCCGTATTTTTGATGTTGGCTCTGCCGAAGCTGTTCATTCTGCCGCCGCCGACTTGGCGCATCATAAAGAAAAACAGCGCAATCATCAAGCCGATTAATAATATAGTCGGCAACAGGCTGAAAAGCCAAGTATTATCTTGAATTTTATAATAATCCTGCTCCAGCGGCGCGTCCGGGTGTTTACGATTATATTCAATGCGGTAATTCGCTTCGCCCGTTTGTATTTCGTTTAAAAATACGGTGACATTCGGCACGGTATAGGTGATTGGTTCTTCCAAGTCGCGAACTCTCAAGGTAAGCTCGCCGCTGCCTAAATCAAAGGTGTATTCATAAACCTCGTATCTGTCAAAATACCCCATTACCTCGGAATAGGTAGGTCCATCCTCCGGTTTAACGGACTGTCTTAACAGGTAAACCACCAAAAACATTAATCCCACAAGCAATAGGACAAATAAGCTGAGCCCGAAGCCTTTATTGTTTTTTCCACTCATATCTGTGTTGTTTCCTTTCTAATCTAATTCTGCTATATAGGGGAGATTGCGGTATTTTTCATCGCAGTCAAGACCGTAACCCACTGCGAATAAATCGGGGATAGTAAATAAGGTGTAGTCGGCTTCTAATGAGACGACCCGCCGCTCGGGCTTGTCAAGGAGGGTAATTACTTTCAGAGAAAGAGGGTTTTCGGATTTTAACAGACCCAAAAGCTTTGAAAGAGTTCTGCCCGTATCTAAAATATCCTCAACAACCAATATGTGAAATTTTGACAAATCCTGCTTTAAGTTAAAGGCTACGCTTACATTTCCCGTTGATTCGGTTCCGCTGTAGCTCTTAGCGGCGATAAACCCTATTTCACACGGAATCGTGATTTCCCTGCACAGGTCCGCCAAAAAAATGAAAGCTCCCTTTAAGACGCTGATAAGCAAAAGCGGCTTCCCGGCGTATTCCTCGCTGATAAGCCTTCCGGCTTCGCGGACCTTTAACGCTATATCCTCCTGCTTCACGATTGTGCCTCTAATGTTCATTACTATATTAGACCTCCTCGGAAACTCATTTGCGGCATATTTGCGGCGAAACTTCAATATCCATAATGGTTTTTGTACCGGCATCAGCCCGCACCCTGTCTGCAATACCAAAGCCCTCAACCCATATAATTCCGGCTTCATCGCAAAGTATTGCGTAAAAATCGCGTTCATCCCGGGGGACGCTTTTGTTTAACAGCTTTTTTATACTGCTGTTAAAATCCCTGCCGACTCTTGTATATTTATCGCCGTCCCGCCGATTCCGCAAAAATACGTCACCTTGTATTTTATCATAATCAAGGGCGTTATTTGTTAAATTTTCGTGAATGTTTTGTGTTTGTCTTATATTTTTGTAATTTTTTAGCTTAATTATAACAATTTTATCACCTAAAAATAAATTTTTGCCCTCGGAAGCCGCAGTGTTTGGATTAAATGCCTCGCCTTTAGCGATATGAACAGCAACAGGAGCAAACAGCACTCTTTTGCTTCCTATGTCATGAGAAATATTCAAAAAGCCCCCGATAGCGTTAATATAGGTATTCTTTTGTATATTTACCCGCTCTCTTCCTTTCGATACGATGAGCCGCTCCGCCGCTCTGACTGCTTCAAAATTGAATTTTACACCGCTTTTTTTAAATTTATTTATGATAACCCGCCGCCTTAAAGCAGGATTAATTTTACTTAAATCGGATTCGGAATATTTTTCTGCCATAATTTCAAGATAATCGTCTTCGGTTTCAAGTATCTCCGAGAGCTTGGATATATTATTTAAAAAGCCGCTGTTGATTTCCTTTAGAACGGGCATGACCGAGCGGCGGATTTTGTTTCTTGCATAAGCCTCCGTTAGATTCGTACTGTCGTTGACGTAGCTCTGCCCTTTTTGCTCCAGATATTCTTCGACCTCCTCCCTGCTGCACAAAATAAGCGGTCTTATTATATTGCCCCGTTTCGGAGGGATTCCGGCAAGACCTTTCATTCCCGTTCCCCTGCAAAGGTTGAAGATGACGGTTTCGGCGTTGTCATTGGCGGTATGGGCGGTGCATATTTTATCCGCGCCCGCTTCTTCAAATGCCTTATACCTCAAAATGCGCGCCGCTTCCTCAATGCCTAATTTATTTTGCTTTGCGTATTCCGATACGTTTACGCTCTTGACTGTAAAGGGGATATTCAATTTTCTGCACAATTCGCGGCAAAACTGCTCATCGCGCTCACTTTCCTCCCCTCGCAGTCCGTGATTTACGTGTAAAGCGTTAACCTTTACACCAAGCTCCGCGAGTGCGATAAGCGCGGCAACACTGTCCGCGCCCCCTGATAGGGCAACGCAAACGCTATCTTGCTCTTTAAACATATTATATTTTTCCGCAGCAGTATTCATTTTATCAATAAGCATAGCTTTAAATTCCCCTATCAGCACAGGTTTCAAAATTTTATAATATAGTATAACAGAAATATTTCCAAAAGTCAAATGTGTACAAATTATAAATTTTTTATAAAACCGCTTGCATTTTTTTTAATTATGCTGTATACTGTCATATAGTGTAAATAACAATTATAGAAAAGACCGGAAATCAAGCCGGTCTTTTGTTTTAAAAAAGCATGTATAGAATTGGGAGTACAATATTATGCCGAAAACAGGTAAAAAGGGCGGAAGCACCGCGGAGTTGGCTTATAAACTGGCAAAGCCCATCGCCGATTCTCTCGGACTTACGATATGGGATGTTGTTTTTGAAAAGGAGGGCGCGTATTGGTTTTTGCGCGTTTATATTGATAAGGAAAATGAGCCCGTCAGCATGGACGATTGCGAAAGCATGACCCGCCCCTTGAGTAAAGCACTTGATGAAGCTGACCCCATAGAGCAAAATTATACGTTAGAGGTAGGCTCACCCGGTCTTGAAAGAGCTTTACTGCGTGAGGAGCATTTCCGAAAGTATATCGGGGAAAAGATAAGGGTAAGATATATCCGCGAGACACAGGGCGTTAAGGAATTTGCAGGCTTACTTAAAGAATTCGGCGGTAAGAATGAAATTACCGTAGAAACCAATCAAGGCACTGTAATTGAAGTAAAGCTTTCCGATACCGCTTACGTTAAACTGCACTATGATTTTTCTGACGGATAATTAATTTTGAAGTATAAAACTTTCAGGAGGATTTTTGAATAATGAACAACAAGGCTTTTTTTGAAGCAATTAATACTCTTGCCTCGGAGCACGGAATCCCGCCGGAAATTTTAATTGACAAAATAGGTCAGGGCGTTTTGAAGGCTGTAAAAAAAGAATACCCGGACTGCGATGAATTCGCGGTTAATATTGATTTGGAAAAGAATAAGTTTGAAGTATGCGTCATGCGTACCGTTGTGGACGACGAGCCGATTGATATGAACGAAATCAATATTGAGGACGCTAAGGTTTCCTGCACCAAAAAGGCTAAGCTCGGCGATATTGTCCCTTACAAGCTCTCTACGGCTCAGTTCGGTCGGGTAGCGGCGCAGTATGCAAAGCAATCCATCCGCCACGATATTAAGGAATATGAGCGTGAAAAAATTATAAATCAGTATAAGGATAAGGAGCATGAAGCCGTTTCGGCAGTTGTTCAAAAGGTTGAGCCGGATACCGGGAATTGCGTACTCACCATAGAGAAAGGGGATGCTTACCTGTTCAAAAATGAGCAAATCCCCGGCGAGGTTCTTACCGAAGGCGATATAATTAAGGTTTATGTCATCGGCATATCCAATCCCGAAAAAAAGCCTTCCGTAAAAATATCGCGCACACATAAGGACTTGGTCAGAAGGCTTTTTGAGCTTGAAGTACCCGAAATAAACGAGGGAATCGTTGATGTTAGGGCTATATCCAGAGAAGCGGGAGCAAGGACTAAGGTCGCCGTTTGCTCAAACGATGAAAATGTTGACCCGGTCGGAGCTTGCATCGGCTCAAAACATTCTCGTATTGAAAAAATAATAAAAGAACTGAACGGCGAGAAAATAGATATTATAGTATATGACGAAGACCCCGCCGTATTCATATCCCATGCCTTATCCCCCGCCGACGTTGTCTCCGTAACCATTGTAGACGCGGAGGAAAGAATCTGCACCGTTATAGTCCCCAATAATCAGATTTCCCTTGCCATCGGAAATAAAGGTCAAAACGCCAAGCTTGCCGCAAGGCTGACGGGCTACAAAATCGACATCCGCCCGGAAAACCCCGTCCAGTGAGAATTGCTGTGGGCGTTGAAAAAAGAATACCTTTACGGCTTTGCTTGGGATGTAATCAAATGCTTCCCCAAAACACGTTGTTAAGGGCTGTAAAGCCTAAAGCCGGGGATATTGCGGTCGATGTGAGCGGCAAGGCGGACGGAAGAGGGGCTTATGTATGCAGGTGCTCGGAATGTGTTAACAGGGCGCGCAAGATGCGGAGGCTTGAAAAGACGTTTAAGTGCAAGGTATCGGATGAAATCTATGATATATTGGGACGGTTGTGCGATGGAGGAACATGCGGTTAAGGTAATAAACTTACTGACTATATGCCGGAAAGCCGGAAAGCTGACCTTTGGCTTCGATGCTTCAAAGGAAGCGATATTGTCCGAAAAAGCAAGGCTTATCATATTGGCAAGCGACATATCGCAAAAAACCGAAAAGGAAATTCGCTTTTTTGCGGCTAAAACGAACATAACCGTTTTGAGAACGGATATTAACATAGGTGAGCTTTCCGCCGGAACAGGAAAAAAGGCGGGAGTTATAGCGGTTTGCGATGAGGGCTTCGCGCAAGGCTTTAACAAACTGCATCAATTACATTGTTAACTACTGATGAGCTGTGCTTTTGCGCGCCGCTCCTGACTGTTAACCAAACAAATCGGAGGTTTTTAAATGCCGGCAACAACAAAGAATCAGTCTAAACCAAAACTTAACGAGGTAGCGAAGGAACTTGCCATGTCTAATCAGGAACTTATTGATTTTTTCAAGGAGCATCTTGATGTTGTGAAAAAGCCTACCGCTAACGTGCAGCCGGAAGAGGTCAATTTTGCCCTTGAATATTACACGCAAGGTAATCAAGTGCTGAATTTTGACGCTTATTTCGCCATGAGAAAATCTCCTCCGAAGAAAAAGGAAGCCGCGCCCGCGAGGGCTGTGGCGGATATAAAAAAGGAAGTCGCCAAGGCAAGCTCGGTCAAAAAAGAAGCAAGGACTGCGGGCACTGCGGCGGAGAAGGACAAAAAAGCGCAGCCCTTAAAATCGGCATCGGCAAAAGCACCAAAGCCCGATTCAAAGGGCGGAGCGCAGCTTCGTAAAAACCAAGCGCAGGTTAATAAAGCGGAGCGGTTTAACTCTAAGCAGGCTTTAGAAGCGACTAAACTGGAATCGGGCAAGAAAAAGCCCGCAAAGCAAGCACCTGCTCAGCCAAGCGGTAACAAGCAAAAGCTTGCCGCTAATATTGCCGATGCTCAAACGGTTAATCAGCGTATGCACAAGGTTGACACACGCGGCTCTTACGTTGAGATGGATAAATATAACGATAAATACGAAAATATCGCACATGCGGATAAAATGCGCGGCAATGCTAAGAATAAGGATAACTTTTCTAAAAAGCAAAAAATTACTCAAAAATCCCAGCAGAGAAAAAATCAGCAATATTCAAGCAAGCGCGAAACCGAAGCGGAAAAGCTTCGCCGCTTAGAGTTGGAGCGTGCCCGTAAGCAACAGCTTAGGGTGCTTATCCCCGATGAAATCATTGTGTCGGAGCTTGCGGCGCGGCTGAAAGTAACTGCTTCCGAGGTTATCAAGAGGCTTATGAAGCTGGGCGAGATGTGCACGATAAATCAAGCGATAGATTTTGATACCGCTTCTTTAGTTGCGGAGGAGCTTGGTGCTAAAGTTGAAAGGGAAATTATTGTTACGATTGAGGAACGCTTGATTGACGCGTCCGAGGATACGGAGAGTGACGGAGAAGAACGCGCTCCCATCGTAGTTGTTATGGGGCACGTTGACCACGGTAAAACCTCGTTGCTTGACAGAATCAGAAATGCCAGCGTTGCTTCCGGCGAAGCAGGCGGCATCACCCAGCATATCGGTGCTTACAGGGTAACTGCCAAAGATAGGGAAATCACCTTCCTTGATACGCCCGGGCATGAAGCGTTTACATCCATGCGCGCAAGGGGCGCGTCCGTTACCGATATTGCTATCCTTGTAGTTGCCGCCGATGACGGTATAAAGCCGCAGACCATAGAGGCAATAAACCACGCCAAGGCGGCAGGGGTTTCCATAATCGTCGCGATTAATAAAATTGATAAGGAATCCGCAAACCCCGAAACAATAAAGCAGCAGCTGACCGAGCACGGGCTTGTCATCGAGGCTTGGGGCGGCAATATCATATGCGTACCCGTATCGGCTAAGACAGGTCAAGGCATTGACGAGCTTTTGGAGCAGATTCTGCTTGTATCGGAAATATCGGAGCTGAAAGCCAACCCGAACAGGCTTGCCCGAGGTACGGTTATTGAGGCGCGCCTCGATAAAGGGCGCGGACCGATTGCAACTATCATCGTTCAAAACGGAACGCTGCATACGGGTGACATTATCATTGCGGGGACAGCCGTAGGGCGCGTGCGCGTGATGACCAACGATAAGGGACAGGTTGTGGACGAAGCGGGACCCTCTTATCCCGTTGAGATTACGGGGCTTGCCGAAACTCCGTCTGCCGGAGATACCTTTAACGCCGTTGAGGATGAACGCCTTGCCCGCGAGTTGGTTGAACAGCGCAGGCATGAAGCGAAGCAGGAGCAGTTTAAGCAGTATCAAAAAGTTACGCTTGACAACCTGTTCAGCCATATTGAGCAGGGTGAAATCAAGGAGCTTCCCATTATTGTTAAAGCGGACGTTCAAGGCTCGGTTGAAGCCGTTAAGCAGTCGCTTGAAAAAATCTCCAACGATGAGGTTAGGGTGCGGGTTATACACGGCGGTGTAGGTGCTGTTTCGGAAAGCGATGTTATGCTGGCGGATGCGTCCAACGCGATAATCGTAGGCTTCAATGTCCGCCCCGACCCCGTAGCCGCCGAAAAAGCGGTGATTGACGGAGTTGATGTCCGCCTTTACAGAATTATCTATGATGCTATAGAGGAAATAACCGACTCTATGAAGGGTATGCTCGCGCCTAAATTCCGCAATGTTGAATTAGGCAGGGTTGAAGTGCGGCAGGTTTATAAGATTACAAATGTCGGAACGGTGTCGGGCTCTTATGTATTAAGCGGAAAAATCACCAGAAATGCGGAAATCCGCGTTGTCAGAGACGGCATTATAATCGCCGACGACAGAATGTCCAGCCTAAAGCGTTTTAAAGACGATGTTAAGGAAGTAGCCGAGGGCTACGAGTGCGGCATTACCCTAAACAAATTCAACGACATCAAAGAGGGCGACATCTTCGAAGCTTACCTCGTAGAGGAATACAGACCGGAGTGAAGAAAGAGTGGTTTTATGCCCAGCTTTAGGATAGATAGGTTGAGTGAGGACATCATGCGGGAGCTTTCGGCTCTGATACGTGAGAGGGTTAAAGACCCCAGAGTGGACGCGTCTACCGTTTCCATTGTCCGCACCGAATTATCGGGCGATGGCTCTTACTGCAAGGTTTATGTTTCAAGCTTTAACGGGCTTGAAGCGGCGAAAACGGCGGTTAAGGGCTTGGAAAGCGCGTCCGGCTTACTTAAACGCGAGGTTGGCGGAAGCCTTAAAATGAAAAAATGCCCCGAATTTAAGTTTATAGCCGACAGCTCCATTGAATTTTCGGCAAAAATTGATAAGATTTTGGAGCAAAAATAATTTTGCGGTTTAATCCGTTCAATCGGCGGTAAATGAAGCACCGTAGAAAACAGCCTTTTTAAATAAATATTCATTTTCCGCGATGTATGTATGATTTATGCTCTCAACAATGTCTTTGGTTAACAAAAATTCATCATTTGAAAGGGTATCCCTGTAAACGGAGTAGAGGTATTCTCTTTTTTCAAGCAGCAGCTTATACTCCCCCGTTTCATGATATTCGCTTACGGCAATTTCAAGCAGAGATTCAACAAACTCCCTCATCCTTACTTTAATGTTATTGTTTCCCATAATTTAACATCCTTTCAATAGTTTAGGGTACATTTGCGTTTTGACCTATATTATACTATACCACTAATTTCTAGTGTTGTCAATATTATAAATATATAAAATAACGCACTTGATTTTAGTGATATTAGACATATAATAAATTTAACTCCCCCTAAACCCAAACCAGTCTTTGGATAAGGGTATATTATATAAGACCGAAAAAACCGAACGGTCGTGTCTTGAAAAGCCTGAAAAATTCAGCTAAAGCAGTGGCGAGGGCGTTATAATATACCCTTGTCCAAAGACGGTATGCTTCAACAATTTAGCGAAAAGGAATGTAAACTCAATGCCTATAGAATATAAAATTAATGTAATGGAGTCTTTGAAAGAAAAGGGTTATTCCAGTACCCTTTTAAGGAAAAAAAAAATAATGGGTGAAGCAACTATGCAAAGATTACGTCATAATAAAAGTGTTTCTTATGACGTATTGTCAAAATTATGCGAGTTGTTAGAGTGTGATATAAGCGATATATTGGTGAATAGATAATAAACCTCGTGAGGTGCTTAAATGCGTATTGACTATGATGAAGCCGCGAAATTTTTACAAGAACATGATAACTACATAATATTAACCCACCAAAACCCGGACGGAGATACAATAGGCGGCGGCTTCGGGCTATGCTATGCTTTGCGAAGCATAGGGAAAAAAGCAAATGTCTTATGCTCCGATGAATTTTCGGAAAGATACGAATTTCTAACCTCCGGCTGCCCGCCCATGAAATTTAAGCATGATACAATTGTCTCGGTTGACGTGGCAGATAAAGCTTTACTCGGCTCAAAACTTGCCCACTACGGGGATTATGTAAGGCTTTGCATCGACCACCATAAATCCAACACGGGATATGCGGAAAAAACGCTCTTAAACCCGGACGCGGCGGCGGCTTGCGAGGTTATCTACGAGCTTTTTGTAAATATGAACATACGGCTTGACGTCACCGCCGCAGAGTGCCTCTATACGGGGATTGCCACCGATACGGGGTGTTTCAAATATTCATGCACTACAGGTCGCACCCATATAATAGCGGCGGAGCTTATGGACTGCGGTATAAAATTCGCCCGCATTAACCGCGATATGTTTGACATTAAGAGCAAGGGGCGCGTTGAACTGGAGCGTTATATTATCTCATCTATGGAATATTTTCTTGACGATAAGTGCTCATTAATCACCATAACCAAAGCTGTTACGGAGGAAACGGGAGCGACTTCATCTGATTTTGAGGGGATTTCAAACCTAACACTTCAGCTTCAGGGCACTCGGGTAGGTGTCGTCATAAAGGAGCGGGATGATGGGAAATTTCGGGTTTCAATGCGCTCTGCTTCCGATGTTGATGTTTCTGATATTTGTACAAAATTCGGCGGCGGCGGTCATAAGAGGGCGGCAGGATGCCTTATGGAGGGCTCTCCCGAAGTCATCAAGCGGCGTTTGCTCTCGGCAATCGCACCTGCACTGGGGATGAACCTGTGGCTGATTGATAATTGAGGAGTATCACTGTGGCTGAATTGAACGGTATAATCTGCGTGAACAAGCCCTCCGGCTTTACTTCCTTTGACGTAATAGCCAAGCTTCGGGGGATTTTAAAGTTTAGAAAATTAGGGCACGCGGGGACATTAGACCCCTTGGCAACGGGCGTTCTGCCGATTTTTGCGGGAAAGGCGGCAAAAGCCTGCAATCTTATGCCGAATGACGACAAAGCATACGAGGCGGGCTTTAGGCTCGGTATTGAGACGGATACGCTGGATATTACGGGGACTGTAAAAAAGAGCATTTCCGATTTTAATGTATCGGCAGAGCTGATTAACGATACTTTGCCCGAATTTACAGGGAACATATCTCAGCTTCCGCCGATGTATTCCGCTGTTTCGGTCGGCGGGGTTAAGCTTTATAAGCTTGCGCGAAAGGGCATTGAGGTTGAGCGCGTGCCGCGACCCGTTAGGGTTTATGAACTGTCATTGCTGTCTTATGACGGAAGCGCGGAGGGTGTGCTCAGAATATCCTGCTCTAAAGGCACTTATGTTAGGACTATCATCAGTGATATAGGCGAAAAACTAGGCTGCGGCGCGGTTATGACCTCGCTTATCCGCACAAAGGCTTGCGGCTTTACGCTTTCCGATTGCGTTACTTTAGAGGAATTAGAGAAAAACGGCGCGGAGAAGTACATAATCCCGATTGATACCCTGTTTACGGAACTGCCCGAAATCAGACTTCATGCCGAGTTGGAAAAAAAATACAGAAACGGTGTCAGAACAGAGATGCGGAATACCAAGAGCGAAAGCGGCAGATACCGCGTTTACGGCGCGGACGGCATGTTTATAGGGATTGCCGCAATGGTCAATAACGAATTAAGGGTGGAAAAAAATTTATGCTGACAGATTATAACGCCATCATTTTTGACATGGACGGCACTTTAGTTGACAGCCTTGACATTTGGGCGGAGGCGGATAAGCGTTTCATACTGTCGCAGGGGCGCGAATACGATGATGAAATTTCCTACAGCATGAAAACTATGCACTTTGACCAAGCCTGCCTTTATTTAATAGAAAAGCTGTCACTTGATATGACGTTGGAACAGATTGAGGCAATCCTTACGAAAAACATAGAGGAAAGCTACTTAAATGATGTAAAGCTCAAACCTTTTACACTCGAATTTCTTGAAGCGGAACGTAAAAAGGGCATAAAAATGTGCATAGCAACCTCTAACAAGAAAAGGCTCGCCCAAGCTTTAACCGCTAAGCTCGGAATATATGATTTCTTTGAATTTATCATAACCTCCGATGAGGTGGGAACAAGCAAGGACAACCCAAGCATTTTTTTACAATCAGCGGAACGCTTGGGAAGCTGCCCCTCAAAGGCTATTGTATTCGAGGATTCACTGCACGCCGCCGAGGCTTCCGTAAAAGCAGGGTTTTATACGATAGGGGTGTTTGATAAATATTCCGCAGGCGAGTTTGAACTGCTGAAAAAAACCGTAAGCAGAGCGATTATGAGCTTTGAGGAATTGGTATGAATATATATATCAGCGAAATAAAAGATTTTTTAAAGCTTGACGGGCTTGAACTTGTTACCGATTCAAGGCGTGAGCGAATTAAAAGATATTTAAAAATCGAGAGTAAAGCAAAATGCCTAACCGCAGGATTGCTTCTCAGATATATATGCGGCGTTACAAACGATTCTATGCTTACGACAGGCGAAAACGGTAAGCTTTATCTGAAAAACAGCTGCTTGCATTTTAATATTTCACATTCGGGTGAATATGTTATTTTAGCAACCGCCGTAAGCGAAGTCGGCGTTGATATTGAAAAAGTCAAGCCCTATTCAAAATCAGTCGCCAAACGGTGCTTCACCCCGATTGAGCTTGAACTCTTAGAGCAAACAAACGGTTCTGAAAATTTTTACCGGATTTGGACAGCTAAGGAAAGCATAATGAAATCAACGGGACTGGGCTTTTCAATGCTCCCCCCGTCAAGTTTTTGTGTTTTGCCTTTTGAGCAAAACCCGCATTATGTTGCCGGCAGATATTGGTTTTTAGATTGGTTTGACTATAACGGTTCTGTAATCTGCCGCGCTTTAGAAAACTTAACCTTAACAGAAGAAACAAGGCTTGTTAAAATAACAAAGAATGAGTTAATAGAATGATAATATATTTTACGGGCAATAGCTATAAATATGAAATAGAAGCGGTAATGAAACTGTTTTTGCCGCTTGAGCGGTTTAGGTTTGTATATGACAGCGACAAATTTGAGCAGGGCGATATTTGCATAGTAAGCAGAAATGACAACTGCCTTGAAGTTTCGGTAATATTTAACGGTTTGAGTGCTTCAAAAACGCAAAAGCAGGATAATTTAAGCGATGAATTAAACCTTTGCAGGCTTTTATGGCTTTGCATGAGAGAGCTTACGGGGCTAACCCCGCCTTGGGGGTGCTTGACGGGAATCCGCCCTGTTAAAAAAGTAAATGCTATGCTGAATAACGGTTTAGGCAAGGAAGAAGTTTTCCGCGCATTAAAGGACGATTACTTTGTATCAAATGAAAAGGCGGAGCTTGCTTATCAAACCGCGCTTGCTCAGGCGGAAAAGCTTAAAAAAATTGAAGAGCAGGCTTTTTCGCTGTATATATCGATTCCGTTTTGTCCGTCACGCTGTACCTACTGCTCATTTGTATCCCATTCTATCGAAAACAACAGCGCGAAGAGGCTGATTTCGGAGTATCTTGATAAGCTTTGCACGGAAATAGAAAAAACTGCCGCTCTTAGTGAGGAGCTTGCTTTATACCCCGAAAGTATTTATATAGGCGGCGGCACTCCGACCTCATTATCTGCCGAAAATCTTGATTTTTTAATGAAAAAGGTTAAAAAAAGCTTTAACCTTTCAAAAATTCGTGAATATACTGTAGAAGCGGGGCGACCCGATACGATAACCGATGAAAAGCTTGCCGTTATAAAAGAAAACGGCGCGGAGCGTATTTCGGTAAATCCCCAAACCTTACATGACGGTGTACTCCGCGCTATAGGCAGAGAACACAGCGCGAAGGATTTTGAAAAAGCTTACCTGCTCGCACGGGAAGCGGGCTTTGACAATATAAACGCGGACATAATAGCCGGACTGCCGACCGACACTTTAGACGGATTTAAAAATACCGTTGATACCGTTGCGGAGCTTTCACCCGAAAGTATTACCGTACATACTTTGACGGTAAAACGCGCATCCGCGCTTTTTTACGAGAAAGCCGCCGTAGGTGCGTATTCAGCCGAGGTCGTCCCTCAAATGGTGTTATACGGGCAAGAAAGCTTAAAACGGCGCGGGTATATCCCCTACTACCTATACCGTCAGAAAAACGCCTTGAATAATCTGGAAAACATCGGCTACTCCAAAAAAGGCTTTGAAAGCCTTTATAATATCTATATCATGGAGGAGGTGCAGACTATATTGGCAGTCGGCGCGGCGGCGTCAACTAAGCTGTTTGAGCCTTGTTCAAACAGAATCAAGCGCGTATTAAACTGCAAGTATCCCTACGAATACATTTCGCGCTTTGATGCAAGGATAAGCGAAAAGGAAAGCAAAATTCGGGATTTTTATCGAAAAAAATTAATTTAACGGAGGTTTTATTTATGGCTTACAATTTTGATAATTTTGTTAGCGATGCTTCAAATGTTTTTGACAAAATAGGTGAAAAGGTCTCGGGAGCGATTGACTATTCCAAGGTTCAGATTGACAAAGCTTCTACGCGCTCAAAGCTTAAGGAAAAGTATTCGGAGGTGGGCAGGCTTTATTATGAAACGCTTGAATTGGGAGCCGATAATCATAATAAAATTAAGCCCCTTATTGAAGAAATCAGAGAGCTTAAAAGACAGCTTGAAAAAACAGATGACACGGTAAGCGCAGCTCAAGAAAAGACTTGCAAATTCTGCGGCACTATCAGTGCTTCCAGCAGTTCTTACTGCCCGAAGTGCGGCGAGCCTGTCTGATGAAAAAAAACTGCATTATACCTTTGGAGATTATTGACGTTACAGCGGATGGAAGCGGGGTCGGCAAGGCTGAAAGCGGCATTGCCGTTTTCGTCCCGCACGCCGCAGTGGGAGATAAAATATCCTGCCGTATCGTAAAGGTTAATAAGTCTTACGCTTACGGCATAATTGAAGAGCTTGCAGTCCCCTCCCCCGACAGAGAAAAGAGCAACTGCCCTGTATCAAGCAAATGCGGAGGCTGTACCTTCCGGCATATTTCATATGAATCCGAGATTAGGTTTAAGGACAAGCTTGTGAAGGACGCTTTTACGCGTTTGGGCGGCTTTGAAGAACTCGAATTTGAGGCGTTTTGCGCCGCTGGGGAGGTTGACCGCTATCGCAATAAGGCGCAATATCCCGTTACCGAAATAAACGGCGGTATTGCCTGCGGATTTTACGGCAAGCGAAGCCATAGAGTAATACCTGTAAATGACTGCCTTTTACAGCCGGAGGTTTTTTCCGCTGTTATGCGGTCTTGTATTGATTTTGCCGTAAAAAACAAAATCCCCGCCTATGACGAGAAAACGGGCAATGGGGTTTTGCGGCATATTTATCTTAGGCGGGGTCATTATACGGGTGAGGTCATGGTGTGCTTTGTTGTAAAGAGCATGGCTGTTAAAAATCGGCTTTCTGAGCTTGCGGAGCTTCTTGCTGATGAATTTGACGATGTTAAAAGCGTTGTCCTCAACCTTAACCCCGATAATACTAATGTGATTCTGGGCAGTAAGAATATCACGCTTTGGGGAGATGACTTTATTTCCGATACGATTTGCGGGATTAAGGTTAAGCTCTCCGCTCCGTCCTTTTATCAGGTTAACACCGCTCAGGCTGAAAAAATTTACACGTATGCAAAGGATTGTGCAAGTCTTACAGGCGGCGAAACGGTAGTAGATTTATACTGCGGAATCGGCACTGTAGGGCTTTATTTTGCCGACAAGGCTAAGAGAATCATCGGCGGTGAAATTATACCCGAGGCTATTGCAAACGCAATAGAGAACGCTCTTGAAAACGGCATACAAAACGCTGAATTTATTTTAGGCGATGCGGGAAAAATAGCCGAAAGCCTAGCTTTAAACGGCATAACAACGGATGTAACGATTATTGACCCGCCCCGCAAGGGCTGCTCTCAGCCAACACTTGACAGCATCATTAAAATGTCACCCTCAAAAATTATTATGATTTCCTGCAATCCCGCAACAGCCGCGAGAGACGCGGCTTATTTATGCAGAGCGGGCTATAATATAGTTAAAGTAAAGGCATTTGATTTGTTCTCGCGCACGGGGCATGTTGAATGTGTTGTACTGCTGTCAAGCGGTTAAGCGTTTCTTTACGCCCTAAAATTGCGGCTAATTCGCTCCCTCCGCCGGGAGTTAGAGCTTTACCCGACAATGCAATCCGCAGCGGGAATAATACAACGCCGTTTTTTACGCCCAATTGTTCAACAACCGACATAAGCGCGGCGTGCAGGCGTTCTTCATTCCATTCGCTCTCAGATATGCTTTCAAGAGCGGGCAGGACGGCTCTTAAAGCTTCCTTAGCTGTTTCGGGCGTGGTTTTCATTTTTTTGTTAAAGTATAAATCATCGCCGTATTCATGAGGCGCATCGATAAAGTCAACCTTTTCGGGTATATCGGTTAAAAGCTCAACGCGGGGTTGCAGGGTTCTAAGAAGAATGTCATAATCGATTTCTTCGCGCTTGCAGGCTTGCTTGATGTACGGCATTGCAAGCGTTTTAAATTCATCTTTAGACAACCCCTGAAGCCATTTTGCGTTAATTGCTTTCATCTTAACAGGGTCAAAGATGGAGGGTGACTTTGAAAGCCCCGATATTTCAAACTCGCCGACTAGCTCATCAAGAGTGTATATTTCATTTTCACCCTTAGGAGCCCAGCCCAGCAATGCTATATAGTTTAATATAGCCGGTATATAATAGCCCGCTTTGGTGAAATCGCCGAAATTGGCATCGCCCTCGCGTTTTGAGAGCTTTTTGTTCGCATCGCGCATAATGTGGTTAACATGGATATAAAAGGGCGTTTCCCACCCAAAGGCTTGATACAGCAGATTGTACTTAGGGGTTGAGGAAAGATATTCATTCCCTCTGATTATATGGGTGATTCCCATTAAATGGTCGTCTATTACGTTCGCGAAATTATAGGTCGGCATACCGTCCGATTTGATTAAAATTTGGTCTTCAAGCTCGGAATTGGGGATTGTCACATCGCCGAATAGCTCATCGCGGAAGGTTGTTTCGCCGTCTAACGGCATTTTTTGGCGAATCACAAAAGGCTCTTTGTGATTTAAACGGCTGTCCGCTTCGCTTTGCGGCATATCTCGGCAACAGCGGTCATAGGTAGGGGCAATGCCCTTTTCTTGCTGTGAAGCGTGAAGCTCGCTTATACGCTCCTTGGTGCAAAAGCAATAATACGCCTCGCCGCTTTCAATAAGTTTCTGCGCGTGCTCGCCGTAGATGCCCATCCTTTCGGACTGCACATATTCCTCATCCCAATTAAGCCCGCACTGCCTCAGTGTGTTGTGAATAACGTCAACCGCACCGTCAACATATCGGGTTTGGTCGGTGTCCTCAATTCTCAATATAAATGAGCCGTTATTTTTTTTAGCGATAATATAAGCGTAAAGCGCAGTTCTTAGATTCCCTATGTGCATAAACCCCGTTGGGCTCGGAGCAAAGCGGGTTTTGCAACTAATCTTTTCAGACATCTTATAACCAACCTTTCCTAAAATTGTGAACTGTTCACTGTTAAATGTTAACTGATTTAACCGCCGCTTCCTTATTATAGCAGATAACAACAGTGCCGTCAATCATTTTTTCTTGATAAAAATATTTACAAATGTAAAATTTTATGATATAATGGTATTATAGTTAGGAATTGTAATACCAAAAAGGAGTTGTTAAGCTTGCGTATTTTAGGCATTGACCCCGGGTACGCCACGGTTGGGTTCGGGGTTGTTGAATATGACGGATATAAGTTTACCCCTGTTAGATACGGCGCAATCAAGACTTCTCCCAATATGGAGTTTTGTATGCGGCTTAAAACTGTTTATGACGATACGGAGGAGCTTTTGCGGTGTTATAATCCCGATTTTATGTCAATCGAAAAGCTTTTTTTCAATACCAACCATAAAACGGCAATTGATGTTTCGCAAGCACGCGGAGTGATTTTAGTCGCGGCGGCTAACGCGGGGATTCCCGTTTACGAATATACTCCGCTTCAAGTTAAACAGTCTGTCGTAGGCTACGGCAGAGCCGAGAAGCTTCAAGTCACCGAAATGGTACGGCAGATTTTATCTCTGAATGAAATCCCCAGACCGGATGACGCCGCCGACGCCTTAGCAATAGCAATCTGCCACGGACACTCAAAAAGAATGAATAATTAACAATGAACAATTAACAATGTAGGAGTTACGCCCTTGGCGTAACATTAAAATAGTTTATCTTAACTATTAAATTACATGACTAGCTAAACCATTTTAAATCTATCGGCGAAGCCGATACCACAATTGTTAACTGTTAATTGTTAATTGTTAATTAAAAAACAGGGGTGTTTTTAATGCTCTACAGTCTTCGCGGGACGCTGATTCTTAAAACTGCCGATACCGCCGTTATAGAGTGTAACGGGGTCGGTTTTGCTTGCAGGACTACTTTATCTACGCTCTCTTCACTGCCTAAGAAAGGCGCGGAGGCTATGGTTTATACATATATGAAAGTCGGGCAGGATAACAGCATAGAGCTGTTCGGTTTCGCAACGGAGCAGGAATTAAGCTGTTTTAAAATGCTTACGACCGTTACGGGGGTCGGACCGAAAGCGGGGCTTTCAATATTGTCGGACACTACCCCCGAGCGTTTCGCGCTGCATGTCGCTTCCTCCGACTTTAAAGCGTTTACCAAAACAAAGGGCATAGGGGCTAAGTTGGCGCAAAGAATTGTCCTTGAGCTTAAAGATAAAATCACCAAGGAGCAGTTGTCCGACGCATCGCTTGCCGGCTTCACCCCCGCACTTGCGGACACGCCCGGCAACAGCTTATCGGAAGCGGTCGCGGCTCTTGTGGTTTTGGGGTATTCCCAATCGGAAGCCGTTTCGGCGGTATCGGCTCTGGATGCTTCCATGGCGGTCGAGGAAATGATAAAGCGCGCCCTTAAATCAATGATTAAAAGTTAAGCAATGATTAACGGTTAACAGTTAACCGTTAACTGTCAAAGAGGAGGTTCATTATGCTGTCTTATCCCGATTATAAACGCTGCTTGATTAATATTATTTCTTCGGTAAAGGGTTATTACCGTACTCCTTTTGAATACCCTACCCTGTCCGCCCTTGATAAGGAGCTTGGTAAATACTATAAAAATATAGTACTGATTGTGCTGGATGGGCTCGGCTCGGATATGCTCCAAAAAAATCTTGCTCTGCGGGATTTTTTGAAGGAGCACCAAAGCTGTAATCTTACCTCGGTATTCCCCTCTTCTACTGCGGCGGCTATGACAAGCTATTACACGGGCGTTTCTCCGAATGAACACTCTTGGCTGGGGCGTTCCCTTTACTTCAAGGAGTTTCATTCCACTATAGATATAGCCTCTAATGTGGATTCATACACTAAAGTTCCTTTTACCCGCACGGATGCGGCAAGCTTTGTAATGCCTTATGAAACAATCTATCAAGATATTAAAAAATCAATTATAGGAAATGTTCAGCCCTTTACAATCGCCCCCAAAAGAATTAATATAGCCGAGCGGGGAAATTTTCATAAAGTTGTTTCCGACTTTTCAAGGGGCTGTGAAACAATTAAGAAAATATGCGAAACAAAACAGAACACATTCACGTTTTTTCAATGGGATGAACCAAGCCACACCGCTCTAAAGCACGGCTGCTATGCCGAAGAAACAGCGGACGTTATCCGCCGTATCAACAACGACCTTTCCATGCTTTACGGAAGCGTTACCGATACGCTTTTCATCATTTCATCTGACCACGGAATGACGGATTTGGAGGACGAAGTGAAGCTTCATCAAATACCCGAGCTCAGCAATTGCTTTGTAATCCCTCCTTTTTGTGAGGGCAGGGCAATGTCGTTTTATATAAAATATGACAAACGCGCGGATTTTGAGCGGATTTTCCAAAATTATTTTTCGGGCGATTTTGTACTGCTCTCAAAGCGGGATATACTAAGCAAGGAGATACTGGGCGTTGGTAAAGCACACCCGAAAACCCTTGATTTTATCGGCGATTACATGGCTTGCGCCATAGGCGGCAAAACCCTGTGCTACAGAACCCTAAACGCAAAGCCCAAGCCTATGGATGCCGCAGGGCACGGCGGGTTTACCGATTTAGAAATGGAAATACCGTTGATTATAGCGGCAACTGAACAGACTGTAAAGCCCGCAAAAATCTTTTGAGGGCAGGGGCAGGGCAAAGACTTAGGTTCTACGCAATTCACAATCAACTAAAGAAAGGATTTGTCAATCTATGAAATTCAGAAAAATTCTATCTTGTCTGCTTGCTTTGGGATTTATATTGTCATTTTCATCAGCTTGCAGTAATAGCACTGCCGTTGAGCCGGAGGTATTAATTACGGAAGCGGAAACAGAAACACAAACTCCGCCCCCCTCCCCTGTAGCCGATAATTTCATCGTAAATACGGCTGATTTTGCGGTTGAATTGTTCAAGCGTTCTTATGATGATACGGAAAATTCGCTTGTTTCGCCCGCTTCGGTGCTTTTTGCTATGTCAATGGCGGCGAACGGTGCGAACGGCGAAACTCTGACCCAAATGGAGAACGCACTCGGCGGCGGTATGCCGATAGCGGAGCTTAACGAGCATTTGCGAAATTACAGGCTTTGGCTTCCGAGCGAGGAAAATGCAAAACTCAGCATAGCAAATTCAATATGGTACAGGGACGAATTTGACGTTCGTGATGAGTTTTTGCAAATCAATAAAGATTATTACAATGCTCTGGTAAAATCCGCGCTGTTTGACCCAAGCACCGTTAAAGAAATTAATGGTTGGGTTGAGGAAAATACGGACGGTATGATTGATGAGATATTAAATGATATTCCCAATGCTGCCATTATGTATCTGATTAATGCCGTGGCTTTTGATGCACAATGGGCAAATATATATGAGGAACATCAAGTTCGTGAGCGTGATTTTACCAATATAAACGGCGAAATTCAAAAAGCAGACATGATGTCCTCCGATGAATCAATATATATACGGGACGACAAAGCAATAGGCTTTATAAAACCCTATGATTCAAGTTACAGCTTCGCCGCTGTTTTGCCAAACGAGGACGTGAGCATTGATGAATATATCTCATCAATGACGGGCGAGAACCTTATGGAACTTCTTAACGGGCAAAGGGGAGCAAAGGTTAAAGCGGAGCTTCCCAAATTCAGCTATGAATACGGAATTGAGCTCAAATCTCCTCTTGAAGATATGGGGATAACTACTGCTTTTGATGAAAATTATGCCGATTTCAAGGGCATTGGCTACAGTCCTAGGGGTGGTAATATATTTATATCAAGGGTTATGCACAAAACCTTTATTGAGGTAGACGAAAAAGGCACAAAAGCGGCGGCGGTTACAGTTGTAGAAATGGAAGAAACTGATTCAGTTTCAGAGCCGAATTACATCTATGTTATCCTCGACAGACCTTTTATTTATATGATTATTGATAATGAAACAAATTTGCCGCTGTTTATGGGGGTTTTGAATACTTTACCATAGAAAGGACTGAACAACTTGCTTGAAACAAGCGATATGGAATTTGAGCGGCGGATTGTTTCGCCCGAAAGGTCTTTAACTGATGGCGAAGATATGGAGTTGTCAATCCGCCCTTTAACCCTTAATGAATATATAGGGCAGGAAAAGGCTAAGGAAAACCTGTCAATTTTTATTCAAGCGGCAAAAAAGCGGCAAGAGCCGCTTGACCATGTTTTGCTTTACGGTCCGCCCGGGCTTGGTAAAACTACCCTTTCGGGAATTATAGCGCACGAAATGGGTGTAAACATTCGGATTACCTCAGGACCTGCCATAGAAAAGCCGGGCGATTTAGCCGCGCTTTTGACTAACCTATCCGAAAATGATGTGCTCTTCATAGATGAAATACACAGGCTTTCGCGCTCTATTGAAGAGGTTTTATACCCCGCCTTAGAGGATTTCGCGCTGGATATTATAATAGGAAAAGGACCTTCGGCGCGTTCGCTCCGCATAGATTTGCCTAAGTTTACCCTTGTCGGCGCGACGACCCGCTCAGGGCAGCTTACCGCTCCTTTGAGGGACAGATTCGGTGTACTTTTGCGCTTAGAGCTATATACCCACGAGCAATTATGCGATATAATTCAGCGTTCCGCCGTAATATTGGGGATTCCCTGCGAGAAAGCGGGGGCTGTAGAGCTTGCGCGCCGCGCCAGAGGAACGCCGCGTATAGCAAACAGGCTGTTAAAGCGAGTACGCGATTTTGCCGAGGTGATGGGCAACGGCAGAATAACGGAGGACATTGCCAAAATCGCGCTTGACAGGCTTGAAATTGACAGCTTAGGTCTTGATTCTATGGACAAACGAATGTTGAATATGATAATAACAGGCTACGGCGGCGGTCCCGTTGGTCTTGAAACATTAGCGGCGGCAATCGGCGAGGAAGCGGTAACTTTAGAGGACGTATGCGAGCCTTATTTAATGCAGTTAGGTTTTATATCAAGAACCCCGCGGGGAAGATGCGCTACTTTGGGAGCTTATAAGCATTTGGGGATTGAGCAGGTAACGGTTAACAGTGAGCAGTTGGCAATTGAAATATAAACAGGCTTTTAAAAAGGAGGACATTTTCTTGAGCCAAAAAGAAAAGCTTATAATAAGAATATTAAGCGGAACACAAGATAAAAATATAGGCTTTGATGTAGCTTGTAACTTATTAATAAGCTTTGGATTTGAGAAGCGGATAAACGGAAGCCATCATATATTCTTTAAAGACGGCGTAAAAGACATTTTGAATTTACAGCCTAAAGACGGCAAAGTAAAGCCTTATCAAGTAAAGCAAATTAGGGATATAATCATTATTTACAAATTGGGAGAGGGTGTTATCAATGTATAAATATGAGGTTATTTTATATTGGAGCGAGGACGATGAGGCTTTTATTGCCGAAGTCCCGGAGCTAGATGGTTGCAGTGCAGACGGAAAAACCCAAAAAGAGGCACTTGAAAATGTAGAAATGATTATAAAAGAATGGATTGAAACCGCCCGCGAACTTGGGCGAATTATTCCGAAGCCTTACGGGAGGCTGAAATTTGCGTGATGAACAACTAAGAAATATTAATTGTTAACTAAAAAACGGAGGTTTTATTATGGGCAGAATATTTGGAACAGACGGCGCGCGGGGCGTTGCTATGACGGAGCTTACCTGCGAGATGGCTATGAATATCGGCAGGGCGGCGGCTTTGGTGCTTGCAAGAAGGTCGAAGCATAAAGCGAAAATTCTCATTGGTAAGGATACGCGTATATCAAGCGATGTCTTGGAGGCGGCTTTGGTTTCGGGAATCTGCTCCGTTGGGGCGGATGCGGTTATGGTCGGAGTTTTACCCACTCCGGCGGTGGCGTACCTTATTAAAAAGCATAAGGCGGACGCGGGCGTTGTAATATCAGCCTCTCATAACACTATGGAATATAATGGTATAAAGCTCTTTTCCAGCACGGGCTATAAGCTTTCAGACGATGTGGAGGAGGAGATTGAAGCTCTGGTTTTGGATACGCCGGAAATAATCATCAATAACATTACCGGCATGATGAATGTCGGTCGCACAAGCTTGGATAAAAATGCCGAATGGGACTATGTGCGCTATCTGATGAAAACGATTGACAACAACTTGGGCGGGCTTCGGGTGGCGGTTGATTGCGCTAACGGGGCGGCTTATTCTACGGCTGAAAAGCTTTTTGCGGGGCTGGGGGCGACAGTTTTCTTGCTCAACTGCACACCTAACGGCATTAATATCAACGACCGCTGCGGCTCTACCGATATGGGCGGGCTTGTAAGGTATGTAAAAGAGAAAAAATGCCATGTCGGAATCGCGTTAGACGGCGATGCGGACAGGTGTTTAGCGGTTGACGAAAAAGGTACGATTATTGACGGCGATAAGCTGATTGCCATATTTGCGCGCGGCATGAGCGAAAAGGGGCAGTTAAAAAAGAACACCGCCGTAGTCACGGTTATGACCAATTTGGGCTTTACGCAGTTTGCAAAGGAAAACAATATCAATATGGTAACAACAAAGGTCGGAGACCGCTATATTATAGAGCAGATGCTTGCGGGGGATTATAACCTAGGCGGTGAGCAGTCCGGGCATATTATATTCCACGATTATGCAACCACGGGTGATGGGCAGTTAACAGCGGTTCAGCTTTTATCCGCGCTGAAAAAATCGGGAAAGAGCTTTTCTGAATTAGCTTCGCTTATGAATACTTACCCGCAGGTTATGATTAACGTGCCGATTGAACAAAAATGGAAAGAAGCTTGGAAAAACGACAGCGAAATCGAAGCCTGCATTGAGGAGAACCAAAAGAAGCTCGGCTCAAACGGGCGGATTCTCGTCCGCGAGAGCGGCACCGAGCCGCTTATCCGCGTTATGATTGAGGGCAAAAAATTCGAGCTGATTAATAAAATGGCTTTGGAAATTGCGGGGAAGATTAAGGAGAGGTGCCCTAAAACAAGGATTGAGGATTGAGGGTTTTTATATGATTATCGCAAGAACTTCCGATATAAAAAAAGATTTTAATTCCCTCTGCTTAAAAGCAGAGCAGGGAGAGAGGGTTTTAATTACCCGCCCTAAACAGAAAAATTTAATTCTTATTTCTGAGGAGGAATATACAAGACTTGAAGCGCGAAAATCTCTTCCGCAGGATAAATTTGACATTCTTTCGGGCTATTTCGGTATAGCAAAAGGCAATGGGTTAGAGGGAAAAAGTGATAAGGATATTCTTGCGGAAGAGTTGGTGAAAAAATATTGCGGATTACATAGCAACTCGCAATATTAAGGATTTTGGTAATTCTACCGTCAAGGCTATAACTCCAAAGGAATTTTTAGGGCTGTTTGAAAAGGATTGATTAAATGAAAAAACCTGTAATATTTTTGCTGATATTATCTTTTATTGCTATGTTGTGTTTAGGTTGCGGTAATAACAATGGCTTAGAGGATACGCTTAGGTTGGAGATTGAAGAGCGGGATGTTGAAGAGCCCCCCGTCAATAAAGAATTTCTGAAAATGGCAATGGATTTTTTACAGATGGACGAAGAGCAGTTTGCAGAGCAATTATATGAATTCTATACCAATCTCAGCCCCGAATTTTCCGCTAAATTTGAGGAAATGAGCCGTAGCATCTACATCAACAACAGCCGCTTTGCCCTGCCTATGATGGTTAGCGACCTGCCGCAGGGGTTTACTGTTGCTTTAGATGAATTTAATGATGATTTGGAGCAAGGATTTGACGGTATGGTGACAGAATCAACTACTCTTTATTTTAATGATGAACAAATCGGTCATGCGGCTATAGTAAGGGCAGAGGATGAAACCTTTGAGGATGGGATAATTATTGGACTTGTTTCTCTTCCGCCGTATAGCAAAGCCAGTATTGGAGAGTTACGGGGAACGCCTTCCGTTGAGGAGGTTAAGGCTGTTTTCGGTGAAAGTGTGCTTGAAGAAATATTTGACCCTTGGCTTATTTACATGTCAGTTAGCAAGCAAAATTTTGGATTTTTAATGTTTGCTACTAATGTCGGCGGCTTTTTAGTATTCAACATAGAGGGCGACCCCGGTGATTACTATAGTATTGTTGAAAAAGCCAGACAAAACGCTGAATTTATCGAATATCACCCCTATGATGATTTTGATAATATGCCGCTGATTATCCTTTCGGGCGAGCCGAGAAAGCTTGAATGGGTTAACGCACCCGATAATATTATAATAGGCGATGAGAAGTATCCTATGGTTTTAAAGGTTAAGGATTTAAGCGATAATTTCGCTCTTACCCCTTTTGGTGTCGGCAAGCCGTTTTACGGTCCTAATCAAGAGTTTGCTTACATTGATTGCTTAAGAGATAATTATATTGTAACATACATGGGAAGAGAATTAGGATTTCTACATGCCTTTCGGCACAAGGACGAATTGCCGGAAAATGCGTTAGGAAGCTTTACATTTCCTAATAGAAAAAATCTCCCTTTTCCTGCAGGTATTTTGGGTATTCCCGTCAATGCAGATATAGGTGAAGTTGAAAAAATATACATACCTGATTCTAATCGGGAGGAAGGATTTAGGAAGTTAAGTTACGGCGGATTACTGACAGACAATGGCAAGGAATACTTTTTCAATATTTTTATGTTAGAAACAACATTTTCTACGAGAATTATCCCCCTGGAAATCGACCCGCAAGCATATGAAAACTGGCTTGAAAGCTTAAATGAGGAATGAGGAATTAAAATAGAAAACATAATATCAATCCAAAATGTTGAGTTTCATTATTCAAATGAATTTGACGATAACGCATTTGCGGCGGAAGAAGAGAAAAATGCTCCCCCCAAGCCTGTAAAACAGATTAATCAAATATTAAAGGGTATTAACCTTAATATAAAAAAAGGCGAGTTTTTGGCTGTTTTGGGTCATAACGGGTCGGGGAAATCTACTGCCGCAAAGCATATGAACGCCATACTTCTGCCCGTATCCGGCAAGGTTTATGTTGACGGCATTGATACAGCGGCTGAGGAACGGCTTATTGACATTCGGCGGCGGGCGGGTATGGTTTTTCAGAACCCGGATAATCAAATTGTCGCTTCTATTGTTGAAGAGGATGTAGCATTTGCTCTTGAAAACCTCGGAGTTGCGCCTGCTGAAATGCGGGAGCGGGTTGATGACGCGCTTGAATCTGTCGGCATGTATGATTACCGCCATCACTCCCCTCATCAGCTATCGGGGGGGCAGAAGCAACGAGTGGCAATCGCGGGGATTATAGCTATGCGCCCCGAATGTATTATTTTGGACGAGCCTACCGCCATGCTTGACCCTAAGGGCAGGCGCGAGGTTATAAAAACCATCCGCCGCCTTAACAGGGATTATGGCATTACTATAGTGTTAATAACGCATTATATGGATGAAGCGGCTAAAGCCGACCGCATTGTCGTTATGGATAACGGGAAGATTCTGCTTGATGATATTCCTAAAAATGTTTTTTGCAATGTTGAGATGATGAAGCGAATCGGGCTTGATGTCCCGCAGGTAACGGAGCTTATGTTTATGCTGGGTAAAGACGCGCATATTATTGACGAGGACGAATGTGCGGAAGCTTTGCTTGGGGAATTGGGGATTGGGAGTGAGTAGTGAGGAGTTTTTTTCTCACGGAAATTATGGCGATTATTAAAACAGAAAACCTAACCTACACCTACAGCATGGGGACACCGTTTGAAAAGACGGCGGTTGACAATATTAACCTTGAAATTGAAGAGGGCACAATGCTGGGGATTATCGGGGCTACGGGCTCGGGGAAATCTACGCTTATTCAACATTTGAACGGGATTTTAAAGCCGACCTCGGGTAAAATTTTGATTGATGGGGTTGATATTTGGAGCAAGGATTGCAAAATGCGGGATATTCGCTTTGCGGTCGGATTGGTTTTTCAGTATCCCGAATATCAGATTTTTGAGGAAACGGTTTATAAGGATATTGCCTTCGGTCCTAAAAATATGGGACTTTCGGAGGATGAAATTGACAGGCGCGTCCGCGAGACTGCGGAGCTTGTAGGGCTTAGTGAAAGCCTGCTGAAAAAATCGCCGTTTGAGCTTTCGGGCGGGCAGAAGCGCAGGGTTGCTATAGCCGGGGTTATGGCAATGCGCCCTAAGGTTCTTATTTTAGACGAGCCTACCGCCGGGCTTGACCCCAAGGGGCGGGATAAAATTCTGCGCCAGATTAAGGAATATCACACAAGCGTAAAATCAACGGTTTTGCTTGTTTCTCACAGTATGGAGGATGTGGCTAAATTCGCCGATAAAATACTTGTTATGAATAAGGCGCAAGTTTTTTGTTACGATGATACCCCTAATGTATTTACGCGCTGCGATGAGCTTACACAAATGGGGCTTTCCGTGCCGCAAATCACAAAGGTTTTCAACCGCTTAAAGCAAGCGGGGCTGGATATTCGGACGGATATTTATACCGTGGAGTTTGCAGTTAAGACATTAAGGGAGTTAAAAAGCTGTTGATAAGCTAAGTATATTATTGGAGGTTTTTTTTTTGGAAAATAAAAAAGTAATATCAAGAGAAACGCGCCCTAAGTTTCCTAAGCGGGCGGTAATAACGGGCGGTATGCCTTACGGTAACAAAAGTCTGCATTTCGGTCATGTGGGCGGCGTTTTTGTATTCGCCGATGCCTTTGCGCGATTTATGAGGGACAGAATCGGTAAGGATAATGTCATATTTGTATCGGGAACAGACTGCTATGGCTCTCCTATTGCCGAAAGCTACAGAAAGGCTTGCTTAGAGGGATTTTCCGGCACAATCGAAGAGTTTGTCAGAGCAAACCATGAAAGCCAAAAAGCCGTATTAAAAGCTTACGGGATTAGCCTTAATATGTACGGCTCTTCCTGCTTCGGCAGAAGCGGTGAAATCCACAAGGAAGTAACCGATTGGTTCATATGCCGGCTTTATGATAACGGACATCTCAGAAAAAATATTACGGCGCAATTTTATGACGAAAAGGCAGGAATGTTTCTCAACGGAAGGCAGGTGATTGGGAAATGCCCTGTTCAGAGCTGTAATTCGGAAAAAGGCTATGCGGACGAGTGCGATTTAGGGCATCAGTACGCTCCGAAAAATCTCATCAATCCAAAAAGCACGCTGACAGGCGAAACTCCTGTCATGCGCGATGTTGCCAACTGGTATTTTAATCTGCCCGAAAAGCGGGATTTACTGAGCGAGTTTGCGGAGGAACTTAAAAACAGCGATAATATCCGCCCGGTTGTATATAAAACCATAGCTGAATTTTTAGAGCCGCCGATGATACATGTAATGAACGATTTTATGGCTCTTTACCTGTCGCTGAAATCAAAAATGGCAGAGCATATTCTTATAGAAGAACCGAAAAAAACCTCCTTTACCCTCAAATTCAACACATTAAACGATTGCGATACGGCTTGCGAACTGCTCACAGAAAAAAGCGCGCGCTTCAGGACGGGCAAAACCTTAGTGCCCTTCAGGCTGACGGGCAATATTGACTGGGGGGTAAAAGCACCGATTATTGAGGATATGACCGAACTGACCGTCTGGGTTTGGCCCGAATCCCTTTGGGCACCTATATCGTTTACTAAAGCGTATCTTGAAGAGACGGGCGAGAAGTGCTCCGAAAAGTGCTCCGATGGGGGCGGCACTTCCGTAGGCTCTGAAAAATGGCGCGACTATTGGTATTCGGAGGATTCTGAAATTTACCAGTTTATCGGGCAGGATAACATATATTTTTACGGCGTTGCAGAGCCCGCTATGTTCATGGCTTTGCAGGGTAAAGAAAGCTTGGCAAGCAAGCCTGCCGACGGTCAAATGCGTATGCCGACATTGGTTGCCAACCATCATGTATTATTTCTTGATAAAAAAGCCTCCAGCAGCGGCAACGTCAAGCCGCCGATGGCGGACGAGCTTTTGAATTATTACACCGCCGAGCAGCTTCGTATGCACTTTTTGGGGCTTGGGCTGGGGATGAGAAGCGTGAGCTTCCAGCCAAAGCCGCTTAACCCTGCGGCAAAGCCGGAAGAGCAAGACCCGGTATTAAAAGAAGGCTTCTTGCTTTCAAACGTATTTAACCGGGTAATCCGCACGGCTTTTTATGATTGCCAAAAGTATTTTAACGGAAAAATGCCGCTCGGAGAGGTTGACGGCGCGTTTCTCGCCGATGCCGAAAGGGCGATTCTTGAATATGAGCGATTCATGTACAGATTTGAGTTTCATCAAGTGACCTACGTGCTTGATTCTTATATCCGCAAGGCAAGCAAGTATATGTCAAAAGCCAAAGCCGAGGCGGACAAGGCTGATGATAACGACATGCGGCGAAATTGGCTCATTAATATATTTCACGCAATAAAAACCGCCGCCTTATTGCTACACCCCCTTGCTCCCAATGGTACGGAGATGCTGCGCGAATATCTTAAACTCGGCGATGATTTTTGGTGCTGGGAGAGTGCATTCAACACCTTCGCCGATACCCTAAACGGATTTGACGAGCATGAATTAAAATTTTTAGAACCAAGGGTAGATTTTTTTAAGAAGCATGAGAGTCAATTGTAAGGAACATATCCCGCCCCTCGTATGGCGGCTGTTCCCTCTTCCGATTGCACAAATTCCGCAAGCCGTAAAACAGGCGAATCGGCGGGCGTGTCCTTGCGATACATCATGTATGTAACGCTCAAAAGCGGATAACTTTTGTCCGCGAGCGTATCAAGTGAAATCGGAACGCCGTCAACCTCGATAAATTTAACATTCATCACTTCGCTATACATCTGCCCCGCATAGGAATAAACCGAATAACCGATTGAATCAACCGCATTATCATAAACCGCAATCGAATCCATAAGGCTGTCCATACCCGTCCGAACAAGCTCTAATATCGGGTCAGAGAGCGGAACAACGCCCATAAACTCGAGCATATGGTTTTGACTGCCCGAATCAAGATTGCGTTGATAGGCGATAATCGGGGCATCATTGCCGCCCAGTTCGCCCCAATTGGTAATCTCGCCCGAATAAATTCCTCTTAACTGCTCTTGCGAAAGGGCAGTTACGGGGTTTTCCTTATTTACGACAAACACAAAACCCTCAACGGCAACGGGGAGCATTTCTATTTCAATTCCCCTCTCCCTCGCCTCCTGCTCCTGCTCTTTTGACAGAGGAACTGTGAATATAACATCACATTTGCCGTCTAAGAGATTTTGAAAAGCCGTATGAGTTTTGGTATGGCTGACTGTGTTTTCCGCTTCAAGTTGGGGAACGCCAAAAAGCATTGCTTTAAGCCCGCCGACAAGCGGAATGGTTGAAGTTGAGCCGTCTATTAGGGGGAAGTTTTCGGCGGTTAAGCTGTAATCATCGGCGAGAGTGTGTTTTATTGTTGCCGTTTTCGCTTGGATTGCTTGGGTTTCGGTTGCTTGGGTTTCGATTGCAGGTAATTCGCTGTTATCCTCGTTTTTGTTGTTGCAAGCTGTAAGAATTGCAATAGCCGATAAGAGCAAAGCCGCCGTTTTAATTTTAAGTTTCATACTTATTCTCCGTTTCTGTTTTTTTATTCTCACAGTTAAACTCACCCGTTGTATACCGATTCAAAGTTAATGAGGTTAAAGTTATCAAGGTCAAAATACCATCTGTAATTAACATCAAGAAAACCCAAAGTATCTCCAAATGTAATTCTGACGTTGTTTTCCTCCGTGTTTATATACGGCGAGATTCTATATCTGATAGTTGAGTGCATCATTCCGTATTCATCGGGTTCGCTTAATTCATATTCGCCCTCTGTGATAAGTTCAACATATGGCGAAACATCGACATCTTTAGTTAAGTCCTCGTCATACAGCAACCCTAACATTATTTCATTGATTTTATCAATCTTCTCTTGCGAAACACCCTCATGCCCGGTTAAAAGCATATATAAAACATTGCCCTGACGATATTCATAAGCACTTGATTTTTCGGCAAGTAAGTCATAATTCCAATATGGCGTTTCATGGATTATAATATCTTCAAGAAAAATCCCCTCCATATCTCGCTTTATGGTCGAGACGGTATCAAGCCCCCGTAGCCTTAGATAGAAAAATTTTGAAGTGCCAAAATATGGGTTTAGCATGGGCAAAATAATTGAAAAAGCATTGTTGCTGTCGTGATAAAACCCAAAGCCGCCCTCCGTCAGTCCTGCAAAGTCCCTTTTTAGCGGCATATAGCCCGTCTCGCCCGCTTTATTTATCTGCTCATAAATCATTGCGTTTATTTGCGGCATAAATTCCTCGCCTTGAAAAAACATATCCGAAAATTCCAATTGCTCGCCTGTATATAAATCAAAAACCGTGTCCCTAAAATCATAATAAACGTGTTGCCCCTTGTAGTTTACCCAAAGATAGACCATCACGAACAGATAACCATTAGTTACGCTCGCCCTGATTTCTTCGCTATTTGAAAACCCCTCCAGCCTAATCTCCTCAAACGCATTATCAACCCAATCAAATATCTTGCCCTGAATTTCCTTATCAACTAAAAAATCTTCTCGCTCAGAAATGCTCCACCGCACCTGCGGGGCATCGTAAAACACATCGGGGCGAACATAATCTTCGGGGCGTTCTATTCCTGTTCCAAGCGGGTTATAAAGCTTAAATTGATATGGTTCATAGGATAAATCGGGTGGGAGCTTTGCGATTGGGTCTTGCATCGCGGTTGTTCTTGCTGTACTTTCGGCGGTTGTTGCCGCTGTGCTCGCAGGGGGTTCTGTTTGCGCGGGGGGTTCGTTATTATTGTCATTGCAGGACGAGAAAAGGACAGCGGCGGATAGTGCAACCATTACAAAAACAGCCTTACCGCGCTTAATTTTATCATTTAAAAGCATATATTTACCTCCTTTTAGCAATATTTACATTTTACCACATTTCGTCATAAAAAACAAGCCTTTAGAAAAATAACCCCAAATTTTGAAATTTATTTATTTTTTTTCGATTTGATAAAGCTTCGCATAAAGCCCGAAAAACTGTCAATAATAAGTCAGAAAGTATTTTTGCTTTCTAAGAGCCTGTTTTAGAATTTATGAGCGATGTATTTTCGAGCGTATTTTTTTGCCCCGCCGGGCAAAATTTTTCGGTTAATGTTTATTATTCGCAAAAATTAACGGCGCGGTTGAAAAATTTACCGAAAATATACCGCGGAAGAAAACCCAAGCAGGCTTTAAGGGGTTTGCTTTAACTGATTATAACTTTTAATTGGTAACAAACTGAGCGAAAGGAATGGTTTTTGTGATGAACAGAACTTCATTAACTCTGCTTATTATCGGTGGTATCAACTGGGGTCTTGTCGGAATTTTCGGCTTTGACTTCATAGCTTGGCTTTTCGGCGGTACCGGCGCAATTCTCAGCAGAATAGTTTATGTTTTGGTTGCTTTATCGGCAATTTGGTGTACTACGCTATTATTTAAGGGTGAACGATTCGTTGAGAGCAGGGCATAAGGCTTAAAAATACCTCCCGTGGTTTTACGCGGGAGGTATTTTTTTGTAATTTTTTGTATTTTTTACATATTTAAGCTTCTTGTTCGTTTATTTTTTAACGCAAACGACCAAATTCAACAAAATACGACCGAATTCAACAAAGTGCTTGACATTGGGGGTGGGTGTGGTATAATTATGTAAAGGGTTGGGGAAGAAAAAGTGCAAACCCCACCTATTGGCAGGGTTTGTATAATTAAAAAGAATTTATTCCGCTATATCATCGAAAAAATTATTATTATGCCATAACTTGATATTGGGTTTAAGATAATCCATAACGCCTTTATTGCGAGCGATAGCTGCTTCAATTACTTCATCCGGCGGATTCTTGATGTCCAAAACCCAATATCCACAGGAATTAACTGCGATTAGTTGTGCCTCAAGGCAAGGGTCATCAATGTATTTTATATTTGTTGGGCTTAAGCGTAAAGATTCAAGCTGGACAGCCTTAGAGGGGTTCTCAATATTGAATATTCTGCGACCATTTTCGTAAAGTACGTACTCCAGTAGTTGTGGTTCTGTCATTAATCGAGTTCTCATGCGCTCTTTCTTATTAATAATTGCAGGTTCTGTTGAGTAGTCTGTGGTTGTGGTTTTTTTCATGGCAATCCCTCCATATCCCACGGGTACTGCCTAAGGTTTAACAAAAGCCGAATCCGACAGTACCCATAATTCTAAATAATCGGCTTTGTTTAAGAAAGCTTTCTTGGCACATCGGTTCGTTACTCAGTCCTTTCTATATCTTATTATTTGCTATAATAATGAAAAATTTTGCCTTGTTTATAGTATAGCATATAATTATAACCCTGTCAATAGCTTGTCGTAAATTATGCACGGCAAAAGCATTTACTTTTTAAAAACAATTTTTTCAAGGACAGAAATATCAAGAGCCGCCATAAACATTTTGCGCTTTAAGCTCTGTTTTTTACCGACATCAGCGTTTTTTAAGAGGGTTAACGCAGTTTTACGCAGAACATTCCAATTTAGCGGAGAGTTATCTTTTCTCATTCTTGCGTTGTCCTCGCCGAAAGTAACGTCAAGATGCCAATGAAGCTGATTTTCAATCGACCAATGTTTGCGAGCAGAATCGGCAAATCGGTCTACATCTGTTAAAGATGAAATGAAATATCGTGTTTCAATGCAAGTTTCCCCTTTTTCATAAATCGTAGATTTTACCGCTCCGATTGAAGATATTCCGCGCCATAACTGCTTTTGCGGTAACCAATCAATATCGGTTTCAAGAAAATATTCGCGAGTTTCAATTCGTCCATGCCCTTTTTCTTTCGTCGTTTTTTTCTGCTCGGCTTCAATATTTTCAAAATATAGTTTCACATCATCGTGTAAACTTGCTTGGTTTCCTTTGAGTGCCAAACAATAATCTGCATTTTTCTCAATAATTTTTTCTGCTATTCCTGTTTGACAACCCATTGCGTCTATCGTTACAACCGCACCCTCAACATCAATCAAATCAAGCAATTGCGGGATTGCAGGTATTTCATTGCTCTTTTCGTCAACAACGATTTCGCCCAACGTGATTTGATTTTCACTTACCCATGCCGAAACGACATGATAGGCTTTATGCTCGGAATTTCCGCTTCCGCATATTGTTTTACCGTCAATGTTGATAGTTTTTTCTTTACAATCATGTGCTGTTTCAAGCCAGCTATACAAACAATTCGCAAGTTCGGTTGGGTCAATTCTTTCAAAAACGCGGCGAAATGTGTCTTTATCGGGAATTCCGTTCGGCGTTTCTAAAAAATTTTCAAGCCACTCCTTCCGTGCCTTGCCGAATTCCTCTATGTCCTCAAAATCCTCTGCTCCGCATATTTTCGCACATAGCGAAATTATTACAATCGTCACCAAATTATGCCGCAAATTCCCATATTCCCGCCTAGGGTCGCTTATTGTCCCTGCCAACTCCATTAATCTTTGTATTCTCATCATTTTTCACCTCTTGTTTACCATTATATACCCTTAGGTGAAAAAAGTAAATGCTTTTGCCCTGGTAAATTATGTGGATTAATATGCTTGGTATTGTGAAAACATATAGCATGAAACGAAATTTCACAACGCTGTATTGTGAAAAACAAAAGGAGAATGATTATGTCAAACAAAACAATACGTGATTTAAGCGATATTTTTTATTTTAAAATTTCAAAAAATTCAGAATTATTGGCAAGGCTTATCAATGTATCGTATATTCATTGGGCTTAAACGCAAAGATTTAAGCTGGACAGCCTCAGAGGGGTTCTCAATATAGGGTATTTTGCGACCATTTTCGTAAAGCACGTACTCTAGCAGTTGTGGTTCTGTCATTAATCGAGTTCTCATGCGCTCTTTCTTATTAATAATTGCAGGTTCTGTTGAGTAGTCTGTGGTTGCGGTTTTTTTCATGGCAATCCCTCCGTTCCACGGGTACTGCCTAAGGTTTAACAAAAGCCGAATCCGACAGTACCCATAATTCTAAATCGGCTTTGTTTAAGAAAACTATCTTGGTATTGGTACATCGGTTCGTTACTCAGTCCTTTCTGTATTTTATTATTTGCTATAATAATGAAAAATTTTGCTCTGTTTATAGTATAGCATATAATTATAACCCTGTCAATAGCTTGTTGTAAATTATGTGGATTATATGCTTGGTATTGTGAAAATATATAGCATGAAACGAAATTTCACAACGCTGTATTGTGAAAAACAAAAGGAGAATGATTATGTCAAACAAAACAATACGTGATTTAAATGATATTTTTTATTTTAAAATTTCAAAAAATGCAGGATTGTTGGTAAAGGAATATTGTAAACAAAATAATAAGGATGAAAGCTCTTTAGGAATTGTTGATGATTTAAATTCAGCTCTTAAAGGTTATAGTTTTTTCCCAAAAAGTGGTTTTGAAAATGTGGAAATTACTAAATCAAATTTTTCTAGAAAACTTACTTGGCATCTTCATGAATCGAAAAGTAAAGAAAAACGTCCAAGTAAAAGCGCACTTAACAATTCTGAAATATTTGCTCTTTGTAAATATTTCAATATTGACTTTGTAAGGCTTTCAGATGAGCTAAGCGACACAGATATAGAAAATATTGTAAAAGATATGTCTAAAACGCAAACTAACAATCTTAATTTAACATCTGACGAGTTGGCTTTTTACTTTCTAAAATCATTGTTTGAAAACAACTCTAATGTTGCTTATAATGTAAAAGAACAACAAAGTTTATTTGCTTCTTTAATACCAAATGAAGCTAACAATATTAAATTATTTTACTCACATCTTCCACTTACGTATCAAACTAATTCTGAAATGACTTATATAAATAGAGTTTTGGAATTTACAAAAAAAGGAGATATTTGCAAGGTTGAGTTAAAGTGTTCTGATTCAAATGATACGACATGTGAAGGATTTGCTATTGTGATAAATCCACAAAAAAATGCAACTTGTTGTTGTGTTTTATTTGGAAACTGTAATAATAATACCCCTGATTTTAACGCATTAACTGTAATATTTTTTAATCTTACACCTATTTCTAATAATGTTAACAAGAGAAATATTAGGCTTGCAAATATCATGACAACAAGAAGCCATGATGATGTACCTATTGTATATCACTCAATTTTATCCGAGGATAAAATTGAGCATAATACTATGAAATACTTAATGGGACTTGCAAAATTTGGCTCAGAAGAGCACGTCATTAGTGGGCAAAGCTTAAATATCCAAATACTGGAAAACAAGTACTTTGCCATAACTAAATATTTCAATGACACAATTTCAGAAGTAGAAAAGACCAATAACAAAAATTTAATAAATGATATTTTAGAACATTTTGGGAGCATTAGCGTTGAGAAAAAGAATGAGTATTCTGAAAAATTAAAGAAACTCAAAAAAACCATTAACAAAACCGATAAGGTAATAACAATCCCAACAATTATCCAAGGTTGTACAGATGTGGATAGCATAATGCTTCTAAGTTTTTTGTTTAAACATGACATTGGCGCGCCGCATGAGAAAATATCCCCGGAATTAGATGATTTTCTAAATGATATGTATAAAATGCTTAAACAAGCAAATCCCCCCCAACCCAAGCATATACATATAAAATAAATACAAAAAAGGAGAATCAACCATGTCTACAAAAGTAAAAAGACCAAAGCAATCGTTCAATGTTTCAGATGTTGAGCTAACCGCCGAGATGAAAAAGGGCGGCGCGCCAAGCTATGACATTGAGAAGCTGATTAAGGCGCACCTTGAACCCGAGGTATGGAAGGAACACATTGATAAGGATTTAATGAAATTCTGGCGGCTTGACGATGCGCGAAAGCTTCAAGGCGGGCTTTTTCCTACATATCGCTGTAACAAAGGCAAAATTCTTGATGAAAATAATCTGCCTCCCGAAATCAAAGCCGCGCTTGCAGACGATGACACAAAGGGCTTGGTCGATTTGGAGCATAACTATGTGCGGGCTCATTCGCGGCAAACCTTTGCCTACGGAATCGCCTACAATGTCACTGGTAATCTTGAATACCTGCAATGGTGCAAGCAGGGGGCGGAGGCTCTTATGGAAGCTTTCGACGGGGAAAAAGGAATGTTCACCAAGCAAAATATTAAGAGCGGCAAATGGGGAGATAAGGTTGAGGAGCGCGACGCGCAAAATCTTGCTTACGGAATCACCGGGCTTGGAATGTATTATTACCTAACCCGCGATGAAAAGACCTTATTTAAAATTTTGCAGGCAAAGGAAAATATTTTCAAGAATTACTTCTCACATGGTCGCGGGTACTTTACTTGGCTTCCGAAAGCCTCAAAGGCTCAAATTGATGATAAGGTTGAAATCGTGGCACAGCTCGACCAAATTTACGCTTACATGATTTGGCTTACGCCTGCGTTGCCGGAGCCTTATCAATCCGATTGGCGGCAGTCGTTAATAGATATTACTAATATTTTAATTACCCGCTTTTACAGTGAACGCTATGGGTTCTTCTGGGGAACGGGGACGGAAAACGCGGCGAAACGGTTAGGCACTGCTCACACAGATTTTGGTCATTCAATTAAAACAATGTGGTTGATTTACCAAGTAGGAGTTATGAGCGGCGAAATGTCGTTTGTCAACTTTGCGAGAGGTAAAATGCACACCATTCTTGAAAATGCTTATTTGAAAGACGGCACTTGGGCAAGGCGTTACGATGAGAAAGGCAATATTGACAAGGACAAGGAGTGGTGGAGCTTTGCCGAGATGAACCAAGCCTGTGCAATTCTTGCACTGAACGACCCGTCCTACCTATCGTATCTCAATAATACTTATGATTATTGGTTCAAGTATATGGTAGACAAGGAGTATGGTGAGATTCACCACTTTGTAGCAGCCGGCACGAATAAGCCCGACATAAAATTTCCGAAAATCCACGCTTGGAAAACAAGCCTGCATAGCTTTGAACATGCTCTGTTCGGCTACTTAACCGCAAGCCAGATTAAAAATAAGCCCTCTACGTTATATTACGCGTTTAAATCGGTTGACGATGTAACCTATGACAGGGTTCACCCCTATTTATTCAGGGCGAACATAACCGATGTGAGCGAGGAAGCTAATATAGGCTTTATGGAAAACGGGAACAAAAAGATTAAAGTTGGATTTTACGCACTGCATTAATAAATAAAAAAACTGTCGGACAACAAAAATGTCCGGCAGTTTTTTTTATTCAAACAGCTATAATATCAATCTCTTCTCCCTTAGCCCCTATTTTAAGCTCGGCAAAGGGTCTTGCTGTGCTGTTTATGATAAGCTCCGCTACTTCGTCCTCAATGTCGGTGCGGATAAATTTTCTTATATCGCGCGCGCCGAATTTCTTGCCGTAGGATTTTTCGGCAATGACGGATAGGGCGGCTTTGTCATATTCAAAGGCTATGTTTTTCTCCGAAAGCGGCTCTTTCATTTCGTCAAGCATAAGCGCGGCTACCGCTTCATAGTTTTCCCGCGTTAATGGGTTAAACACCACAACCTCGTCAATTCTGCTTAAAAATTCGGGACGCAGAAAGTCTGAAAGGGCTTTCATAGCCTTTTCCTTTGAAATGTCGGACGTAGATTTATTAAACCCTATGCCCGTGGATTTGTCGGTAGAACCCGCATTAGAGGTCATCGCTACAATTGTATTTTCAAAGGATACGCTTCTCCCCTGTGCATCGTTAACCTTTCCCTCATCTAAGATTTGCAGGAGTATGTTCATCACGTCCGGGTGTGCTTTTTCGATTTCATCAAACAAAACAACGGAATAAGGCTTCCTGCGAACCTTTTCGGTTAACTGCCCCGCCTCATCAAAGCCGACATACCCCGGCGGTGAGCCAATTAGGCGTGAAACCGTGTGCTTTTCCATAAATTCTGTCATATCAAGGCGGATTAAAGGCTCGTTGCCGTCAAAAAGCTCGTTCGCAAGAACCTTAACAAGTTCGGTTTTTCCAACCCCCGTAGGTCCTACAAATATAAAAGAGGCGGGACGCCTGCGCTTATTTAGCCGAACTCTGGCACGTTTTACAGCCTTGCTGACAAGCAAAACAGCCTCATCCTGCCCGATAATATGCTTTTTAAGGTTGCCATCCAGCGCGGCTATTTTAGAATATTCGCTTTCGATTGCCTTGCTGGCGGGTATACCCGTCCAAAGCTCAATCACCTTAGCTAAATCCGATTCCTCTACGTATATACCGCTGACGGAATCATCCATTTTTGTTCTGGCGGTTTCCAGCCTGTATATCTCCGATTCATGCAGCGCAAGGCTTGATTTAAGCTCGGCAAGCAATTCATAGTTGGGATTACCCGATTCCGTAATTTCACTGACCTTTTCGTCAAGCTCCGTCTTTTTTGCTACATGCTCCTCCAACTCCGCGCATAAAGCGTCATACTCCGCAAGCTCTTTACTGCGTATGCTCCTGCAGGCGCAAGCCTCATCAAGCAAGTCAATTGCTTTATCCGGCAGGAATCGGTCGTTTATATAACGCTCCGAAAGCACGGCGCACATACGCAAAACGGGGTCTGTAACCTTAACCCTGTGATGGCTTTCATAATATTTGCGAATCCCCGTGAGGACATGCTCCGTTTCGGATACGGTAGGCTCGGCAACTGTTACGGGCTGGAAGCGGCGTTCAAGCGCGCCGTCCTTCTCAATGTATTTTCGGTATTCTTTAAAGGTGGTAGCACCGATAACTTGAACCTCCCCGCGCGAAAGTGCGGGTTTAAGTATATTTGCGGCGTTCATCGAGCCCTCGCTGTCCCCTGCCCCAACAAGGCTGTGAACCTCGTCTATGAATAATATGACGTTCCCGACCGACTTGATTTCCTCAATTAAACCTTTTACGCGGCTCTCAAACTGCCCTCTGAATTGAGTTCCCGCGACCAACGCGGTTAGGTCAAGAAGGTACAGATTTTTTTTCATCAGATTAAAGGGGACGTTCCCCGATGCGATTTTCAAGGCAATCCCCTCGGCTATAGCCGTTTTACCCACCCCGGGCTCGCCAATCAGGCAAGGGTTATTTTTCTGCCTTCTGGAAAGAATCTGGATAGTGCGCGAAATTTCCTTATCCCTGCCGATAATGTCATCCAATTTGTTTTCCTTTGCCCTTTGGGTTAAATTCGTACAAAAATTGTCAAGAAATTTATTTCTTTTCTTTTTAGGCTCTGCGGCAACCTTTTTTCCGTTACCTACGCCGTTTCGCTCTCTTTCCTTGCCGTTAACTCTGGCGGTACGCTCATATCGGTCATGTTTTCCGAAGGCATTTTCAAAAAGGCTGTCAAGACTTCCTATTTTACCGCTGTCAATGCCTCCCGCTCCCGATGGTAATCCGCCCAATAAATTTTGTATAAAGCTGGGTAACGCTCCCGTTGTTCCTCCGCGCTGGAAGGAATCTCCGTCAAGCTCGTCTAAATCAATCATATGGTCGGCAAATTCCTCGAGCTCATCCTCGGATATGCCCATCTCTTCAAGGTATTCCTTAACCTGCGGAATTCCCAAATCCTTAGCGCATACAAGGCAAAGTCCCTCGTTGCGCTTCTCATGTCCCTGCACGGCGGTGATAAAAACTACCGCTGTCCTTTTATTGCATCGTGTACAAAGCATCGTTCAGCCTCCTTATAGCCGTTAAACCTTAGTATAGCATGTATTTGAGCATTAGTCAATAGATTTTGCAAATTACGTTGAAATGGCATGAAAATTCAGAAGCTTTGTGATAGCTTCTAATTAAAATTAATCCTGTTAATTTCATCATAGCCCAAAAGATAGATGTAGCCGGAGATACGGCTGAAGCTCTCATAATCAGAGCTTAAATCGACAAAGGAAGCTAACCTCCCTGTTTTGTCGTAAGCAGATATGTTCCCCGGCGACTGGACATATACAAGCTTATCCTTTACCGAGACATTAAAAGCCAAGTAATCCAGAGAAACCTCCTTAGCATCGCCTGTTTCGCCGTCAACAATCACAAGCATGGAGGACCTTCGCTCCTCGTCTTCAAAAATCAAAGCGGCTATGTATTCGTTTGAGTCGTATCCCGTAATCGGAAGCGGGTATTCGTAATTTTTCAGCAGCAAGCCGTTTTTACTGTAATATAAATATCTGGTATCACCGAATACGATAATATTATCACCCAAAAGCCTTACCGACAATACAAGTGTATCTATATCTCCCGATTGCCATATGGGCAGGGGCGTTCCCCAAGCATCGTATTCAACTTGACTAAGCCTGTAATACAAAACCTCGCAAACAATCCGCCCGCCCTTAGAGCCTACGGTGGTTATGTAAAAGCCGTCATTTTCCGCGCTAAAGCAAACATCAATCACCCGCCTGACAGAGCCGTAGTTGAAAACATTTATGCCGTTGCTGTCATACACCATAATATATGCCAGATGCTTATCGCTTTTAGCTACGACCACGGCGGTATCATTCGAGCTTAGTCTGGCAAACATAATCGGTGCGTCCGCCCTGAGGCTGTAAACCTCTCTGCTCCTTGACATAAGAGAGAATCCCCTGCCGCCCAAATCATATATAAGAGCCTTTTTATCAGACACCGTTAACGCGGGATTGGCAAAATTGTGCTGTGCGGTAAAATTAATTTTGCCGTCAAGGTTATATGAGAAAAAGCGGGAATCGTCAAGCACGCAAAAGCCGTTATCCAAAGCCGAAAGCGAATAGCTTGCCCCTCCCTCAATCGAAATCGGAAAATGCCCTCCGGCAAGCTCGGCTGTATTCGCGGGAGTAGGTATTTTTGTCAGCACACCGTCCAGCATAGGATACCATAACGACCTTGTTAAAAAGGCTGTCAAAACCGCGCAAACCGTAAACGTCAATATCGACAGCTTTTTTATAAATCGTTTATTTTTCTTTTTTTTTCGCCGCTTTTTTAATTCAGCTGATATATCGGTTACAGGCAATTTTTCTCACATCCTAATAAAACACTTTATTCAAATAAAGCCCCTGCGGCGGAGCGGTTTTTCCGGCTTTGGTTCGGTCTTTTGCGGCGATAATGCCGGGGACTGCCTTTTCGGCAATTTTGCCCTCGTTAATAAAAATAAGTGTCCCTGCGATAATCCTAATCATATTATACAGGAATCCATCGCCCTTTACAAGTATTTTCACATAATTTTCATCATTGCATTTTTTTACAGCACAATATTCTATGGTTCTTACTCTGTTTTCTTGATTTTTAAGCCCTGCCGAGCCGCAAAACGATGTAAAATCATGCGCTCCCTCAAAGTTAAGGGCGGCGCGGCTCAGCTTATCTATATCAAGCGGGTATGGGTAAAACAAAGCCTTATCCCCGCTAAACGGGTCTTTGGCGGGTGCGTTGCGGATTAGATACAAATATTCTTTAGCTATGCAGTCAAATCGTGCATGAAAATCTGAGGGCGTTTCCTCGCAGGACAAAAATACAATATCGTCCGGCATCATGCAGTTTGCGGCATAAAGCAGATTCGCGCAAGGTATAGGCGAGTCGGTAAAAAAATTAAAGCAATATTCATTCGCATGAACGCCCGTATCGGTTCGCGAACAGCCGTTGATTGTAACCCCAAGCCCGATTAGCTTAGACAACCTGCTCTCAATTACCTCCTGAACGGTAATCGCATTATCCTGCCGCTGAAATCCGTGATAATTTGTGCCTTTATATGACATGATTACTTTTATATTTCGCATTAAAGCTTACTCCAAAATATTAATTAGTCTTCTTCCGGACAAGGCAACCTTAACCAACACCGTGAATCGGATTTTGCCATGTTATCATTAACATCAAAAGCTATCTCCAGCCTTGCTGAATTGCCGGGTAATTTTAACACGGCATATTCTTGAGACGTTAAATAATAGCTTGTTGGATGCCCCCTTTTTATTTCATATTCCGCATTTAATTTATCGGCTAAATCCGCTATGCTAATCGGCTCATTAAGGGCAAATACCAATCGACCTAAAGGTGCAGAAATTTTTTCGCAGATATGCGTATCGCTGTATAACCAACTTCCGTTATCTTGGTCTACATCACCCTGAAAAAAATACAAAACAATATCAGTATCAAGATACAAATAATATTCAGCATGAGTTTGAAATTGAGGTTCTGCATATCCTATTTGCTCTTTTAAATCGCCTAATGTAATGCCTAACCTTGACAACAAAACAGGCTCAACACTATATTCCTGTGTTGTTGCTGTTTTGTTTTTCAGCTTTTGAGCGACCAACTCAGTTATGTGTTCTTCAAGTAATGATAAATTATTTATACGTATTAACGGCTCGTCAGACATTCCGGGGATTAATAAATTATCATAGCTTTCAAGATATTCTGAAAGACCAAAAACCGTATCCGTAATATAGTTATATAAATTGCCGTGATAGTCGCCATCTACGATTACATCAAGCTCTAACTCTGTATTGTTAAATGAGGCATAGTATAAGCCGCGTACAGCGTTCATATCATCGTCATAACGCAACACGAAATTTTCATTTTTATCAGTATAAAAAGAGTAGATTACCGTATCTAACCTGCCTATTTCAGTATACTTACTGTCAATATATTTATATACTTTGCTACCGCAGTAGCCATAATTTCCGTAATTAATAATTATTATCGGCGCATCATCGGTGTCTAAAGCATACAAATCAAAGCTAACCGCATACGCATTGCCCCAAATATAAACAGCTTCAGATATGGTTTTATCCGTAATCGGGTCATATAAACTTATATAGTTATCTCTACCGTTATTAATATAGTCTCTGTACCCATTAATAGGAATATCAATAAATATAGTTAAATAATCGCTTAAAAAATCAGCAATTATTTCCTCTGTTTCCTTAGAATATGTTTTTTCTTCCGCAATGAGAAACAGAGGCTCTTCTGCTTCGGCAGAGGTTGTCTGTAGCGAGGAGCTTATTTTTTCACTCAAAACAACTGCCGTTTCGGTTATATCCGATTCAATATTGTCTCCTGAATTTTGATTTTCGCTTTGAGTGCAAGAGCAAATCAGCAACCCCGCCGATAAAACCGTCGCTGTAAGTAGGGTGTTTTTTCTTGGCATATTGGTTAGTCCTCCATTATTCATATTTAATTTATTAACGCTTTTTTCCGTTTATAGTTCGAATTAAAATCACCCTATTTTAATTCGAAGTATCCGCTAAGCTTTTTAAATTTTTAGCATTTAGCGAAGAAACGGCTTTTTTGCCTGTTTGCAATTCGTACTGCTCTTTTGCGGCTTTCGCTACAGAGCCGCCCCGCCTTGCAACATTTTTATGCTCGCCAAGCGTTTCAGGCTCGTCCTGCCGTGAAATATCGGCAGTGGTAACTTCAGCCAGCATATTAAGTACAAGTTCGACATTAGTCATATTATCCCGCAAATTCTCTTTTTTCAGCCCCTTATATTCCTTATACTGACGGGTCGTTTTGCCGGACCAAGCCTTTGTAATCTCATCTGTCAAAATGGCGAAATCCCGCTTTTCGGTTATCCCTCGTTTTTCCCATTCGTCCGTGAGTTCCTTACGGACTTCTATAGTTTTAATCCGCTGATTTATCCAATTTACGGAATAACCCTTTTCGTGATACATTTGCATTGCTCGGTCTATAGAGAGCTCCGGGTCTGCCATTTCATCAATCCGTTCACTCCCGACTTTTGCAAGCCAAAGTTTGAAAGGCTCGGCTTTTTTGCTCGGGATAGATTGAATTAGGCGTAAAATCTGCTCTGTATCGGCGACGTCGGTCAACCGCATTTTGCCGTCCGGGGCAAGCAATTTCAACTGGTGACAAATTGTCACCGTTTCGTTTCCCTCGCTACAAATTCGTTGTTTCAGCTTGTTCCAATATTTTCTTGCTGTTAAATGGTCGGCACTGTCAGTTAAAATCCCGACAATATCCACTACAGAAAACCAATACTTCTCATTCTCCTCATCCCAAACATGGCGAACTTGCTTTTCCTCAAATAATTTTATTTTATTTTTGTTATCCACAAAAATCCCTCCTAATCCCCCGCCCCATATCAGCTTTTTACAGATTTTAAATATTCGTCATATAGCCCATAAAGCAAATCATAATCGTCTCTGTGTTTCCGGCTATCCGCTACATTATTGCAAGTATAGTAAATATTTTCAAAAAGATATGTTACCGGATATAAATCACTAATGTATTCATCAAATATCGGCTCAAATGTTTCAAATGGCACTTCTTCTTCATTTATATAAAAAATTCTTGGACTTGTGGTAAATGTTCCGTCACGTTGGATTTTACTTTTCTCCCATTTTCCCTCAAAAAGTTGTTTGTACTCATATTTGCCGTCTTGTTTTTCAATTTTAGAAATATCTTTAATAATTATTCTCGTGGAATACGCTACATGATTATAAATTATAAAACTGCTCGTTTTATCCTCTGTTTTCGCCATATAATCAGTATATCCCAAGTTGTTATATGCGTAGTATTCTGTTAAATACTCACAAAAATTATTCTCTTTCAAAGAATATACTTTACACGCTTCAAGTCCTATAAAACCCCTGCTGTTGTAGCAGAATAATTCAGGAAATCCGTCAAAATCAATATCTATAAGACCGAAAAGATAAAGCGACATATTGTCATTTACTTCACCAAGCTCATAAAGTTTTTTCTTCGCACCAAAAACCAAATTCAGCAAATCATCAGCGGAAGCAAGAGGGTCAGCGGGGTAAACAAATTCGCTTTGGTTTTCTATTTTTTCAACCGCAATAATTTCTTCTGTGACTTCATCAGTTAATTGCTCCGTTTCTGTTAAAGTTTCAGCCGCTGCCGTTTCAACCGAGCCGCCCTCAAAAGAACACCCCGCCGCACTAAAACTAACCAAAGCCGCAATAATCAAAACCGCCCAAATCTTAATCATATAGTCATTCTCCTAGTTTTTTATAGATTTTAAATACTCATCATATGCCAAATAAAGCTCGTCTGAATCAACCTGCAAGTGCGGAATTAAATTATTTTTTTGTTGCAAATAGATAATTTTCACACATATCATAAAGAGGAGGTAATTCCCAGTAATTGTTGCCGTTTTTCGAGATTAATTCATCTCCGTCAATATGGACGTAATAATAATTATCTTCTAAAATAAATGGTAATTTAATTAATTCCTGTTCATTGAAATCCAAAACTTCATTAATTGAAAATTCGCTATTTCTCTCAATGATTTCATTTGCCGCAATGCCCGGGGATCTGTGTTCATTGAAAGTTGAAACTACTATTAGTTTTTTCATTTTATTTTCTTCGTTAACTGCAAAGTATGTTTCTCCGTCACGGTGAAATCCTTTAAATACTATCAGTAATTCAGCGAAGTTTGATTGATTTAATGAGAATATAAAAAATGGTTTGTAGCCTTGGTTTGAATGATTGTTTAAGCAGAACAATTCAGGCATCCCATCAAAATCAATATCGACAAGCCCAAAAACATAAGGTGCTTGAAAATTGAGTAGCGGCGGCAATGCACTTTCGGCAACTTTTTTCATCTCATTAATTAACACACCATCTTCAAATATAATTGTTCTCGCTTCATTAACCAACAATGCTAATCCCTCTTTTGTAAGCGGCTCATCGGGATAAACAAACCCGCTTTGGTTTTCCGTTTTTTCAGCCGCAATGATTTCTTCTGTTTCATCAGCCGATTGATCTGTTTGCGTTAAAGTTTCAACTGCCCCCATTTCAACCGATCCGCCCTCAAAAGAACACCCCGCCGCACTAAAACTAACCCAAACCGCAATAATCAAAACCGCCCAAATCTTAATCATATCGTCACTCCCCTATTTTTTTACAAATTCTGTAATCCGCCCCTACAACTCTCAATTCTAAACCAGCGTATTAAGCAAAATAACCGCACTCAAAAATAATATTGATACCGACAAAGCAGAGTAATCCCCTGCATCGGATTTAAGCTGCTTTAGTCTGGTTCTGCCATCGCCTCCTTGATAACAGCGACATTCCATGGCAAGGGCAAGCTCCTCCGCTCGGCGGAATGCCGAAACGAACAGCGGAATTAAAATCGGGGTCATTGCCTTGGCGCGTTTCATAAGACCGCCGCTCTCCATATCCGCGCCGCGCGCTTTTTGGGCGCAGATGATTTTGTCGGTCTCTTCTATTAGGGTCGGGATAAAGCGCAGAGCAATTGTCATCATCATAGCAAGCTCATGAACGGGGAGCTTGATTTTTTTCAAGGGGTTTAAAAGCCGCTCAATCGCATCGGTCAGAACAATGGGGGAAGTGGTGTAGGTTAAAAGAGATGAACCCATAATCAGCGCGATAATGCGGATTACCATAAACGCGGAAAGCTCCAGCCCCTCGTATGTAACCTTTATAAAGCCAATCTTAAAAAGCGTTACCCCGTCCAAAAAAAAGATATTGAGGATTGACGTGAAAATTATAATCGGAGCAATCGGTTTAAGGCTTTTGAGCATTAGCTTGAAAGGGATTTTGGAAAGGGAGAATGACAGGGAAAGAAAAATAATCCCGATTGCCAAAGCGGCAAAGTCCTCGGCGGTAAACAGCATCGTTATAAAAACGCCCGTTATTATAATTTTAAAGCGCGGGTCAATTTCATGAACCATTGAATTTCCGGGGAAATATTGTCCTATTGTTATATCCTTTAGCATGAAGCTTAGCCGTCCCTTTCAAGATTTCTAATATCTCTAAAGGCTCTGCCTTTCGACAGAGCCTAAAGTTTAAACCCGTTTCATTGACAACTTAAAATTGTCAATCATTCACTTACTTCCTCTTTTTGGTAGCCAACGCCGCAACACCCGCAACTGCCATAAGACCTATGATAGCCGCAACAGTCGTATTGCCCGTAGGCGCAGAGGGAGTTCCCTCAACCGCATCGTCAGCATCAGCATTGGATACATCCGCTTCGTCAAGCTCAAAGTTATCGACTTCATCATCGTCAAAATCAATTTCTTCTGCGGCTTGCGTAACAGTAGTAACAGCTGTTTCAGTCGGCACAACGCCGCCCGAATATTCAAGTTTAATGCCGTTAACGGTTATGTCCCCGCCCCACCATGCTTCAAGCATAACGATAACGGGAGCATCGGAAGAGGTGAAAATAGGCTTGTCCGAGCGGTATTCAATCGTTTTTCCGTCTGAAACGATGGGCTTGTCCGCATCCTCGCTGCCCCACTCAATAAAGCCGGGCCAAGCCGCTTCATTAAAGCCGGACACAAAAGCGATTCCTCCGCCGAAGCCTTCTTCAGCCCCGGCAACACTTATATCTACCACAACGCCGATAACATTCGTGTAGTTGTCGCCCGCTTCTTTCTTTATGTCAAAGATATACTTTCCGTCACCCTCGCTCCATTCCGAGCCGTTTCCGTTAACAATAGCCGCCGATGCACTGACAGCCGCAACACCAACACAAAGTGCCGTTGCGGTTAAAGCTGCCAAAATTTTCCTGAGTTTCATACATTCATCCTCCATCAATAAAATTAAAAATAACGCTGTATTTACCACCATGTATTTTTATGTACGATTATTATACCATTTTTTTATGGAATAAACAACCTGTATTTTAAACAATTATTTTTTATTAGTTTTAGCAATAATAAACAAGAAAGAAGCCGCGCCCAAAAACGCGGCTTCTTTGTGTAAATGTATTTAGCTTGACACCTGTTAAGACGGGAACAGCTCCATCAAGCCTCCGTCATCGTCCCAGAATCTTATATTTGTAATATAAAGATTAAATCCAACAGGCTCTTGCTCATCGCCAGCCCTTAAATCCCAAGCCATTACCAGCATGTGATTGTCGGGCGAATCGTCTATAAACCTGTGGGTGGGGAGCAGGAATCTTCTTTCCGCCTCAAACTTCGCGGTGACTACTCCGTCCAATATATCGGGACATGCCCAGTCGGTCTGAGCCCAAGTACCACCACCATCACCGCCGCTCGTGCCAATCGCTCCGCTTGCCCATTCTATGGGTTGGTCGGGGTTTTGGGCTTCAACGGTAAGCTCCATTGTAATTCTCGCGCATTTGGAAGCTTCATCGCCCAGAATAGCGGTAATGTCAAACCTCGGCTTTATCACATCCCCGTCAAGCCTTTCAACCTTCAATTGCTGCTGACCGTTAAACTCAACCACCGACAGGTTGATTTCAGCACCGTCAATACTTCCGTCCTCGTTCGTATTAGGCGTTACAAAGCTGAAGTCGCCATCCGCGAAATCAATGACGGGTCCTTCAATTGTAATGGGTTCAAATGCCGGTTCTTCGTCTCTGCCCTCGTCTTCCGTTTCGTCCTCCGCCGCTTCCTCCGGCTCTGCTTCTGTCTCGGGTGCTTCAGCCTCGGTTACCACAGGGGGTGCAGTTGCCGGTTGCGGGGGCGTACCTCCGTCATTGCAAGCCGACAGCATCAGGCAGGACAATACCAGTGAAATAATTAAAATGTACTTTTTTTTCATGCTTAAACCTCCTATAAAATTTAAATGCTCCCAAACGGCGCAAACACTCAATGCCTTTACAGTATATTTGCTGTTATCCTTCAAGTATTTATGCCGTTAAGAAGTTTACATATAAATTATAGCACTAAGAAATAAAATAAACAATGCGTATGTTAAATAATAATTTAAAGCTTTTTTTGGTTAAAGTTTATAAAACAGTTGAAATCCGTTAAAAAATAGTGTATAATAAACAAAGCTAGTCAAGGGTAAATTTTACTATTGAAAGGATGTCTTGGACTATGTACGAAAAAATGATTGATACGGTCGGCTTTACCGCCGAAATTGACCCCGAGGTCGGGAACGCTATGCGTGAGGAGCTTTGCCGCCAGCGCAGAAATCTTGAACTTATAGCAAGTGAAAACCTTGTCTCTCCTGCTGTAATGGCGGCTATGGGCTCGGTTTTAACCAACAAATATGCGGAAGGATACCCCGGCAAGCGTTATTACGGCGGTTGCGAGTGCGTTGATGTAGTGGAAAGTACAGCAATTGAGCGGGCGAAAAAGCTTTTCGGCGCGGGCTATGCCAATGTTCAAACCCATTCGGGCGCGCAGGCGAACAACGCAGTATATTTCGCGCTGTTAAACCCCGGCGATACGGTTTTGGGCATGAGTTTGGCGCACGGGGGGCACTTAACCCACGGCTCTCCCGTTAACATATCCGGCAAGTATTATAACTTTATCCCTTATGGTTTGGGCGAAGATGAAACGATAGACTACTGTAAAGTGGAGGAGCTTGCCAAGGAGCACCGCCCTAAAATGCTGGTAGCGGGCGCATCGGCTTACCCCAGAGTAATAGATTTCCAAAGGCTTTCTGAGATTGCTAAATCAGTTGGTGCGTATTTTATGGTTGATATGGCACATATTGCGGGGCTTGTCGCGGCGGGCGTTCACCCCTCCCCTGTCCCCTATGCCGATATTACCACCTCTACGACACATAAAACGCTGAGAGGTCCGCGCGGAGGGCTGATTCTTACCAATAACGAAGAAATTGCCGCTAAAATTAATAAGGCAGTTTTCCCCGGCACGCAAGGCGGACCGCTTATGCACGTAATCGCTTCAAAAGCCGTATGCTTCGGTGAAGCGTTAAAGCCCGAATTTAAAGAATACGGCAAAAAAATAATCGAAAACGCGCAAGCATTAGCGAAAGGGCTTACGGAGCGCGGCTTTAAGCTTGTTTCCGGCGGGACGGACAACCATCTTATGCTCGCTGACCTGCGTTCCTTTAATATTACAGGCAAAGAGCTTGAAAAACGCCTTGACGATGTTTACATCACGGTGAACAAAAATTCAATACCGGACGACCCGCAAAGCCCGTTCGTCACAAGCGGTATACGTGTAGGTACTCCGGCAGTCACAAGCCGCGGTTTAACCCCTGATGATATGGCTCTTATCGCTGAATGTATTTATCTCACTGCCTCGGATTATGAGGGCAAAAAGGACGAAATAAGAGCTAAGGTTAACGGTATATGTGCTCGGTATCCGCTTTATGAAAGTTAAGACATATCAGTTAACGGGTATTGCTTTATTGGTTTTCAGTCTTCTTTATTTATTGCCGTTGGGCTTACATGTTATTGAGGAGTTATTTGTAACAAGAAGATATGGTGCGTATGTTGACTACAGCCTATATTACTTCTTTTATTATGATTGCGTTTTCTCCCTTTGCGTTACTTGCAATATCGTTATTTTTTATTATGGAAAAGCCGCTGAATACGATTATGAAGGCTATGGTGGTCATGTTAATCCTGCTGTCGGTCTGTCATTTGTTTTTAGCGGTTTACTTTAATAATGAAGCTAAGACAGTAGCTTCGAGTGACAATATGTTTGCTTCTTTGGGTGCTGCTCTTGCAGTTATGGCGGCTGTAGTGTGCGTTATAATTGCTGTATGGCTTTTTTTAGCGGCATTGCTGGGGCTTTCGCTTTGTATTTATAAAAAAGGCGGCGTTATGAGCGTGGTTTTTTATATGATTACCTTAGCCGCCAATCTAATCGTCAATTTTTTTGTGTTTGCCCGGCTTCACTCGGCTGTGCCCTCTACCGTGTTTATCATTACATATGTCTGCTTATCCTTTGGAATAAAGAAGCAGATTAAAGACCTAAAGGAAGAGCACGAACTTAAAGTTATATCTGAGCTTAACGCCGAAATGGAAACACCGTATATGACGGATTGGAAGCAGGGATTGGAAAACGCAGACGAAGATAAGGGTTAAAACAACCATTGAACATCGTACTTCCTAATATTTTTATCGGCGGTGATTATCGTCATATTTTCAGAAATTGCGGTTGAGATTAATAATCGGTCGAATGGGTCGCGGTGATGAAAAGGAAGAGTCTCCGTTAGCAAACCACAGCACAGTATGTGTGTCTAATAAAAGATTCATTACATATACTCCTTAAAATCGTCAAGCGGGGCATCAAAATCATCTGCCATTTCAAATTGCCCGCGCATACAACCATAAAATTCATCTATCGTTCGCTTGGGCTGAATCTTGCTTTTTTCAGGAACATCCCTAATCCTGATAATCGAAGCAAATATTTCAATTATTTCAGCCGGTAATAAATCAATATTAGTTTTAACGTATTCCCTTGTCGACATAGAAAGCACCTCCATTTGGTATAATTCATTTGAACATACTTTATTATAACAAATATCAAGCTTAATGTCAATAAAAATTACGGAAGAGGAAACCAACTATGAACATCCCTTTAGCCGACAAAATCCGCCCGAAAAGCCTTGACGACATAGTCGGACAGAGGCATATTTTGGGCGAGGGCAGACCGCTTCGGCGCATTATCGAAAGCGGCAGGATTCCCAATATGATTTTTTACGGCGGCGCGGGAGTCGGCAAAACCACCGTTGCGCGGCTGATTGCCGAAAACGCCGAGATGAAGCTCCATAAGCTCAACGGCACTTCCGCTTCGGTAGCGGATATAAGAGAGGTGATTGCCGATACAGGCTCGCTTGACGGCATTAACGGCGTTATGCTTTACCTTGATGAAATCCAGTACCTCAATAAAAAACAACAGCAATCGCTCCTTGAATATATCGAAAACGGGCAAATCACGCTGATTGCCTCCACCACCGAAAACCCGTACTTTTACGTTTATAACGCGATTTTAAGCCGCTCAACCGTATTTGAGTTCAAGCCCGTATCGCCGGAGGAGCTTCTACCCGCCATAAACAGGGCTTTTCGGCTGACGGCGGAGGCTCTGGGGGTTGGCATTGAGCTTGAAGAGGGCGTTACGGAATATATTTCACGCGGTTGCGGCGGCGATGTCCGCAAGTCGGTTAACACCGCCGAGCTTTGCGTGCTGACAAGCGTAGGGGACGGGCTTGCCCGTCCCGTAAGTGAAACGCGTTCTGACGGGACAGGCAAGCCTGTCCCCTACACGTGCGTAACGCTTGAAACGGCTAAGGAACTTACCCAGCGGAGCAATATGAAATATGACCGCGGCGGCGACCAGCATTATGATATACTCTCCGCCCTGCAAAAATCTATTCGCGGCTCGGATGAAAATGCCGCCCTGCATTACGCGGCGCGGCTGATTGAAGCGGGTGACTTAATATCAATCTGCAGGCGGCTTCTCGTTATCGCCTCGGAGGATATAGGGCTTGCCTATCCGCAGGCGGTTGCTATTGTGAAAGCCTGTGTTGACAGCGCGGTTCAGCTGGGGCTGCCCGAGGCTGTTATGCCGCTTTCACAAGCCGTTGTTTTGCTTGCTACCGCGCCTAAATCCAACACGGCACACATGGCAATGGGAAGAGCTTTACAGGATGTCAAAAACGGCGTTTTAGGCGAAATCCCCCGCCATCTCCAAAACGTCCACGCGGACGGCGAGGGCAACGCCGTTAAGGGGCAGCATTATCTCTACCCCCACGATTACTCCAACAGCTACATCAAACAGCAATACCTGCCGGATACGCTCAAAGACAGGGGTTACTATCAATACGGAAACAACAAGGCGGAGCAGGCGGCTAGGGCTTATTGGGAAAAAATTAAATAAAGAAGTCCGCTTTGTTGCGGACTTCTTTATTTACAATCGTCAATTGACTAAAATTAGTTTTTCAGCTTAAATTGTGCAATCAAGCTTTCGAGCAAGCCGGCTTGACCGCTCATTTCTTCGGAGGCGGCGGCGGATTCTTCCGCTGTCGCGCTGTTTTGCTGAACGACCTGCGTTACGCCGCCAACGGCTACGTTGATTTGGCTTATCGCCATGGTCTGTTGTTCGGAGGATTGCGCGATTTCGGATATAATCTTGTTGCTTTCGCCGATGCCGGATACGATTTCATTTAGGCTTGCCGAGGTTTCTCCGGCAATTTGAGTACCCAGCTTTGCTTTTTCCATAGAATTCGCTATGAGGCTTCCCGTATCCTTCGCGGATTCCGCGCTCTTCGCCGCCAAGTTACGAACCTCTTCGGCTACAACCGCAAAGCCTTTTCCTGCCGCTCCTGCTCTTGCCGCCTCAACCGCCGCGTTAAGAGCAAGTATATTGGTCTGGAACGCGATGTCATCAATTGCCTTGATTACCTTGCTTATGCTTTGGTTTGCATGGTTAATATCATCTACCGCCGAAATCATCTGCTCCATCTGGCGGCTTCCCTTTTCGGCGTTACGCATAATGGTTTCGGCAAGGTTTGAAGCCTCCCCGGTTTTTTCGGCATTCTCCCTCGTCCTTTCCGATATATCGGAAATGGAAGCGGAGATTTCCTCTAAAGTTGCCGCCTGCTCCGTTGCACCGCTCGCCAGTGCCTGAGCACCGTCGGCGATTTGCGTAGCACCCATGGTAACCTGTGACGAAGCTTGATGAACCTGTGAAAGCATATCGTTTAAGTTTTGTGACATCTTTTTCAAGGAAATTCCCAAGGTATCCGAGCTTGAAGAAACGACTACGTCTATGGTCAAATCGCCGTTTGCGATGGCATCCAATTCATGGGCGGATTGCGCGATGTGATGGATGAATGAGTTGCAGTCCTTAACCATCTGCCCGATTTCATCTCTGGTTTGGCTATACGTATCAAGCACTCTCTCTTCCTCGGGGGATAAGGTTATATCTCCCGTTGCACCGGCTTTGTGAAGGAATTTTGAAAGCGCGATAACAGGTCTGCTTATAATGCCCGACACATATATCGCGAAATACATTGAAATTACAAAGGCGATGACCAAAACGATTAAAGTAGCCGCAAGCAGGGTATTCGCGGTTTTGGAGCTGGCATCAGCCGCATCTCTCGCGGCGTTGAGCTTCATCTCCATACAGACGTCAAAATTATCCACGATTTTGTTGGTGGCGGCTGTGTAATCCCCCATGATGTTGTATAATTCGCTTGCATCCACGCCGGCTTTTGCCGATTCGTAAATTTTCTGGATACAATCTCTGAAATCTTTATCATAAAGGTCTCTTGCCTCCAAGAAAAGTGCTCTTGCTTCATCGGAGCGAATGGTCAGAACATATGCGTCCATGGCTGTATACATAATCGGGCGGTATTCCTCGACCCTCTTATGAGCATCCTCAATTAAACCCATATCATCAATTGCCGCGCCCACTATGTATTCACGCATACAGGCTCTCTGGCGTTGAAGCATTTCAATCGCCTTGGCAAGGTCGGGAATCGGTTCGGTTTGAAGCGTGTACATATCCTCCATGTACGAGTCAATTTGGCGCATCCCCATGATGCCCATAATCCCCACGACTGCGGTAAGCATTGTGACAACCAAGAAGCTGACTATCAGCTTTTTGGATACTTTCATGTTTTTCAGCATAGAAAAAATTACCTCCATATTATAATAGAAAATACGCTTTTTACAGCCCTAAAGCATAGTAACAAGCAATGTTAATTATACCACAAAAAGCCCGCCTAAATGTATACAAATATTTTATAAATCATTAAATTTTTATTAAATCACGCAATTTACACAAAATTTACAAGGTTATTTCAGTAAATACTTGTCAATAACTACCAAAAAAAAAAAAAAAGTGCACAAATTTTCGCGCAAAAATTTGTGACAGCGATTAATAATTGACAATTTTAATCACCTGTAGGGGACGGGCTCGCCCGTCCCGCAAAAAAAAAAAAAAACACATCATTCTTTTGTAGGGGCGACCGCCTCGGTCGCCTGAATAATTTACGCCATTTATTCTTTCGCCTGTCCTTTCGGGCGAACACCTCCGCCGCCACTCCCTCCGCCGCCTGCGGGCGGCACCTCCCTCAAAGAGGGAGGCAAGGAGTTTTTTTTGCCTCCCTCTTTGAGGGAGGTGTCACCCGCAGGTGACGGAGGGAGCTAAGACGATGGAAGGTCACCCGAATACCTCTGTTATTTATTCTTTTGCCTAACCTTTCGGGCGAACGAGGCGTTCGCCCCCTACAGAGGATTGTACATTGAATCAACTTTTCCCCATCAAAGCCAAAGCCTCCTTCGCCGCCATTTGCTCCGCCTGCTTTTTGCTGTGCCCCTCTCCCCTGCCGATGGAGATTCCGTTGAGCAGAACCTCGGCTATAAAGACCCTGTCATGGTCGGGTCCTATGGGGGGGTTATGAAAATATTCAATCTGCTCCTCGGGATTGCGCTGAGTTATTTCCTGCAGTGTGGTTTTATAATCGCGGAGCACATTTGAACCCTGTTTGACCGATTTTTTGGAGACGAAGCCCAGAACGTATTTTCTCGCCTCCTCCATCCCGCCGTCAAGATAAATAGCCGCTATAATCGCTTCAAACGCATCGGAAATGATGGAGGGTCGCTCCCGACCTCCGTTCACTTCCTCGCCCTTGCCAAGCTTTATATACCGCTTTAAATTAATCTGTTCGGCAAACTCATAGAGCGCGCGCTCGCAGACAATGGAAGCTCTGGTCTTAGTAAGCTCACCCTCCGGCAGATATTTAAAGTTAGTAAACAGATATTCTGAAATAATAAACGAAAGTATACTATCGCCCAGAAATTCAAGGCGTTCGTTAGAAGCATAACCCCGCTTCGGCTCGTTTGAGTAGGACGAATGGGACAACGCTTCTTTCAAAAACTCCTTATTTTTAAAGGAATAGTTGAGTTTTTTTTGCAATTCTTGAAAATTCATGCTTTTTATACCTCTTTTAATGCGTTAGAAATCTCCTCTATAAAGTTACCCTCAACGCAATCGCGCGCTTGGCATATGGTGCGGTAAAAGGATTTATCGTCCGAATTGCCGTGCGCCTTTATGACGGGCTTGGATATGCCCATAAGCATAGCACCGCCGATGTCGGTGGTGTTCATCTTATTGCGGAAGGCTTTAATTCTGGGCATTATACTCGCGGCGGCAACCGCGCCGGGGAATCCGCTGAACATACCTTTTAGTGAATTTGAAAAATACCCGCCCAAGCCCTCGTAAAGCTTTAAAGCGATATTTCCGGTAAAGCCATCGGTCACAACGACATCGCACACGCCCCACGGCAATTCGCGCGCTTCAACATTGCCGCAAAAATTGACGGGAGCTTTTTGGAGCAGTTTGTACGCATCCATATCAAGGCTTCGACCCTTCGTGCTCTCAGAACCTACATTAAGCAACCCTACCCTCGGCGACTCAATTCCCATAACCCTCTGCATATAGCAGCTTGCCATTATACCGAACTGGACGAGCATTTCGGGGCGGCAATCCAAGTTCGCGCCCGCATCGGTCAAGATGAGCGGTCCTGTATCCGTGGGCATAATCGGTGATAGCGCGGCGCGCTTGATGCCTTTGAGCCGCTTTGCGATAAAGGTCGCCCCGACGACAAGCGCGCCCGTGCTCCCCGCCGATACGAAAGCATCGCCGTCACCCTCGGAAAGAGTCCTTAACCCTACCGCCATTGAGCAATCCATCTTTTCGCGGAGTATCATCTGGGGGTCGTCCTCGATTTCTATTACGGGCTTTGCGTCAATGATTTCAATATTTACGTCATCAATCGCTATGCTGTTATTTTTAGCATATTCGCGGATTTTATCCTCATCACCGACCAATATAATATCACCGAATTCCTTTGCCGCCATATACGCACCCGAAATAACCGCACCGGGAGAATTATCCCCGCCGAAAGCATCAACTATTATTTTCATATGTACCTCATCCTTTCTATAATCCCTTTATAATTCCTTCTTAAAATTACCCTTAACATTAACTTCCAGTAGCCTTACGACCGTTGGCATTTCATCGGGGAACATAAAGCCCTTTTTGGGGATTGCAAACATTTTCCTCTCCGTGACATAAAGGAAAAAATAATCCTTCGTTTCAAAAGCCTTTATGATGTGCGAATAGCTTATAACGGAGGTAGTGCATTTATCGCTGTATAAAACCCTGTCACCGTAAAAGTAGATTTGGCATTGAGCGTCTTTATAAAACGGGTATTCCGCTTCTTCTTTAGCAATTGTTACAGCGGCTTTTGAGCCGATTAGCTTATTTCTGCCGTCAAATATTGCCGCCGCTATATTATCCGCCGCAGGGTTATCGGAAAAAATTTTAGCAAGCACAATACTGTTGCTGTTATTGTTCATACGCAATCACCCTTTTCAAGAAATCCTCTCAAAACCTCCAATGACCGATTTGCCAGCGCAGTATATTTTTCCTGCTTATTCTTTATGCGGTTTTGAAGCTCGGGTAAAATCCCCATATTCGCCCCCATAGGCTGAAAATTCGTCACGCTCTCATCCGATATATACCGCGCCAAAGCCCCCAACATAGTTTCCGGCGGAAGTACAAACGGCTTAATTGTTAATTGTTCATTGTTAATTGTTAATTGCATATTAATGCCTGCCAAAATCCCGCTTGCGGCGGATTCCATATAGCCTTCAACGCCTGTAATCTGACCCGCGAAAAATAGATTAGGGTTGTTTTTCAAAGAGAAATCGGCGTTCAAAAGCTTCGGCGAATGAATAAACGAGTTTCGGTGCATTACGCCGTATCTGACAAATTCGGCATTTTCAAGCCCTGGAATAAGCGAAAAAACGCGCTTTTGCTCACCGAATTTAAGGTTGGTTTGAAAGCCTACTATATTATATAGAGTGCCCGCGCCGTTTTCTTTTCTAAGCTGAACTACGGCATAGGGGCGTTCGCCCGTTTTGGGGTTGGTAAGCCCTACGGGTTTCATACAGCCGTAGCGTATAGCATCTGCCCCGCGCTTTGCCAAAACCTCAACGGGCATACAGCCCTCGTAATAGTGAGGGTTATCAAAAGTATTGAGGGGGGCGGATTGGGCGGTTGTCAGCTCATGATAAAAGAGCTCATATTCTTCTTTTGTAAAGGGGCAGTTTATATAATCGGGCTCACCCTTGCCGTAACGCGCGGCGAAGAAAACCTTTTCGCTGTCAATGGAATCATAAGTAACTATGGGCGATGCGGCATCATAAAAGCTGAGATAACCGCCGCATAGCTTTTCTATGCTTTGTGCCAGCCCTCCTGCGGTAAGCGGTCCTGTAGCTATGATGACTTTACCGCTCGGGATTTCCGTTATTTCCTCGGTAATGGTTTCGATGTTAGCGTGCGCTTTTATTTTTTCGGTGACAAGGTTTGAAAAAAGCTCCCTGTCAACGGCTAGCGCGCCGCCCGCCGAAACCCGCGTTTGAAGCGCGCACTCAACGATAAGCGAACCCAGACGGCGCATTTCCTCTTTCAAAAGCCCCGCCGCCGAGTTAACCCGCTCTGCTTTAAGCGAATTAGAGCAGACAAGCTCCGCAAAACCGTGATATTTATGGGCGGGGGTGTATTTTAGCGGCTTCATTTCATACAGTTTTACTTTTATGCCGCTTTGGGCGAGTTGCCAAGCGGCTTCGCAGCCCGCTAAGCCTGCGCCGATTATTTTAACTTCTTGCATATGTCACAATTTACCTCACCTTTTTGACTGCCGCCTCATACTCGCAGCCGTCTCTCAGGCAGAATACCTTACCGCCTTTTTTGTAAAGCGTTGTGCCGTCTCCGCATTTGGGGCATTTATCGGGGGTTGGGGTATCCCATGTCATAAATTCGCAATTCGGGAAGCCGTCACAGCCGAAAAACTTTTTGCCCTTTTTAGATTTTTTCTGTACTACTTTTTTTCCGCAGACAGGGCAAAATCCGCCCGTATCCTTGACGACCTGCTTGGTATTAGTACATTCGGGGAATCCCGTGCAAGCCAAAAATTTACCGAACCGCCCGATTTTTATAACCATGGGCTTTTGGCAATGCTCGCAGACCTCATCGGTTTCCTCGTCGGGGATTTTAACGCGCTTGCCCTCCATCGCTACTTCGGCGGCGGACAGCGTTTCGGCGAACTCCGTGTAAAACTCGTCTAAAATTTGAACCCAATCTTTTTTGCCCACCTCAATCTCGTCAAGCCCGTCTTCCATAGAGGCGGTGAACTTCGAGTCTACTATATTCTTAAAATGCTCCTTCATAAGCCCGGTCGTAACCTCGCCTAAGCCGGTCGGCTTTAGTTGCTTGCCGTTCTTTTCAATGTAAAGGCGGTTTATAATCGTTGAAATAGTCGGCGCATAGGTTGACGGGCGACCGATTCCGTTTTCTTCAAGAGCCTTGATTAAGGTCGCCTCGGAATAGCGCGGAGGAGGCTGGGTAAAATGCTGTTTGCCGTCAAGGGCTTTGAGCTTTAAAACATCGCCTTTATTGATGACGGGCAGGATTTTTTTCTCCTCATCGTCCTTTTGTTCCTCATAAAGGACTGTAAAGCCATCGAACTTAACAGAAAATCCCGTTGCCCTAAAGCCGCATCCGTTAGCGTCAATTACGGCGGATACGGTATCAAGGAGAGCGTTTGCCATCTGTGAAGCTGTAAATCTTTCCCAGATTAGCTTATAAAGCTTAAACTGCTCATCGGTAAGACATTCCTTAACCCTGCCCGGTGTAAGCTCCGGCATGGAGGGTCTGATTGCTTCGTGAGCATCCTGCGATGAAGCCTTTGACTTAAAAAACCTCGGGGACGGCGGGATATAATCCTTGCCGTATTCTTTTTCTATAAATTCATACGCCGCCGCGCGCGCTTCGTCTGATATTCTTAAGCTGTCCGTCCTCATATAGGTGATTAAACCAACCGCGCCCATGCCCGTGATTTCAACGCCCTCGTATAACTGCTGGGCGGCTCTCATTGTTTTGGCGGGCGCGAAATTAATCCTCCTTGAAGCTTCCTGCTGCATGGTAGAGGTAGTAAAGGGCGGTGCGGGCGTTTTTTTGCGGACTGATTTTTTCACCTCGGTGACGTTGTACACGGCGTCTTCAAGGCGTTTTAGCACCTTGTCTGTCTCTTCTTTATTTTTAAGGACGGTCTTTTTGCCGTCTAATCCGTAAAAAGAGGCTTCAAACTGTTTTTTGGAAGCAGGGGCGGTCATTTTTGCGTCAATCGTCCAGTATTCATCGGGTTTAAACTCTAATATTGCCTTCTCCCGGTCTACCACAAGCGCAACGGCAACGGACTGCACCCGCCCCGCCGAAAGATTCCTGCGGACCTTTTTCCACAAAAACGGAGAAAGCTTATACCCGACGATACGGTCAAGGATTCGCCGCGCCTGCTGGGCGTTAACAAGGTCTTGGTCAATGCCGCGCGGGTTTGACATGCCTGCGTTTATCCCCGTTTTGGTAATTTCATTAAAAGCAACCCGGTTGACGGCATCGGAGGGTAGCTCTAAAAGCTGTGACAAGTGCCATGAAATCGCCTCGCCCTCGCGGTCGGGGTCGGTCGCAAGGTAGACGAAGTCAGCCTTTTTAGCCTGCTTTTTCAGCGTTTTAATAAATTCCTCTTTATCCTTGATGTCAACATACACAGGCTCAAAGCGGTTTTCAACGTCAACGCCAAATTTAGATTTGGGCAAATCCCGCACATGCCCCATTGAAGCGACAACCTCAAAATCACCGCCTAAATATTTCTTAATGGTCTTAGCCTTAGCAGGCGATTCCACAATAACCAATTTCGACATTTGCATTTGCTCCTTATAATATACTCCTTAACGGCATAAACACTCACTGATTTTTGCTCTTTTTTTACCTAACCTTGAAGCATGAATCTGCCTCCCTCGGAGGGCTTTACGATTCCTTCGATTTCAAGAGCGGTAAGATTCCCCAGTACCTCAGAGATGTCAATGCCGCAAAGCGCGGATATTTCATCCGGAAGCAGGGGCTTATTATGCTTTTGAAGCAGGGCGGCAATTGCGCGCTCATCGTCTGTCAGCTCTGAAAAATCAATAGCGGCTTTATTTTCGGTTTTAGCATAATCCGCGCTAACACTCTTCGGCTCAATTTTTTCGCCCTGTTTGACATTTGTTAGTTTATGTGAATAATTTTCGTAATATTCATATAAAATATCCTGTAAGCCATATATTGGGAGCGCGCCGTCTCTGAGCAGCTCCGCGTTTCCTTGGTATCTTAAATCAAAAAGATTATGCGGCGGAACGGCAAAAACATCTCTCCCCTGCCCTAAAGCAAGGTTTGCCGTAACTAAAGAGCCGCTCTTTTTAGAGGCTTCAATAACCGCAGCACCCTGTGAAAGACCCGAAAGAATTCGGTTTCTGTAAGGAAATGTCATTTTGGACGGACGTGTCTTAGGTAAGTATTCGGATATAAAAACACCGTTCCTCAAAATTTCTTCGCGGTATTTTATATTTTTAAGCGGATAATCGTAATCAAGACCGCACCCGAGGATTGCGGCGGTCTTACCTCCGTTTCGGACGGCGGAGATATGCGAAGCTATATCAATCCCCTCCGCAAAGCCGCTGACTAAGGTAAGCTCATAAGCGCAAAGCCCGCGCACCAATGCGTTCGCTACTTTAATGCTGTAATCGGATGGCTTCCTTGTCCCCACCACCGCAAGAACAAGTTCGCGCCCTAAGCAGGAAATGTCCCCACGGTAAAAAAGCACGGCGGGAGGGTTATAAATGTTTCTCAGCCGCTCGGGATAATCGGGGTCGGAAAAGCAAATTAAACTAATTTCATGCTCCGCGCAATACCGAAAAAGCACTGAAATCTGCTCTTCATTGACCGCCTCGGCTTTTTGAATCTCCTTTTCTTTGAGCAGTTTTTTTCGCGCTTCTTTACTGCGAAGCATATTGTAAGCGCAGTCTAAGGAATTTTCTGAATTTTTTTCGGGCATGTCGTATATATTTATAATATCCCAAATCCGTTTATTGCCCGGACCAAAGCAGGAAACCAGCCAAAGCCATTTAAAGAATTCAGAATTGTTATCCATATCCATAGCTTTAACTCCCCAGCTTGTACATAATAATACCTGCGGCAACGGAAGCGTTGAGTGAAATCCGCGTTTTAATCGTAAACTTTTGAGTGCAACGCGCTGTAATGTCCTCCGGCAAGCCGTTCCCCTCGTTGCCGATTAAGACGGCGCAACCGCCGCTGAAGCTAAGAACTTCAAAGGAGGAGGCGTTTTTATCGGCGACTGCGGCATAGGTCGCGATGCTTTTTTCCCTAAGAGCCGCAAAAGCCTTGTCAATACTGAGATTAAGTACATTTACGCGGAAAATACCACCCATGGTCGAGCGTATAACCTTTGGGTTAAAAATATCACAACAGTCTACGGTTATGATTCCGTCAATGCCGAACGCATCTGCCGTGCGTATTATAGTACCGAGATTTCCGGGGTCTTGAATATGATGAAGCAGAATATATCTCCCGTTATGCCTTATTTCACAACAATATTCGGGAGTTTTGCATATGGCAAAAATTCCCTGCGGATTCTCGGTATCAGACAGCTTTTTACTTAACTCATCGGCTATTACGTAAACGCTTATATCATCGTGAACATCGGTAAAGGAACGCCCGTAATTTTCAAGAAAGCTTTTTGTAATAAAAATACTGTCTGCCCATCCGGCAGATTCTGCTTCGTCAACAAGCCTAACGCCCTCCAACACAAATAAACCGTGTTCGGCGCGGCATTTTCTGTCATCTGAAAGCTTCCTGTATAGTTTAATTTTAGGGTTATCCTTTGAATTGATTTCCTGCATAAAAATTACCCCTGCACGGCAAAAGTCAGAAGCAAAAATTTACCTCTGACCTTATTAGAAGCCGTACTGAATTAAAGAGCGGCTTTTGCTTTTGCAGTTAGCGCGGAAAATCCCGATTCATCGCTTATTGCTATTTCCGAGAGCATTTTTCTGTTTAAGGTAACGCCGGCTTTTTTCAGCCCGTTCATAAATGTCGAATAATTCATGCCGTTTAATTTACAAGCGGCTGAAATTCTGGTAATCCAAAGCTTTCTGAAATCGCGCTTTTTAAGACGTCTGCTTATATAAGCGTAATTGCCGGATTTCATAACGGCTTGCTTCGCCATCTTAAAATGCTTTGATTTCGCGCCCCAATAGCCTTTAGCAAGCTTTAGGGTTTTATTTCTTCTCTTTCGAGTAGCTACCGCTCCTTTAATGCGTGCCATAATAATCTACCTCCGTAATAATAATTTATATGCGCTCTATTTATAAGGAATAAGCTTTTTGATGTTAGGAGCGTCAGCGGCTGATGCCAGTCCGACTCCGCGCGCGATTCTCTTGCGCTTGGTTGATTTTTGAGTTAATCTGTGACGCTTATTTGTCTTCTGGTATTTCACCAAGCCGGATTTTGTAAGCTTAAAGCGTTTTTTCGCGCCGGAATGTGTTTTTTGTTTAGGCATAATGATACCTTCCTTTCCATTACTGTACAATTTTTATTTGGAAGCCTTTGGGGCAATGAACATTACAATAGAACGCCCTTCCATTTTAGGCGGCTTTTCCATCGCTCCGTCCTCGGCGCAAGCATCCCGAAATTTCAGCAGAAGCTCCTCGCCCAGATAAGGATGGGCGATGGCGCGCTTGCGGAAACGCACCGATACCTTTAATTTATCGCCGCCGCGCAGAAATTTAACGGCTTGATTCACCTTTGTGTTAAAATCATTTGAGCCGATGTTGGAGAACATTCTGATTTCCTTGATTTCAACAATTTTCTGATTCTTTTTCGCTTCCTTTTCCCGCTTGCTCTGCTCAAAAAGATATTTATTATAATCCATAATTTTGCAGACCGGCGGATTTGCCTGCGGTGCTATCATAACCAAGTCCATTTCCTTCTCATCCGCAAGCCTTTGGGCTTCCTTTGCCGGAATAATGCCCAGCTGCTCCCCGTCATGCGCGACTACCCGCACCTCTTTCGCGCGGATTTCATCATTAATAAACACATCTTTATTAGTTATACCCAAGCACCTCCATAAAATAAAAAGAGCGGTCCGTAAGTAAATCCTCCGTCCGCGCATAAGCACTAAACCGCACATAATCAGCGGTTCGCTCAGTTAACGTATTGACCGCGTCTCGCATATGCGGACGGGTGAGAACGGAAGTTCTTCTTTATTTTTTACAGCTGCAACTTCATGCCCTGCTAAAGCGCAACGCGCAAGGTGAAGCCGCCGACCTATTGCCGATAAATGTAATTATACATCTTAAATTACTGTTTGTCAAGTGTTTTTTTGCAAAAAAATAATTTTTTTTAAATTTTTATAAATTAGCTATTGCAATAAGACTTGGAACGTGCTATAATAGTAAGCATAATAGTTAATTAAGTAATTAATTGAAGTAAATTTTGTTATAACGGAGGTAAATATTATGTCTAAGCTTGTTTCTGCAAAAGCTATGCTTGATAAGGCTTTAAACGGTCAATACGCGGTGGGTCAGTTTAACATCAATAATCTTGAATGGACAAAAGCGGTTCTGCTGACTGCTCAGGAGATGAATTCACCCGTTATATTAGGAGTTTCCGAAGGCGCGGGTAAATACATGGGCGGCTATAAAACCGTTGTCGGGATGGTGAACGGTATGTTGGAGGAGCTTAACATAACCGTACCCGTAGCACTTCACCTTGACCACGGCTCTTACGATGGAGCGAAAGCTTGCATTGCCGCCGGTTTTTCGTCGGTTATGTTTGACGGCTCTCATTACCCCATTGATGAAAATGTTACTAAAACCCGCGAGCTTGTTTCTATTTGCAATGATAAGGGGCTATCTATAGAAGCCGAGGTAGGCTCTATCGGCGGCGAGGAAGACGGAGTAGTAGGCAAGGGCGAATGTGCCGACCCCGAGGAGTGCAAATTAATCGCTGATTTGGGCGTTACGATGCTTGCCGCAGGAATAGGCAATATACATGGTAAATATCCCGATGATTGGGCGGGGCTCTCCTTTGAAACGCTGGAAGCTGTTAAGAGCAAGGTCGGTGAAATGCCGCTTGTACTGCACGGCGGTACGGGTATATCGGAGGAAATGATAAAGAAGGCTATTTCGTTAGGAGTAGCTAAAATCAATGTAAATACCGAATGTCAATGGGCATTTCAGCAGGCTACCAGAAAGTATATTGAGGACGGCAAGGATTTAAAGGAAAAGGGCTTTGACCCGCGTAAGCTTTTAGCACCGGGCTTTGAGGCAATAAAGACTGCCGTTAAAGAAAAAATGCAGCTTTTCGGCTCTGCTGACAAGGCTTAGTATGATTCGGTAATGGTACTTATATAATTGAGGGGTTACTTTTTATTATGAATTTTGATATTGATTTTACTTCAATAAACGTAAATTTTCTTATTCCCAACATGAATATTGATTTTGACGTTTATTATAAAACGCCGACTTTAACGGGCATGGAATATGTGTTGCTTTGCCGGAATGTCGTCCTTAACGAAGAATTAATAAAGAAATTCAGAAGAGTAACCGCTCCCCATTATGTGGTTTACGTCCCTAATCAAAATTACGAAAGCACGTTTAAACACTATGTCGAGGGACATATCGAGCAGGAAGTAGTACATTTTGAGGGCTACAATAATATTAAAGAGGATACCAATGAGGTATTCGCCGATATATCCAAATCCCATAAAATATCAAAAGAAAAGGCAGTAGGAATTTCACAAACCATAAACGAGCAGCTTCATACTGTAGCCGCTACCGAAATTATTAAAAGCATCAACAGCATACGTAAAGTTGATGAATATCTGTATACGCACAGCGTGAATGTTTCATTCTTAAACGGGCTTATCGGCAGGTGGCTTAAGTACGACCCTGCAAATCTTGAAACATTGATAAAAGTTGGTCTTTTACACGATATTGGAAAGCTTTCCATACCTCCCGAGATATTAAATAAACCGGCAAAGCTCACGCCTGCGGAATTTGCGGTTATGAAGCAACATCCCACATATTCATATAACATTCTAATTGAATCGAAAATAGAGGATGAAGGGATATTAAAGGGAGTTGTACAGCACCACGAAAAGGTTAATGGTACAGGCTATCCGATGGGGCTGTCTTCAGATGCGATTACTGCTGCCGCGAGAATCACTTCCATATCAGATGTTTACGATGCGATGGTTGCCAAGAGGGTTTACAAGGATGCACATTCTCCGTTTGAAATTCTCTCTTGGTTTTCGGAGGGCTGTTATTCGGATTTAGACATTAACTATGTAAACATATTCCTTGATTGTATGGTTGAGGAGCTAAAAGGCAAAAAAGTAGTTTTATCCGATGATTCTATAGCGACTGTTCTGTATGTTCATAAAAAGGATTTCAACTACCCTATTGTTGAGTTAAACGGAGAGGTTGTTCACACTGACAAAAAAAGAAACTGTATTCGTATGCTGTAATCTCTGCGATTACAGTTATGCCGCTGTGGTGGAATAGGCAGACACAAGGGACTTAAAATCCCTCGCTCGAAAGAGTGTACCGGTTCAAGTCCGGTCAGCGGCACCATTAGGAAAAATCAGCGTTTACGGGGGTTGCGGGCGTTGATTTTTTTATTATGAAACGCTCAAACAATCACTCCTTGGGGAACTTTTGGGGAACTGCGAGAGAATATTATTTGCGGATAGGCTTGCTTTTGGGTTAGCTTAGGGTCGGGTTTATAAATCATTGAATAAAATTTTTACCATTACTGTCCGTGCCTTTGAAAGCTTTTATTCGGTAACTGTCGCTGTCTTTGCCTTGGCGTTTTTCAATGCTTGCTATTTGGGGTTAACTCCTTTCGTTAATATACGCATTTTTCGCAAGCGGTAAGCCCTCTTCGTTCAACATCTTCCCAAGTGGCAGCATAATAAGTACCCCTCCCGCATGGATTAAGATAATGATATTTACTGCCTGATGCAGTTATGTATAGGGCTCTTGGGTTAGCATCTGACGGTCTATTAGTTATTAATGAAGAAGTAGTTGAAGTGGTGGTTGTAGTTGTTGAAGGTGGCGAAGTGGTTGTCGTAGTTTGGGGAGCAGTTATGGTAGTAGTTATCGCTACTTCCGCTTCAGTATTTATGGTTGTTGAAACCTGTGTTATTGTTTCTATTAATACCGTTTCATTTATTTGGATACTATCTATTACACTATTTAGAGTATCTTCTAAATAATTAGGACTGGTTTCATAAATATCAATTCCAACAAGATATACTGCATTATCTGTTAGTATATAGTAATACATACAGTTATAGTCACTCCAAATGCTATAGCTTTTAACAGCATAATAACCCGCAATTGTTAAATCTTTTTCAATTAAATCATGACGAACAAAATGTTCTGCACTCTTATCCTCAATTAAAGAGTGCATGGCAGTTTTTTTCATTTCAAAGTCTTTCAATATTGTATCATCAATACCGCGTCCCCCAACGTATAAAAACCCGTCTGTATCGTTATCTGTCGGATAAAAAAACAATCCACTGTTGCCTTGTATTTCTTTCCTCCAATTAACAGGAACATCAATAGATAATTCGCCAAATGTTTCTCGCGTCCACATTTTCTGTGTCGTTGAGATAGTAACTTCTGCTACGTTCGTTTGTTCATTTGTTGTTTTGCCACCGTTAGATTCGTTACTTGAAGTCTCGTAAAAGTCGCACGCTACCAACGACATGCACATCAACACAGCTAATAATAACGTTAATAACCTTTTCATCAATAAAAATCCTTTCTTATTTATACTTTAATATTATTATATAGGTATTACCGATAAAAGTCAATATCGGTAGTGCCTATAATATATAATGGTGTTGAGGTAACTTGTGTGAAGATAATGATTATAAGCAGATAAAAATAGCAAATTATCTTAACATTAAGCAAGGCACCTATTCTGATTATGAACGGGGTGAGATTAATGTTCCTGTTGAAGCCCTTATGAAACTCGCCGTTTTTTATAATACAAGCGTGGATTACTTAATAGACTTAACAAATGAGAAAAAGCCATATCCACGCATAAAACCATAACCCTATTATATTATATTATATTTTCAGTCATAAGTCAAGGAAAAATTTTCTCAAGCCCACACTCCTAAAATTCATTTTAGCGTGACAAAACAAGGAATCAGGGAAAAGAACAGCAAGCTACCTAAAGTGACAGCCTTTCGGCTATACTTTAGAGCTTGCGGGGAGGGGCTTTGCCCCCCTCCCTCTACCCAACCCCAACCCTGCGAGCGGCGGTGATAACTGCAACTGCAGGGGGCGTACAAAATAAAACCCTTGACTTTTCGGGGAAAATGGGATATAATATGATTAAAGCAAAAACACAGGCGATAGAATGGGGGACTTTGACGATGACTAATAATATGAATACTGAAAGAATTATTGAGAGTGCCGCTAAGAAAGTGGGGTTAGGCTATCCTTTGGACGATAACACAAGGGAGTTTTCGGAGAGCTTTTTGAAGAGTTTTGACAATACAATGGCTTGGATGAGAGGCGAGCTGCCTCCGCAAGAGAAAGACATACATCAATGGCTTGAGGAATTGCAAAGAAAGGCAGATGAAACATGAGTGTTGAAGCATATAAAGTGACTTATTATGACCCGGATTTTCAGAAAAGTGCTGACAGGCTTGTGGAGAAAAAGAAATTTCGCAAGCTACCCTTGCAGATAGCAGGGTTATTATCGGAGCTTGAAAAAGGTAATTTCGATGGCAAAATCATAATTCGTTCTGATAATCCGCCGTATGATGTGTATAAGATACGGCTACCGAATAATGATACGAACGAAGGCAAATCCAATGGGTACAGAGTGATTTATCTTGCAAAGCACGATGACCGCACACTTGCTATTTTCTCAATTTACTATAAAAAAGAGCAAGCAAAGCTCGCTGATACATATATAAGGGCAATGCTAGACGGATACTTTTTGTCTGTTCTCCCCGCCGAATCGTCCGACGACGAAGCAGAGGACAGCATATAATTTTGATGTTTATTTGATGTTTAAAGTTACAAAAAGTCGCTGAATTTTGCGGCAAGTTAGAATATATGTATGCAATAAAACCTTGATTTTATCAAGGTTTGCGAGAGGTTAGCAAAAGTTACTTTAAGCAAAACCACTTACTTAAAATCCCTCGCTCGAAAGAGTGTACCGGTTCAAGTCCGGTCAGCGACACCACCCAAAAACCCTGTAATTATCAGGGTTTAATGGCTTTGATGTGACAGGCTTTTTTTTCGTTTATAAGTGTTATTTGGGCAAACATCTAATAAGCATCTAATAAATACCTAACTGCCGCCCCCTGTGTTCACGCAGGAGTTTTTCGATGTGAGGTATTAGAGGCGACGTCCGAAAGCTGGATTTGTTTTTAAGTATGACCTTTCGAGGCTTTAAACAACTGAGTCAATTCGGTAATATTGAGCATGGTATTTCTCAATATTAGGGCGGTCTACAATATCAGCAGGGTTTGTCGGTATCAGTTTCATTTTAACAGCAAACTGCAGCGACTTTCTAATGTTTGAGTGGTAATGGCATATGCTGTTCCCGCTTAACCCTTTTGGGGACAGCGTATCGTAAAACCTTTGAATTTGGATTGCCTTGATTTCAGAGAGCTTTAGTTTCGTTTCTCTGAAATATTCAGATATTTGCTTTACGGTTCGTGAATAACCTGCGATAGTATATGATTGAAGCGAGGGTTTGAGCGATTCAAGCCATACGAGAATAAAGTCTGCGTATAGTGTATCTGCTGTGTCGGTTGCACTGATTGTTTTGGGTTTAGGCGGTTCGTCCTTGTATATCGGCTTTCTTATTGGGGTGAAGGTGAAGTCGCCTTTGGTTGTCGGGGCTTCTTCAATGAGTTCGCTGACCGTGGAGGAAAGCTCGTTCAAGAAGTTGTCTAAGAAAACCTTTGCCTTTTTCTTATTACCGCCGACTGCTTTTAACCCCGTGGACTTCCATTTATAAACCCACTTGCCGGTATTTGTGTCCTTGTAACCGGCTGCGGCTTGCCAGTTACCATTTTTTTCTTGTAGTGTGCCGGTTATTAGTCATAGCTCCTTCAGACCCTTATGCACCCCCTATTATTAGTTCTCACATTAATTATAGCATATAACAGAGAGCAATGCAAGGGATATTTTATATTAATACACTTATTAGTACACGGCGACTTGACTGCTGCTTTGGTTAATTATGAATGAAATTATGTTCAGTTTCGGAATTAAATAAGATTCTCCATTCCCGCCCCGTAAAGGCTTGATTTGTCCCTCTTTAAGAAGCTTATACATCTGATTTTCGTTTAGACCGCCGAGCATTTCTCTGAGCTACTTAAAGCTGACTACATCAGGATAATCGGTAAACATAAAGCCGTAGGCATCGGTTAGCGATATCGTATTATTATTGACCATAGGAATCGCCCCTTACGATTTTGCTATAAAGACTCTGAGGATATTACCGTTATACGGTGCTACGTTAGGATTAGCCCAGTTTCACTTAACGCAGCTCAATCTTATAGGTTTGCATCATTATTTGGCTATTTGGTGTTATGCTTAACTCCTTTATAAATTTGCGGGATTGTGACCGCAGAGGATTTCCTCACTTGAGAAACAATACCCAGCATCGCAGGTATTATCGTCCTCTATCATACTCACGACTTCTCTGTCGTTTACGCTCCATTTCTTCACGTTCTCTGATGATTTCGCGGTTTATATTGCCGCGTTCCGTCTGAATACCGCGCCGTTCAAGAGCTAATACGCCCTTACTCAGATGAATGGCAGGTTTTTTGTCGATACCCTGCACCTTGTAACTTTCGTGCGAAACCCTATCGTCTAAACCCATTCTCTCAAATACGCGGTTTAGCGCATCTGCCCATTGCTCGCGCCATTTAAGCAAAGATTTATGTTTATCCCATTCACGAATTTTTACAGTAAATCCTCCATAGGTTACAGCTCTGGTTGTTAGTAGAATGTGAGCATGGGGATTGCCATTTCGCTTATCGTGAATAGCAATATCGGCGCACATTCCTAATCTTACAAAACAATCCCTAACATAATCCTTGACAAGATTTATTTGTTCGCTTAGGTTTAATTCTCGCGGAAGAGCAATCAAGACTTCGTGGGCGACCCTTGAATCATCAAATTTTTCTGATAACTCAACCATATTTCATAATATTTCACGATTATTAAATTCGATTGGAGCTTCAGGCGGTAAAAGTATTGTTTCATAAACAACGCCGCCTTTATTTGTATAATCGTGAACTTTACCATAGTAATAATCCTTACACGCGGCATCCCCGTTACTGCGACCTAAATGCTTTGTATGAAGATGATAAATTGCCATATTGTACCTCCTTGCGTAAGTGTGCTATTATCATAAAAAACAGTTTAACTCTCATCCGTTTGTTTTCTGATTTTATGTAATAATTCTTCATCATTAGCGATAGTAGACAGAAATTTTTCAAGAGAAGCGAATTCAACATCCTTGTCTGCCTTTGACAAATTAGGCTGTAAGCTCAGATATTCTGGGAAATACTTTAGGAAACATTCACCAACATTAAATATTAGACTCTTGCTGGTTTTATTTTCTTTTTTTATTTCCCGTTGTTCTTTAGCTATGTGCCGCCGTTTGATCTGCTCAATCTCGTTCAGATCATTCTGTAGTAGCTCTGAAAAATTCATAATCATCACCTCCCCCACACAACTCGTCTGAAGAATGAACATATCTTTTTTCCTACAGACTTAAAGAAACCAATTACCTTGTTTTCTCGTTTACGTTTATCCTCATAATAAGGGGTTTTCTTAACTCTTGAATAACCTTCCGGTGTTAGCATTACAATGTCTTTCAAAGTCGCAAACTCTGACGGACGGATATACGGCTCATATTGTCTGCTCGTCGTCCTACTCTCACGATACAATATCTTTTGTGAGCGGGTCTGTGGTTGCGGTTTTACTTACCTTTTCGACCTCTCTACTGCCTGCAAGGTCGCTAGCATATTTCTGCGTTTCTGCGTCATTCGCTTGCAGAATTAACTTAAAAGGAAAGTTATCGCATAGAACCCTGCGCTCAAGTTCTCCATAGTGCATATCGATCTGGGCAATTGACTGAACTACTATTGCTATATTTACACCTTTATTTCTCAGGGTAGAAACAGCATTTGCCATAACTTCAATCTTTCCCAGTGCTGCGAATTCGTCTAAAAGCATAAGCATTTGCTGCGAAGATTTATCGTTTGAACCATATTTATTAGGGAGGCGTTTCAAAAAGTTTATAAGTTGAGTAACGATAAGCCTTATCGCCGGACTGTATTGTTTAATCTTTTCTTCCGGTGCGCGAAGCAAGATATTATAGTCATCCAAGTATTCCCATACAACATCGGCGTTCTCAGATGAAAACACTCTCCTTATCGTAGGATTTACAGCAAATTTAGTGATGCTATTGCTTAACTCCTCACCAATCCCAAGTAGCATTTTGTTATCCGATAAATCTGTTGCACTTGAGAGCTGATTGATATACATTTTTGCCACAGCATTATTACTGCTTTTGATTTGGCTTATCAACGAACTTAACGGTGTGGATTGAATAGCAGTCATCATCTTATTAAAATCCATACCGTCCATATTTATGTAATATAGAATCCCTCCTATCAAACACCTTCGAGCAGACAACATCCAAAACTTTTCTCTGGCACTCTTAGGTATCGGTATAATCGCCTCTACCAACCCTTCGACGTTCTGAATTATAGTATCATCGCCGCCTTGACGGATAAAGTTGAGCGGGTCATAGCTGAAAAAATTTTCGGATTCACCCGAGAAATCAATAACCATATACGGTCTTTTGGTTGATTTTAGTGAATTAAGTAGTTTTGTAGAGTGCCGTTTATGTCAATAGCGAATATAGGACTTTCATATGTCTCTAAATTGGGAATAACAATGCATTGCCACTTCCACTCCCGCCGATGATAAGGATATGTCCGTCAGTGCCTATAGGGATAAAAACTTTGTATTTCATTAATCCAATACGAACTGTGCCAACATAAAAACCATTAACGTAACCATCAAATGATAACATTTTATACGGGACTGTTCCAAAGCATTTGGCGATGCATTATAATCACCCTTGCTCTCCCCTTTTTTGGGCTGCTATTGTTCAAATCAAGCTCTCCTTTTAAAAATATTTTTAGACCTTGCTATTGATAGCGAAATCTGCTGTAATAGTTATGGTGATAGAATAACAAACGAGGTGTATACCCCGCTTGTTTACGAGGTGCGTTAAATCGTTTCGTCAAGTTCTGCTGGTGATAAGTGTTCAATCGTATTTTCGCATAAATCGTAAAGTGAGTTCCGATAATTACCCTCTTCAGCTGAGTTCTCAACGATGTAACATAGCAACTTTTCAATATTTGCCTTAACTCGCTCAAGATTCTTTCCAAAATCGAATTCTTCAATCAGTTCTGCTTGCTCAACAAGCTTTATGCGAGGTTTGCTTTGAGCTTTCTGATTTCTTAAACTGCGAACAAGTGCTTCGAGTTCTCTCTTACACATATCCGAAACGCACTTCTTAGCACCATTTATTTCGTGAACTTCTTCAAGCATCGCTTCAATTTGCTCTTTGCTTAGAAATCCTAACAACGCAGATAAAATTAGAGCTTTTGTGAATCCTAAATGAATCACCGGGGATTCATTTGTAAATAATTTTGCGAGTTTCATCATACGCTGAGCTGTGACAGCTGAAATTTCGCCGTTGTCTTCTAACCACTTCAACCATTTTCCGTGTTCGGTCAAAGCCTTTGCTTTGATAAAGTGTTGTCCCATTGATATAAATAATGTCTCCATTTTAATTTTGTCTGCCAAAATTTTCAATTTAAGTTCGTCAAGGTCGCTTGCATTAGCTATCAAATCCATTCACGTTCCTCCTTTTTAGGGTTTCTTAAATTTCACTATAAAATTTGCCGTTATATTAATTATATTTATTTTCTACTAAAAATGGAAGATACAGTGCCAGTACAACAACAGTACAAAAAAATACAAAGTAAAAATCGTGAAAGGTTTGATTTTGACGTGAGTAAAAAAATAACCCCCTCTTACAGTATATTTTGATACTATAGACAGCACGGGACTTTTTGGTAAGGGTCGCCCTAGGGCAATATTTTATGATTTTTTGACTTATTTAGATTTGGTAGTCAAAATAGAAAGGGCCAACCAATGGTATAAAAGGGGTGAGGTGGTTAGTAAAAAATTATCAGAAGATATTGATAAAGAAAGAATTGTGGTATCAGAAGACCGATTTATTGATAACTTCAAAAAGCAAGTAAGTGTTTACGGTGAAAAGTTGCATAATGCGTTCTGCTCATTAGAAGATTTTAATTATATTGATTGGAACAAAGTTGATGCTGAAGATGAAGATATGCTTGCTAAATGTTTTCTTATTATCTTTTTACGACTACTCAAACTACCACTTTCAGATGATTTGAAAAAATATTACAAGCTGATTAAAAAGTCCGTTGAAAGCACTACTGCAACAGAACAAAATGAGAATGATTTATCTGCTGAAACAGCGACAATTACAGGATATGATGAATATGTATCAGAGAAAGACCCACATAAAAAATTTGAAATGCTATATGGACATAAGACTCAAATGCCTCCTTATGTTATGAAAAACAAAAAAAATCACCGGTGACGATTATGGATGGCACATCAAAAAGCAAACGACAGAGAGTGCGATAACTGCACCCTCCGCTCTCAAAAATAATAACCGTTTATAAACCAACATATCATTAACAAAAATAAAATATCAAGGTTTCATTCATACACAGAAATTCAAAGATGAGACGTAAGGGGTCTCATCTTCCGAGGTCGTCATATTCGGAAATCAAGTAATTTGCCTGAAGCAACGGAAAGTTTGAGAACAGATTGACCGTACAATCGAATCTCAACAGCCTTGCTCTACCGACGGCTTGCTCAAGCTCTGATTCTATCAAGTAAAACTGAATATCCCGCAGGGTTTTATCCTCAAAGGTCGGGAACCAAAATCGTACTCCGTTATGCTCCGTCTGCTGAAACTTAGAACGGGCATATCTATTGAAGTCAAGACCCATAGAAAAAGCGAAAAGTTTGTAAATCCAGTCGGGTTGATGAGGTGTTCCTATAACATCAATGTTACAACCTTTCATAAAGTCACAGCCCGCAGTCGTCCCGAAAGTCAGGTCTTCGACACCGTATTTCTCACGACATCTCTTAAAAGTTATCGTATATTCAGAGCCGGACCATCGTTGTGTTCGATTGAATATATCAGGGGCTTTATTAATAAAACCTCTGCTCATTGATTTATCATAGTATTGGTTTAAAGTAGCCTTGTACCGAGATTTCTTACACCCGTGAAAAGTAATATTATTCTTCCCGAAACAGTATTCGCATATAGTTTGATTAATGGTGGCGGACACCATGAGAGTGCGCCTTCGGGCGCGAGCTCTTTTTTTAGTTTCTTCAAGTCTGAAATAGTAATGTCAATCTTGTTAGAGATAATGGAGCTTAGGACAATATCCTCATCGACGATAACGAAGCCATATTTACCTAAATCCGTTGACAACAGCCGATTGTGAGTAGTTATACTAATACCCTCAAAATTCCTAAAGGCTTTCAAGCTCGTTCAGATATTGTACGAACAAATCCGCGTCGGGGTGAGAGTTCTCTATAAGCTTCAACAGATAAGGGATTACCGATTTTCCGGCAGCATAATCCTTTTCGCTTGTACTCCATATGTAGTCGGGGATTATATCTTTAATCTCATGCAGGAACGGGGACATAATAACGTCAACCCCCATTTTACTAAACCGCCCGACAATCTCGTTTTTCAACTTATTAGTCGGAACTGCAACCAATACGTTACCCTGCAAGTCCTTCAGAGCCTCTATATATTTCTCGGTCTTACCTAAAGACGTCTGTGCTTTAATAATATGCCAGCCTGTCCTTTTCGATTTGATAGCTTTGTATAATTCTTTTGCGAAATCGTCCTCCGCTTCCTTGATAGATACATAGGTTTCCTTGAAGTTAGAAAGCCTCTCAAACTCGTGGTATTTTAGCCTTGATGAGGATAGAATATTAGTTCCGTGAGAGCAGGTATCTTTGTAAGGACAGAACCGGTCGCATGATTGCGGCTTATAATCCTTTATGTATTTGAGGTAATAATCCCAGCTTTCGTATTTATGTTTCCTGTCGCCAAAGTAAGAGTTATTATAAAGATAGTCGTTAAAACATCTCGCTCCCGATTCGATTTGAATAATGTTAGTCGCAAGTCCGAATAACTCATCATGATGGAGTTGTCTGTCCCCCGCTTCAAACTCACGGAATAACCGGCAGTTAGACTTGACCTCACCCAGAACATTAGAACGGTACGGAAGATGAGCGTTAGTCGTTTTCGGTTTTAAATTCACGCCCTTGATATTGGTAGAATCATCAAGATTTATCTGATAATATTTTAATAAACTCTTACCATTCTTGGATATTATAGTAGTAGAGTTTGGTGAACTTTTATCATTTACCAATACCTCAGGCGGATTTCCGTATGATACAGTGACATCCGGTTGGTCTTTATGATTGAGCCTTATTCCTGTGGCTTTTGAAAACTCTCTAAGTTTCCTCTTGTAGTTTGTAGCTCCGTATTTGTCTTTCAGATATAACGACATATTCATGAATAACAAATCGACTGCTATTTCCGGCATTGATTCATCGAAATGGATTAATCTCTTTCCTCCGTAATACATCTTGGCGGTATCCTTAATACATGACTTATCAGCCTCGGGAAACATGGTTTCAAATGATTTCAGTATAGCTTCCGTTACTTTTCTATCCGATATGGGGGCATCATTCAGGAATACAGCCCGAAATTTATTGCCGTTTTCGCCGATAAGGGTTTCATATGCAAAGAGCATAGGCAGGTTATATCGTTCCGACCTGTCCTTTACTTCCTCAAACGTGACTCCTCCGTCAAAGTCAAGTGCGAATAACTGCTGTTGATTAAAATTAGCTTTATTTCGCTCGCCCTCGTTAAAGGTAGCCGGACAGAATGTGTATCCTTCCTTGCCGACCATTTGAACGAACTGCTTGATATTATCCTGACTTACAGACTGAATGTTCTTCCCTATCCGATTGCTGATTTGCCCTGCCGTAGAGCTGTCGGGTTTAACTGAATTACCCTTGACGTCTAAGCTACATTGGAATATTGAACTCATAATCTTTCGCCCCTTAAATATATTTTTTACCTTATAGTGGAGATTGAAATAATAGAAATATTATTTCGGAACACATATAGATAAAAAATAATAATAGACTATAGACATGGCAAAAGATTTAATTGATATGATCGGTATTAAGATGTGGCGAATACATGAAGCGTTATGGAAACAACAGACGTTTAATAAATTATGTTAGTTCCTTATTATATATTTTTTGTGAGATATGGCAGTCCGTCCGTTATGGACGGCTGCCGTTCTCACCTTTTACTGTATTCAAGCCGCCTCAACAGCCGCTTCCGCCACAGCTTGAACCGATTCACTAACAGCAATTATCTCCTTAAATCCCTGCCCAAACCCCTTAGCCCTCACAGCCTCATCAGCCGACAGTTGACTTACAACCTCGAAATTATATAACAAGTAGGGCTGTCCTGTTTTATTCGCGATTTTCTCAAGAGTTATCCGTGCAACTACCCCATAAATCGGAATCATCTTGCCGATGAGCCGGGTCATGTACTTTTGGAATATCAACTTACTCGACACAGGCACACGAACAATCCGTGGATTGGTTTGTAACTACTTGTCATAATCGGGCGTTGGATAACAGTCCAGTCAAGTCCTAATTTCTCCAGAGCTTCCTCAGAACTTAATGCGGATTCGACTCGGATACCAAGATTGTGCCAAGGGGCGAAACGTACATAAAACATAGTTTCTACGTTTGCAGGCATGATAACAACTCCTTATAAATAAAAATTACGCCGACCCTGTTAAGGGTGACGTTGTATATGGTAAGAATATATAGTTGGAGTAAGAAGGGATACGGATGAGAAAGAGAAAAAAGTTTGAAACATTTCCACCTTTTAGATTTTTAATTTAAATGGGTTGACTTATGGCTAATTATGGGGTATAATGTTATTGAAAAATTTTAAATAAGGAGCAAAAAATATGAATGATTACTTTGTTCAAACTTGGGAAGAACTAGAAAATGAGTTGTTTAAGGATAACTATGACACTACAATAGATCGACACAGGTCAAATTACGTCTTTAGAGGTCTTTCTGACTCGTCTTATGACTTAAAAACGAGCCTCAATAGGGTGTGTGGTGATAATTTAATACTAGAGCAGTGCTTGCTTAGGAATTTCAAAAAATATGCTTCCGGTGAATTGGGAGAAAGGAAATTTTGGGAAATGGTTTCCATAGCTCAACATCATGGTTTACCAACGCGATTGCTTGATTGGACTTTTTCTCCTTTTGTTGCATTGCATTTTGCTACTGAAGATTTTTCAAAATTATGATAAAGATGGTGTTATTTGGTGCGTCAATTTTGTAAAAGCACATGAATTTCTACCACAAAAATTAATCGATGCCTTACATAATAATTATGCGTATGGATTTACAACGGAAATGTTGGATGAACTTGTTCCCGATTTTATGAAGTTAAAAGCCCTTTGTGCAAACGGAGAAGAATATGTAACGTTTTTTGAGCCACCATCAATTGATAATAGGATTGTAAATCAATATGCACTCCTTTCTGTAATGTCTGATCCTTCAAAGACCTTAACGCAATGGTTAGAAGTATATAGTTGATATTTATAGAAAAATAACTATACCTAAAAAACTTAAACTAGAAATTCGTGATAGACTTGACCAAATAAATATGACAGAAAGGATTATCTATCCCGGATTTGATGGCTTGCGCAAATGGCTAGCGCGCCATTATACTCCTACGGAATCTATAAAGGCAATAATGATAAGAAAGCAATAGAAAGAGTAGGTGGCTGAGAGGTTGATTAATTCGAGTCCATAATTTTAAACATACGTTGCTTTCTTTTGCAAATCATTTCGTGAAGATGCATAAGATAGTTCCATATAATTAAAACTTGAAATCATGTTATATATCCCAATTCCTCTGCTTTTTTATATTCACGATTACTAGCTTTTTCATTATGTTTTAAGTCATAATATTTACCCAAATAATAGGATATAATTCCAATATTATGAAATTTTTCTCGTGCTTGGCTAAATAGCTCATAAGCAAATTTTAAAGCATTATCATCACCAATGTACAATAAATATTCAATATACCAGACATACCCTCCGAAAAGAAACTCATGAGGAGTCAATTCGTTGGTTATCTTATTAGAGTCATGTAAAATTCTAAAGTCAGCAAGTATAGAATCACTATATTTTTCATCACTAACTTTTAACATTTCCAAAGATATTCTTGCCCTACAAGCATATAGCATAATATAATTTTTATCATAATCAAACGCTTTTTCAATAAGTTCACGAGATTCGTTAATCTTATTTTTATCGGAAATTGATAACGCTACCGCATAAAAAGCAATTGCCTCTGCGGAGGTTGGCTTTAATTTATAAGCCATGCCAAAATCGTATAAAGCATTTTTAAAATCTCCCTTTATTAAGTAACAAAATACACGCAGAATATAACCATAAAAAAATTTAGGAGATTTTTTAATTGATTTCGTACAATATGAGATAGCAAGGTTATTATTAGTCAAAGCATATAACATTGCATATCCACGATATGCAATGTTATATGAAGTTTTGTCACTTTTAAATTTAGATAAAACAATATCAAAATCATTTTTTGCTTTTTCAAACTCAAAACAACAATAGTACAAATTTCCCCTAAATGAATATGCCAATGATTTATATTACTGACTTGAATATATTTTTTCAATTTTTTTAATTAAAAAATCATCAGGAGCTTCTATTGCACCTCGTTCTATGAATTTAGAGCAATATTCAATTGATTTAATATATTCCTTTAATTAGCATAGCACAAAGCCGTAAGCATATACGCAACAGTAAGCTGAGATTCTAATTTTTGTGTTTCTATAAAATCAAAAATTGCACAACGTAAATCACGTATATCGACCTTGTCTTTTTTCTCTTTACTCTCATATTTTGAAAGGTACATAACTCCCCTAAATAAATAGATAGGATAAAAATAAGGGATTTTTTGAATAATTTGACTACAACAAGCGATACCGCTATTGTAATCTCCCAAAATATTATAGTTACTCATAGCCCAAAACAAAGCTTCGATATTTTCTGGATTATGTTTTAACGCTAATAGTAATTCTTCTTTAGCTTTAGAGTGTTCTTGTTTAAAAACATACTCTTTTCCTAAATCAGCGTGTTCATAGGTGATTTGCTCTTTAAAAGTATCAAACATTGCAGATAGTTTTTCTGTGATAGTTAATAAATCATTTGAGAGTATGATTTCAGCTTCCGAAATGTCATTTAATTCTTTCTTTACATTTTTAAGAGCATTTTCATAAGTCTCGTCAAACTTATTTTTAGTTTCGCTATTAAACCTCTCAATATCATTATTGGGTGAAGCAAAATTGAATTTTTCTCCAAGTAAAAACACAACCTCATCAAAACCTAAAATAGGTATTAAAGATCCATTAAGTGCATTAACCAATTCATTAACTTTTTTAGAAGGTTTTTCTTTATGATAAAGGCACCAATAGATTTTTTCTGCTCCAGAATTTTTTAATAATGCCATTAGGTCAGGGTCGTTACCGCTATGTCCTATAACTATTGGCGTATAAATAAACAGCAATTCTTTAAGCTTTTTATCCCATTCATCTTTTAGTTCCTCTAACTCTTTAGAAGTATTTAAAGGTTTTAAAAAAGTGTCTCCATGTATTTTGGCGATAACAGGTATACTTGTAAATTGCTCAATATGTACCGCATGATTTAGGTCAGATACACTAAACGCTTTCTGCCTTTCAAAAGTATATAATGAATCTTCAACCAAGTAGTCAAAATTAGTAGTTATAACTAAATTACCTATTTGACTTAAAATCTTTGATAAATAATAATATCCAGAACTCGGAATGCCTTTAATAATTTCGTGATGAAGAGTTTTTTTAGCTTTAACATCTGCATTTTTAAAATTATTCTCAAATATTTGAGAATAGAAATTACCATAATTGTCGTTCAAATAATTATCCTCTCTGAAATTAGAGGCTTCTAATGGTTGTCGTGATTCCCATTCTTCAAACCATTCTTTTGCTAGTTCATTACCTGACTTAATATTAGAGGTAAGCGAAGCCCCAGCTCCCAAAATGAAGCAATATTTCTGACCGTTTTTTACTACATCCTCATATACAATATTAACCAATTCATCTGCTATCATATTTTTACCTCCAATGTTAAATAACTATATATGTTATTTTAACATATATCCTAAATTCCCAGTTAACATAACGATGATTTGGGCGGTTCTACCTCTAAAACCACAAACAAGCCATTCTGCTTGGCAGTGATTACACCGATTAGCGGTTTGTGCACCTAACATTCAAATCGTTCGACCAATTCAAGTTCATCAATCAACTCATCCATAGTGAATTTTGAGTATAGTCGTGCTCGTTTCATAGCATTGTGCAAGTGAGAAACGCATATGAGTGCAACGAATGCCACGAATAACTTTCCGTCCAACGACAACTCTGACGATACATTTAAACTCCGCATATCTAACCGATCTTTCACGTTGTCAAAAGCCTTTTCGGCAACATCCTTATTGCGATAAATGTCTAAAGCCCGTTCAGCACTCAGTTTTTCGTTACCAATCAAAGCGAAATATCCAAAGTTTTTGCGCTCATTGGCGACAACATCTTCTTTAAGTGTCACTTTTGTGCCCCTAACAGGTGTGCTTTTTACTGTAAAATACTGCTCATACAGGGTTTCGTTCGTTTTAACCAAATTCCCCGATTTTAATTCGTAATTAAGTTGACTTAGTAATTTTGACAGGGCACGTTCATCATCAAGTGTCCTAATTGAATCATAATAAAGATGTAAATACATCCACTTATTTTTGCCAATTTTGCCTTTGGGATTACGTTTATGGTGCCATTTAATTGGTACACTAAATCCGAATGTATCGCTGTCAAGGAGCAGATTTCGCCAGTCGCGAACCGTCTCCCTATGCCGTGCCAATTCTGCCACAACATACTTGAGAGAAAGTTTAGTCCCCATAAGAAATTTCAACTTTTCGGTATACAAATCGTTGATGTTTTTTTCGCTGCAAAAACCTCTGTCAAGAACAAGCTTTTTATTGCCGTCACAGCCCAAAAAATCCATGTCCGAAACCAACTGTTTTATCGTTGACACATCGGAAATATTTCCCGCTAACTTTTTGTAATAAAACGGCAGACATGACTCTTCGCCGTATAGTACAGCAAGGTTAATCTGTTGCAATTTGTCATGGTCTTTATTTTTGCCGTGCCGAACCTGTTTTAACGATTTTGAATAACTCGAAATGCTTGTTGTGTCATACGCAATATACTCTTTTTCGGCTCTGCGACTGCATTGAAGCCTAAAAAAGTTGAGACGTTGTTCTTCTGTAATATTGGCAAAAATGTCAGTACTTTGCTGTGAAGGTATTTCTTTTCCAAACGGGTGAGTATGCAACTTGCTCCATTTTCTAAACCTTGAAAGAGGATTTTTGTCCTCTAAAATCAGGTAATACGCAATCGACAGTATCTGCTTATAGTGTCGGGAAAGCATTTCTCGAGGTCTTCAGCAATTCCTGTATTCTCGGTAATGTTATCGAGCAGATATGTTGCACCATAAAAACTACGTTTAGCATTAAGCCACGAAATGTCGGTATCAGACAGCGAACTTCGCTTTTTCTTGGTGGTTGGTTTTATCTCGCCCGTGACCGACTCGACAATCCCGATAAGACGCCGTTTGCTACGTGATTGCTGTTTCTCCTTATCCCAAAAACTTTCCGATTCATATGCGTATGTCACGCCAATCCGCTTATCATGCTGTCTTACAACTGCCATAATGATGTTCCTCCTTGACAACTGTATCGTTATGTTAAGCATACCACATAACGATACAGTTGTCAAGAGAAATATGCAAGTTTATCATGTTTTTTTGACTTTTTTCGCCAACCTCGTTATGTTAATCGGGAATTCAGGATATATAAATTGAGAACACAACTCCTTTCGAAATTAATTTACAATTAATTTCGAAATATGACATATAATTTTAACATTATTATCGCTATATCAAGGATATGAATAAAGTTATCACTTCCTATAGTGAATATCAATGTCCAACCCCGCATCTCCCCCTCCCCGAAATATATATTATTCTGATATATGGAGCAACCTAAAAGCCCCATAAAATATATGGAAAACTCACATGGCAAAAGTAAATATCGCAGGCAACAGTTGTGTTATCACATCAGAAATCTCAATGGCGGACTTGGAAACGGTGAAGAAATACCACCCGTCGGCTCTTGCTTTGTATGACCCTGAAACGAAAGAATCGACGTTCAAGGTCGGTATAGGCAGTAACAGCGTCAACGACCACGGAGTCAGCTTCGGCGGAACGTCGAACGACGAGGCGAAATTAACGACGGCAACGCTTTCAATCCCGTCCGACGTTGAGGATGCAAAGGAATATGTTCTCGACAAAGCGGGTCTGGCTATTGCTAACCTCAACAGAATTGAGGAGAGTATTGACGGAGAGTTGGAGGCGATTCGTGCCGAGTGTGATAAAAAAATGTAATTTGGACAAAACTTTCGCTGACTTCGGAATCACCGATAAATGCTTTCTGCTTAATGTCGTGAAAGCGGATAATGCAATCGGGGACAGGGCATTGTTATCGTCAGTACATCGAATAAAACGGCAGACGAAAAGATGTTAGAGCTTGTTAAAGCTAACGCCGGAAAGGGCAAAAAGTATTTGAGCAATTTCACGTTGCAGGAAGACCTCCGTGTGTTCTATTATCAGCGTTACGGGGACGGCGTTGGAGTTTATCGTCCACGGTTACGCTGATGTTTACGATGAAGAAGCGTTTTTGAAGTATGTTAATAATCACAGCGGGTATTTTTACAGCAAGCTTCACCCGTCAATTTCAAAGCCGCAAATGGAACAACTCTACAAGGCAATCTTTGAGAAGCGGACGTTAAAGCTTAGGATTTGTGCCGCATATACAGCGGATTTCAGAACTGGGCTACGACCGTTAGCACGATACATATATCCCCGCCGAAAGCAACACATATTTGCCATCCGCATATTCAAAACAGCGGCTGTATCGGCTCGTATGCAGGGCGGTTTTAGGAATATATGGAGCGGAAGGATTATGTCGGAGCAATTTCTCAGGCAACGGCTTCCGCCCGTAATCTCAATTTCTTTGATTCTACCGTTATTTCGGGGCTTTCAAGGGATTTGTCGGGAACAAGCATAAAGCACGGTGAATATAGACCAAGAAGCATATACGAAATGGCTCTATGAGCTTGACGACGACACGTTCAATAATATCCGTATGCAGGGGCATTCGCACGTTAATATGGGCGTTTCGCCGTCAGGAGTTGATACAAGTCACAGAGCGAAAATCCTTGAGCAATTGGAGCAGGATATGTTCTATGTCTTTATGATTTGGAACAAATCGCTGTCAATTCATACGCTCATCTATGACATCAAAAACAACATTATGTACGATAATAGCGACATTCCTGTTAAGCTTCTTTATGACGACGAGATGTATTCGTTCCTAACCGACGCTAAAGAAAAGGTTAAGAATGTTTCGGAAATGCCAAGAGTTACTAAACCTAAGCCGGCTAATAAAAAAAGCGAAAGCGAGTTGGAAAAGGCAGCGAAAATAATGCTTGCAGAAAGGTTGCTATTGGCAGGCGAGGAATTTGACTCTGACCTCGCAATGTACGGATATTATCCATACTCGTTTTTAGACGACCCATATGATTTAGGAGATGCCGCATGGTTACGACTTTCAAAACATCTCGGGGTATGTATTCCTTTGCGTTGACAACATCGAATTGCGAAAGAAAGTCGCCGCCTCCCACAAGCATAATGCCTACATAAAAGCGATGTTTGATTTCCGTACCCGCTTAACAGATGCCCAACATTACGCGGCGGATTGGTGTGAATTACAAGCAAAAATAATTTGAAAGGGGTAAATTTATGCCGTATATAACAATCAAACAGCCGCCGAAATATTATCAGATGACCTTTGAGGAAATCATGGCGGGGGTTGACGATTTAAGCAAATTCGTTCAACAGAACGACAGTAACACCCGCACCTACTTCGTCGAACGCCCTAACAACAAGCTTTTGAAGAACACCGACGTTGAGGGTATGATAGAAGTTTTGCGGCAATTTAACACGCAAAAAGCGGCTCTGTTCAATGCGGACAGGGCTTCGCTTTATCACACTTTTCATATTCCGAAAAGCAGCGGCGGATTGCGTAGGATTGATGCACCGCTGCCGGAATTGATGAACGCATTGCGGGAGCTGAAAACAATCTTTGAAACATATATGTTTGCGCTATACCATACTTCGGCGTTTGCATATGTTCGGGGACGGAGTTATTGAACTCCAAAAGGCGTTAAGCCTTTGTTTCTCAAACGGAGGACTTCCGCAGGGAACGCCCATTTCGCCCTTTATCACAAACGTAATGATGATTCCGCTCGACCATAAGTTGAGCAACAGTTTGCGGCAATAATCAAATCACAATCGGGCATAAACGCAAAAAACAATTCAAGGCGATGCTTGATAATTACATTCGCGACAGGCAATCAGGACGCGGTTGGGACAGGCATGATATTCAGGTTTTATTGGGCTTAATCAGCTACTATAGAATGGTCGAGAGGGAGTATATTGATTACGTTATTTCTCAATACAGCAAAAAGCACCGCCTGAATATTGAGATTTGTATCAGACAGGATATTTCGGCGTAGCCAATTGACAGCTGACTCCTCAATACCCATAATGGATAGCCTATGGCTTGTAAAACCGCAAAATAGGCGTTTCGAGGTTTTACCCGAAGCAAATACGTTGGTCGGCAATCGCAAATTCTTCAGGATTCATCCCGGTCCTAAAGGACCTCCGTGAATCCGTTCCGAACTTGCTCCGCTACCAAATCAGTGTCATTAGGGTTGGTTTATGAATTTTGAAACGTGTCAAAACAAAACACGACCCTATTGGGAATGAAAGGAATGATTTTTTTGAGGGTAGGATGTTTGAGGGTTAGTACGGCAGAGCAGAATATTTCAAGACAGGAAGTTCTTATGGAACAGCTCGGAGTGGAGAAAGTATTCGTTGATAAATTATCCGGTAAGGACACAAACCGACCTCAGCTTAAAGAGGTTACTGCCGCCAAGTTTATGCAGCGTGTCGGATTGAAAAAGAATACGTTCTATCGGAGGGTTAGGGTGACGGCAAAAAATGAGGTTAGCTGAAATTCTGCCTTGATTTTGCAAGCCAATTGATTATAATCACTGGGTCGTAATTGGAAAATAAAAATCAAAAAATTCCTACCAATGGGTGTAGCTAAGAAAAAAATCTTTAAAGCTACATATTAAATCTTAATGTAAAACCGATATATGGATAGGATGTATATGGCTCACCATCTTCTGTAATACCCTCTTCATACTCACCTATTTCATCAGTATCAAACTCTAGCATTTCATACAAGCATAATGACTCTAAATAGACATACATATCTTCATAGCTTATTTATCACAGTATTTTATTGCTATTGCCCAAGCTTCAAAAGCGTTATCGCGAGGATTTGTTTATTTTTTGTATACATTTGAATTAATCTCCTATCTAATTCTGTTCCATGATATTATTTTACCATATCCACATTCAAAATGTCAAGCAAAAATAGAGGTTTATAAATTTCAACTCTTATTTTTATGATAAATCCTTTCAAACGCGAAATACTAATCTAAAGGAGTGATGCAAATGCCAAAGGACAGTCAGATTGACCCAAAGGAAGTACGGAAAATCAAGTCAAAGGGCGGAACGACCATAGCAAATGATGAAGCTGACGGCGGGAATCGAAATAACAAAAAGCAGTCCGACAACCGACATAAACCCGGAAGTGATAAATAAAGGAAGGGATTGACTATATGAATACTCCAAAACCTGATGACCGCAGGGATAACGAATCAAAAATAAAGAGTGCAATGGCGAATCCTTAAAGTCATGGAAAAGAAAGCACCGACCGACTGCTCCGTGCCGCCAGAGTAGGCACGTTATACCCCAAAAATAAACGTGATGCCGTGATTATTCACGCACTCGAAAACGAGCATACCGTCATTCAAGCGAATGAAATTTTGGCGGCTTTGGGGCTTGAGGTGTTGTAGGCTTGTTCTTATTCGACACCTTTATTATTATACAGGATAGGGCGTTGGTTGTCAAGGGTTGATTTTGACTGCTAAACCCTCTTTGTTACCGTTAATCACTTCCATTATCTATCTCTCAAACTCATAAACCTCGCAGTTACCGACCTCAAATGTCGCTTCCTCCCCCTCGGGAATACCATTGAAATACCACAAGACAGTCCTAATGACGTGACCGTGAACGACGAGCAGAATGTTCCTGCCTCTATATTTGAGGAAAACATCGTCCAAACATTCAAACACCCTTTTAGCCGTATCCCTGATACTCTCGCCGTTTGGAATGACGACATTATCAGACCATTTGCGGAGCGTTGGCACATTGTAAACATCCTTGACAAACCTGCCCTCAAAATCGCCGAAATCTCTTTCACTAAGCCTTTCATCGCTTACAATTTTGCCGCCGATATGTAATTGCCCGGCAACAATTTCAGCCGTTTCCATAGCTCGTTTCAGCGGCGATGAAATAATAGTATCAATCCCGCTTGACAACAGAGTTTGAGCGATTTCACAAGCCTGTTCCCGCCCCTTTTGGTTGAGCGGAATATCTGTTTTGCCTTGAATTTTCCCGGCAGAGTTCCAGTCGGTCTGTCCGTGGCGTATTGCGTAGATTTTCATTCGTTATCTCAATCCTTCCAATCTCCTCAATTCTGCTTGTCGTGCGGCAAGTCCATACTGACCTCCCGTTTATCTAAGAAAATCTTCCAACTGCTTCCTCGTAACCCCTATATCCTCGATAGAATCAAGCTTTCGCCCATCCATTCTAAACGCCGGAACAACCCAAACGCCGGACTGCCTAAACGCATAATTATTTGCGTTTTGCAGTTCTTTTTCATATTTACCGCTTGTTATCGCATTAAGAAAATCAGACATATTAAGCAGATCCTCAACAACTTTCGCAAGCTCGGCGGGGTTCTCAATATCTACCCTGTCAACCAAAGCGGCATTGTACATACGCTTATGATATTCCCAAATATCTGTGCCCTGCTCTATAGCGTAAAACATTCCTTGAATACACAAATCGCTGTGTTTGCCATAACGTTCGGGGCGGGGGTGTGATTCGCATGGTCGCCATATTACTTCTATATCGGGGAAATTCGGCAATAATGCCAGCAGGTGTTTATGCCCCGTTAAGCAATAAGGGCAAGCATAATCGAAAAAGACTTCTAATTGCCGCACATTAACCGCCGCCTTCCTGTATATCCACAATCTCCGCATCATAATTCCCGTCCATATAACGAATGATTTCATTCAGCGATTCCCGCACATGAGCGGCGTCGCCTGAAACAACGGCGATACCGATAGTCAGCGTTTGGTGAACATCCTGCGTGTCAACCTCGGCTATAGATACGTTGAAACGCTGCTTTGTCCTGTCGATAATACTCCTTTCGAACCTGCCGCTTGTCCTTTAAGGAGGACGAATTCGGGATGCGGAAAGTTAGTTTAGCTGATAATATGTACATAATTCACCATCCTGTTTTATAATATTATAGCACGTTTGCATTGGAATTTCAATAGTTTCACAATATTTTTTTCAAAACCCCTTGACAAACCCAAAATTTCGGTGTATAATATATCATAGGCAAGGTCAATTTGGCTTTTCCAATTCAGTTTGATTAGGGGTGTTTACTATGTTAGTGTATGTAAATGAGGGAAAATTTAATAAGTAGTAAAACAACCATGCGTCCGTATATTCGCCGTGGCTTGGGTTGTCGCGGCTTTTTTGTGCCTATGTAAAGAATATCACGGCGCCAACTGAAAAGGAGAATAATTTGAACGAGAAAATTACTATCATATCCGGTGAAAAAAACTGGATGGAATCAACCGCTCTCTCGCAGTTAGAGGGCGTGTCCCGGCTTGACGGGGTGACAAAAACAGTCGGGCTTCCCGATTTGCACGCCGGGAAATCCCCCGTCGGAATGGTGTTTACGGCAGAAAATGTCATCTATCCGCACTTAATCGGCAATGACATCGGCTGCGGAATGGGGCTGTTTGCAACCGGTGTTGAACTCGGCAAATATACTGAAAAACGCTGGGTTTCCCGCTTAAATCATATTCGGGAATTGGGCGATATTGAAACCGAAAATCCCTACGATGAAGAAAGCCCAATCAGGGATTTAGGCACTATCGGCAGCGGCAATCATTTTGCAGAATTTCAGAGAATTGAGGAGATTTTTGACGAAGCGGCATTTGCGGAGCTTGGTCTGCCGACAAAGGAAATCGCCCTGCTAATTCACAGCGGTTCACGGGGCTACGGTAATGATATTTTCAAGGCTCTCAACTATGAAATCGGCTTGAGCGGCGAAAATGCGGCACATTATCTTTCGCAACATGACAACGCATTAAAATGGGCAAAACGCAACCGTATCATCACGGCGGGCAAACTTGTTGACTGGCTTGGTTTTAGTGCAACGCCCAAGCTGCTGATTGATTTGCCGCACAATTATATCGAGCGGCAGGGCGATATTTATACCCACCGCAAAGGGGCGGTAACGTCCAAAGCGGGGCTTGTTGTCCTGCCGGGTTCACGAGGAAGTTTGACATATATCCTCAAACCTGCCGAAAATACGAGCATTTCCCTTGATTCTCTTTCGCACGGTGCGGGGCGGAAATGGGCAAGGAGTTTGTGTTTTTCAAGGATTAAGAATAAATACGACCGTGACAGTATTCGCCGAACTTCCCTAAAAAGTGCCGTTGTTTGTCATGACACAAACTTGCTGTTCCAAGAAGCACCGGAGGCTTATAAAAATATCAAGCCTGTTCTTGATGCCTTGCTTGAATATAATCTGGCAACCGTCGTCGCAACTCTTCGCCCGCTTATAACTTTTAAGGGTTAGGGGGCGGCGGCATGGAAATACAGATTAGTTCAGGGCGAGGGCCTGTCGAATGTGAAATGGCGGTAAAAAAATTCGCCGATGTTGTAATCGCCGAGTTTGAAAAGGCCGTTATAAAATCCTCATATCCGGGGCTGAAAATCGGTTGCCTTAAAAGCGTTTTGATCGAAAGCGAGCAGGATTTGAGTTTCTTGGAGGGTTCTGTAAAATGGATTTGTCAAAGCCCGTTTCGCCCGAATCACAAACGAAAAAACTGGTTTATCGACGTTAGCGTTATGAAAAGCCATAACACGACAGAGTTTGACAGCGAGCTAATCCGCTTTGATACGTTCCGAAGCGGCGGCAAAGGCGGGCAGAATGTCAACAAAGTTGAAACCGGCGTTAGGGCGACGTATATTCCAATGGGAATTAGCACAGTTTCGACTGACGGCCGCAGTCAGCATATGAACAAAAAACTCGCCCTGCAACGCTTATCCGAAATGATTGCAGAGCAGGATTCGGACGACAGGCGGATTATCGAACATCTTAACTGGTTAGAGCATACCCGGTTGGTTCGGGGGAATGCTGTTAGGGTTTATGAGGGGGTGGAGTTTAAGAGGGTTAAGTAGGGGTCAAAAAATAGCGTATGTTCTGAAAAGTTGAATGATGAAGCCATAATAGCGGGCTTCATCATTTTTTATTAGTATTAAGCGGGATGATTATGGGTAACATACTTCAAAGCCTCCAATCTGAGGGGCGTCATCAAAGCCCTCCAAAACAATTTTTCTGCCCATACTGTTGCCCGGCAACTTTATTAACAGTCATACGAGGGACTGAAATCCCTCGCATGGCTGTTAATACTTTTAAAATAAATTTCTGTTTTCTCTTTACATATTCGCTGATGTGTGCTGTAATATTAATGAAAATTAACCCGTTCATTTATTAGATGAGAACCTTTAGGGGTGGATAAGAGATATAAGATTTTTCGTGTATTTTTATTGGATTATTTGTGAACACTAATTTTTGATGTAATTCTGATATTATCAAGCTTTTCAGATTTTGCACCTTGAAAACCAGATAAAACCAAGCTTAGAGCGGGAACAGGATACCGCAGATTTCCGCAGGATGCAACAGAGTGAAACTGTATATCAACGTCTTAAAATCCCTCGCTCGAAAGAGTGTACCGATTCAAGTCTGGTCAGCGGCACTAAAACTTACCCCCGCAAAGTCTGGTTTTAACAGGGTTTGCGGAGTTTTTGTTTGGCTGAAAATTCCGTCTTGACCGCTACTTATCCGCTATTTCATTTTTTGCCGATTTATTGGCCGACAGCTTTTGAAAAATTAATCGTATCAGCAAGGGCATCCAACGCACGGGCTTGAGTTTCACGAAATGAATGTGCGTAAATTTGTAAAGTTGTGGTGGGCGTGCTGTGACCCATTATCGACTGGACGGTCTTAACATTTGAACCGTTCGAGATTAAAACCGAAGCCGAAAAATGGCGGAAACTGTGAGTTGCAACATACCGCAATCCCGCCCTGCGATTTGGAATAAAGCGATATGCAATTTACCACAATAAGATTGCTTTTCAAGTCAATATCAGACCATTCAAGCCCCAAAATTTCGCCCAATCTGAATTTCGTATAAAGAACCAGCGTATAAAATGCAACGTATTTATAGTTGTCTTCAGGCTCATTTTGGAACAAAAACAACATCTGTTGGGCTTCTTCGAGTGAGTAAATCGACCTCTTTTGAGTGTCGGGTTTCGGGAGAGTAACCGCTCGACATGGTTTGTTCTGCAAAAGTTGCATTTTTATAGCGTAGTCAAAAATCGTTGAAATCAGCAAAATGTGCAACTTGATTGTTTTCGCCGACAGCTTACCGTTCCGATTATACCTTGCGGCACACTCATTTTCCGCACTCATATCAAGTATCAGCTTTTGGATATGGCGGGGAGTTATGCGGTCTAAGCGTAAATGCCCGATGGATTTGTAAATGCGTTTTTCAAGCCAATGATAGTCCTCGATTGTTTTAGGTTTTAGCTTGAGTTCAGCGTATTCGCAAAACCATCGGCGGCTGAAATTCTCAAATTTAACCGCCGATGTCACCTGCCCTTTCATGCAATTTTCCTCAAACATAACCGCCTGACAGTCGAGTTCTTTTTCAATCTGCCGCTCCGTCATTCCGTCCGCCGCTTTCCAAGTCATGGTCTGCTCCATGTGTGCCCCGCTTGTGCTGTACCCGCAAGAAACACGAATTTGCCAAGAATTTTTACCTCTTTTTCTAATGGTAGCCATAAAAAACATCCCCTTTCAAGATATTATAATTTTTATGACATACCCCTGTATACTTATATTTTATCACATTACCACGGTTAATGTCAAGTCGCAAAGTAACCAAACTTTGCTATAATTATATAGTATACAGGAATATGTCGCTTAGATTTTGCGAAATATCACCTACTATGCGACTTCTTCCTCTGCAATTTCGGCGGATTCAAAAACGCTTCCAACCTCTCCCTCAAGTCAAGCCGCTCGATAAAATCATAGACTTTCGCAACAGTATTCTTCAAAGCCGACAATTCATTTTTTAGTTTCCCGTTTTCAAGTTTAAGATGAATCTCGCCTTGTACATCGTTCTTTAACCTTGCGTTAGCGGCGACTAAATTCTGAACCTCGTTTTTCAAATCAGAAATCTCCGCTTTAAGTTTCTTTTTCGATTTATCAAGAGCGATATATTTCTGAGCGGTCGCTTGCAGGTTATTATAATCGTCAGCATTAATAGTCACTTTGTTGCCAATAAGAGCTTTTTTGACTTCGACATTCTCAACCGATTCAATGTCAACTTTCTTTTTCGCAATTTTGTCAAGCTCGGTTTTATTGGATGCAATTTTCTTTTCGTTTTCGTGGATGTCAAACCCTTGACTATAAAGCATAGTTTCGTTTTTGGCAATGTTGTATCCAATTCTGAAATTTCCTCCGCCCGTTTTTCTTTTTCAAGCGTTTGCTTGAAAATTTGCCCCGCACGGGCGGGACGGGGTTTATCAAATCCTGTGGATTTGAAAGTGATATTAGATATACTTTTGTAGCCAAAGTTGGCTGTAATATTGCAGTCAATTTTGGAAGTTGGCTGTAAAGTTATAGCCAACTTGATATTAAAAACCCCGAATTTAATATTAAGTTTTTCGCAATGACATTAAAAATAATATCATTTTTCATTGAGCATTGATGCTAAAATTAATATCAAAAATCAGAAAGTGATATTAAAAATGCCGAAATTAATATCACCTATGCCCTCGCTCCAAATTGTGACGATATTAACTTGCCAATACAGGCAGATAAAATATCGTCACATCGTCACGTCAATTAATTTGACAGACAATTAAAATAATCCGTCAACTATTTTTCAACACCCCCTATTATATGGGTCATTTTAGAAGGTTTTTTGAAAAGTTTTTTAAATTCTATGTATTTCACAAAAATAAGGAACTAAAATGGAAATTAATTAGTGATATTACACATACAAATTCTGAATATCAGAAATCAAAATAGGCGGTGAGGTGTTTGATTTCAAAGAAGACTAAAAGGCAGTTTCGAGCGGAGGCTCTTGCTTTGCTTGAAAAATCCTGTCGTTCTGCGGCTGATTTTGAAAAACTTGGCGGGGAATATGACAATTGGAGAAATTAGCGGTGCGGCGAAGAAAGCGGCATGAAATCGCTTATTCTGCACCTAATTCTAAATATCGGAAATATCAGATTGATGTTGAAAATGAGTATAAAGAAGCCTCGTGTCTCGATCATAGCATGAGTGAAACTGTGATTCCCGCCGCTTAGAATCATGATTGGTGGAGGCAGTTGCAAATAGGGAATTTCCTTGATTTTATCTATGATTGCCCGTTTGAGTTGGGCGAGTTAACGTCAAATATGAAAGTGGCAAAAGTGTTGCATGAACTTAACGATAATCACAAATAAATCTTCTATTATCGTGCCATAAAGCGGTATTCGGCGATGAATGAGGACACGACTAAGGAACAAAACAAGGTGAACATCCTCAAATTTGCCCGTAAATTCGGGCTTTTAGGCTTTATGACAGCTCTGCCGACCACGCCGAAATTCATGGATTATGAGGCGGTTTATCTGCCGTTAAATCCGTTTATGAAAGCTGAAACAATGCCGACGACTGACTATATAAATCTGTTTTTTCCGTTCAAAAAGCCTGATTTTTACAAAGATAGCCATACAATGCGTTGGAATGTGACAAATGACCGAGAGATGATTGCGTTGATGATGACTTTGGATTACAACCCGGAAGCGGTAAATATGTCGTTTTTGCGTGATTATTCCGAGCGTTACGACTGGCTTTTGGAGCAATTTAAGCAATGGGCGTTTACACTTTTGTCGAGTTATCTTTACTACAATGACTACACCGACAGCGAGGAGGACAAGCAAGACCGCCGCCTAATTCAGAAGGGAATTTCTGCTTTTGAGTGTGCCGCTCCGACTTATAGAATTGTGCTTGATGTGAAGCCAGTAATCGTCTGGGATTTTCATTCGCTTTTGCTTGCGGTTAAGATGATGCTTTCGTTTATGATGACTGATGAGGAGAAGCCGATTCGGTTTTGCGGGAGGTGTGGGGAGGTTGGTTTTGGTGCGGGCGGGTGTTCGTGTGGGGTGTTGGAGTAGGGAAAGAGAGGCGTTGGCTGGAGGGGATTGAAAGGCTATGGCAAAAATGACCGCCATTACGCCAAAGATGAAATTTTACGCTGAAATTTTACGCAATTTACCCTTGCAATCCTCGCCTTGATATGGTATAATATGAATAAATGAACATGAAAGAATTGGTAGGAAGTGCAGAAAAGGTGTCGGACAACCTCCGCTAATGCTGTTGTTTGTGTTGCGACTTGAAAAATAAAAATGAGAGGCAGGAAATTAAAATGATGGTAATTGGGTTAGATTTTGGTACAACGAACAGCATTTTGTGTTATCATGACTCGGAGACAGATAAGATTGACACTTTTGAACTTATTCCCGGTAAATCTGATTTTATCCCAACAATCGTTGCGTATGATAACGATTCAGTTTTTATTGGCGAAGTTGCCAAAAGCACAATTTTCAAAAAGAATTACGATACATATTCCAATTTTAAGTTAAAGCTGGGTAAAGATTTTAATATGCCCATTCACGAAAGTGGGAGAACGCCGCATCAGGTTGCAAAAGATTTTATAGAAAAACTCCTTGATTCTTATAAAAAACAAAAGAATACCGGAAATTTTGATAAGATAGTCATGACTATACCTGCCGCATGGTCTCGAGAGAACAGCAATTTAGCTGTCCGCGAGAACATAAAATCGATATATGACGAATTAGGCTATGGTAACGTAATTACTATTGAAAGCGAACCCGTCGCTGCCGCCGCTTATTTCTGTGAGGTATATAAATCGAATAAAGAAAATCCTAAATGCGAGCCATATGAGGGTTTTATTCTCGTTGTTGATTTTGGCGGAGGAACATTAGATACAACTTTATGCAAGGTTGAGCCGAAAGAAAATAAAAGAGAAGAAATACAAATTCTCGAATGTTGTGGTTTTGGCGAGTATACTAAAACAAATGGTTGCGCAGGTGTTGCGTTTGACGAAGCTGTGGTTGAACACCTTATTAAGAAACATGGTCTTGACATAAAAAAATACAAGTCCGATAGCCAAGAAAGAACTTTCAAATACACTGAACTCTGTCAAAAATTTGAGGAAGAAAAAATACAAGACTTAAAGATAACGGAAAGCTTTAAAAAATATTTTAAGGGTACAAATGGTCCTCGCCTCGTAGAAGGAAAAGGCAGGGAATTGTTTTCGATTGTGTACGACATGAACAGCGGAGAAAGTATTGATGTATATTGCGAAGACTTGATTATATGCTTTAATGAAGTGAATAAACCTCATCTTGAAAAATCTTTGGAAGAAATAGTTAAGTATTTCCATAAACATAATGTGGATATTGAATCGCAAGAAAAATTCAAAGTATTGCTTGTGGGCGGGTTTTCAAACTTTTGTCCGGTTGAGCAAACTGTCAGAAAATTTCTTTTTGACGTGTCAATGACTGATGCAGACTATCGTCTTCCGGAAACTATTACTAAGTATAACAGGTCATATGCAATAGCCAAAGGAGCATTTTACATAGCAAAAAATGATAATGTTGTTCACACTTGTGACCATGAAATAGGTTTTATTGCACGTGTAAATCATTCTCAAAAACCTTCTGATGTTCCGGTGATAAAGCATGGAGTTAATATCAAAGATGTTTCTGTTCCGCAATGGACCGAAAAGTATAAGTTTTCTATGAACCTTGGGGCGGCAAAAATACCGGTGTATATGAATCCACGGCGTTCTGATGGTTTAGGTCGTATTGAGGGAAGCATAGGGACCGCAAGCGAGTTGTTCCCAAATCTTGAGGACAAGGAAAATATGTATGAAATAAGCTTTTCCGTTGACAGAAATATGATACCTACTATTTACGCAAGAGATAGGCATGGCAACGAAAAACAAAAATACCTTAAAAATTTTGTTGAAGATTCCGGCATAACTGCTTTCACCGCACAAACCCTAACCCCCAAAATCAACAGTATAATCAAATTCGGCGGTTATGATTGGTGCGTGCGTGGGGTGCATAACGGAGAAGTTCTTCTCATAACTAAAGATATTATAGAAAAACATAGGTTTGACATTTCAACTAATAATTGGACAAATTGTGAATTGCGAAAGCACCTTAACGGAGTGTTTTACAATAGTTTGGATGCAAGCGATAAATTAAGAATTGTTAGTTTTAACAGTGACGATGTCTACTGTGATGACGGCGGCGTTCACTCCGCTTTATGGCTGAAACTGTAATACTTAAAAGGAGAAAGACCATGAAAACTTGCCCTATTTGTGAAAATAATGCTGTTGATGAAAACGTATCAGTATGTCCAATATGCAAATTTAATGATTTTCGCCCGATAATCGTTTCGGACGAGGAGTATGAGTATTGGTTAGGCACTTCCGTGAATCCTGCTCGTATGAAATGGACGTTTGAACAGAATGAAAGGCGATTAAAGGCAGAATTATTGCAGAATGAAATACGTCTAAAGGCGGAATTATCCCAAAAAGAGAAAGAGATAAACACATTAAAAGAGCAATTGAAAAAACAAACAGCTCTCTATGTGCAAACCCTATCGAAACTCGCTCCACTCCCATCTTCACATCCCAAAATCGGCAGTATAATCAAATTCGGCAGTTATGACTGGCGAGTGCTTGATGTTCAGAATAACGCCGCATTGATTATTACTGAAGAAATTATTGAGAAGAAAGCGTATCATGGTAACAGGACTGCTATAACATGGGCTAATTGCGATTTGAGAAAATATCTAAACGGCGAATTTATCAACAATGTTAAAAAGTTCAGCCCAAATGACAAGGCAAGAATTATCCCTGTAACGAACGAAAACGCAGATAATCAATGGTATAATACAGATGGTGGCAGTAATACAACGGACAGTATTTTCTTGTTGAGCTTGAACGAACTCGTAAGATACTTTGGAGATAGCGGAGATTTGCGAAGTAAAAAACGCTATGGCTATGATGTAAAAATGAAAAAGTTTGTTCAAAATGCAAACGGTCACATGCTTTGCGATATGTATGGTAGTGCGAGAGTGGCAAATTATTTGAGGGAAAAAGGGCATACGTGGCGGCTTCGGTCGCCCGGCGACGGCAGCGATGATGCCGCCTATGTCGGTTATGACGGTGGTGTCCAGGTCGCTGGCTACCCTGTCGATGATGATGCTAGTCTTGGTGGTGTCCGTCCCGCTTTGTGGTTGAAACTGTGATTATATCATTAAATCAAAATTTGTTAAATTTCCCGTAAATTAGTCCTAAAATTTCTATTTACAGAGGAGGAAAATGAAGCTATGAAAAAGGGTCATATAGAAATATTTCATAATCATTTAAACGAAATTAATAAAGCACAAACAACAAAGGAAATTAATCATGAGATTCTTAGGTTTGTAATAGTGTTGCTCGAAAAGGTTGATTATTCTTCAAAGGTTTTATCAACTTATGAGCATGAGGAAATGCTTGAACTATTCGCCGACATGGGTGAACCGACAGCTACTGCTTGTCTCTTTTATGAGAAAGCAAAGGGATTTCTTGACCCTGAAACTCAAAACGATTCTCTTATTCAAGACATTGCCGCTTCCGCCGAAGAAGTGACCGAAGTTAACGGATTAATAAAAGAAATCATATCCAACGAAAAGCGTTTACGCAAAGATAATGCTCAATTGCTCAAGCAACAACAAGAATACGCTGAAATAAAAGATGAGTACGAACACCTTGTTAAAATCGTATCTAATCTTAACGAGATTAAAGAAACTCTTACTCATGATAAAATATCAGCTGTGTATCAAGAAAAGGAAGAGCTGCAAAAAGAGGTTAATGTTAAAACCGGCGAAAAGGAAACGCTGTTAAAAGAAATCGGAAAATTGGAATCACTTAAATCTGATTTATCGGAAACAATTATGGAATTTAACGATGAGAAAAATACTATCGAAACGAACATCATCGACATAATTGATTCAAGGAAAGAAGAAGCCGAGAAAATTTTCAACGCTCATTCACGCCGAATCGATGAGATAATTATTGAAATTCAAACTCACATCAGCAATTTTGAGCAAATTAAAAACGATGTGAAAAAGGCAAATGAGTTGTATGCAGGGGTAAAAGTTCATCTTCGTGAAGATAGCGAAATACTTAACGCTTTCGAGGCAAAAGGAATTAAAATGCCCGATGATTTCTTTGAAACAACTAAAAACCTTCGAGAAAAAGCGGAGAAATCATTAAACGAAACAGAAGATTCTTTAAGCGACTTGAAGGTATTCGATGAATACCTAAAAAAGGCTTTACTGAAATTAGAAACAACCCAAAAAGAAATCCGAGCATTGCAATCTGCAAGATAAGAATCAAATGGAGGTGTTAATTATTTATCTCAGACTTTATATGACAACCCGAATCACGGAAGCCCTCGGTCCTTTTAAAAGATATGCGATATGGGTTCAAGGGTGTGAGCGGCGATGTGCGGGTTGCATTTCAGAAGATTCACAACCTATAGATGGCGGATACCGATTGGAAATTACTGACTTAGCGGCAGATATAATAAACACCCTTGATATAGAAGGCATAACTATAAGCGGCGGAGAGCCGTATCTACAAGAAGAGTCGCTTGTGTCGCTGATTTCCTTGGTTCGTGCGAAAAGAGATTTGGGAGTGATTATATACACGGGGTTTATTTTCGACGAAATAAAAGATAATAAGTTAACTGCTCACGCCGATATTATTATTGACGGAGAATATATAAACAAATTAGATGACGGGCGCAGTCTGCGCGGTTCGTCAAATCAAAATGTAATTTTTACAACAAACAGGTACAAAGAATATACCAATATGTATGGTATGCAAGGAAGAAAAGCTGAACTACGCATCAAAAATGAGAAAGTTATGCTGGTGGGTATACCGGATAAAAACACATATAAAATATTAAAAGGGGAACAACCATGAAAACTTGCCCTATCTGTGAAAATAATGCTGTTGATGAAAACGCATCAGTATGTCCAATATGCAAATTTAATGATTTTCGCCCGATAATCGTTTCGGACGAGGAGTATGGCTATTGGATAAAAACGGTTGTTGAGCCTTCTTGTATTAAATGGGAATTTGAGCAGAAAGAAATGCGTTTAAAGGAGGAGCTATCCCGAAAAGAGAAGGAAATAAATACATTAAAGGAACAATTGAAAAAACAAACTGATTTACCAGCACAAACCCCACCGGAACCCGTTCCACTCTCGCTTTCACCTCCAAAAATCGGCAGCATAATCAAATTCGGCGGTTATGATTGGCGTGTGCTTGATGTGCAAAACGATAAAGCTCTGCTCTTAACCGAAGAGGTCATAGACAGTAAAGCATATCACTCAACAGGCGGAAATATTACGTGGGCTGAATGTGAACTGCGTAGCGAACTTAACGGCACGTTCTATGATTCACTCGGGCAAGATAAATCGCGCATAGCTGAAGAAAAGGTAATAAACAACGACAATTTATGGTTCGGGACAAAAGGTGGCAAAGATATAACCGATAAAATATTCCTATTAAGCATAGAGGAAGCGGACAGATATTTTGGCGACAGCGGAGACTACTTAAATAAAAGGCGCAAGGAATACAAGAACGGTAAATTCGTTGCAAGTGTTGATGGCTGGGCTTTATCTAACAATTACGATTCGGAGAGAATAGCCTACAACGCTAGCGACACGGCTTCGTGGTGGTGGCTTCGGTCGCCCGGCTACATTAGTAACCGTGCCGCCTACGTCTATTCCGACGGTAATGTCATCGTCAATGGCATCCTCATCGGCAGTGTGTCGGTAGTTGGCGGCGTTCGCCCCGCTTTGTGGCTGAAATTTGATGCCAATACTTTACATATAGAAACACAACAAAAGTTCACCATAAATACAGCCCCCAAAAGCGATGATTCAGCAAACACCGCTCCACCCCTGCAACAAACCCAAAATCAATCGAATCAAAAGCAAGACCAACAACAGCAATTAGCTTTTTCAGAAGAGGGCGAAAAAATGTCTGCTGCACAAGAAGCATTAATAAATACAATAAAAAACCACTTAAAACGCCGTGCTGGTTTTGAAGCAATGCGTAAATTAATCAAGTTGTATCCTACAGCAACAAGCACTAAAAGAATCTTGCTATATGTTGCCGAAAAAAAAGTGGGACATACTAACGGCGAAGAAGCGTTAAAGAAATTGGTTAAACTATTCCCTAAAGACAAAGACACATTAGAAATTTTGGTGTTTGTAGCGAGAAATCAAGCAGGCAATGTTCATGGCGACAGAGCATTAAATGATTTAGCTACACTATTTCCTAATGAAAGAGAAACACTTGAGGCTTTAAGATTCGTGGCAAATAATAAATCAGGATATAACTCCGGTAAAGAAGCTACGAAACTACTAATAAAGTTGAATCTTTAATCTTTAAAATAATACTTGAAAGGAAGCGTAAAAATGGCTAATTTAAGAGATATATACGGGAATCTCACTGCACGGATAGAAGGTGGAGCTATAAGAGATATTCACGGTAATATTCTTCACCGGATAGACGGCAACAATATCAGAGACCTTTACGGAAATCTGACACATAGGATTGATGGTAATGTTATTAGGGATATTCATGGCAATGTTACTCATCGTTTGGATGGAAACGTCATTAGAGATATACATGGTAACATGAAGCACAGACTATAATTATACTTTATGACTTTTCTTAAAAGAGCTTTGTTGCAATTGGTATTCAGCGGAATAAAAAATAAAATTTGGAGGAACTCAAAATGAGCGGAATTAAGGAAACGAGGATAACCATGACAAGGACGGAGCGGGATAGATTGGTAAATAACGCAAGAACCGCAGCCGAATCGCAACAGCAAGCAGAAAGGCGAGCACAAGCGGCTCAAGCAGCTCAAAGAGAAGCACAAACCCGAGTGAACGCACTGAGCAATACGCTAAACAGCGAAATAGCCGGGCTTCACAGCGATATAACGCGTCTGACAAGGCAACAGGACAGAAAACTGGCACAACAAGCGTTAAACTTTGACGGAAAACTTGATAATTTACGGACAGAACTTCAAGCACAAATGGAGCATAATAAAAGGGAATTGAATACGGCAATAAACAGCATACAATCACAAATGGATTCAGAGAAACGCGAAAACAAAGCGGTTGCAGAGTATTGGGTAAATCAGTGCCGTGCTGTATTTTCTAAGATAGGACAATATCGACACGATATGTTTGCTCCGGGAAAACTGCAATCACTAATGGATGAATTATCGCAAACTGATTCAGATATGCGTACAGGAAGGCGATTTGAAGCTACGATTGCAAACGCACGGGAAAGGTTCAACAGGGCAATTGCACTTCGGAGTGAAATAATTGTCGCCGAAGAAGAATGGAAACGTCAATATGTCATATTTACACAGGCATTAGCTGATACAAAATCCAACCTTGTGTTCCGCGAGGAAATGAAATTTGAAATTGAAACAAGCGAGGGTAAAGAAATCGTTCCCGCTGATATTAATTATTGGTCTGACGGAATGCTTAACAATGTTCGGGATACGATAACCGAAATTGAAGCGGGAGTAAAAACCCCGGAAAATATACCTGTAAAAGACCTTAAAGAATTGAGCAATGAATTAGAGCGGAGTAATGAAATTATGCAGCAAGCTGAAGAAATTGCTCGAATGAGATTAACCGCATCGCAAAAGCGTGCAGACTTAGCGCAAGACATAGTTGATGCTTTCTCAGGGACAGAATGGAGATATGCAGATTCTACTTATGAGGGAGAAGAAAGCACAGAAGCAGTTCATATTAAACTCACTGATGGTGCGGAAAACTCTATTGTCGTAATTATTGAACCCGCTGAAGGTATGGATAATAATCTTCAAATTCATGGTTTTTTCACGGATAATACCGATTCGCTACGTGAGGAATGGCTTAGAAGTATACGCAATCATCTTTCAGACAGCGGAATTAATACCGATGAATTCGTATGTCGCGAGGGATATGAAAGAGTATCTTCTGACAATAACAATCTTTTAAATCTTCAAAATACCGCTCAAAAGCCTGTTCACCGGCAAACAACGCTGAAAGGATAATTCTATAAATGAAAACTTGCCCTGTATGCCGTAAACATAATGTTCCGGAAAATATAACTACGTGCCCAATATGCGGGTTTGATGATTTTCGTCCGATAATCGTTTCGGACGAGGAGTATGAGTATTGGTTGGCTGCTTCCGTGAATCCTGCTCGCATGAAATGGGAGTTTGAGCGAAAAGAAAGCCATTTAAAGGCGGAATTATTCCGATTCGAGCAGAATGAAATGCGTTTAAAGGCGGAGCTATCTCAAAAAAAGACGGAGTTGTTCCAAAAAGAGAAGGAAATAAACACATTAAAAGAGCAATTGAAAAAACAAACAGCTCTACCTCCAACTCCCATAATCGGCAGTGTAATCCAATTTGGCGGATATAACTGGCGGGTGCTTGACATTCAGAATAACGCCGCATTAATTATTACAGAAAATGTCATAGAAAAGCGTGCTTATCACAACAAATTGGAGAATATAACGTGGGCTGATTGCGATTTAAGGAAATACCTAAACGGAGAATTTTTAAGTAACTTCAGCCCATTTGAAATTGCGAAAATTATCCCTGTGCCAAATTTAAATCCTAATAATCCGTGGTGGGGAACAAACGGCGGAGCGGAAACGACAGATAGAGTGTTTCTGCTTTCGCTTCAAGAAGTCTGCCGTTATTTCGGAGACAGCCGAGTGCAACTGAACAGCAGTGCTAAAAAATCCTTGGCGGCTGAAATAAAGAGGGAGTATTGGGATAAAGGTAAAACAAAATGGGATGAGTGGAAAGATTTTTATCTTGATAATAAGATTTATGTCACTGATGAAAATAATTCCAAAAGAATGTTAAAATATGGCAACGAATCTTCATGGTGGTGGCTTCGGTCGCCCGGCAACAGCAGCATTAATGCCGCCTTTGTCTACGATTACGGCGTTGTCAATGTCACTGGCAGCAGTGTCGACGATGTCAACTATGTCGGTGGCGTTCGCCCCGCTTTGTGGCTGAAACTGTAATTTTTATTCTTTTAATTCGACGTGGAAGCGAACGGTACAAATTTATTTAGAATGAGGGTTTAATAGCATGGAATCTTATTTCAATCAAAACATCAATATAACGAAACGGTTTTTCTTTGTTGCAGGTAAAACACAGGATGAATTTTGCGGTGAAGACCTTATCCGCAAAAATTTAGATGAAATGCTGTATGACCATCTGAGTGATTGTAAATATAGCCGCATTATATTTTATAACAGAAGCAAAAAATTCTATTTTTTTGACGATGTTTCGTATATGTCAACAGCTAATCTGAATTATGAACACTTTGAACAAGTGAAATATCCTCAAACAAAAATAAAGCTTAAAGGTGCGCCACTTAAAGGCAGATTAAACAGCACCGATTCTTCTGCTCCCGAAAAGTCTCAACCACCAAAAAATCAAGAAGAAGCAAATCGACGATTAAGCATTAAAACCATTGATGATACTATGGCTTTTTCAAGAATTAAAAGTTGCATGGAGGACGATAAAATTAAAACGGCAGTAATATTTACGAATGCCGACGATTTTATTTCGTCTTTCGGAAGAACATCTCCCGAAGATATTTGTGATGGTCTTAACTCTTTTAAAGGATTGTCATCTAATAATAAAAACATCGTCGTGTTCGTTTTCCCTGAAAAACCTCTTGAAGAGGTTCTTAAAACATATGAGAGTGACTGCACACCTTATTGGAAGTTTTTCTCAAACATGGTGCAAAAAGATTCAAAATCTGCCACTTTAATAGAGCTCAACACACCATCCGCAGGCGAGATTAGAAACGCAATACACTATAAAAGGCTTTTGTCAAATGGTCTAAAAGTGGATTTTAGAGAATTTGATGATGTTTGTAAAAATTTAACAAAGCATTTTAATGATGAAAAATTATCATTAAAATATTTTCTTGCGGAGGTAGGTACTATGTCTGAAAGAGGCGAAGTCTTAAATAACGAGAGTTGTGAAAAAAGGTTTAATTTCAATGGGAAAAGTCGAGCAAAAATTGTGGAATATCATTCAAGATTACTTCCTGCTTTACCGCCGGAGACAAGATTGGATGAACAGCTCCAACTTAACGAATTAATTGGATTAGCAAAAGTAAAATCAAAAATTGAAGAGATTAAAGATAACATGGAATTTGAATGCGAAGACGGAAAAACAGTCGACCCCGGTCATTATGTCTTTAATGGAAATCCGGGGACAGGAAAAACTACGGTAGCAAGACTTTTAGGCAGTATTTTACATAATCTTGGCGTTCTAAAAAAGGGACATATTGTTGAAATAGAAAGTGCACTTCAATTAACAGGAGAATATGCAGGTCATTCAAAAGCTAAAACACAAGCGAAATTTAACGAAGCTTTAGATGGTGTTCTTTTTATTGATGAAGCATACTCAATCAATCCAAGAAAGGATGGTCAAGTTGATTATGGTCAAGAGGTTATCGATACTTTAGTTCCGCTCATGGAAAACAACCTTTCACGAATTTGTGTGATATTCGCCGGTTATACAGAACCCATGAAAAATTTTATTGATGCAAATGTCGGGTTGTTTTCAAGGGTGACTGAAGATAATATCATAGAATTTGAAAATTATACTTCAGACGAACTTGTGCAAATACTTAGGTTTATGGCAAAAGCACAGAATATTAGACTTACCGATGAGTTTGAAAAACTGTCACAAAAAATATTTGAAAGCTGGACAGTAAACCCTTTACCGTCTTTTGGTAACGGAAGAGATGTAAGAAATTACATAAAAAAGTGTAAAACGAATATGAGACAAAGACTTAAAGCTCAATTTGTAAATGCGAAAAACACCCCGGAAGAATTGCGTAACCTACTTACAGGCGAGGATGTTCCAAAAAATTATGATAATATATTAAATATAAAGGATAAACAAGAAAAGCCAGTTAAGTTTGTACCAATAAAATTTAACGAAAAGTTATTGATAAGATTTTCTGATGCGTTAATTTTTATTCAAACCGAATCGGGTTCCGGCAGTGGCTTCGTTATTACAGAAGATGGATATGCAATAACAGCCTATCACGTTGTTGAAGGACAACAAAATATCGAAGCAAGATTACGGATTCCGGACAGGGTCGGGAGTTTAAACTCGTGGCACGAGGCGGTTATTGTTAAGTATGATAAAACTATAGACATCGCTTTGTTAAAATTGAAGGGAGTGAATTTTCCTGCTGTTAAACTCGCAACAGCCAATTTATCATACAATCATGGTGATAAAATATATTGTATCGGCTATCCATTTGGCGACATAATGAGTGACAGTATTGAAGACCTGAACCATAGCACTTTTTATGGAGCGGTATCGGGACTTCAAAAAAGAAACGGAATTGATATGGTAGATGTGTCGATGGAAGGAAAAAGAGGCAATTCCGGTTGTCCTGTTTTATCAGACGAAACAAATGAAGTTATCGGAGTTTTTAGGGGTGCTGTTAAGCATGATTATGAAGATTACAATAACTTTGTGCCTATAAAATATATCTGGCAGGAATTTTTAAACCCGATAACAGAGCAGCTTGATATAGAGGAAGCACTAATTTAAATCGGAAACAGAATACCCTACTAACTAACTTATAACTCTTACTAACGACGGCGTTGTCCTACTTGAAATATCCGCATATTCTTATGTCGTCCGCCTTGCCGGACGACATAAACAGAAATTTGTCGCACTAAGTGTCACGACTTAGTTAGTGGGGTAATCCTATGCTCCCGTTTTCGTTTTTAACAGAAATACTGCCATATAGTTTTGGGGATTATTTGGGGATTAAAGTTGCGAAAAGATATGAAACTCTGCAAGAAGATAGAAGTTATTAGCCTTGCAAAGTTTCGGTAAAATCAGCGTTTGCGTGATGTTAGGATGGGTTGGAAAAAGTAGCGGGTTTAATACCAAATTTCATTTGGTGCTTGACAGGACGTTCCCTCCTGCACCTCCCTTTTAGGGCTGATATGTCAGCCCCAACCCTAACGTCGCTACATCATAAATGCAGGGGCTCTCCGATGGGGTTATCAAATCTGCGGATTTGAATGCTATTTATTCTTATGATTATATTATAACCTAAACGCTCTTAAATGTCAAGTGTGGATTTTTAAAATTCCTCTTGACATTTAAGTGAAAAAGGTGTATTATTAAATTATCAAATAGAATGGAGTGGGATTATGAAAAAGGTTGTTGCGTTATTGGTTATGGCGGCAGTTTTATTTTCGGGCTGTAATAATAATAATAATAATGACGAGGTTACGGAAACATTGAGCGAAACTATAACGAGCATCGAAACTACGACAACTGAAAACGAAACAACTACTACATTCGCCCAAACGCGTGAATCTGTGCCGAAACACATCACAATTAGAGGAAATCAATACGACACATCAAGTACAGAACTTAGCTTAGGCGGCGAAACATTAACCAATGAGGAAATTTTGCCGCTCAAATATATGGTAAACTTAACCAAGCTGGAATTACATAATTCTTCAATTAGCGACTTGTCACCGCTTTCAGGTTTAACAAATCTTACTTATTTAAAACTAAATAATAACCATATAAGCGACCTATCGCCCTTGTCGGAATTAACAAACCTAAATCATTTAGATTTGGGTTATAATCCAATTACCGACAACGATTTAATGAGCCTGCCTAACCTTACAAATCTGAATGGACTGTATTTATACAATAACCAAATAAGCAATTTATCCCCCCTATCCGATAGAACAAACTTAACCCACTTGACAATCAGCAGCAATCAAATCAGCGACATATCCCCCATATCAGGCTTGACAAACTTAATTCGATTGCATATAAGCGACAATCAAATCAGTGACTTATCACCGCTATCCAACATGATTAACTTGACTGAATTATACTCGTTTGATAATCAAATCAGTGATATAACTCCGTTATCCGGCTTGACAAAATTGACAAATTTGAGATTAAGCGACAATCAAATATCTGACCTTTCTCCGCTGAATGATTTGGTTCTCCTTTATTATCTGTTCCTTTCAAATAACCAAATAGGCGATTTATCGCCCTTATCCGACTTGGCAGAATTGAATTGGTTAATGTTACATGATAATCAAATCAGCGATTTGTCACCGCTTTCAGGTTTAACAAATCTGAAAGAATTATCATTAAGCAACAATGAAATCAGCGATTTATCACCCTTATCCGACTTGACAGAATTGAATTGGTTAGTGTTACATGATAATCAAATCAGCGATTTGTCACCGCTTTCAGGTCTAATGAATCTGAAAGAATTATCATTAAGCAACAATGAAATCAGCAACCTGTCACCGCTTTCGGGCTTATACTTAAACAGTTTATCCTTAAATAACAACCAAGTCAGCGACTTATCGCCATTATCTGACCTTAGAATTCATTTTCTTAGCATAGAAAACAATCCCATTACCGATTGGTCACACGTTGACCATACAGTGTATGTAGACGGTAAACCCGATGAATAAGATTTACCGTTATATATTATTAACATGAAATGAAATGACCCTAAAATGGCAAGCATTGAAAAACGACAAGGCAAAGACGGTGACAGTTACCGAATAAAAGTCTTCAAAATCACGGACAGCAACGGTAAAAAGCTGTTTTATTCAATGACCTACAAACCCGACCCTAAGCTGACTCCAAAGCAAGCCGAAAAAGAATTGAAGCGGGTTGAGGTTGAATTTGAGCAAAAATGCAAGACAGGGCGATACCTTGATGAAACGATTAAATTCGACCAATATACAGAAAAATGGCTGAAAGATTACGCCGAAATGCACTTGCGACCGACAACTTTAGTTGGCTATAAGTGAAAGCTAAAGCAGAGCAGAGGATTTTGAGAACATAGAGGAATTCGGCAAGGCACGGAAGGAGTGTCTTGATAAATGCTCCACTGTGGGCAAGACCGTAAATATTGACGGAAACACGATATTTCATTACTTCCCTAACGAACATAGACTGATTTGCCGCGATTCGGTTCGTAAACATTGGTCAATTGAAAATCAGCTTCATTGGCATCTTGACATTACTTTCGGCGAGGACAACGCAAGATTGAGAAAAGATAACTCTCCGCTTAACTGGAATGTCCTGTGCCAAACCGCTTTGCCGGTTTTGAAAAATGCTGATGTCGGTAAAAAGCAAAGTATCAAGTACAAAATGTTTATAGCTGCTCTTGATATTTCCGTGTTAGAAAATATTATTTTCTTAAGGTAAGTGCTTTTGCCGTGACATTTTGACGATAGGCATTGACTTTCCTCGAAAATCGTGATAGAATAATAACACAATATTTATAGGGGAGTCATTATTTTGGATATTCAGCGTTTTCGAGCATTGCCGCTATCAGAGCAAGTCGTAACTTCGCTTGTTTAGGCATCAATGGCGCAAAGCGAATGGATAACAATAAAAAAAGTATGCAAACCATCAAATGCCGTATAAGGATAACACTGATAAATTCTGAGAAGTCTTTACCTAACTGCGATATAAAGCATATGATTTTATAAATTCTTTCGGTCTTTGAAAAAAACGTGGAGGTATAAAGTCGATATATATACACGTTCTATGAGGGATATGAGGATAAATCTGTATTTGAAACATCAGAGCTTACTTCTGATATGATGGACGCATTGGTGGGAGAGGTTATGGTTTTGTCGGACGGAGTGCAGGTAGTGTTTAAGGTTTAGAGTTATCTCCGACGCATTCAACGGAGATACCAATTCAACATAATTAACAATGATGGGAGTAGCAGGTATGGGAATATTTTCTGAGATAGATTTCGATAGCCTTCCGATACATTTTAAAGAGGATGCGGTTAGGGAAGAAATTCTTCTGCCGCTATTAAATGCTCTTGGCTATTCCCGATTTGACAGCATCAATAAAATTATAAGTGAATACACCCTTGAAGATCCCTTTGTGACGAAGGGAACGAAAAAAAGGAAGATAGGGATGACCCCCGATTATATAATTCAAATTAAAGGCAAAAATATTTTTATAATTGAAGCAAAAGCTCCGAGTGCAAATATCACGGAGGGAAAACACGTAGAACAAGCCCATAGCTATGCAAATCATCGTGATGTCGATTCTGAAATATTTGTGCTGTGCAATGGACGGGAATTAACAGTTTTTAATACGAGAAAAGCAACACTAATATTCAAATTGAGCTTCGCTACTGCCGATAAAGAAAAATGGGGAACTCTTTATGAGCTTTTAAGTCCGGCAGCATTTACTTTTCCTAATGTTTTTAATTATAAACCAGATTATGGTGTTTGGTGTGCGAAATCAGGATTATCTTTGGATATGGTTCATCATTTTTATGGAATACATGTTGATTGCATAGCAAAACCGAGTGACTCGTTGTATTCTATTCAAGCAACAGTTTTGAGGAATGGCGAAAAATATTACGCATCATTTGATTTCAAATTGAGTTTATTTGAGGCTTTCGTTTTACAGATTCCAAAAGAAAAAAGAGATGTAGTAAAGCATTCACTTACGCATTATCCGTATAAATATGAGGCGAACTGTGAAACTGATTCGTTTGAGCTTTCTTTTTCTGCAATGTTGGGAGTCGAGGTACTACAAGACAAGCATGGGGTTGAAACATTTATTCCTCTTAATATAATATCATTTTTGTAAGGAGAATGTATGTAATGGCACTATCAGAAAACCTAAATACTCTCATTCAGAGCATTATCTCTACACAGGAGTTTTGGAAAATCAATTATTACTTACGTTCGATGAAAAAAGCTCCGCACGGCGGTGTTTTTTATACTGCATATCCTAATACGTTCTTGAAATATTACACGGCATCGGCATATCTGTTCTTTTCGCCAAATGCCAAAATTCCAGCACCGATACTGGATACCGCAGATAAATTTCGTGAAATGATTGACATTGCGAATATTGATACCGAAGAATTATTGCAGTATTGCCTTGGCATTGATGGGAATCCTAATAACGGGAATCGAATGTATATAGCCAGTTATGGCAAGATAATCACTTCCATCGGGCGCAATGAGATAGAGCATATGACCGCTGTTTCCGATGCCATCGAAGGAAGAATAAGCTATTTGGGCAACTTCGATATTAACGGCCAACGCCTTTCTCTTTTATTTATTTTTACGTTAATTGAAAGTTTCGCTTATAGAATTCATGATGTAAACGAGATTATCAATAATGAAAAACTAATCGTGCCTATAGATAAATATGGTTTGAGTGATGTAACAGGTGCAAAATTTGAACGGCAAGGGTTTAGGTTGGATGATAAATACTATCTCTACAATATTTTCCTTGATACGTCAATTGGAAGCCCAATAGCTAACGTGCCGAAAACCATTGAAATAATCCGTAATATAAAGCTTCCTGTACAGATATTTATGCGGTGCGACGAAAATCTCGCCATCCCCTATTTGCGAATGGTCAGCAACGCTGGTGTTGTCTTCCAAAAATGGCGTGGGGTTACCCTCAATTTTGATAATATCACTGAACAGATGAAGAGTGGCAAAGAGACAATAGTGCATTTCGATTCTCAATCGATGCACAAAATCCTTGTTTACGTCAAACGCGGAGCCGATGAAACAGGGATGGAGTTCTACCATATGAATGTAGAGCAACTCTGGAATCCCAATATCTTTACAAATGATGAGGACGTGATTATTACGAATTATATTCACGGAACTTACTATCCGTTGTGCAAAACATTTGAACATATCGACTTCTCAGTAAACCAGTACAACAGAGAAGTATTTGAAGCCAAATACCGCGACGCTGAAAAGTTAACCGGAGTTTCAATTGTCACATACGGAAATCTGCATTACAAGATATGGTGCATCAGAGGTGATAACCTCATATCTGCTGTATGGGCTGACCTTGTTTGTGCATCGCTTGACGCACCGTTCCGAAACATTTTCATGGAGACGATTGGCGGTACTTATATTGAGAATGATGGCTAACGTATTGTAAGTAAAATGATTATCCACTTTTTATGAAGAAATCGGCAGTATGAATTTTAAATGGATAGTCAAACTTCTTGAGAGTACAACGGTTGGTGCGTCAAGGGGAATACCTATTGGACCGCCCCCTGCTCATTTGCTTGCAGAAGCTCTATTGACAGCAGCCTTCGCATTCAAGGCATTGATTTTATTCGATATGTCGACGACATTATCGTTTTTTTTGCGAGAATGAAATCGATGCAAAATTAATGTTATCAAAAATCGCCACGACATTAGACAAACAGCAGTGTTTGATGTTACAGCGGCACAAGACAAAAATATATAATGCTGACGAGTTCAAAACAATTTGTGCAAATATGATTGAAGACAGGCCAGTCAGCAAACAAGAGGACATGGTATTGAAATTGATAGACTGCGTTGGTTTTATCGACGTTTAACGCAGATAGGTCATCCCTAGGGGGGAGTTGATGTATCACTCACCAATATAAGTAAATTAATACCATGCTTTGCAAACGTGTGCATCTATCAAAATTCAGAGGCATTTATCCGGCGAGAGATAACACTATCTGCAAAGCAGAATGGTTCTATTGATTGGTTGCGCGAACAAAATGAAAGCTACATTGGCATGGACGCATGGCAACAGATGGCATATATTTTAGCATTGCCTATCTCCCTATTGATGAGAGAAAATACTTTATCAATCGCTTCAATTATCCATGTTCTGTCATGAATGTTTTGTCCAAATGGGCAAAAGAAAAATAAGATGACTTTATAGAATGCGATTCCATAAACTTGCATATATAAAGAGCAGCTGTTTTAATCCACGCTTTATTCCATCATTGGAAGTGGAATAAAGAACACGATCTTTGATTAATTTATATTTTACAATGTGCAGTATTTTTTTATTCTTTACTTGACAGGTGCTTATGCGAGGTTGAGCCGTGAGGATAAGAAAGAGAGCGTGTCGCTCTCAATCGAAAATCGTTTTCGCCGATTGGCACAGTCAAACGACGAGCGATAAAATCAAGGCTACTTTTAAACAAATGGCTCTCGACGGAAAACACACCTAAGAAAGCGATGGAGCAAATTGTCAATTACAAGAACCATGTTGGTAATGGATATTCCAATTCATTGCTTTGCTTTATGCAGATTTTTATCGTGAGCAACGAAACCAACACATATTATTTTGCTAACAACCCAAAAGAGCATTTTTCTTTCGATGCCTACGAGCGTTTCTTGCCAATCTATCAACTTGCAGATGAAAAAAACAAAAAAATCAGCAACTTGTATGATTTTTCCGATATGTTTTTACGAAAGTCTACTCTCGCTAAATTAATTAATTTGTATATGGTACTTGTTGTAAGCGAGCAAAAATTAATTATTATGCGCCCTTATCAAATTTATGCTGTTAAATCCATAATGGATTGCATCGAACAGAATCGAGGCAATGGATATATTTGGCATACTCTAGGGAGTGGAAAAACGCTTACATCGTTCAAGGCTTCTACTCTTATGAAAGATAATCCGGATATTGAGAAATGTTTATTTGTCGTTGACAGAAAAGACCTTGACAGACAAACACGAATAGAGTTTAACAAGTTCCAAGAAGGGTGCGTTGAAGAAAACACGAACACCGAGAGTCTTGTAAAACGCCTAACTTCAGATGATTATAAGGACAAAGTTATTGTTACAACTATTCAAAAACTTGGACTTGCTCTTGATGAAAATAGTAAAAGCAACCAAGAAAAGAAGAAAAAGGGAATTCCAACATTCAAGGAACGCTTGTCGAAACTCAGGAACAAACGTGTTGTTATTATTTTCGATGAATGCCACCGCTCTCAGTTTGGTGAAAATCATAAAGCTATTAAGGAGTTTTTTCCTAAAGCGCAACTTTTTAGTTTTACCGGAACACCTATTTTTGAAGAAAACTCTTCATATAAGCAAGTTGACGGCACGGTAGGTTCATATGTAACTACCGAAGATGTTTTTGAAAAGGAGCTTCATGCCTATACTATAACAAATGCCATCAACGATGGTAACGTATTACGTTTTCATATTGATTATTTTAAACCTGATAAAAAAGCGAAGTCCTTAAAAATAACTGAAGAAGTAAGCAAAAAGAAAGCTATGGAAGCAATACTTGCAAAGCACGATGCCGCAACAAACGGAAAGCGTTACAATGCAATACTTGCGACATCATCTATCAATGATGCTATTGCGTATTACGACTTGTTCAAGACCATGCAAGAAGACCTTGCAAAAAACGCCGAGGGGGATTTACCCCCTGAATATTGTTTGCGTCTTTTCTCCGCCGGCTCAAGGGAACAAAGACGTTACACAACTCCAAGAAGATTTGCCGCAAGAAAAAGAAGACAATAAAAAAGAACCGGAGAAGAAAAAAGCCGCACTCAAAAATATTATTGCTGATTACAATCAGCAATATGATAAAAATTTTAGCATAGAAGAATTCGACTTATATTACCAAGATGTTCAACAGCGAGTAAAAGACCAAAAATATTCTAACTCAGATTATCCGCATAGTAAGAAAATCGATATAACAATTGTTGTTGATATGCTTTTAACAGGGTTTGATTCAACGTATTTAAATACACTTTATGTTGATAAAAATTTAAAACAACATGGATTGATTCAAGCGTTCTCAAGAACTAATCGTATCTTGAATAATACAAAACCATATGGAAACGTAGTTGATTTCAGAGAGCAAGAAGATAATGTCAATGAAGCTATAGCATTATTTTCCGGGAAAGATAATAGTGCAAACGCAAGAAAAATTTGGATTGTTGAACCCGCACCCGCAGTAGTTGTTAAGTTGGAAAATGCCGTTGCCGAGCTTACAAAGTTTATGAAATCACAAGGACTGGAGTGCAAGCCCGAACAAGTAAGCAATCTGAAAGGTGATATAGCACGTGGTGAATTCATCAATAAATTTAAGGAAGTGCAACGTCTTAAAACACAGCTTGAGCAGTATACCGATATTGACCAAGAACAGTCAGACAGAGTTATTGAGTTATTGCCTGAGGATACTTTGAGAGCTTTTCGTGGTGTCTATATCGAAACGGCTCAGAAGCTAAAGGCACAGCAAGGTAAAGAGATTGAGTATAAAGACCCTGCTATTGAGCAACTTGACTTTGAATTTATCTTGTTCTCATCTGCGATAATTGATTATGATTATATCATGTCTTTGATTGCTAAGTATACGCAATCTGATGTACCAATGAAACATAAAATGAGCCGCGAACAGCTCATAGGTTTGTTGTGTGCAAATTCCAATATGATGGATGAACGCGAAGATATTATTTCCTACATTGAAACATTGGAAAAGAATACAGGATTAGACGAAACCGCTATAAGAAACGGATACCAAAAGTTCAAAGCCGAGAAGTCTGCAAAAGAAATAGAATCACTTGCATTAAAACATGGGTTGGATTCTGTGCCGTTAAAAGCCTTTGTGGACGAGATTATGGGGCGTATGATTTTTTATGGTGAAAAGTTAAGCGACCTTTTAGAGCCACTGAGGCTTGGCTGGAGGGATAGAATGAATAAAGAACTTGAGCTTATGGCCGATTTAATTCCTCTGCTAAAAAAATCGCAAATGGGCGAGAGGTTATGGGGTTGAAAGCATATGAGTAAGAAAATGAGCGCAACAAAGATGTTGCCGAAATACAGATTTCCGGAGTTTATTTCAACAGGTGAATGGGAAATAGTCTCATTGAATTGCTTGGCAAATAGAATTACAATAAGAAATAAAAACAATTTAATCAACCGTCTCCTCACAAATTCAGCCACAAGCGGAGTTATAGACCAAAGCGATTATTTTAAAAAAGAGGTTGCAAGCAAGGATCATCTTGATAATTATTTTATTATAGACGAGGGGGATTATGTTTATAATCCTCGTATATCTGCAACTGCATCTGTTGGGCCAATTTCTAAAAATAAAATCGGAAAAGGTGTTATGTCTCCGTTATACACGGTGTTTAGATTTAAGAATCGTCATAATGATTTTTATGAGCAATATTTCAAAACAAACCTTTGGCATAATTATTTAAAAAGCGTTTCAAATACAGGTGCAAGACATGACCGTATTAGCATCTCAAATGACAGCTTTATGAAAATGCCCCTGCCTTACCTTTCGGAGAAAGAACAACAAAAAATCGCCGATTGCTTATCTTCTCTTGATGAGCTTATCGCCGCTGAAGCAAAAAAACTCGAACTCCTTAAAACGAACCAAAAAGGCTTAATGCAGAAACTGTTCCCCGCTGAGGGTAGAACTACGCCAGAATTGAGATTTCCGGAATTTAGAGATAGTGGGGAATGGGAAGAAAAATATTTCGATGATTTCTTTACCGTCAGTTCAAGTAAGAGAGTGTTGCAAAAAGATTGGGTTGCTAAAGTAATACCATTTTATCGCACAAGGGAATTGGTCTCTTTGCACATACGCACTAACTTAACACTTGACAAAAGAACTAATATATGGTATCATTAAAAAAACGAGGAGGGGTTTCTATGTTACCATCACCAATACAAATGTTAAAATTCTTGCCGGAGGGGTGGGAGGGAAAGTGTCTTGAACTCGGAGTAATTAAACGAGCAAGAGAAATTAAAACTCCCGAAGATTTGATGACACTTGATTTATTTCACTTGTTGCACGGTTACACTTTGCTTGAAATGTCTGTTGCCGCAA